>CAXXSM010000142.1:0-125758 GCA_963663405.2 bacterium | reverse complement strand
CAACTACTGCGTTACCCTCGACCGTGTGCCGGTGGAGATGTACCCCGAAATCGCCGCCAACGACGCCCAGCGGGAGGAATGGGCGCAACTCTTCGCCATCGACGAGATCAAGAAGGATCTCACAACACCTGGGTACTCGGAGCCCCTTACGGTTGAGTTCTTGGAGGCGAACTCGTTCTTGGTTTTGGATACTAAGTTTTTTGATCAGGAATTCAAAGATAAGTTGCTTTTGAGTTTTGATGACATCGAATATAAATGCGATGGTTTGCTATTTCATTCTGAAAATTTTCAGGCGCTAAATCTGATGCTGGAACGCTATCAAGATCATGTAAAGTGTATTTATATTGATCCACCTTACAATACAGGTGGAGATGGATTTATCTATAAGGACAGATATCAACATGCCTCGTGGCTTTCAATGATGAACGACAGGCTAATAAGTGGAATTGAACTACTTCTTCCCGACGGTCTATTACTCGTGAGTATTGATGATATCGAACAACACAGATTTAGGTCTTTAACCGATTCACTAATAGGTGATAAGTTTATTGGACAATTCGTATGGAAAAGCAGACAGAACAAAGATAACCGGAATGTTACGGGGGCCTCTATCGACCATGAATATGTTCTATGTTATGGAAAAAATGTCAGAGGTGAACCGCGCAAGTTAGATTTGTATAAGAATCCAGACAATGATCCTAGGGGACCATGGTCAAGCGCAAACATGGTGGGAATTTTACCTGAGGAGCAAAGACCGAATTGTCACTACGATCTAGTAAATCCAGAAACGTGTATTAATTATGGAAAACCTAAACTTGGTTGGCGATATGACAGAACTACTATGGATAGACTGATCGAAGAAAATAGGATTATTTGGCCAGATTCTGAAAGCGGACGCCCACGTCGAAAGGTATTTCTATCAGAACTCAAAGGTGAATTTACGGGTTATTCTTCACTTATTGCAAAAGGCATATACACAAAGAATGGAACTGCAGAAATAGATAACTTGTTTTCCAAGAGAGTTTTAGACTTTCCCAAACCTACTGGATTTGTAAAAGAACTTGTAGAGCAGACTGGAGATACCCAATGTTTAGTTATTGACTTCTTCGCTGGTTCCGGGACAACAGGGCAAGCAATAATCGATTTGAATCGCAATGATGAATGTAACCGTAGATACATCCTCGTGGAAATGGGAGAATACTTCGACGCCGTCCTGAAACCACGCATCCAGAAGGTCGTCTATTCCAAAGACTGGAAGGACGGGAAACCGGTTTCGCGTGAGGGCATCAGCCACATGTTCAAGTATATCCGCCTGGAATCCTATGAAGACGCGCTGTCGAATATCCGGCTTGACCGCACTGGAGATCAGGCGTCACTCCTCGATCGGGCGGACGATTTCCGGGAATCCTACATGCTGAAATATATGCTTGACGTTGAATCCCGTGGCAGCCAAACCTTGCTCAACATCGACAACTTTGACGATCCATGGAATTACAAACTGCTTATCGGCACAGGTTCGGTTGGGGAGACAAAGCCTGTAAACGTAGACCTTGTTGAGACGTTCAATTGGCTATTGGGATTGAAGGTCAAGCATATTGACAGGATCAGCGGCTACCAAGTAATCGAAGGCGAAAATCCAAAAGGGGAAAAGGTTCTTGTCATTTGGCGCAAGATAAGAGATTTAACCGCAGAGGACGCAGAGAGCGCAGAGAAAATACAAATACAAAAGTTAAAATCCAACGAGGAACTGGATGAATTCTTCAAAAAACAGCAATACAACACACTCGATTCTGAGTTCGATGTAATTTACGTCAACGGTGACAACAACCTAATGAATGTGCCACTCGATCCGGAGAGGGAAGGGGTGGAACCGCGTTATAAAGTACGGCTTATAGAAGAAGAATTTAAGCGGCTCATGTTCGATGTGAAAGACGTTTAACCGCAGAGGACGCAGAGGGGCGCAGAGAATGGAATTAAATAAAATCAGTGGCGCGATTGTGGATGCGGCAATGAAGGTTCATTCTTCACTGGGGCCGGGATTGTTAGAAAGCGCTTACGAAGCATGTTTGAAATATGAATTGGAGAAACGGGGCTTAAGTGTATCTCAGCAAGTGGGTTTGCCTGTTATCTATGATAATGTAAGAATCGATCTGGGCTATCGGCTGGACCTGCTTGTTGAAAGCCAAATTATCGTTGAACTGAAGGCAGTGGAAAGGCTGAACTCAGTTCACGAAGCCCAACTGCTTTCCTACTTGAAACTTAGCGGTAAGAAGATCGGATTACTGATTAACTTCAACGTCACGCGGCTCAAGGATGGCATCAAGCGGATGGTGAATAACCTATGACCTCTAAAAAAACAACTCGGCGTTCCTCCGCGTCCTCTGCGGTTAAAAAAATCAAATTTGAACATCGCTTAGTATTAACCAACTGGATGCTTGAACAATTCGGATCGGCCACCTTCGAGGATCTGGGCAAACTTATTCGCGATCCCGCTTACGAAGGGTTTAACGAGGATAACATTTCTCGTTTCCACCAATGTTTAAAGTTGCTCTTCGAACGTCCCGGCTTGTCGAATGATATTCTTCTGGCATACGATGAAAACATCGTCCGGCACTGGAAACAAATCACCGAGAAAAGAAACGCGGATGGACAGAATCTGTATCCTAAGTATTTCCAGTATCTCTGTTTGCTCTTCACGGAAATTTACCTGGATCGCTATTTTCGAGATCCCGAGAAACTTTTATCAGACCTTAACGCATACGCGATACAATTCAACAATGGTGAAACACATCAGCAGAATGCATTAGGCCAGTTATTCGCCACCGGCCTGCCCTCGGATGTTCAGATCAAGCCATACGAATTGGAAGACTTGAAAAAATTCGCTTTTTGGAGCGCTACCGGATCGGGCAAAACGCTCCTTATGCATATCAACATTCTGCAATACCAGTTTTACCAGAAACTGAACGGGAGGGAAAACGATCTCAATAGAACTATCCTGCTAACGCCAAATGAGGGATTAAGCCTTCAGCATCGAGACGAGTTCTGGTTATCCGGGATGGACGCGGTTCTTTTCGAAAAGGATGCCGGAGGACTGTTCACGGGGAGCGGCATTGAAATTATCGATGTCCATAAACTGAGAGAAACCACCGGTGAGAAGACCGTATCCATCGACGCTTTTGAAGGAAACAATCTCGTTCTGGTGGATGAAGGTCACCGGGGAAGCAGCGGGACAGAGGTTGGTCATTGGATGCAAATGCGCAATCGTCTATGTGATAAAGGATTTTCTTTCGAATACTCCGCGACATTCGGCCAAGCCATGAAGGCAAGTGGAAATAAGAACCTGGCCCACGAATACGCCAAATGCATTCTCTTTGATTATTCCTACAAATATTTCTACGGTGATGGTTACGGCAAAGAATACCGGATTCTCAATCTTGAGGACGACTCGAACGAAGAACACCGCCGCCGGTATCTGACGGCCTGCCTCCTCGCATTCTACCAGCAACAAAGGTTATTTATTGATAAGAAAGAGGAACTGCGCCGCTTCCTGATCGAGAAACCGCTTTGGATATTCGTCGGCGGGAGCGTCACCAAGAAACCAAGACAGAAAGATGTTTCTGATGTTGTCGATATTCTCCTTTTCCTTTCCCACTTTGTGAAAAACAACGCTGAGAGTGTCCGTTATCTGGACATGCTCCTTAGCGGTCAATCGGGTCTTCATGACGCGAAAGGCCGCGAGCTTTTTACAGGAGCATTCACTTATCTCGGTCAGCTGGGACTTACTGGGGAATCGGCGTTCCGAGATATTTTAGGAACGCTCTTCAATGCTCAAGCGCCCGGCGCGTTGCATGTACGGCGGCTTAAAGCTGGCGGTGAGACCGAAGGTGAGATCGCTTTACATATCGGGGAGGAGAACGAACCTTTTGGACTAATTAACGTAGGGGATCCAACCGGTCTATGTAAACTCTGCGAAGAGCATCCAGAAGACTTGGCTGTCACAGACAGCGAATTTTCAGATTCGCTTTTCCGTCGTGTCAATTCGGATGAATCAACACTGAACGTACTGATCGGCTCAAAAAAATTTTCCGAGGGATGGTCGAGTTGGCGGGTGAGTACGATGGGACTCATGAACATCGGTAAGAAAGAAGGCTCCCAAATTATCCAACTTTTTGGACGCGGAGTTCGGCTGAAAGGTTTGAATTTCAGCCTTAAGCGAAGCCATCGCATTGTTGGTTTAAATGCTCCAAAAGATATTGAACGATTAGAGACGCTGAATGTGTTTGGTATTCACGCCGATTATATGCGGCAATTCAAAGAATATCTAGAAGATGAGGGGCTTCCAACCAATGAGGAGCGCATAGAATTCGTTTTACCGGTAGTCAAAAACTTGGGGAAAAAACCGTTAAAGACGATCCGCGTGAAAGAAGGGATTGATTTCAAGAAACAAGGACCGAAGCCTACGCTGGACACGCCGGACGAGTATATAAGGAAAAACCGTGTTGTCATAGATTGGTATCCAAAAATCCAAGCGTTAGCAAGTGTACGAGGCCAAGGCGCGCTTGATTCAACATTGCGCAACGAGGCTTGGTTCACATCTAACCATTTAGCTTTTATGGATATTGATGAGTTGTATTTCGACCTTCAACAATTCAAGAGCGAACGGGCTTGGTATAACCTCAATTTGAGCAAGGCAGGGATACCAAAACTTCTCACAGATTGTGACTGGTATGTTCTTTACATCCCACAAGAAGAGATGGTAGCCCGGTCCTTCGATCAAATGCGTCAGTGGCAAGAGATAGCGTCTACATTGCTTCGAAAATATTGTGACCGGTTTTACAAGATACGCAAAGCCGAGTTCGAGAATGATCATCTTGAGTATAGGACTTTGATGGAAGACGATAGTAACTTTATCGACGATTACCTTTTCCTCATTGACCAGTCGCGAAAGGATATCGTTACAAAACTGGAAGAGATCAAAAAGATCATTGTGAGCGGCCAACTCAAACCGATGGAAATGTTCCAAGGTTTTCACACCATATTCTTCGGCCAGCATCTCTACCAGCCATTAGTCTATGTGAATAGCGATGTCATCGAGGTGAAGCCCGTTCCTTTAAACGAAGGAGAACGAGATTTCGTTCTAGATCTACAACAGTATTGCACACAGAACAAGGAATTCTTTAAGGAGAAAGAACTCTATTTACTAAGGAATATGTCTCGGGGCAAGGGAATCGGTTTTTTCGAAGCCGGGAATTTCTATCCGGATTTCATTCTTTGGCTTCTTGTTAATGAAAAGCAGTACATCAACTTCATCGATCCAAAGGGATTACGTAACCTGAAAGGCATTGATGATCCTAAGATCGCATTTTGCAAGACAATTAAATCGATTGAAAACGATCTCCGCGAACAAGATCCAATGGTCACGCTAAATTCCTTCATTGTTTCCAATACCCGTATACCTGAAGTGAGATGGTGGGACAGTGGATTAACGAAAGAAGAATTTGAAAAGAGACATGTGTTCTTCCAGCAAGAAGACAAGGGTACATATATTGAAAAGATGCTCAGGATCGCGGTTACATGAGGTTGAATAGAAGAATTTCTATGCTTTAATATCATATACACCCGCCTAGACTTAGTTGTCAAATTTCTACTGATAAGATATTCCTATTATTTTCAAAATCAGGTATTTTTAAATTCGATGATTTAATAATGTTCATTAATGATTAATTTTCAATTTTTTTTTATAGATATGCATTTCCTACTTGATAATATCATTTATTTTTGGTTTATTAGATAGTCTTCACTCCAAAAACATAAAAACAACATTTTAAGAGAGAAAAAAAAGATGAAACTATTCCATCTATGCGGCACTATTTTTTTCGTAGTTTTCTTTTGTTCCAATCCAATCTATGCACAATGGACTTCGCAAACTATCGAAGTAAATAAAGGCTGGAATGCAATTTTTATTGAAATTGAACCTTATCCAAGTAAATGTGTGGACCAGTTTATCGATAAACCTATTCGAAGTTTATGGACATATGACCAACGATTTACTACGGTTCAATTTGTACAAGATCCAAATGAATTAGAGCCGGATACTCCAAAATGGCGAGTTTATTATCCTCCGGCATTTGATCATTCATTCGAAACGAATCTATTTACTTTGCAAGCTGGTACACCGTATTTAATTGAAGCCGATCAGGCTTTCACATGGACGATTGTTGGAAAACCAAAATTCGTTCAACAAAAATGGCATCCCGAGTCAATGAATCTTGTCGGATTTTATGTTGATGAAAGCAATCCTCCAATGATTTCTCAGTGGTTTGGCAATTCAACAGCGCATCAACCATTGGAAGTATGGACGCTGGGAAACGATCAAGTTTGGCATAAAATATCATCTCCCAATAACAACCTCATCGAATCGGGAAAGGCGTATTGGGTAAACTGTCACGGCGCTTCCGATTATCAAGGACCAGTTCGTATTGATTTAACAGAAGGGACGGAATTGAATTATGCTAGTTCTCTCGTAGAGCATACGATTGAAATTCAACGGGAAGGTATAGATGCGCGACAGATTACGGTTTCTTCAATTCCCTCCCTGCCGGTTCCACAGAATACAGAGAATCTAGCGCCTCTTGCCGGTATCACGCCATTGCAGTATCTGGGATCAATCACCCAAGGGAATAAAGAATCTAAAGCATATATCGATTTGCCAGCAGTACTGAATTTCAATCCTGAGGAATCGATAATACAACGCTTTCAATTGTCTGTAGACCGTACGCAGATGGCGCCAAATAACAATCCTGATGCGCTCTATCTAAGCGTTTTGGTAATCAAAGATAACGCTGGTTATATGAGAAAAATTGGTGTCGTTAGCAAAGGAAGAAGTAGTACCAGCAGTAGTACTTCAGGTAAAGTCGTATCTCGCCAAGATTCTAATTCCAATTCAAATCCTAATGCCGGTCTATGGATCGGTACTGTCGCATTAGATTATGTTAATGAACCGAATTCTGATTTAACCGAAACTCCCGCCGAATTCAATTTTCGGTTAATTTTGCATGTCGATGATGAAGGAACGATTCGGTTATTGAATGAAGTTACACAATTATGGAGAAATGCTAGTGGCGATGAGACTGGGAGATATGTTCTTTTGACACCGACAGCTCCGGCTTCGTTGTGGCAAGATGTTGATGCTGGAGATATTGTTCCATCGACATTGCGTGATGGGCGACCGTTTGCCAGACGGATCAGTTCCGCCATGTTTTCTCTTCGTGATGAAAACGGAAATCCTGAAGAACCGATCATGGCCTTATCAGGTGAATTTGGTATAGATGGCAGTACTCTTAAAACAGATTTTTATCTGGAAGATACAGATCCACTGAATCCATTTCATCATCAATATCATCCGCAACATGCTTATCCAGAGGGTGGTCAAGCGGAAAATCCACTATTCGACTGGACAATACATCGAGATATTACACTCACGTTTGAATCTCAACCGAGAGATGGTTTTGTGTTGCCTGGCGCTGGTGATACACAATTCTTTGGAATCTACACGGAGGAATTGAGTGGTATTATTCCAACGGATCCCTCCAAAAAAGCTATTACTGGTCTTCGAAACAAAAAGATAAAAGTTCAAGGTTATTTTCGCATTCATCGCGTTTCTAAAATTGATGTGTTGAATGATGGAATGAGACAGTAAAAATATTCTAGGAGAATCGTGATGAAAAACGCCGTACAAATTTTTTTATTAATAATTTCTTTTTCTGTACATTTTTCTTGTTTCGCTGATGTTCCTCAATTGATTAACTATCGTGGACATCTCTCTGGAGAAAAATACGAAGGTAAATCTTTGACAGTAGAAATCGAATTCCGATTATATGACGACGTGGATACTGGTATTCTCATCTGGTCGGAGACACAGGAAGTAAATATATTCGAAGGTAATTTTGCTGTATTACTCGGATCAGTGAATCCGATAACACCGGACCTTTTTAGTGAAAATAATCGCTATTTAGGACTTTCTATTGATCAGGGAGATGAATTAAAACCCAGGCAACAAATTTTAAGTGTCCCATATTCTTTTCAATCTCAAAGTTCATTCGAATCCAACCCTTTTTATCATATCCCTTCGGAAATATTTTCACGTCAATTTTCTTATAATTCATATAACATGAATAATATGATAAATGATAAAGGGGTATATTTATATACGGAATTACAATTTGAGCAATTTACTAGTCACATCGAAGTTTTTTTCATATTTAATGAAGGTAAACATAAACTACATTTTACATTAGAATTGGATACTGAAACAACGATTCGTTTTGACGGACAAAGACTTACTGTCCAAAATTTTTCATATGAAAATGAAAAATATAATTTATTTAGAATTCAAATTCAAATACGTAATGGTATTGTTACTTATATTTGGAGAGTAGGTGGTTCTACTAAAAACGACTCTTTTCGTAAATTGACAAAAGATATCAATCCAATACTTGAAACAATTGAAGATTTGGATATGAGCACAGTTTATATTCAAATTAGTAATTCTACTCCAGTCCATGTATTTAAGTTCATGGAATCAAGTTATGATTATATTGGTGAATTATACATTCAATAATAAAGATATATAAAAGGGAGAGATATATAATGAGAAAAAGTTATTTATTTATGATTGCTTTCACGATACATATATCTTATGCTGATGTCCCTAATTTGATAAATTATCGTGGATATCTCGCGGGAGAAGAGTATGCCGGGCAATCGAAATCAGTGAATCTTGAGTTTCGAATTTATGATATCGAGACCGGAGGCATGCCTATTTGGCAGCAGTTGCAACCTAACGTCAATCTTTTTGACGGCAATTACGCGGTGCTGCTGTCAGCAACAGCGGAAGTTTTTTCTGCCTCGAACCGATATATGGCTGTGAGTGTGAATGGCGCAGAGGAATTGAAACCACGACAGCGGATTGTTAGCACACCGTATGCAATGCAGGCAGGAACAGCAGATAACGCTGAAAAATTTAATAATAAAGAAGATATCGAATATGTTCATCATTGGGATAATGCTTCGTTAACTGGTTTGGGTATACGAGACAGAGTTGTTGAACATACATCATGGAATATTGTCCAAGGAACTCCAGGAGGTCGATGGTATGGAGATGGGCCTTTGCATATCATAAGACGAGGAACTTGGGGACCAGCATATTTAATGACATTTAATACAGGTAGGACTCAATCTCGTGTTGGTATTGGAAATTATGATCCCTCTTACCCGTTAGATGTGGCAGGCATTATCCGCGCTACAAATGTATCCGTGAATAGTGATTCAAGATGGAAAACAAATATCAATCTTATCGACGATTCATTAAGAAAAATTTTACAATTGAATGGGATTGAATATGAATGGAAAAAAGATGAATTTCCACTAATGAATTTTGATTCAGGAAAGCAGTTGGGATTGATTGCCCAAGATGTTGAAAAGATCATCCCGGAAGTAGTGAATACATCCGATGATTCATTTAAATCAGTTGATTATATAAAAATTGTACCTGTTTTAATCGAAGCCATCAAAGAACAACAAAAACAAATCGACGAATTGAAAGAGCAAAATAAAAGAATCGATCAACTTCAACAAATCATTAAAAACCTCAATAAACAGGAAGAATAAAATTATGAAAAAATTAATAGTCATTTTATTTTTTTTGGCGTCAACAATTTCCTTTGCCGAAGTGCCCGATTTAATCCAATACCGCAGCCATCTCGCGGGAGAAGAGTATGCCGGGCAATCGAAATCAGTGAATCTTGAGTTTCGAATTTATGATGTCGAGACCGGAGGCATGCCTATTTGGCAGCAGTTGCAACCTAACGTCAATCTTTTTGACGGCAATTACGCGGTGCTGCTGTCAGCAACAGCGGAAGTTTTTTCTGCCTCGAACCGATATATGGCTGTGAGTGTGAATGGCGCAGAGGAATTGAAACCACGACAGCGGATTGTAAGTGTTCCCTATGCGATGCAAGTCGGTGGAATAGTAACGAATGAAAATGGGTTTGTAGGGATAGGAACAAACCAACCTCGAAAAAATTTCGAGGTCTATGATGAAAAATATAACACTCAATTTATATTTAATGGCGGTGATCGGTTAGATGATCCAATATTCAGCATTATAACATATTCAAAAAAAAATTATATTAACATAGGTGTTGGAACCCAAGCTGGCGCTTTTACAACATCCACTAATAGTTTTTGGTTTATGAAAGGCGGATTGATAAGTCAAAATAATAATGAAATTTCAGGTAACCAAGGCAGCAGAATGGCAACAATTAATTCAACGGGTATTTATGCAAATAGTTTTAATCAAAATAGTGATGCGCGTTTAAAATGCAATATTGATCCGTTGGAAAATACTATTGAAAATATAAAAAAGATCGATGGAGTTCGATTTAATTGGATCAATAATTTAAATGGTGATTCACAGATTAATGAGAACAGAAGAATAGGTCTTATTGCACAAGATGTGGAGCAGGTCTATCCGGAAATTGTTACAACGAATGAAGATGGGTACAAAGCAATAGATTATTCAAATCTAGTTCCTGTCTTAATTGAAGCCATAAAAGAACAACAACAACAAATCGAAATACTCAAATCAGAGATCGAAGAACTCAAACAAGCCAAATAAATGCATGGAGATCAAAAGAATGAAGCGATCGGCCAGTCATTATACAACCTATACTTTATGTGGATTTATGGTATCCATTATATTTTGTTCTTCCCTATCAGCGCAAGATCCATATGGATCTAAAGCAGCAAATATTGCCGCTGGTGGAGGATACTTTGTCGAGGATACAACGAAACCACCAAAGAGAGATGAAAATGGTGTGGTTCATAACTATGTTGGGCAAGGATGGTTGGGAGATCCAATTGAAGGGATATTCCCTATACCAAAAGACGCCAACAACAATGGAATCGGCGATGTATTTGAGGCAAATTATCTTGGTATTGGTGACTTAATCGCATATCCTACTGAAGCCTATCAAGACAGGAAACCAAAGATTTCTTCTGATCAAATTACAGAAGCAACCGATCCAGAGAAGGTTATATTTGTTTATTGGCATCCGAAAGCATCCAAAGATCCAAATACAGGTGAATTCAGAGGTCAGCTATATGCCAATGATTTTTCTACACGTTTCGAGGTAGAATGGGAATCTCCAACGGGATTGATAAAACGAAGATATATCATCGATGAAGCGCACACTAAACCAACAGTAAATTTATTTTTAACTGACGACAGAAATAATCCTGCTCCTCCAGTCGATTTAACGCCTCAATTGACTGGCTCACCTACTGTGAATGCGAATATCCGCTTAAACAGTCAAGTGATCATATCGGCCACAACTAACCATGTTTGGGTTGATGCCCAAAAGAAAATCCATGCGGATAAAGATGGGTATGTTGTGTTGGATTACAATATTGAAACCGGTGACGATGCTGGAATGCTGGCAGGGATGGAAATAATCCATTTACGCGAATTAATCGACGGTACCCCTGCATCTGTTCAACTTGGTCATCAGCTACTGCCATCGTTACCAGAAAGTTTCTTACCAAGCCCAACTGATCCATCAACAGAATGTATACCAGAAATTACGAGCGGGAAAGATGAATATGTTTTTCAGCACCAAAATGAGGCTGGATCAACTAAATGGAAAATATTCGCGACAAAACCATCTCCTACGGCTAAAAATAATGCGATTGTCGTGTACTGGTATAAAAAAAGTCAGAACGTCTGTTGGCATTCTGAGAGAAAATTGTATCGAAGTATATTACCAGAAAAGCCTCAGATAAATCTATGGGCAGATGAAAAACCATTAGTGGATATGTCCACTCATGAATCAGTGATGATTAAATGGGCGGCGGATGAAGGATTGAATGATTTTGAGGACTTTGAAAATCATGTGAGTGAATCGAATGAAACAGGGCAGTATATATTTCGAGGGCCCGGTTGGTCGACATTCATGTATAAGAATAATGCGGAAAGTGGAGGGATAGAATATTCATTTGAGATTGTGCGTACTGTAGATCATCATGATTTAAATTTTAATTTTCCATATGTACTTGATTGGGACATTGGTGATCGCATTGTAGATGAAAGTCATGATTTTAGCTGTAATGACGGTCTCGTCTATTCAGCGACAAATTATGATCCCATAATTTATGATCGAAATTCGTTACGAGGACCGATTTTTGCCGTTAACACTGGCGCCAACGAGATTTGGTGGTATGAAAAATCAAAAAATGTATGCTGGCCATTTAAACCGGTCATTTACAATTGCGATTGGCCTGAAACACCAAATCGTGTGATCATGATTTCGAACCAATTGGGCGCTTGGATGAGAGATGGAGATGGAAATATTGTAAAAGACTACAGCGATACCAAATATGAAGGAAAGCATGTCTATGAATTGGGCACGATCGATGGTGAACGTGAAGAAATTGGTGATAATCCGAATGAAGAACATGCTGTTTTTGTTACTGACAAACTCTTTGCCGCTCGAGATGATATCAACGTAATCCATAAACGCTCAGAGCCATATGTTTTAGTGAAATTTCAAGATGGTGAGAGAGAAAAAGAATGGGAATTTGATGTCGTAAAAGTAATGCGGGATGGTTCTAAATCTGTTCCTGGATTTGAATGCGCTGTTGGAGAAACTGATCCATGTACATTTGATTACTACTTGTATGCTGGACAACCAGTTAAACCAGTTCTACCTTTAGGGGGGGAGAGTGATAAATTCCCGCGTACTCAAACGTATAAAATGGATGAATTCACTCCATCGGCGTTTATTTGGAATGATAAAAGAGGGAGCAATTGGTTTATTAAGGGTGGTGAAGATCCAATCGAATATGGAGAAGGAGCGGAGCGTGAAACGATCACTGCAGAATTCTACGAAGATTTCAATAGCCAAGGTCCAGTAGCATGGTTAGATGACAATACAGGTGATCCGATTGACGTTCGATATCACGTCGCATGGCCATCGATCCCTGCAGATGGACAAAACTATAACCGGCAAGATGAAGGTGTTTATACACCCTTGTATTTTGGAGAAACGCAGGATTTACGTGGAACATATCGAGTAGAAATTGTATATGATGAAGGAACAAACGCCAAACTGATCGCTCCTTTTAAAGAAACAATAGGGGATACTCAATTAGACAAACCAAGTGATTGGATTCAGCGTTTTAATGAACTCCCAGAGCATCTAAAAAAACGATTCGGATATGATGACACAAATCGAATTTTGAC
This sequence comes from bacterium, assembly GCA_963663405.2. Lineage (GTDB taxonomy): Bacteria > Hinthialibacterota > Hinthialibacteria > Hinthialibacterales > Hinthialibacteraceae. Next base: position 112,458 of record CAXXSM010000142.1, on the reverse strand, counting down.
TTTTTGTGGTGTAAAAGATGAAGATAAAAAACCAGTAAAAGAAATGCTTGGGATTATGTCCTTAAAAGATTTGGAGATCATTGAAAAAGTTTTCAAAGGGCAAAATGAAGAACATATAAATTTACGGGCTGCCGCTCTCGAACTTTATGGCTTAACCCAACAAGCTGGTTATTCGATCATTTCAGCTACTGTGGATTCAGAATTGGAAGGTTGGCAACCAAATTGGGGAGCCGCTTTAACAACGGGTGATGCGATAGATACGGGTTATATCGTTTTAGGCTATAACGGAGATCCAGAAATTGCCAAAATTGATCCTGGAGTAAAACCCAGTGTCGAAGTTTTCCGGATTATGGATGAACCTTTTCAAGGGGAAGTTCAGGTCATTACATCGGATTGTCCGTTTGATGAACAGATTGTCTTGCGCTGGACCGGTGACTGTGGAGGCGATTGTAGTGATCTAGAATTTTGGTGGCAATGGCATATGGGGCCGATGCCGGAAGATTTTGAAGAATTAGTGGAAAGCGCAACACCGGAAGAGAGCATCAATTTATGGTTTACACCCGAAGACTATCCGGCGCCAGTAGGCAATCCATGGAGTAATTATGATGATGAAGAACATGGGATAGGCTGGATTTCAGGGCTTAACGAAATTGTCATTAGCCGAGACAATCCAAACAAATTGATGTTATTAACAGATAATTATTTCCGCGTTAAGGTGCGTGTCGCTCCTGAAGACAACGGAAAAGCGCTTCCTGCGGGAACAGAAAGCAAATGGACCGAGCCCAAATTGGCGGAAGGATGGCTGAAACGTGTTAAAAAGAATTTAAATACATTCGATCAGATTCTAAATAATTTTAGGAAAAACGATGTAAATACGCAGGTCAGTATGATTCAACAGCTAGGTCCTCCTTACAAAGGTGGTGTGCCATTGAGCTGTAATAGTGAGACTATAAATGGCTATGGTTTGATTGAATTGTATGAAGCGGTATTGCAACGTGGTAAGAGTTTTACGATAAATGTTGATACGGATGTAGACGCGGCAAATCAGGCTTTGATGTTAATCGCTGGCACACTCGTCGATTATTATATGTTACTTGGAAATGAAGCCTATGCGGATGCGCAAGATCCAACGTTGCAAATCGATATAGATGTAACTGTTCCTGCTTATGCGATTTTTAGTTTCCAAGGGATAGTTCCAACGTTAATCGATGAAGAGATGGCATTGCTGCGTGGATTGGATGATCGTTTCACTATAAGTAAAGAAAATATCTATAATCGGCTGGTTCATAATTTCTATGGTGGAGATGGACAAGTCGCATATGTTAATAACTATAATATCCGAGATCTGGATAATGATGGAGAATTAACAAAAGATGACGCAGGAAAAATCAGTCAATCCGACGCGGAAGAGATGTACCCGCAAGGACATGGCGACGCATGGGGGCATTATTTAACTGCCATTAAATATTATTATCACCTTCTTAAGCATCGATATTTCACTTGGCAAAATCGGATTGAACAGGTTGAAATTGGGGAGGATGATTTCGATGTTAGTTTTGAACACGAGCGCCGTTTTGCGCGTGTAGCCGCAGCCCGTGCGAAGACAGGCGCAGAAATTACCAATTTAACCTATCGCGAACAATATACAGAAGATCCAGATCAACAATGGCGAGGTTATCCAGATCCACTGGATGCGGATAGGATTGTCGAGAATAAAAAAACACGCAATTGGGGCGTGACGGATTGGTCAAGACGCGCCTTTATGAGCGCTTATTTTGACTGGGCCGTTGCAAATTCTCTTCTGCCTGCGCATGACGATGATCCCGAACATGATGGCACAGTCAAGCAAGTGGATCGAATAACTGTTTTGGAATTAAGAGAAATTGCCAGTAATGCGGATAGTATCCAAGTACAATTGGATAATGCGGATGCTGGCCTGAATCCATTGGGATTGGCAAAAAATGTTGTGCCTTTCGATATTGATCCCAAAAAAATCGATGAAGGATCTACCCACTTTGAGCAGATCTATGAACGGGCAGTCTTTGCCGTTAATAACGCCGCATCGGTATTCGGTTTTGCTGGAGAACTTTCGAATCGTTTGAGAAAATTGGAAGAAAGCGTTACAGATTTTCAAAACGAAGTCGCTGAACGGGAAGCTGATTTTAATAATAGATTGATTGAAATCTTTGGATATCCGTATCCCGAATCACGCGATCCTATCACACAAAATATGTACGGAATTAACTATCCCGGCCCCGATCTCTATTTCTATGATTATATCGATATAGAAGATTTAATAGGGATTGATTTAGACCAACTGAAATCAGAACCGCTCACAGTCTCATTTGAAGAACCCATTATCGATGATAGTGGTGCGATTGTTCAACAAAAAACCAATCCTGTCACATTTAATATCGTTCCTGGATATGGATTGATCAAACCAGGTGATTTTAGATTAAAACGTAAGGCGCCTGGTGAAATCCAACTTGCTCGGAGTGATCTCTTGCAAGCCAAATTCCGTCTCGATCGCGCGTTACTAGAATATGACAATTTGCTGAATGATATTGATTCGCAAGCACAGATATTGCAGTCGTTCTACAATGCTTCTGATCAAGAGATTCAAATACAACTGAAGAATTTGCAACAACAGCAAAGTTTGAATAGTATGATCGTCGCATCCAGGCAGCGGCAACTTGATTTTCGCTTACAAAGCCGAATGGCGACGGCGATCGCCAATGCGCTTGCTGAAGCGATTCCTACTTCCTTGGGATTTAGCAATGATCCTCTTGCTCCATTACGATCTATGGTGCGACTGCAAGGAACAGTGATCGCTGAATCCTTTGGAACATCCGCAGATTTCGAATCGATGAAGGAACTTCGCTATTCACAGCAACAACAAGTGTTAAATAGCCAAAGTCAAATCGAAATTGCACGAATCCAAAAGTTACAACAAGCTGAACGTGAAATCAGTAGTTTGGAACGGATGCTAGGATCTCTGAATACTCTCGAAGTGGAAATTTATGGTCTTCAGGAGGCAATTCGTCAAGCGTCTGGGCGTTATCAGGCTGCGATTCAACATGGTGTCCGTTTGTTGGATGATCGGCAACGATTCCGCCAGAAGACCGCCTCACTTGTAAGCCGTTATCGCTATAAAGATATGGCCTTTCGCGTGTTCCGAAATGATGCGTTGCAAAAATATAGAGCTCAATTCGATCTTGCGGCCCGGTATGTATATCTGACGGCTAAGGCGTATGACTACGAAACAAACTTACTCGAAACGGATTCACAAGCGGGAGAGGAATTTCTTAGCAGCATCGTACGTGAACGTTCAATCGGATTGATAACAGGTAATCAACCGCAAAAAGGTAAACGTGGACTCAGTGATATTATGTTTCGGATGTATGAGAATTTTACTACAAAACTGGAATCTGAACTTGGATTTAAAAATCCGCAGAGCGAAACAAATCGATGGTCGCTAAGAAAAGGACATTTTCGAATTAGTGATGGATTGAAAGGGGATGAAAATTGGAAAAAAGAATTGGACATTTGCCGGGTAGATGATTTAAGAAATCATGATTTGTTTTTACGCTATTGCGAGCCATTCTGGACACAAGATTCAACTGAAAAGGAACCGGCGATTGTCATTTCATTTGATACTACTATTATGCCCGGACAAAATGTTTTTGGTGAAAAATTATCAGAAATGGCAAATGATGTTTATTATTCAATGACAAAGTATACGACTAAAATACGTTCCGTAGGCGCTTGGTTCAGCAATTACAATAATACCAACTTACCGGATACACCTCGCGTGTATTTAGTGCCAGTTGGATCGGATTACATGAGAAAGCCTACTTCCACAAGGCAAGGAGTCGGAAAACCAAGAAAATGGTTCATTCTTGAGCAAATCCTACCATTCCCTAATAAACTAACAGAAGATGATCTGACTGATAATACAAATTGGCTTCCTATATTGGATAATTTTGATTCTGAGAATTCTGAATTTGCGCAGATACGCAGATTTGGTGATTTTCTCGCCCACCATGATAGTGGATATATAAATCAGTCTGACATTACAACTGAATCTCGTTTGATTGGACGTTCTGTTTGGAATACAGAATGGTTATTTATTATTCCTGGGATAAGCCTATCTTCAAACCGTGATGCAGGACTTGATCGTTTTATATACGGCTCTGGCAGTCCTGATAATATTATTCCGGGTGAAGGTGTCTCCGATATTTTACTGTATTTTGATACGTATGCGTATTGATAATTTCTCCTCATATAGATTAAAGAAAGCAACGAGATCGAAGCGGATGACACTTTTGTTTTTTATACTAGTTCGGTCATTTCAACAGCTGACTTTGTCGGCTGTGATGATTATGTTGTTTTCTATTATTGCCCTATCCGCCGGAAAGGATAAAAATGGCGTCTCACCAACTGCTATTTCTATCCCTTCCGGGCCCGGTTCTATCGAAGGGCTAGGCTCAGATTTCCAACCGCAGCTGAATACAGGTACTTCAAGTTACAATGTCCCTCTCAACATGCCACAAGGCGTCGCTGGGCATACACCTGCTTTATCAATCAATTATGAAGGTGGTTCTGGAAACAGCTGCTTAGGGATCGGGTGGTCGTTATCCATTCCATCACTGCGTCGACAGTGCGAAAAAGGAATCCCTCAATATACTGATGGGGATCGTTTTCTCAATCCAAGTGGAGAAGAATTAGTACAAACAGAGAAGGGCTATTTTTTCCCCGAAAATCAGCAAGAATTTGTACGCTATTGGTATCATAATAGTTATTGGGAAGCGTGGCATCCAGATGGTTCGAAGAGTATTTATGGCCAAACACCTTCCGCGCATATTCATCATGGTGAACAGATATATCAATGGTTGCTTGAAAAACAAATCGATCCAAATGGCAATACGATCGAATACCGCTATACCGAATATCCTAATTCGAACAATCAAAAGTATCTCTCAGAAATAAGATACGGCCCCGGTGAACCACCATGGCAGGTTTTTTATGTCATCACACTCACCTACGAAGATCGTCCAGACGTAATGGATGACTACCGCAGTGGTTTTTTAATCCGCAATAGCAAACGATTGTCACAAATCGATATGGCTTTACAAGGATCGGCGCCGGAAGGCCATCTTATTAGTGATATCAATACGGATGGAATACAAGACGCGTTGATTCGGCGATACGAATTGAAATACGAGACAGATGAATATTGGTCATTTTTAAGCAGCGTCACCCAGATTGGCGCGGATGGTGTTAGTTCTCTTCCTCCAGCGGTGTTTGGCTATGACCGGCTTGAACCTTCACATGTGATTTCAGCAGCCGGATCGATCATTTCAGTTTCAAATGAACCATCGGATGTGATGGATAATTCGCTTGTCGATCTGATCGATATAAACGCGGATGGTTTGCCAGATATTTTGAAAACAAGAATTGCTAGAGGAGGGCATTACGCGTATCTCAATGAAGGAACCGTTACAGAAAACAATAATCAATTAATTCAATGGAGCAATATAGTCGAAGTTGGCAGTAGTCAAAGCGGTGGACTCGCGTGGAATCTTGACCTTCAAAACGACGAAGTTTCTTTAACCGATATGGATGGTGATGGATTGGCAGACTTGGTTTACAATCCAAGCGAAGATCCGAATCCACGATATTTCAGAAATTTTGGGAAAAAAGAATGGGGACCAAGGGAATTGATGGCGACGGAAGGAGAAATCCCTCCAGCGCCTTTCGGAAACGACAACGTTAAAACCATTGATATTAATTTTGATAAACGGATGGACATTGTTCAGAGTCTTCCTGGGCGTTATAAGATTTGGTACAACTTAGGTCCCGGAGAGAATCAATGGCAGCAATATGCTAAAGTTCAATACGCTACAGGCGCCATCCATGATAATCAATGTATTCAATTCTCGGAATCCGGCTTTCAATTTGCGGATCTGAACGGCGATCGATTAACGGATGTTGCGCGGATTGATTCATCTCGAATAATCTGTTGTTTGAATAAGGGGTGGGGGGAATTTGCGGATAGCGTCGTTTTTTCGTTATCTCCTGATGATGGATATGGACATGATGACGGCTTCGGTTATCTAACAGACTATCCAGGCGGACAAATTGAACGCGCTTCCTTGCGTGACATCACTGGTGACGGTTTAGCCGATCTCGTGGTCGAGAGAGCCAGAGGTAAAGATATCTGGTTTTGGATTAATCTCGGAAATCGTGGTTTTTCCTCCCGTTATATTATCACCGATTTGCCTGCAAATAACAGTAACGAAACGTCGGCTGTTCGTTGGGCCGATATCAATGGGAACGGCACAACGGATTTAATCTATGCGGATTCCAATTTGAGTGACGGTAATCGGCTGAGAATAGTTGATCTGGGATTATTACTGAATGGATCGGCGACTCCCAATCTTATAGCAAAAATTGAAAATGGAATCGGGAAAACAGTATTGATCGAATATAAATCTTCGACAGATTACGCAGCGGAAGACGCTTGTAATGACAATCCTTGGCAATACCCAATACCCAACCCCGTTACGGTAATCAGCCGTATAACAATTTTAGATGGCCTTGGTAATGATTATGTGACAGAATTGCGATATCACAACGGTTATTATGATGGTGTGGAAAAAGAATTTAGAGGATTTGCTCGTGCTGAACAGTGGGATTTGGGGGATGAATCTCAACCAACATTAGTTACCGAATACCTATTTGATTTAGGAATTGAGAACGAATCGCTCAAAGGAAAGCCCCTTAAAACAATAGTTAAAACAGAAGACGGAAAAGTTTTTCAAGAAGAGCATAACCTTTGGCAGACACGGAATCTTCTACAAATCGATCCACTTCCAGTGGATCCTTTAATACCAGCCGGTGTGACATATCCATTTTTGACCAACCAAACACAAATTATAAAAGAAGAACCAAGCGGAATCGTTGATCCAGTCACTTTAGAATCAGAATTTGCATACGATGATTATGGAAATAAGGTCAAAGAAGCCAATTATGGACGGGTGCAGTATGGAAACCGGAATTATGGAAGTGACGAACGAATAAGTTGGACGGTGTTTTCCGCTACACCGGATTCGGCATTCTGGAATCTTCCAGTAAAAACTATCATTTCAGACAATTCTTCATTACCTAAGATTATTTCGTGGATACAGAATTACTTTGATGGTCAGGAATTCATAGGATTACCATTAGGGAATGTGACTATAGGTAATTTAACACGTTCAAGGAAATGGGTTGGATCCTGGAATCCATCAAATCCTCCTGAACCATTGCCTGAACCTGAATCACGTTTTCTCCAAGTGACCGAAGATATTAATGATAATACGTATCTTTTTTCTGTTGTTGACGCATCTGGTACAGCTATAACAGATGAGGCTGATCAATGGATCAATGAAGCAAGGAATCAGTATGACCAATATGGAAATATAATTTCCATCGCTGATCCCCTATGTAATATTGACAGTGGAAGTCCTGATGATTTAGCAGGTCATTTTCGCCGACTCTGTTATGATCCACATTTACAAAGTTATCCAATTGAAGAATATATTTATACAGGGGATAGCAATGTCTTGGTCATGCGAGTGGCATATGATTTAGCATTTGGGATGATTACAGATTCCTGGGATTTCAACGAAAATCACAGTCAATATACATATGATAAATTTTCTCGAATTACAAAAATTATTAAACCTGGAGGTAATCCTGCGGATACATATGATCAACCCACAATTGCTTATGATTATGTCCTTGCGGATAGTTATACAAAGGCCAATGGTGAAAAAGTGATAATTAATAGGGTTGAAACACGTATGCATGAAAGGTATGGCACCCCCGATCCGGAAGGATATTTTATCTCACGTTCTTTTATTGATGGCTTGGGGCGTGAAATATTAACAAAGGAAGAGGACGAACAAGAAGATCGCTCCATTGTTAAGCAAGCGGTGATTTTCAATGAACGAGGTAAACCCTTTATCTCCCTTTTACCCTTTTATAGTAAGAACGGATTAGTATTTGAAGATATTACAGCATCGGATTGGATTTGTACCTATATTGTTGATGGTGATTCTAGCCTTTATAAACTCACAGAAGCGCCCCAGACAAAAATGTACTATGATGCGTCTGGGCGTGAATTCCGAACCTTCCAATCTGATGATACGTTCTCAGAAATTCAATATTTTCCTCTGGTTAGAAAACTCTATGATGAAGAAGACACAAATACGAAGTCCGCACATTATCAGACTCCTATGGTGTATTATGAAGATGGGCTGGGCCGACTGATTGGTGTGGATGAGGTTGTTAAATTAAATGATGATGGCTCAACCAGAGATACAGCAGTTTCTTGGCGGACAACATATACTTACGATCTTTTGGATAATTTAATTAACATTCGGGATAGCCAAAACAATGAGAAAATAATGCGCTTTGACGCCATGAAGCGCAAAGTATTTATGCATGATCCTGACCGCGGACTGATGTTTTACCGATATGACGACGCGTCCAACCTGACTGAAACAGTGGACGCAAAAAATCAGCGAATTACTTATACCTACGATGGAGCCAATCGATTATTAACCGAAGATTATCATGATGAAGGTTCTCTATATTCCCAAAACCGCTTTTACGATTCATCACAGCCTCTTTCTTCTAATAACCGGCCCGATGTAATTTACAACTACGATACACCTGTAGGATCGATTTCGCTGGGGAATTGTCAAATTGGCGCTGGGAAATATACAAATGGATTTCTTAGTTGGATTGAAGACTTATCCGGGGAAGAACACTTATCTTATGATGAACGTGGTCGCGCTGTATGGACGGTCAAGCGTATCCCTGATCCATTAAATAATTGCATGATATCTTTTAAGATGGAGATGACATACGATGCGTTGGATCGAGTAATTGAATTAATTTATCCCGATGAAGATCGGGTAACCTATGAATACAATGAAAGAAATTTGCTAGACAAAATTACGGGAGGGCCTTCTTCCTATATCATTCAGAACATTGAATATACTCCAATTGGACAAAAACAATATTGCGCGTATGGGAATCAAGTCTCTTCCTATTATTCCTATGACAATCGCCTTCGTATGAATTCTCTTACAACGGCTAGATATGATGAGTCGGATCAACCAATACTCGCATATGGCTATACGTTTGATGGCGCTAGTAATATCACTCGTATTGATGACATGCGCCCAGGGAGTCTCCATCCATCTGGAGACGTATTGCGTAATACACAAATATTTACGTATGACAATCTGTATCGATTAACTGAAGCGCGATATTCATTTGCCCTGCCTGATGAGGCTGATCGTGATGATGGTTCTCTTCAGTATCGCTACGATCGTATTGGAAACATGCTCTCCAAAACATCGAATATTGAGCATGAAGAAAATGGAAAATCAATTACGAATATCGGTAACATGTCATATGGCGCTACTTCCGGTTCATGGAATCGTTTTGGACGTACTCTGGAATCTGCCGGTCCTCATGCATTGACATCAACCGAAAATGGAGAAATTCATCGGACGTTTTCTTATGATCAAAATGGAAATATGACCGATATTGATGGTATGCGATGCGTTTGGGATTACAAAGACCGGCTTGTATCTGTGGATAATGATGGTATCCGGGCTGAGTATGTCTATGATTATAATGATCGAAGGATTGCTAAAAAAGTATGGAACACATCAGGAGCGGACGCAGAGATTGATCCTGCCACTACAACTCTATATACAAACAAGTACTACGAAATTCGTGAGAACGATCAACCTGTTAAATATGTTTTTCAAGGGGATACTCGTGTCGCTAGGATCACAAGTACTATTGATCGAACTTCAGAACGTGTACAGCGTATACGTATTTACAAAGGTTGGAATCTGATATCCCTCGCTGTTGACACATACAATTTACGTGAGCAACTTAACATCGATACGGATGATACACTCAAATCAGCATACCGATGGGATGTTATAAAAAAAGTATTCATCGAAATAACACACAGTGATAACCTGCCAGCTGGAACGGTGATATGGATACTCGCCAATGAAGATTCCTATCTGAGTATTTTAGGTACATACAACAATCCTGCAAAATGGCCTGTAACGGCTAATGGAACTTTTGTTCCATATACACGCAGAGAGGCAATTTTATTCAAAGAAGCATTTTCTTATAATCCTAAATACATTGGACTCTTCGATGCAAAAAAGCAATATTGGAGAACTCTGATTTCAGGCGCTCTCTCGTATGTATCCGATCTCCCAGATTATTTCAACCCGAATCAAGCCGTTTATGTTCATGCTCAAGAAGCACAAGATCTCATATTTCCTCCACAATCTCAACAAATTCTCTATTATCATCAGGATCACCTTGGCTCATCTAACATCATTGCTGATGCTCATGGGAGTGTTATAGAGGAAAACCTTAATTATCCATATGGTTTCCAACGAACTAACCACAAAACAGAATTCATTGTGCAACTTGGAAATTATAACTTTAGTCAAAAAGAAAAAGATAGTGAAAGTGGAGTCTATAATTTTGAAGATAGATATTTATTGACAAAGTTTGGTCGATTTATGTCAGTAGATAAGTTGAAGTCCGAAAATTTGCAAAACAAATATCTTCTAAACTCTCAAAATTTGAATACGTATCATTATACGTTAAATAATCCACTCAAATACATTGATCCATCAGGAAATGACGAAGAAGAATCGAATAGGGAATATGCAGAAAATAATTTTCAATTTATAGATAAATCAGGTAAATCACGAAATATTTTCTTTTTGGGAGGCTGGAAGGATCCTAAATCGGGAGGCGTAGATACATATGGAGGTTGGGAAATTACACCGAAAGGTGAAGATACAACAAGATTGGCAAATCAATTTCTAGAAAGATTTAAGTCTTTAAAGGATAAAAATATTGCAATTGTGACTCATAGTTGGGGGAATATTATTTTTAATCGGGCTTTAGAAATATCTTCTGGAAAAGTAAAACAACAACTTTTAGCATTGCAGAAAAATGGATTCAGGATAGCAATTGGTTCTCCAACATCTAATGTTGGAGAAAATACTCCAAATTTCACTGGTTATATACAAGAAGAAATTACAATATTTGGTATATCCACAAAATCCGATAAGCTTAGAGATATCGTAACTTATGTAGGAGGGAATTGGAGTGCGCAACCTTTAAAGGTAGAGCCTATAGGGGAAATTAAAAATACGAGTGCTCATAGTGCTAAAAGTTACTTGAATGCTATTGCAGGTAGAAATCTAAAAGGAGGAACTTTGGTGAGAACAAAATAGAATTTATATTTCCATGAAAAAAAAATTGTATAAGTTAAATATTTATAAATAAATAGTGTTTAATTTGGATTGAATATAAAATCTTTAAATACTGTAATTATTATTTAAGATTTATAAACTGTAAACAGTTTTCTATATTAAAGGAACAGGAGATATTAATATGATTATTAGAGAATTATATTATTTGATAATTATATCATTCATAGTAATGTTTAAGATTTGCAATTCTTACTCTGCTATTCCAGAACCACCCATGCTTATCTATGGGAAATTAATTATTTCTGATGTTACAATCGTGAACACTGGAGAATTGGAATTAAAATTTGAACGTGATGGAGCCTATGTTGTGACAGTAAAGGCGGAAGTTGGAGACATTGCTACCGATGTAACTTTCCGAGTATACGTTGATTTACAATCCGAACAAGATATTCCTCAACGAGATTCATTGTTGTTTGATACAGAGTATGAATTACGTGTGCTCTACAATGGCCAGGATATAGTAGAGAATACTAAAATCACTGCATACAGAGGTTACGTTATCGGGCCGCTGAAACTCTATGTCGATAGGTTGCAAACCTTGGATATTACTCCTCCAATAATCCCAACCGAACCATTTGTAATTGAGGAAATTGCTATCACCCAAGGTTACAGTGGTCAAACAAACGTGAACATAAGGAATTTTGAATCTGAAAAAGGTCCAATGACTAGTATATTACGTTCCTTCCGTGGATTGCCACCAGCGTTTGAAAGCCGCATTGGTGGTGGATTAGAGCGAGCCGTCTATATATCCACTGGAGATGTCAATAACGATGGCGTAAATGATTTTGTTTTGACGTTTGGACCCGTACAGAGTGAAGCTGTCTACCCGAACATAGTGGTCGTACGAGATGGGATCACAATGGGTGTTATCGGACACTCTTTTGAAGGATTTCCTATATCCATGTATACCGGTGGCGAATTATTCACAGCCGTAGGTCATTTCATCGAAGGAGATTTACCACAAATAGCAATAGGTCAAGGTTTTGGAGGAAATGGTTTCATACGATTATTCCAATATACAGGCAATCCAGCTCCTAATGGATGGGAAGTTGTTGGTCAATTTAACGGATTAGCGGGAGGAGCAAAGACAAATAACGCCAATGGAGCCATTACATTAGCGGCTGGTGATCTTGATCAAGACGGTATAGATGAACTTCTAGTCGGCCAAACGAACAGTCCAACATCGCAAACTATTTTTCATGCAATTAAAGTAAAGCCTAATGGTACAATTGATAAGCGGATACCCTATGCGGCCTTCGTGGATAAATTCCGAGGTGATGGTGGAATAACACTAAGCGTTGCGGATATCAATGGAGATGGTTTATCAGAAATTATCGCCGCCAGTCAAGGAAATAGCCGCAATCATGGCACAGATCGGGATACTGCGCCGATTAACTTAATCACTGTAATCAAACCAGTTCTCACGGATAATCAACTCTCTGGTTTTATGCGCCCGCAACGTAATGTATTGAGTGTATTGAGAGAAGATATCAATCCATCGGGAGCCATATCGATAACTCAAATAGAACTGAATGGTGAACCAGATGGAAAAGAATACGCCATCGGTACTGGATGCTTGATAGACGTCTCCGGATATAATATGGAAATGCGTCTCCCTGCTCCAGAATCAAGATACCGATTGATAAAAATTAATTATGACGGTACGAGTGTAAATGGAATAACGAATGTTTATGGATCTCCAAAAGGATATCCTGCGTTTACAGGCTCATATGATTTCGAAAGCGGCGCAATCTTCCTAAGCGCTGCTCATACAAATTGAGAAATAGGATAAAACATTGAAGTATAAAATAATAATATTAGTTTTGATTTTCATCACATTATCCGCTTATTCAGATGTTCCAAATCTCATTAATTATCGTGGATACTTATCGAATCAAGAATATTCGAATAAAACAATAAGCGATGCAACAATAGAATTCCTGCTTTATGATTCTAAAGAAGGTGGCGAAATTATTTGGAGAGAGACACAAAGTGTAAATCTTTTTGATGGGAATTTCGCAGTACTGCTAGGTTCTGTAAATCCTATTACTCCTGATTTGTTTATAGGTGAAGAGCGTTATATAGCATTAATTGTAGACGATGGAGATGAATTAACGCCAAGACAGCGAATTACCAGTGTTCCCTTTGCAATGTATACAGAAAACGCAAATAGCGCGAATAAACTTGCTGGTTATGATTCAAGTGAAGGAAAAGTGATCCATCTTCCTGGAATGCCATATGCAGCAAGACCTCTTGAAATGGTGAGAATACCTGCTGGTACGTTTATGATGGGGAGCCCTGATGATGAAGAAGGTAGAGGAGATGATGAAGGCCCTGTCCATAATGTGACAATATCAAAAGATTTTTATATCGGAAAATATGAAGTGACGCAAGCCCAGTGGGAAGCCATAATAGGCGAGAATCCTTCACAATTTAAAGGTAAACCTAATCACCCAGTTGAACAAGTATCATGGAATAATATTCAACAATTTCTTGAGAATATAAACAATTTAGGATTAGGAGTATTTCGTCTACCAACTGAAGCAGAAATGGAATATGCATGCAGAGCAGGGAGTACGACAGCTTATTACTGGGGAGACGCATCTTATGTTTCAGAGATTGGTAATTATGCATGGTATGCAAATAATTCAAATGACATGACACATGAAGTAGGTTTAAAACTGCCTAATGCTTGGGGATGTTATGATATTATTGGAAATGTTAAAGAATGGTGTAGTGATTATTGGGCAGGAGATTATCCACAATCAGATCAAGTTGATCCTCAAGGTCCTGAAACAGGTATTTACAAAATTAAGCGAGGTGGTGGGCCGTTTAATAGAAGCGATACAGGCTATTACCGATCAGCATTTCGGACTTGCAACAGTCCTCATATTATAAGTAGTGATACTGGATTTCGGCTTGTTAGAGAATATCCCTAAAATACATCAATCTTAAACTGATCGATTATGTGAGAAAGACTCAACAAAAAATGAATAGATTGTACTGTTCAGCATCATGAAAGCCCTTTTCTGGTGTAATCAATTTAGTAATCTCTATGAAATAAGATTTTATAACATACTTATTATAATAGATTTATATTATTAAGTATACGTATTTTGCATCCGTGTACCTCAATATTCAAAGAAAAGAGTACTCAAATTATATGGTCGAGATCTTTCATTCTTTTCAATGAATTGTTTCCCAAGCCAAATTTAATCCCAGTTCTCGGTGATGTATGGGGATATAATACAAATCGAATTCCCACCAGTCACTACCACCCGGAATATCATTGAGATAAACCGTAACCGTGTAGCCATTCTCTTTGGATGGTTGATCAAGAATGAAAGGATGCATGGGACGTGTTTCGATTGATTGGGGGATCACAGAAACATCTTTATCAGGAAGTGGAGTCAGGATGGTCGATTCAGTTACGGTCATACCGTCCCAGCGCAGGTGTTCGAATTCAATTTCATCGCCCCGAATACGAATTAAATCACGTCCATCCACTTTACAGCGAAAATGGGCTAGCTGGATAATATCTTCTTTTTGATCATTGAGGATACGTTTGTATTTCTCCTGCTCATTTTTAATGTATTGCTCGATAGTCGTCCTATCTGGCGCAGAGGCAAAACGCTTTTCCGATTCTTCCAGATTCTGCAATACCTGCCGAGTGTTTTTAAGCAATTGATTGACTCCAAATAACTGATATTGAAAACCTGGCGATTCCGAAAAAACCTTACTCACGCTCGATAACGCATCGCAGTGTAGTCGCAATTCTTTTCTATTTTCCGGGGAAGGATTCTCTCGATATTGAAAAAATGCAAAACATGTGCGAACATATAAATTATTTGTCTGGATAAGAAGGCGGGTTAGTTCCAAAGCATTATGCGCTTGTTCGGCTAGCTCCTGATCTTCGATCAGTGGCTTGATCGATTGATATTCACTGATCATGGTAGTCGCAGTCTCCAAACCATGATCCAAGTATTGTAGAGTTTCGGGAATCCATGGCTTACAGCGTAAATAAATTTTGCGCAAAAATTCAAGATGCGTTTTCCCATTATCTATGCTCGGATAGCCATCGGCAATGAACATTCCAACACGGATATGAGGTAAAGAATTAAATTCACCATACGCGGCTGGTTCAATATATAACCCGTATTTATAGGCAATTGGTGTCTGCATGTAAATACGCGCCATTCCCTGAGCCGCGGCTGGACCGAAGTGGATGGAAGCGAAATCTTCGGCGATTCGATTTGGATCTTCATGATGATCCCAGGATAGACGGTATATCGTGTAGGCTGTCACATTTCGGGTATCCCAGCCATCACGACTGGGTAAATCCAGACTACATCCTTTCAGGTTGCTATTGTCCACATCAAGCATCATTTGCAAACCGGCTTGGTAATATGGACCAGGAAATGTTGGAAAAAGTTGTCCCCCTGCGTGATAATCCATCGATTCAATAACAGTCATCATGTTGTGAGGAGTCTGATTCACTGTTGGATTGTATCGTTGATACCACCAGCGATCGTTTTGAGTGAAACTGGGAATCAAATACAAGTTTTTTGTTGGAACTTCGTCCGTAAAAATATCTCGGTAGACCTCAGGCTGTGATTGCTGTTCATACGGATTGGTCGTCCACGTGCGGTGCATAAGAATCTTGTCGAATTCTCCAACAACAACGCTCCACGCATTTAAGATGAATGTCCGATATCGCTTAGCCAAACTCCAGTCGCAATTTGTATCGTCATGTATGGGATCGAAGGTCTTATAATTTCCCCAAAAACTTTGCTCAGGACCCGTGAAAGTGGCAACTGCGTCTAATTCGGGCATTGCTTGTAACAATCGTCTATATTTCTCTTTGAACGCTTCCCAAAACTTGGGATCGCAAGGAGACAACGAAGCGTTGAATTCTTCGATGAGTGAAGGATGATAGGTAAAATCGGTTCCAAAGGCTGCGCATTTCAAATGAAGTTGATGAGCGTATCGCACGAGTTCCATTGCTTGCTCACGACTTATTTCGTTTTGAGATTTCTCCGGTTCTGCGTTCCAGGGCACAAAATTTAAAACATCACGAACGAAGACTAAATTCAAGCCATATCGGAGCGCTCGACGAATATCTTCTTTGCTGGATACCGCAATTCTTGTATATCGAATACGTAACCGAGGTTCCCGTTTCACGTTGATCCTCTTCATGGACTTGTAAACACGAAGTCGATCCCAAATCCAATATAATCCATACACATCACCGAGCAGGGAACCTCCGGCGACAACAATGGTTTTGCATGCGCCGTTCTGAGTGGTTACAATCTCATACCCCTCTGGATGTGTCACACCCTCCAGTGATATATTCTGTTGTTCGATCAATGTAGCTGTTAAGCGGTTGCGAGTAGGACTTCCCAGTACGATTGACGGAGTCGTTGATATGTCTGAATCGGTAACAGTCGTGAAAAATATACCGTACTCTTTTCCCGTTTTCCGTAAATCATCTATTGCAACCTTAACGGCTTCTTCGTTTAAACTTGTAGGCGATGCAATTATCGTCCATTCCTTATTTGAATCCGAAACGGATGGGGATGAAAAGGAAGTGAGAATTATGGAGAATAGAAGATAGTAGTTCAACATTAATCGGCTCCTTGAATTTCTTTCTGTATTGCATTTAAGCCGATTTTCTGATATCTTGATAGATACTTTGTTGAGTTTAACTGGATCAAGGTTTTTGAACATTACTAGTTAAGCTAAATAAGAGAGGAGACATACATGAATATAGATTTTTTCAAAACAAAAGAACATTTTATCACTCGGCGTCAAGCCCTCAAAATTGCGGCGTTTTCTGGCGCCGGCGCGCTTCTTTGTGGTACTGCTCTGGCTAAATCAGCCTCGCATCCGGACACGGCTAAGTGGAAAGATCTTATCGCTCCTGATCTATCAAACGTTGATATGCCTGACGGAAGCTGGGAGATGAAAGATGGCGTGCTTGTGGCAAAGACCCATGATACGATCTGGACCAAGAAGTCTTACGGTGATTTCATTTTGGATCTGGAGTTCAAGGTTGCGAAAGAGTCGAATAGCGGCGTGTTTCTGCGTGCAGGCGATACAAAAAACGTGCTGTCGGCGCTTGAGGTGCAGGTTCATGAGTCCCAGGACGGCGCGCTCTATGGCATGGTAGGAGCGATTTATAACGCGCAGCCACCGAGTAAGAAGATGCAAAAGCCGGTCGGTGAATGGAATCGCTTCACCATCACGTGCAACGGCAGCCACGCGTCGTTGATTTTCAATGGTGAAGAAGTGTGGAACGTCAACCTGGACGACTGGAAGGAGCCGCACAAGAATCCGGATGGTACAAAGAACAAATTTGCCAAAGCATTGAAGGATTTCTACCGCAGCGGCGCGATAGGGTTTCAGGGGCTTCACGGTAAGGCCCAAGCCCCTGTGTGGTATCGCAATATCAAGATCAAAGAACTCAAGAAGACCGAGTAAACCATTGATTTTCAAAGACAAACTATGGCTTCCCGTTCCATGCGGGTATCAGAATTGATCTCTAGTCAGAGAGGCGGCTTCGGCCGCCTTTTCTATTTGATCAGTGGGTTCGATTCCCCCTTAACAGATACATCCGGCTTCCTCTCGGAGATTCCTCCTATCTATGATAGGCTTATCTGTTATGATTTCGGCGTTTTGCCAATCGATGACCTTAAGAATTTTATCGAATTAAAATGGAGAATGATGTCTAGAAAAATTGTTGCAATTGTAATGCTCGTTGCGGGATTCTTCTTTCTCGCTTTTTCCAGTCATTCGGATTCGCTCGATCCGTACTACGTCGCCCCCGAACCGGCCGATCCGGCCGGTTATCCAAGCCGCGATCCAAACCTGGACGCGCTGCCCGGTTTCAAAAATCCGCCTCCGGGTTACGGCGAGGTTCCTTTCTGGTGGTGGACCGGCGATCCGCTCGACGAAAAACGCTTGATCTGGCAGATCGACCGGCTGCACGAGAAGGGAATCAGCGGCGTTCAGGTCAATTATGCGCACGACGATACGCCGGGCATGCCTACTCTTGAGGTGGAACCGCCGATCTTCAGCGATGCGTGGTGGAAGGTGTGGGGCCGCATCGCCGACGAATGCCGCAAGCGGGGGATGGGAATCGGCCTCAGCACCTACACGCTCGATTGGCCGGGACCCAAAAACCTGTTTCGCGACCTCTTCTATTCCAAGCCGGAACTCAACTCGATCCAATTAACCCCCATGCCTCGCCAACGCTTAAAGCGAGGGCAATCCGCAACGATCGACGTGCCCGCTGATCTGATATCCGCGCGGGCCTATCGTGTTGAAGGCGGTCGACTTTGCGAGGGCGGGGAAGACCTGAAACCTTACATTAATAATAAAAAACTTATCTGGAGGGCGCCTCAAGGCGAATGGGAACTCTGGCTGGTTCGAGCGGAGCGGCGCGAGAGCAGTCTCAACCCGCTGCTTGCAAACGTTGGAGAAATCGTGATCCGCGATTTCTATCAACCCTTTCAAGACGCCACACCGGCGCAATCGTATGAAGGCTTGAACTATTTCTTTAACGACGAACTCACCGTAGGCGCAGGCGACCGTGTTTGGAACGTTGACTTCGCCTATGAGTTTCAAACGCGCAAGGGGTATGATCTCTATGACGTCCTACCCGCGCTATGGGACGACTTCGGACCGGTGACTCCAAAAATCCGCATGGATTACGCCGACGTTCGCATGTCGCTTATGGAAGAACGTTTCTTTCAGCCCATCTATCGCTGGCATGCCTCTCGCGGTTTGATCTTCGCCTGCGATTCCGGCGGACGCGGTTTGCGTCCCAACGAATTCGGCGATTATTTCCGCGCCACCCGCTGGTACAGCGCTCCCGGACACGACACGCCCGGCGGCAACGCCGATCTAATCAAAGGAAAGGTTTCCTCTTCCATCGCCAACCTCTACCGCAGGCCGCGCGTGTGGTTGGAGGGCTACCACAGCCTGGGTTGGGGCGCGACGCCGGAGCGATTGATGTTCGCCACCCGTGAAAACTACCTCTACGGCTGCACGCTGCTGAACCTTCACGGTCTCTACTACACGACCCACGGATCGTTTTGGGAATGGGCGCCGCCCAGCTATCACTTCCGCATGCCCTATTGGGATCACATGGGCGTTTTCCTGAAATATTTCGAGCGGCTTTCGTATCTAATGAGCCAAGGCTGTTTCGTTAGCGATGTCGCCGTACTCTATCCCGTCGCGCCCTTTGAAGCGGGGCTGGACGGTAAAAAAGCCACGAATACCGCTTTTGATACGGCTCGAGCTTTGATGGCGGCCGGCGTCAATTTCGAATTTATCGACGCCGATTCACTGGCTCGCGCGCGGGTTCGCGACGGGTGTTTGCAGGTAGCCGACTCTTCCTATCGCGCGCTCGTATTCGCGTCGATGGACGCGGTGCGCTGGTCCTCCATACAAAAAGCCGCCGAATTCGCCAAAGCGGGGGGATGTGTTTTGAACGTTGGAACGCTGCCGTTCGCCAGCGACCGGGCGGGTCGCGATGACGCCAAATTGAAAGCGCTTGTCGCCGAAGCGATTCCCAACGAACGCCGCTTCGAAAAACCGGCCGATGTCCCTGCTGCGATTCTCGGCGCCTTCACTCCCGACGTTCGCGCCGATAAATCCGTACGTTCGCTTCACCGCAAAGTCGGGCCGCGCGACGTCTATTTTGTAATGGACGCTTCGAAAAACTCGACGGTCGAGTTTCGCGTCAAGGGTTGCGTCGAGTTGTGGGATCCCTGGACGGGCTCCGTTCGACCGCTTCGTGTTATGAAAGAAACGGAGAGCGGAACCGTTGTCGAATTGCCGTTGGAAGAATACGAAGCGCAAGTCGTCGTGTTTACGCCGGGAAGAGAACACGTGAATCCCCCGGCGTCTAAAGAACGAATCGTTGAAGAGATTTTACTGGACGGCGATTGGGAATTCGAATTAAAACCCACAATGGACAACCGTTTCGGCGATTTTCGGTTACCCGCCAAGGATAAAATCATCGGTCCGGAAGCGCGTATTTTCCGTCATGCTATTGAAAGCGGCGATTCTTCTTCCTGGATGTCTCCTGCATTCGACGACGGTGATTGGGAGAAAGTAACGTACGGTTTCGGCCCACAGTTCTGGGAATTGGGGCCCTTGCCGAACGACGTCGATCGCATCGCCCTGGACGCGAAACTATCCAAAATCGAAAAAGTCGATCCGAACAGACCGGTTGAAATTAATGGCAAAACCTTCTCGTGGCGCCCGTATAGTTTTTCGTGGCGTTGGGGGCTCGAAGGCGATCCCGGCCATCAGGGCTGGCACGGTCTCAAAGAGATTGTGACCGATCATTTCCTGTGTCTCGGCAAGCGCGAGAGAGGCTTTAATGAATTCAAATACGTCCCCGAAGAAGCAGGGAACATCTATTATCTTTGGACGTGCGCCACGGTAGACCGTTCGACAACCGCTCGTATCGAGAGCGGAGAAAAACGTGAGGGCGCCCCCCCGAGCGAATCCGCCATCTTGAAGCCGGAAACCGTCTTCGTCAACGGTACGCGGATCGAGTCGTTGAATGAATCCGTGAACTTAAATGCGGGCGCCAACCCCATCCTCGTTCGGTTTGATTGCGCGGGCCGTGGTTATTTCGTCTTGAAACGAGACGACGTTCGAGAGGAATCATCAAGCCGAACGCCTCTATCCATGCAGTGGATCGACGATCCATCCGTAATCCATTTCGACGTTCATGCTGGTGAAACGCTCGCCGAATGGTTCCGTTTTACCGCTCCCCCCGGTTTTCGCTCAATGCGTGTAACCGCTAAAGGAATCGTCGAAGCGTGGGCTGATGGCAAGTCCCTGAAGGAGACGGGCCTAGGACGTTTTGCGACTGCGGAATCTCTCAAGACGTTGTCAGTAATCGCCCTGCGAGTCGTTCCTCCAATTGGTTGTTCTGGCGCAGCGGTTTTCCCCGAACCGATCCGTTTGCAATGCGATTCTGGCGTTGCGCCTTTAGGCGACTGGTCGAAGACAAGCGTCCTGGAAACATATTCCGGCGGCGCTTGGTATCGCAAGACGTTGACGTTAACTCAAGATCAATTAGGCGACGCGGTGACTCTCGATCTTGGCAAAGTGGCCGCCACAGCGGAAGTACGCGTGAACGGAAAAACGGCGGGCGTTTGTGTCTCCCCTCCCTGGCGGGTAGAAGTTTCAAAACTCGTGAAGTCCGGTGAAAACCGATTCGAAATATTGGTCTACAACACACTGGCCAATCATTTCCTCACTGTTCCAACCAAGTATCAAGGCGAACCAACCTCCGGCTTGCTCGGACCGGTCGTTCTAGAAATGACCACTACAAAGTCTAGAGAATAGTGAGAACCTATTGAATTCACTATGGTGTATTTTTCGAATAGGTTATATACACCGGGCTCCCTTCTTGGATTTCAAGGCTTACGACTTGATCAGGAATCTTTCGTGTTTTTGTTTCTCCTATTGTATTTATTACCGTTATTTCATCGCATTCCACGGGAATCTGAAGTTTCGCGTTACGGGTATAGTTCCATGCGGCGATGGTAATTTCATTGGATGTTTCTGAAGAAAAGCGGAACACCAGCGTATCATCTTCCGTGGGTATTCGTTGAACCGTTTTTTTTATCCTGTAAGACTTTACTCAATGTGGCGTAGGCGAAGTATGCGGGTTTCGGCTTGAAATCACGGGTCACAATTCCCATATTATGCTCGAAATAAATGGGATCAAACCCGTCATTGCGGAAATTGTACCAAAACGTACGGGGATCGACACCCGAGACGATGGAACATAAATAACAACGCGCGATCCGTTCCGCTTGGCCCCGCAGCGTCATGGGAATGAAACTCTGCTTAATTGTGTTATGGGGGGTGTAGGTGGACCATCCCAGTTCCGTTAACCACACCGGCCGGCGGCTTCCGTCCGCGTTTGCGGTGAGATCAGAGGCTTTTATTAAATCTTGGATGAATTCAAGATCCTCCAACACTCTTCGATAAGGATGAATGGTCAAGACATCGAACGGGGTTCCCAACCCCATCATTTTCGTTATATAGTCATAGTCGATTCCAGCCGTGGATATTCCAAGGACTTCCGCGCTTGGATCGATTTCTTTGATGGCGGCGTAACTCTTGATTAACAACTCGGCGTACTGTTCATCCGAACCTTGCCAGAAAAAGATGTTGGGCTCATTCCAGATTTCCCATTGATGAATGTCTTGATGATAGCGATTGACCAGCGCTCGTGTATACGCGATTGTAATCATCGATCCCTTCGGATGTATATGGTTTTGTCCAATTCGACCAATAGCAAATGATCGCGTATACTTGAATTCCATGGCGGTGAGCGCATTTAATCAGGTTATCATAATAATCCCACTGGTAATGACCTTTCTGCGGTTCGATTCGCGACCAGGAGAAATCTTCACGGGGACCATTTCACTCCGGCGTCACGCGCCATTTGCGCGGCTTTTTCCATCTCCGCCTTTCCCTTCTCACCGCCGGAATAACGACATAAATAGAGACCCATACCAAAGGGGGACTCTGGATCAAGATGATGATCGCGCTGTTCCTGATAGGGAGAAAGCCAACAGGCCTGGGTGGAGGGTATATCTTGTCCGTCGATGGCAAGGTTGACATTCGCTTCAATACACTTTGTTCCTTCCGGCAGAGAGGGTAACGGAATATAAATTTGTTTGCGTTCTCCTTGGAGAAGGCGTGATGATGTTTTGGTGATTTTCGCCGACGATATCGCCATCCCATGTTTTCAGAGTCCAGGACAGGATTCCCTGCAAGGGATCCTTTGACATGGATTGGAGGGTCGCGCAGAAATTGTTTTTATCCGTCCATTCGGTTGTTACGATACACTGCTTTTGAGGAGAACAAGACGCCTGAATATCAAGTTTCACCAATGTCAAATCGAAACAGTCATTCTGCCCATTATTCTCTACACGAATTTCAGCGAGGCGAAGAGGCCCATGAATTTTTCCGTCATTTTCACCGCCGCTCCATGACCATCCTGATCCTGGAGGGCCATCGGTGACATATACCTCATCGTTTTCCATAGTGTTTTCCATCCTTGTATGGAATGTCATAAAATGTGTGCGGAGAAAAAGATGAACAGGATGGTTTTTCGCGTTTCCCCGCATATGGAGTTTGATCCGGTCAATACTTCCGATGAGGGTCGTATCGGGCGGACGAATCGAAAGCCATTGGGCGCCGTGGGAAAAATCAAGACGCCAGGTTTTTTCGTTGAATGATGTTTTCCCCGGATTTCCTGACCCCCACGAAATACCATCCTTCAGAGGAATCGAAATTGTAGGCCGTGTATTGTGTATGGATCATCCAATCGTCCGAAGAGGGGGGGAGTAATGTGACATTGTCAAACAATAACGAACCTTGAGTTTGTTCACCATGATTGATTAGAATGGCGATTTCACGTGGATTTCCCTGTAGAATACCATCGTTTTTTCCGCCCCAACTCGAATCCCAATCCCGGAATGGAACAATTACCGTCGTCCAACGATCCTCGACGCAGTCCATTGTTTTTTGAAAAACTTGACCGGTCTGATCGGTGTATCGAATGGAAACAGTATTCCCTGCGGGGCGTTTTATATCCACCTGCAATCCTCCAAACCGGCTTACGGTTTGGGAGGATTCGTTGGAGGGAGAAGGAATCGCCCAACTCGCGGACACATAATTTCCTCCTTCCGAAAAATCAAAACGCAATTCTCCGTACGCCGTTTGGTTTGACGTGTCTACGCTTCGTTGGAAAGCGCCCTTGGCTCCAGGGAACTCTTTTCCATTGTTGAAAGTCCATCGGATTTCCGCGCCATGATTCTCGAAATTATCCAATACAATGGGCGGGATCGATTCTTCCACCGCAGACGCCGAGGAAGAGAATTCTGCGTGAAGAGCAACAGGTATACACGAAAAAAAGAAAAAAAGTATGGATGCAATGACTTGTCTCATAATTTTATCGATTCCTATTTTTAAAGTTGTACCACGGGCGTTTATCGTTGTATTCTTCTGACAATCATTTCGAAGTCAAGTTTCTTACCGATAATTTTTGAAGGATTATTCGCGCCCCAATCCTAGTAAATCGATTGCAGATAGTCAATATTGCTTCACCATTTTGACTTGATGAAAACATGTATCTACAAACAGCGTTTTTATAAAAAAACATACGAAAACCACACGCTTCCTGAGTCGGAGATTTTGAGAATGCCCTCGATCGAATACGCATGTATTTTGAGAATAGATATAGTATCTGAATGGGAGAGGCGAGTGTAATTTCAATGAACATGACTGTGATTGTGTTGCTTCGGATTAAAACAATCCCATTATGCGACATTCACTTGACAAGAAATATCAGGTTCTATGAAATGAGAGAAATACGCGAGATCTATCGTGATTTCAATAATCCGGTTTATAAAGCAGGTTCCACGTAATGGATATCATTCAACGTCTTCGTCAAAAAGAATGTGATATTGATGATTTGATGGCAATGGCGTTACTCGATCCCGCCTTGTTAAATACGTTCCTGGAAGGTTTGCGATACAAGGGAGAAACGGTTCGCTATAATTGTGAAAAAATCATGTTGCGCGTTAGTGAAGACCATCCGTCTATCTTATATCCCGAATGGGATTATTTTACATCGTTGCTTGACAGCGCGAATTCGTTTCATCGATGCTGCGCTCTGAACATTCTCGCCAATTTGACTAAGATCGATTCCGAGAAGAAATTTGAAAAGTGCTTTAAGAAATATTTCAGCCTTCTTCAAGATGAGAAGTTAATCCCAGCCGTGTTTGTTTCCCGTAACGCGGGAAAAATCATGCGATGGAAACCACATCTGCAAAATCGAATCTTGAAAATTCTATTGGCTATAGATTGTACGAAACGTGACCCTGAACGCATTGATCTGATCAAAGCGGACATTATTCAATCTTTCGACGAAATTTTTGAGCAATGTAAGAAAAAGGAATTGTTGATTCGTTTTGTGGAAGCGCAACGGATGTGTAAAAGTCCAAAAACCAGAAAAATCGCGGACATGTTTTTACAAACGCATGCGCATGAGCGCTTTTCAAATGAACATGTGTAAAACGCGAATTTTACGCGCTTGATCTTGGGATTACGCCTACAGAAAAAGAACGTATTTTGAAATCGCGGGTAGATCTGATTTCCAGCGGTTATTGTGGAAAAGCGACTCTCTCGACGGTTCGTAACAGGACGGGATCCAATAGACCGGATGGAACGAGGATCGAGTCTTTCGACCAGAGCCTCCACGTCGTAAATGTGGAACGGCCCGTTGGGCTGGCCATGACCAGCGCTTCAAACAACCATAGGATGCGCCTTCCGGGAGGGAACCAAGGCGAGTTCTTTTCATTCACACTCCTGCCGATCCTCGTCCGGTTGTGATACGCTAGGGACTGATTTACTCGTGATTCATCACAGGGGACTTGGAGAACGTATCCTCCATCGTCTTCCATACTAAACAGCGAAAAACCCGTTTCAATCCTTGGAGTCACCCATGCAGAAATTCCGTCTTGTTACCAGTCTTATTTTTTTATGTTGTTCCTCTCTAAGTTGGAGTCAGAACGAAATCCATGTTCGGGATGTCTTCGAGATCACATGGGAAGGGGCCACGATCGATCATCCTTACATGGTATCGAGCGCCCAAGACGCTCATTTTTCGGTTGTATTCAATGGCGTGGACGGTGAAGCAAAAGGAAAAGAAATTGGAGTGAATGGTTTTTGGGACGGCGGCGCAATATGGAAAGTCCGATTTTCTCCTCCCTGCGCGGGAACATGGCGGTATCAATCCATTTCCCCTGATCCATCCTTGGATGACCGAAAAGGATCTTTGACAGCCATTCCTTGGACAGAGAAAGAAAAATCGGAAAATCGGACACGCCGTGGTTTTATTCAAGTCGCTGCGCATGGAGACCGTCCTGGCAGGTTTTTTGTACACGAAGATGGCGCCCCTTTTTTATGGATCGGCGACACGTGGTGGAACTGGACAAAGCGAGGCATCCATTTGGAGAGTTTTCAGAAACTTGTCGATGACCGGTCGCGCAAAGGTTTTACGGTTGGCCAGTTGTTTTTTGCGGGTCGAGGCTGGGGACGCTCCAGTTCCCTATTGGATAAAACATATTTTCATCCGGATACTCAGCATATCCGCGAAGTCGAAACCATGATTCGTTACGCGAACTCCCAAGGTATGACTATCTGGATTCACACCTGGTGGGGTGGGAAAACCATCAACGAAACTATAGGCCAAGACGTGATCGAACGCTGGTGGCGTTACGTCGTCCGCCGCCTTTCGAGTTATAACGTGATCTGGGTTTTAGCGGGAGAATATAACCTTTATAACTATGGAGGTTTTGACATCCGCTTTTGGAATGACCTTGGCCGTATGATAGACCAGGAAGATCCTTATGACCGGATTATCAGCGCACATCCCACTCCACCAGGATGGGGTGGCGGTGAAGACGCTCCGCAATGGTCCACCGCCGAAGTCCTACATCAGGAAGATTGGCTCGATTATAACCAATGTCAGGTGGGTCACAGTAAATGGAGAAACGAAATGATCCCAGGGATCGTGAAAAATTCGTATGAATCCCAACCGGCAAAGCCGATCGTCGTTACGGAACCTTGGTACGAGTTTGTTCGAGGGAATCCTTCGGCGGAGGATATTCGTTTTGGGGCTTGGTCCGCCATGCTCTCAGGCGCGGCGGGTCATACATACGGTGGGGGGCATGTGTGGAAAGCTCACGTTCCGGAAAGTCCCGCGGATCAGGATTCCTGGCCCATGGAGATGGATTTTAAAATAAACACGCTGGACTATCCTGGCGCGCAATCCATGAGTTTCCTTGCAAAATTCTTCTCAAGCATTGAGTGGTGGAAATTAAAACCACATCCAGAATACGTGCTGGATAATCCATCCAAGTATTGTTCTGCGATTCCTGGTGAGGAATACCTGATTTTTCTTCGATGGGGTGGAAGCGTGAAAATCGATTTAACGCCCTACGATTCAAACTTTGTCTTTCAATGGATCGATCTTACCCACCAGGAAATGGTGAAAAATGGGAAAATGACAGGAGGCAGGATCCTTGAATGTAAACCTCCTGAAGATTACCCGGGAACCTTGCAGTACAAGGATTGGATTTTGCATATTCGAAAAGAATAAGTGACGTTGTGGTCCGAGGGGATAGCCCCTCGACAAGAGCGCGTCTTGTTTTATTTTCTGGAGAATTCCCGATTCCAGAGTTTAATAAACGGACCAATCCGCCACACCGGTGATTTCATCAAATTGATCGGAAAATACCACTTCACCGCCGACAATGATCTCGACATTATCGAATTGTGATGTCAATCCGATTTGAGTGCTGCCCGCCAGTCCCGGATATCCTACGCGTTCACTGTTAGACGGTTTATCCCAGGGCGCTAATTCGAATACGTCATCGCTGCCTTTTTTCACGATAGTTCCAGTCACCAGCGTCCCCTCTCCGGTAAGAGTCATTGTGTACCATTGATTCATTTCCCAGGCGTAATCGCTCCGTGAAGTCCACTCGATATGGTCATTGAGCATATCCACACTGTTGAGATCATCGTGGAACATTAGGTTCAGCGCCATCTCGCGTGATCCGTTGCTGTCGGCTTCAGGATTGCAGCGGATCATCACTCCGGAGCGGGACAGGTCGTCATCCGTCCAACTTGTCATCATAACATCGGCGCGAATGGTGTAATCCTGACCGAAATCTTTCTCGATCCAAATGTGTTTCGGATCGAGCCCGGTATCGGCGTAATGTTTCAACACTCCATCAACAACCGCCCAAATACCATTCGCTCCGATCTTCCAATCCGGCCCCAAACCAATCGCGTGCTTCAGAGTCATATTCTTTAGATTCACCGTTTCGCTTCCTTTGGTCACACTGCCGGACAGTATACAAATCAAGGGAGCGCCCGGTTTGGGGATCACGAGATCGTAGGTCATTTCCGCGGACCCCGTTTCATTCCCGATATTCCAGACGATTTTATCTCCGGAAACAGCGGCGCTTCCCACAGTGGTTTGGATAGTATCCACCGTGACTCCCGCCGGAATACTTTCTTCCACCGTCGCCGTCGTCGTGGGATCGACCAATCCATCTATAGTAATTTTAATCCCGGTAATGGAGGTTCCTCCCGTATAAATGATTTGGGGAACGGTTCGCTGAGCGAAAAAGGGAATCTCCGTCAATTTAACGTTGGAAAAGTATCCAAACGATAAATGATCCCATTCGTTGGAGGTTACCGCCAACCCAACATAAACGGGATCGGACAGGTTTTCCATCTGTCGGGTTTCGTGCAACACCGGTTGGCCGGTTTCGTAATCGATGTAGTAGCTCATCAATGTGTTGCCCAGGCGGACGATCTGGATTCCGTCCTGGACCTCGAAGGGAATCAGTTCGTGCCGCCAATGATAGTTCGAGGTTCGATCCAACGGCCCATCCGTGGTTTCGCGCCATTCCGTGTCCACCTGACCGTCGTTGCGGACAAACATATCGAAATGAACGGCGCCCGTATCGAGCGAATCGCGAACCATCAAAGCCGCTTTCACTTCCTGGCTTCCACTTTCATAAGGGTTCACATCGACCCATGCGGAAGAGAGTATAAACGGTCCGCTCATCTCTTTATATAGAAAATGGAAGTTATCCGTTGCGTCGCCGATCCCCGCGCCGCTGCCGGAAAGTTCGTACTCCGAGTTTCGAAAATCAGAGGATCCAGGAGCGCCTACATCGCCGATATCCACGTTGTCATCGAAAATTCCCACTTGCGCGAAACTGGAAACCGTCCCGAACAGAAACACCATAACCACAAGGACACTGATTGAATTTGTTCTTGTTCTTCTCATCGTTATTTTTCCTTTTCGGAATCGTCGTTGAATAATCACTGATCAAATCTTACTTGAAATGATGGAACGATTACTTTTTTATCAACATGGTCATAGTACCATACCTATGCGACCTTGGTCTAGCAACCATCCCCAAAATGTACGATTATTTTTTATACCGAATCGCAAAAACACTCGCGCGTTCAGACGATGAAATTCCCTGAATCGACAGCGCGCAGTGAGCGATTTTTTACTGTTTTTTTATAAACACTCTGGCTAAGCCAACATGATCAAGGACGAGACCAATCTATCCAGCATGACGGGAATCACCTTTGCCCCATATTGCACATGAATAGTGTCTTTCATATCGTCTACGTTCCATAACAATACCTTGCGCGCCATGGCGCCTGTCCGGCTTGGATCAGGACACATAATACCGATTGGAAAAAGAGATTTTTCAGTTTTTTAGATTTGATGAAACCAGTTAGAAATGTTTTATTAAATTTTGAAGGCTTTCATCTGTTCCTATGGTGGAGAGAAGGCAATCAAATTTGTGGGCTAAAGCGGATGGTTGGTCGTGAAAATGGTATTGCAGGTTGATATAACGTTGACAGGATCAACAAGCTCCATTGTCTTGTTCGGTCATACTTCCTCTATGACCTTCAATCCTGTCAGGTGCGCTAGGTGGCGGATCGTCTGAGTGTGGTCGCCGTAGTAGGCCACCCGATGCAAAGAGGCATAATAGTCATTGGCGCTTGCCCCCAGCGCTCCACCACCCCAGTTGGCCAGTAGTTTCTCCGCGTCCTTCACCTCGGCAACGATTTCCGTTCGGCAGCCTCGTTCCTTGCCTTTGGGAACCTTCGGAACCTCAATGATCTTACCTGTAAACATCAACAAGGTGTCAAGATGAACCAGCTTGGTAAATGTAACTTCCTGTCCGATGCGATAATGAACCTCGGTCACCGCGCCGCCACGGACCTCCGCATGCCGGCGAAGCAGGTAGGGGGACCTGGGGCTCTCAGGACCTTCCATCCGAAGTGGGGCCGAGCAATGGGAGAGGTGAAACGCGTTCTTGGACGTATCCACGCCCGCCGCGTTGCCCAGGAAACCGGCCCGGTTCAGAGCGTGTTGGAATATCAGCATAGTAAGCAGGCAGTCCATATCTCCGTCGCAAGCGGCGGGGATTCCCCGGTCGTTAAGGCGTGAAAATCCCAGACACGGAAATCCGCGATTTAGCCAGCTCATGCACGTCCCGACGCATAATCCATCAGCGCGGTTTTCTGCGATCAACTGGTCCAGTGTCAGGCTCGCTCTGGCGGCTTTGACCACATCCTCCCGGTTCGGTTCGACGATACGTTTCGCCTCGTCGAGCCACACCTTCGCCTCAGCCTCCACGGCGCTTGCGTCCACCTTCTCCATAATCTGATCATAACGTCCATCGGCGATCTGGATGATTTCAACTCCCAACCGCTCATTCACCGTTTCCGGCGCGTAGGATTCGGGAGTGCCTTTGAACGGAGGAGATACAAGCACACGGCTTCGCCGCAACAGCGGTATGACCCTTAGCAGCGCCGCCGCCCGTTCCAGTTCGTCGTAGTCGGTGGTATTGAAAAGCGTGATCCTGTTTCCCTCCTCACGCCACGGTTTTACCAGACACCAGTCATGTCCGCCAACAACAGGGAGATGAAACAAGGCTACCGGCCGCCGCTGTTGAAAGATGGCCGGCATAACACTTTTAGGACCAAAGATGTCTGCGCTGATTACCAACACGGGAGCATCGGGACCTGCTTTGGTCAGCAACTTGGCGGTCTGCTCGACGTTGTTCGCCTGGCCGATAACGAACTCCACGTTGCCAAGGTTCTTCTCAGCCTCTGCCAGACGCGACCGCGCAGCCGTGATTTCCGCTTCCGACGGGCACCAACTGCGTTCCCCCGGATTGCCGGCAATGATAACGCAAATACGGACTTTCGATCCCCCCTCGCTCGGCGCCTCACTATTAGCCGGCAAATGGCCTATTGCGAGCGCTATTCCGCTCACCGTTCCACCCCCAATAAGCTGCCGGCGAGTGCAATGTGTACACATAACTTATTACTCCTTTCTATTATTGACTGCTATCCCACGCGCTGCGAAAAGTCGTTTGGGGAATGTTCCCCGGGCCGACTCGTTCGAAATTGCCTCGAGAAACCAAGCCGTTGGAGGCGTCATAGCGAGGGTAAGATGAAGACGGGGATGAACCATCAAACCATCCCTTATCAGGTCCAAGGCCGGTCAGCACCCATTTGATATTGAGGCGTATCATTTTTGGATTTGTATCAAAGGTTGGCGGTCCGTGGTAAATGTAGAATTTCTTGATGGGTATTCCATAAGCATTCAGGATGGTGTTATAACCGACATCCGTTTCGATAATCGGGCCGAACGGATCTTCTGGGATCGAACTAATATAGGAAAGCGGAGCCGTTAGCCGATACAATTGAAAAGGGCCAATATACTGATTGGTATCGATTTTATAGGACTCAATCGCCGTTTCCAATGACTTCATATCCGCTTCGGTCTTGGCGAGTTTGGCGCGTATTTGGGCGTTCAAAAAGTTAGGTACCGCAATCGCCGCTAGGATCCCAATGATTGCAACGACAATCAATAATTCAATTAACGTGAATCCCCGTCCGTGTCTCATTGTTTCAGTCTCACTAATCTTTCATACCATGTTTTCGTTTATCGCAGGAAACCAAGTTGCGTTGATAGCGTTAATCGAAATCAGAATACGTAATTCTTGTCTGATTTTCTCATCATCGATCATTGTCTGTCAAGCAATTTCTTCGGAAACTCAAGATATCATTCCTCTATCAACGTACGACTCGTATTGAGTTGTATGTGTTGCGAACATTAACCATACGTTTCCGAGCGCGTGAGATCGATCGATTTACATGGGGAGACCTATGCGGAACGGACGAATTCAACGAAACTCTCAGAATACACGTCGCGTATTAGGAGGCGCCTCCTTCATCGACGCCTACTGGCGCACGTGTTACTATGGATTTATCGATGAAACAACAGCGAATGAAGATCGAAAGTGAAGAATAATCGGAACAAAGGGGGAGTATGAATATGGCGTCATATCCATTGGTTATCTTTTTTTGCCTTCTTTCTGGAATCGAGGATTCTGCGATTGTATTTAATGATACAAAGCAATTGTTTCTGGATGATTACCTGATCGAATCAACTGAAAATATTACACGAGAGATTCACCCGGCTGAAAAATATTCTAGTAATCCAATCCTTTGGCCAGACAAAGATTGGGAAGGGAATGTCGCGCTTCTTTATGGTTCCGTAATCAAAGACAACGGCGCATACCGGATGTGGTACTATGGATCGCCAGGTGTGCTTTATGCGGAGAGTGATGATGGAATCGTATGGAAAAAACCCCAGCTGGGTATCGTCGAGGTCGATGATAGTCCAACCAACATTGTGATTTCACGTAACGCGAAAGAGGGGGAAGCCAACAATATTCCATTCTTTTACGAACTGTTTGGCGTGTTTAAAGATTCTCGTGAACTCGATCCTTTGAGCCGGTACAAAATGGGATTCTTGAGCATACAACGGGATTACAAAGGCCCTCGTGAAGATCCGTATCACCGGGGAAGCCAGCGTGGATTCGGCGTGGCGCTTAGCGCGGATGGAATTCATTGGCGGCTTCATGACAATTGGGCGACAGAGGCCATTTGCGATGGGGGAACATATTGGATGTTTGATCCAAGAATGCAATGTCACGTTCTCTTTGGCAGAACGAAATTTGTTCCTCCCGGCCTTCTGGACGCATGGCCGAAGAATGACTGGGTCGATCGCTATTTCTGGGGCCGCGCGTCTGCTCGTGTGGAATCCAGCGATTTCTTAAATTGGAAAATCAAAGATCCAGGCCAAGCGCCTATCGCTATGGCTCCCGACATTCATGATCCACCGGGAACGGAGATTTATTCGATGCATGTGTTCCCCTACGGGAGCGTTACTATCGGTTTGGTTCAAGTCTTCCATAATCAGCCGGACGCTTGTTCTCTTGACATCCAACTTGCGGTAAGCCGTGACGGTGTGACTTTCCAGCGAGTTGGGAACCGGAAGCCGTTTATACCTCTAGGACCAGTTGGCGAATGGGATCGTTTCAACACGTCCGTGGCCAATAATCCTCCTATTGAAGATGGCGACAAATTACGGTTCTACTACAGCGGTCGAACGTATCGCCACAGTCCCTACCATGGAAAGGATAAGGGGGAATCGGGTGGAGGTATTGGTTTTGCCGCGATCAAGCGGGATCGTTTCGTTTCACTCTCCGCTTCTTTTGATAGTGGAAAAATAGTGACAAAACCACTAACCTTACATGGCGATGATTTGCATATCAATGCAAAATCAGATTTTGGTGAGATTACTATTGAAGCATTCAATCCCAGCGGCGATTGTATTGCTAAATCAAAACCAATTCGTTCGGATCGTGTAGACATCCTTGTGGAATGGGAGCAAGGGAATCTTAACGATATCAATACTCCAATCCAATTGCGAATCACATTGAAAAACGCGAGAGTATTCGCGATTTGGATTCAATAAATTTGTGAGAAAAAAAAATGAAAAGATTAAGAAGAGAAAAAGTTAGTTTATTAACTGGATTTATTTGTATCTTTGCATCTATGATTTCAAGCGCGGAGACCATAACGTTTGAGAACGACTATGTCCGCTATGTCATTTCGGAAGATGGGCGCAATTTACATTTTATGGATCGACGGACAGGTGAAGACTTTTGCCATCAGGATTCCGTTCCCACGTGCGCTTCCGTGCAAAAGAACGGTCAAACCTACGGAGCGAAAGCGATCTCTTTTGACGGGAAGACTCTAACCATCGATTTCGGTCCTGCGGATGTAAGCGCAGCGATCCAAGTGACGCAATGTGAAAGATACTTCCTTTTTTCGAGTTAAGACGATAAAGGGGGAAGGAATCGATTCACTAACGTTTATTGATCTCGCGTTGAATTCCGGAACATTCGCAGGCTGCGCAATTAGCGCTGAATCTTCAAACCAATGTGCCGGAATTGCCGCAGGCCAACGAACGAGTCCACGCGATTTGCTATCCACGATTCGGGATGGAAGGCGCTGAGATGGCCTTGATTGGCTGTCCTCACGATCAATTACGGCCGATCATGCAAGCGGTTGTCAGTCAGAGTAAAGAGTTGCCCCACTCTTCCAATCGGTGGTCCCTGGGCGATGGACGCAACGATCAATCAAGGCTCATACCTGTTCAATTTCAGTGATCTTTCCGAAGAGGCGGTAGACGAGATGGATTACTTTAGCGAAACGCCTTGGGATCAACCAGATCGACTTTCATGGAGGCCGGTCCTT
Source organism: bacterium (assembly GCA_963663405.2). Classification (GTDB taxonomy): domain Bacteria; phylum Hinthialibacterota; class Hinthialibacteria; order Hinthialibacterales; family Hinthialibacteraceae. Next base: position 77,806 of record CAXXSM010000142.1, on the reverse strand, counting down.
CCGGTTTGGCGATTGCGAACCCAATCCAAAAACATATCCCCAAGGCCGAAAAAGTCTAAAGGCGGTTATTGATAAATTGCACGAAGCGGGGATCTACGCTGGTTTACATACCTACGCGTTTTTTATTGATAAAAAATGCCCCTGGGTGACGCCCGTTCCAGATTCCCGATTGGCGAAAGATAAAACACTTACATTAGCGCATGACTTGCCATTGGACGCTACACATATTCCTGTGCTTGAATCAACAAAGGAGTATGTCAACAACTACTGGCTTTTTTGTGCGCAATAGTGGTCACCCTCCAAATTGATGATGAGCTGATCATTTATAAGAATATCAACAAGAGAACCTCCCTTCGCATTTCTTGACTGCGAACGGGGCGCCTATGGGACACAAAAATCCATCCACACGGCAGATTCCAAAGTCCATCATCTCAAAGAGTGTTTTGGTTTGTTTGTTCCTGATGCGGATTCCACACTGCTTACCGAAGTGGCGGCGCGAAACGCCGAAATGTACAACGAATGCGGTTTTGATATGATCTACCTGGACGCTCTGGATGGAGAGGACATACTCGGCGGCGCGGAAAACGGTTGGCATTATGGCTCCAAATTTGTATTCGAGTTGGTTTCCCGTCTCAACAAGCCGGCGCTGATGGAAATGAGCACGTTTCATCATCACCTCTGGTATGTCCGTTCCCGCATGGGCGCGTGGGATCATCCAACACGGGGACATAAGCGGTTCATTGACATTCACTGCGAGGCCAACCAATCTCCTACGGCGGATGTTTCTTCCTGGACATTTGGGATGGTGGGCGATCAAGACATGGACCGGCATCCAAGGGGAACCGACATTCACGGACGACATCGAATATCTTTGCTGCAAGTGTATTGGATATGATGTGGGATTTTCCATTATGGGAATCAATCCGGGCAACATAGCCAATCCCGCCTATCAACGTCCCGCCGATATTATGCGCCAATACGAATCGCTTCGCCATTCCAACTATTTTGACGAACGCGTCAAAGAAAAACTGCGTGTTCCATGGGATGAATTTACGCTCGTGAAAGAGCCGGATGGGGAAAGCCGGTTTTATCGAGCGCATTACGATAAGCATAAAATGGAAACCAATCAACACGGCGCTTACATCTGGGGCTGCTACAAATCCATTTCAAACACAACCGTTGAAAGCGCGTATTGAAATCCTTATGTCAGCGGCGCCTTATGATTCCGAAGAAAGTGTCATTCTACTGGATTATACGAATGAGGAAGAATCCCTCGATTCGACGACTGCGAATGGTGTGCAGATGACGTCTGAAATAACGAAGAGTGATACGAAATACAATGAAAATAGCCTTCATGTGACCGTGCACAATGAAGGTCAGAAAGACGCAAAGGCGGCCTGGTCAAGAATAGGAAAAAACCTTTCAATCTCCGTTGAATCTCCATGAAGAAAAAGCTATTGGCGCCTGGATTCATGGCGATGGACAGGGAGAAATTCTGAATTTTCAGCTGCGAAGCCCCGATCATATCAGCCACGGGATTGGTGATCACTATGTGGATGTCAATTTCACCGGCTGGCGGTATGTAGAATTGATCGAGACAGAATCCGTGCGCTATAGCCAGTTTTAAATGGCCGTATGGATCGATGTACTCGATGTACCGTGAGCGTGTTAATTACAATCATTTAGGAACATTTGATCTATGGCTCAACAATATTCCATTGACAAACATGTAAATTGTAGGATAGGACCTGTGAAAGCATTGCCATTAGTGACCATTTCAACTGAAAAGACCTACTCTTACCATCGATGGAAAGAAAATTGTTTTCCCCTGTTGAAATGGAATCCGGTCAATACCTGGAATTTTATTCCATGTCAGACTGCAGACTTTCACGGTCAAGATGGCGCCTTGATCCGAGAAATCAAACCGGAGGGTGATATACCTGAGATGAATCACGGGATGAATCAGATTCAATTCGAATGGGAGAATCAACTACAACCAAGCGCCCGCGCGCAAATTACAATGATTAACTGGGGCGAGCCAATAAAGGGAAAACCATGACAGTTATGGGAAGATTCAACTACTTATAATCGTGGAAACATTGTTACTATGAGAACGCGTAATAAAGGTGGAAATTCTTTTTCACTCGCTAATCGTTCTTTCCCTACAAACCGCCAATGTTGATTGTAGAATCTCCCGCATATTAGAAATACAAACGATTTTTGGATAATCGCCGTGATGATAGACAACGTCTATTCCCGAAAATATATCTCGATGCTTGTCTTTGATTGGGATATAGTTCTGCCCGTTTGCTTCCACTACGAGAAGAAAATAGTATTCATTATCCAAGTCATCAACCTTCATATCCGGTCGAGATTTACAAAAATCAAGCGCATCGGTGAGACGAATTCACCAAGCGCCTGATCCAGGGTGTTTAAGGTAATGAATTTCTGCTTGAGGATCATCACCGCTTCGCATATCTCCATCATGCTCTCAATCGGTCAAGATAGTGAAATTCCGCGATACGGATTAAGCACAGCAAAGTCAATGTTTTGAAAGATGGTCCGATCTGCCCCTGATATCCATAGACTGAATCGCGTTAAGCACATTAGAAATCCGCCATTGTTTGATGTGATGATAGGATGCCTGTAGACTATCAGCCAGTTTTCGCATTTCTTTGTTCTGGGTATACTCCGCTTGTGTGTCTATCACGATCGATCGAATGCGATCAAGACTGATTTTCCTGGCCAATGAATACAGTTCTTTGAACACCGCATAGCCTGGTTTCAATGGTACGTTGGCTTCTCCATCCGACAAAATAACCATTTGCGGATCGATATAGGGATTCTTCCATCGTTCTGATTGAATTAAACGCCAAGCTTTCAACAATCCATCCGCAAATGGAGTGGCTCCTCCTGTGGGCAAACGTCGTAGACGATCTTGCGCCATGATCACGCTAGCAGTCGGATGAAGAATGATTTCCGCATTATCTCCTTCAAACCCAACCATCGCGATTCGATCTCGATTTCGATACGCTTTTGATAGGAGGACCAGAGCGGCTCCTTTGGCTACGGCCATGCGGGAATGACTGCTCATGGAATCCGAGGCGTCCACCACAAAAACAATAAGTGAATTCCGTTGTTGTTGACGAATTTTCTTCCGTAAATCGGAGGCTAGGATCAAGGGGGATTGTAAAAAGGAGCCGGAAATGCGAGTTTTTCGCATTACAGCGGCGCGTAATGTGGCGTCGATCGCCACATCGAAATGTTTTTCGCCTTTTTGGATTGGCCGGGAAAATCTATATCTTCCAGCGCGGCTGGATGTATGTGTTCGTTTGCGCCGGCCGGGTTGAAAGGCTCCTATTCTTTTGGCGTTCCATTCCAAGTCAGATGGAGGAATCAATTCATCGGGATCGAACAGTTTTTCATCCGTTTTTTTTTTTAGAAAAGAGAATACGATACTACCCGCCGCCGCTGATCCGGGGACTTGCATAGCCTCTTCCATATCCCATTCCATCTCATGGAGATCCGATGAAATTTCCTGCTCGTTCAAGGGCTCTTCATCATTAGATGAAGTCAAGGCGCGAGATAATCGTTCTTGTAGAGATTCGGGAGTATCCAAAGGCGAAGAGTTCATTCGATGCGGCATTACAAATCGAGCCGCTTCCCAGATCTCTTCTTTGGTAACTGCGCTTTTTTCCATAAATGCAGCCAACGCTCGAGCCGTTTTCAAAATAGCGATATCCGCGCGATGGCCTTGTGCGTCCAAATTCAAAGCGATTCGTACTGCTCGATCGATTTCCCTATCCGGCAGTTGGATAGATGAAAGCCTTTCGCGAGCGTTATCAATTTGCCGGGAAAGAAAAACTTCGCTTTCAGCCCATTGTTCTTGGAATGAGTCAGGATTTCGTTCAAAAGCGATTCTCCGTATTACGATTTCCCGTCGTTGGCTTTCATCGCTAAGACCTTTGATGGTAACGCAGAGTCCAAAACGATCCAAAAATTGGGGGCGTAGGTCTCCTTCTTCAGGATTCATTGTTCCCAGTAAAATAAATTTGGCCGGATGGGAAAAAGAAATTCCTTCCCTTTCCACTACATTGATTCCTGAAGCCGCTGTATCCAAAAGAATATCCACCAGGTGATCATCCAATAGATTGACTTCATCCACATAAAGAATTCCCCGGTTTGCGGACGCCAAAAGACCCGGTTCAAAATGCCGTTCGCCTGTTTGCAGCGCATGTTCTACATGCAAGGAGCCGACAACACGATCTTCCGTTGCGCTCAGGGGAAATTCCACCATCGGCATGGAGCGTTTTCGGCGAGAGAGTTGTTCCCCCTGATTGAATCGCCGCAAGCAGTTTTCATGCATCAGGTCAGGATCATCCGGCGAACAGTGAAACGAACATCCTTCCACGATCTCGATTTCCGGCAGGAGTTGAGCCAAGGCGCGAACCGCAGTGGATTTTCCTGTTCCCTTCTGGCCTTGTATCAAGGCGCCACCAATAGTTGGATCCACCGCATTCAAGAGTAAAGCGGTTTTCATTGTTTCCTGACCTACGATGGCTGAAAAAGGATAAAGAATCCGTTTTTTCATTCCGTGTAATCCTATCCTGTTCAGTAAATCGCTCCTTACTCACTTCGTATAATAAGATATTTAAGCCGATTAACGCGACATAAAAATCCTTATCTATTATAGAATAATTATATGAATCTCCGCATAGTCAAGTAGTTGTGAGTGGCCCGATTATCGGTTGACAGGTTCATATGGGATCACTGCTAAGTGCTTGTGAAATGGAGAGTTGATTGTTTTTCTTTTTCCAGTGGAATATAACCGGAAAAGTGGGAGCCCATGAAGTTGATTCAAGCCGCAAGTCCGTTAATATTGTAAAATCGGTATTAAAAATTGAAGCGCGGGATGAATCATCGTTTATGCCGGTGTATCGACACTAGGATCGAATTTCTCAAACGCCCATGCGATAAAGGGGAGTACGGCGATTCCGCAACAAGTTAGCAACGTCCAGGAAATCGTGATGAAAACGGCAATATGTTTGCCCAAGAAATAGTAACCGCCAATGCCGATACCGATGATCCCACCAAGAATTCCACCGATGACTAAGAATTTCAAGAAAAAGACAACCATAATTCGTCCGAATCCATGAAAATCACCAGGAGTGGTCTTAACTACTCGGATGGGAAACAGAAGGAAAATCAAGTTTTCAAATCCGAACAATAACAGGTTATACGACGGGGCGAGCGCCATCCCTATATAAAGCAGCGTCTGGTTTTCATCTACGGCGAATAAGAGGCCTCCGAAGAGGAAAAAATGTAGAATCGACACCATGATTACCGGGGTAAATACCTGCCCGATCACAATAGGCATCGAACCGATGGGAAGCATTTTCAACCATTCCATTCGGTCGATATCGCTGCGAAAATCGAAGGGAAACAATTGAGTGAAGAAAATGCTATATATCGCAGTGATGATGAGAACAAATAAAACAGTCTCACCGGATAATCCACCCGAAAACACAGTCGATCCAAGAGCGATGCAGATAAAAACCACCAGAACCAGCATCCCTCTTGCGCATCGCATGGCCCCGGTCAGCTGCCGCCAGAGAATCGGGCCTGCGCCGTTGAGCCATGGCAGCGATGGCGGGCTCCACGTAGCCGTTTTTTTTGATGTACTGATTGGCGCGCTGCCGCGTCTCATCCGCTGCTGTCTGGCATACGTTTTTTCCGAAATAGCCATGGCTGTTTCAAGGTAATTGGCGTCCAATCTAAAGATTATGAAAAGAAAAAAAAGATTGATTCCAACAGCGGCCGATCCCCACATGAGGAAATCCGTAAACAGCGATTTCGCCAAGATGACACGTACGAAAACATCGAATGGGGCAAGTAGGATTGTACCGGCCCAAGTCTCACGGATCGCTTCCGCCACGGCCAACGGTTTACCGGCAGCGATCAGATCCCAGGCATAGGTCCAGTTGGCGCCTTTCCATAAAATGATAAGCAGAATGATCCCGGCAATAGACATTACTCTTTTCCGGGAAGGTGTATATGCGTGTTCGATCAAGATCACCCTGATAAAGGCCACGATCAAGCTGAAAAAAAGAGTAAAAAGCAACGTTAAAAAAATACCTACATAACACGCCAGATAACTATAGGTAAAACGCATGGTAAAAATTGAAATGAATAGCGCAACGAAAAGTAGGTTTGTCATGCTAGTTATGATTTTATACTTCAACAGATCTTGCCGACTGAAGGGACCGGGAAAGAGAAATTCCGTTTCACCGCCGGTAAATGAAATGGCTTTGGTCCCGGCTTCGATCAACTCGTTAATGAGAGAAATCACACAAAAAAACAAGAGTCCGAATGGCATAAAAGCGTTAATATAAGGAGCGGAGGTCTTTGCGGAATTCATTGTAAACGCTAGGACGATCTGTGGTCCCAGCCACAAGCCGAACACCGCAATCCCAATCAGGAAATAAATCCGTCCCCGCCACGTCTTCAGACTACGGAGCGCCCGGCGAAATTGGCTTTTTCTTTGCAACTTGATTAGAAACGGAAGCGATGGATGTATCATCGTTATTGCTCCGATCGATTGTTCATCACGTTGTTTCCTTCTGTGGCCCGGAAGAAGACTTCTTCCAGGGAGGCGTCACCTTCCATAGCGTCGAATTCCCGCCGCGCGTCATCGACGCTGCCGAAGAAAAGCCGTTTCCCTTTGTGGAGAATCAATAAGTGCGAACACAGATCTTCTACCAACGAGAGCAGATGCGAACTAATAATAACCGCCGATCCCGATTCCGCTCGTTCGACGATCGACGTTTTCAACGTTCGGATTCCACGTGGATCGAGACCGGTCAGAGGCTCGTCGAACAGAATCACACGCGGCTCATGCAAGTAGGCGCAACAGATCGCCATTTTCTGTTTCATTCCGCGTGAGAGTTCCATCGCGATGGTGTCGCGTTTCTCTTCCAATTCGAACGCGCTAAGGAGTTCGCCTGCCTTGGTCTCGTAATCATTAACCCGATAGGCCGACGCTATGAATTTCAAGTGTTCCCAAATTGTCAGCGTATCAAATAATTTGGGATCATCGGGCACGTAGGCTAGTAGCTGCTTGGCGGGAATGGGATCTTCCTGCACGTCGTAACCGGCGACCGACAATTCACCCAGGGTTGGGGGGATGATTCCGCAGATTGCCCGCAATGTCGTTGTTTTGCCCGCGCCGTTGGGGCCGACCAAACCTAGAATGTTTCCGGCATGCGCTTCGAAATTTAAATCCTCGACCGCCACTGTCTCGCGATATTGTTTGTGGAAGTTATGAACTCGAATGAGAAGATCATTCCCCGATTGTTTGGATTTAGCCTCAAAAGTGTTATGATTGTCCATTACCTTTCGCTCCATTGCGGCGCCATTTTACCGGATCATAGCATTCGTCTTGATTAATGCAGTCAGGCATGATTGTATTACAAAATATCTCTATTGACTAATACGGGAATGCGTTCTTATACATTTAAGATAAAAAAAACGTAACCGAGTTTCATCAAATGACGATCCCGTTGCGGAAGCCATACATTCAAAGGAATCCCGATACGCTCTTCGATATATGGTGGGTGTTGGCGGAACATATCGCGGTTGTCAAACCATCGGAGTACCAATTAGTAATGATATATCTTTGCATAATGAAGGATCATTTTCAAAAGATAAATCAAACACGGTAATGGAAACAATATTGATCAACATAGGTAGGTCCTTACAGACTTTCTGTGCTTGTTAAGCATGAATAGGACCGCGGTTACCGGCACAGATTCTTCTCTCGAAATTCTATTTTCGGATTTTTAAATGAGACCGCTAAAAATTGTGCCCAAAACACAAGACCGTAGAAACAAAGAATGCGGGACCTGCGAATTTCTGCTTGAGGATCGTTGCTCTTGGCAAATCTCTTCAGAGAATATACTCGAAGAAGCTCAGCAGAATCAATATTTTGAAAGATGGTCCGATCGGTCCCTGATATCCAGAGAGCGGCCAATTCTGGTTCGTCCTGTAAAAGCCTACGAACCGTCGATTTCTCCGACAGTTAGGAGGAATCGAGAAACTCATGTATAATTGCTGGAAGAGGATTTGTTGTTTTCTTCATACCCTATTGAACTTCGAATAGGAGCAAGAAGTATACTGTACCCCAAAATTCGGACAGCCATCTAAGGTAGGTTACCTCGAAGCCGACAATAGGTAGAAGAGGTGAACCAAATGATGAAAATGCGAAAAAATTTTGATGGAGCGTTCAAAGGCAAAGTGGCACTGGAGGCAATCAAAGGAGAGAAGACCTTAACCCAGATAGCGAGCGATTACAAAATTCATGTGAGCCAGATTCGACAGTGGAAAAAGCGCCTGTTGGAAGAAATCCCAGGCTTGTTTTCACGCAAGCAAGAAAAGAGTCAAGCGGAAGCCGAAGAACTGACGTCGGAACTTTACCGCCAGATTGGGCAAATGAAAGTCGAACTTGATTGGGTAAAAAAAAAGTCTAACGTGCTCAGTTAAGAAAAGACGAAGTTGGATCGAACTAACTAATTCTGAGATTTCAATAAAGAGGCAATGTGAATTGCTGGGGTTGTCTCGTTCAGGATTTTATTATCAACCCGTGGGCGAATCAGCCGAAAATGTAGCGCTGATGAACCTGCTTGATGAACAATATACCCGGACACCGTTTTACGGAATTCGGAAAATGCAGAAATGGTTGAGAACTCTAGGACGGGTTGTGAATAAGAAACGAATCGGTCGTTTAATGCGAGTGATGGGCTTGGAGACGATCTACCCGAAGCCTCGTTTGAGCCTCGGAAATGTTCAGCATAAGAAATATCCATACCTGTTGAAGGGAGTGAAAATCGAAAGACCCAATCACGTGTGGAGCACCGATATCACCTATATACGTATGCGCCAAGGATTTGTTTACCTGGTGGCGATCTTAGACTGGTTTAGTCGTTATGTGGTGTCATGGAAAGTCTCCACTTCGATGGAGGTTGACTTTTGCCTCGAAGCGTTGGAGATGGCTTTTGAAATTGATAAGCCAACGATCTTCAACAGTGACCAAGGCTCTCAATTCACAAGCACGGATTTTACGAGTCGCTTGAAGAAAGAGAGGACTCTCATCAGCATGGATGGAAGAGGCCGAGTGTTCGATAATATTTTCGTCGAACGGTTATGGCGGTCAGTGAAATATGAGGAGGTCTATATCAAAAGTTACGAAACGGTGAATGATTGTGTGCGCGGACTAACGGATTATTTTCAGTTCTACAATAATGAGCGTCTACACCAAGCCTTGGGATATAAGACGCCGCTTCAGGTTTATAGAGAACACTAGAAAACTTGACGGTCCAAGAACTTTGCGTTTGAGTTTTTTAAGGCATTGGCAAATGCTCTGGATTATCTTGAAATGATCGAAAAAAGGGGATGATCTGATACGTCTCCCTGACGGCAATCCGTCGCACACGCACCAGGATATCCCTTGACCGGTTGCTCTACAGCAGAACCGATCTCCGTTTCTCCTGGTAGTGTATAATATCGGAAAGTTTTATGAGAATCTGGAATCATCATGATTTCCGGATCCCAAATAAGGAGACTTGAGTTGAACGAAATCGAGGTTGAAAACCTACTTTAAATTTCCTTGATTCCTGTCTTGACAATGGGGTACACCTCAAAGTAACGCTTAGTGTAATTTATTACTGAAAATTCTTCAGGCGGCTAAATGATTACATATTATTTATCTAGTATAATATCTAACTTGAATTCATAAAACAGGTTCTTCGATGGACAACTCCTCAAATTTTTTAATAGACAAGAGCGATCATTTTACTTTATGTTCTTGGTTTTAGATGATGTGAACAATAATCTAATCGATAACTAATAACAAATTTCTAAAGTTGGTGTAGTTTGAAAACTGTAAAGAAAATGACTAGCCAAATAAAAGAGAGCGTTCTATCTTTTTTTAACTTTTCTTAGTAGAAGAGACCGCTAAGATAATCTCTGACAAGGAATGAGAATGATGAAACCGCGATTGGCATTTACGTTAATCGAACTATTAATTGTTGTGGCGATTATTGGAATTCTCGCCGCGATTGCCGTGCCGAATTTTCTAAACGCGCAAATTCGATCGAAAATTGCGCGCGCCCAATCGGATTTAAAAAGTTTGCACTCTGCTACTATGATGTACAGTATTGACAATAATGATTTCCCCCTCGACGCCACAGATAGCCGGGGGCCCGGTCAAAGCCTTGGTTATTCTCCACTCGTCTTAACAACTCCTGTTCCCTATATCTCACGCATTCCTCCGGATGTTTTCAGAATCAGTCCGGAAGCGCATGACTCTGGCGGCAGCCGGTATTTTGCCGGTCTGAAAAATGCGCCATACTGGTATGTCCAGAATACGCCTGAAAGCGGGTGGAGAAATAGTTATTGGGCGTCATTCATCGAAGAGCGAAAGGCGTCAAAAGCCTTGCGCTTTCTTTTCGCATGTATCGGGCCTGACAAAATTTGGAGAGTGCAAACCGGCGAAGTGATCCGCTTTGTGAACTATTCCTCTTCGAATGGCCTTATGAGTTTTGGTGATATTATCGTGACTGGCCCATAGCGCCTTTTAGTCTTAGTTCAGTTTGCATATGATCGTGTGGGAGATTGAATCAAGAACGGAGAAACAATGTTTCGCCAATTCCTATGGGGAGGGAATCCAGCATATATATATATACGACACACGGTTTGTCGTTTGTTAGAAATTAGCCCGATATTTTGTATCTCCACCCGTGTAAGGAATATCACCAACGCTTACGATGCCATTCGTAGAATCGTAAATCGCGTGATCCGGACTACTCCAAATACCCCGCGCCCATGGTTCCGTCATTAATCCTTTGTTTTTCGTCAAGTCGGGTCCCATGCTGTTGAGAACCCAGGCGTCAAATGTGTAATTCGGATTGAATGCTTTATAATACCGGTAGTTATAAGAATGCCGGATTTCTTCATCTTCGTAGCCTTCCGCCGGCATTACTTTCAGGAAGGGATCTTGCAAATCGATTGTGCTCATGTAACTTGACGGTGTCGTTAACGGGATTAGCCGGTAATAAATTGGGCTAAAGCTGGCGTCGTATCCCCACTCATCAAAATAGGGGTAACTATTGTAATCAATCCGATAGGTTTCAAGCGCGGTTGAAATCGACTTGAAATCCGATTGGACTCGCGCAATTTTCGCACGGAGTTGAGCGTTTAGAAAATTGGGCACGGCGATCGCGGCGAGGATGCCGATAATCGCTACGACGATTAGTAATTCTATTAATGTGAACGCATTAGTATTCCGTTTCCGATTGGATAACATAACAAACCTTTCTTCATACGATATTTTTTTATTTTACAGATCTAGCGGATTCACTTCTAGGTGAGTAATTCCATTCCAAGAACCTATGGTTGATTTTAACCGGAAACTAAAAGAGGGAGCATGATTGCATTGTGGAGTGAATTGTTTTATATTGGAGTATGATGAATTCAGTCGATGGAATTATCCGGGAGGCAGCCATGAGATTTTCACAAAGATTTAAAACACTCGTTCTGGCTATTGTTAGTGGAATATTCATTGCGTATCCCTTAGAAGGAAGCGCGATGGAAAACGCTGGTTATGACGCGGCGTTTGTGGCGAAGCATATCCTTGAAGAAACCGGTCTGCACAGGGGTATTGTTGCCGTGCTTGGTGTAGAAGATAAGGATCTGGCTTTGGAAATCGCGCGGATGGAGGATTTTCTCGTTCAAATTCTCGATTCCCGCTTGGATAAGGTTGAAAAAACGAAAGTGGCTCTCGATGTTGACGGCCTTTACGGAAAATATATCACTGTGGCGAAAGCGGATTTGAATCCGCTTCCTTACGCGGATCGTACGATCGACTTGCTTCTCTCGACACACCTTACCACCAAGTCACTTGATGAGATCAAAGCCGTGGAAATCATGCGAGCGCTATGTCCACAGGGAAAAGCTGTGCTTGGTTTCCAGACTGGTGATAACAATGGACCAGGCGTTGACCGGATTCAACAATGGCTGCGAGACGGCGGCGCGAGAGACTACGATCTTGGGGAAGATCATCATGGTGTTTTTGTGATGATTACAAAACCGCCTCTTGCTGGCGCGGACGATTGGACGCATTGGGAACACCGGCCTGACAACAATCCCGTCTCTACTGACACCGTGATCCAAGCGCCCTATATGACGCAATGGATGGGAGAACCGTATTACATCGCCATGCCCGCTGTGACAACCTCGGCTGGAGGACGTATCTTTCTCGCGATGGGACACATCGCCCACCACAAACGGGAAGAGCCTTGGTTAAACACACTAATCGCGCGCAATGGGTTTAATGGGACAATTCTTTGGAACCGCAAACTCCCCGATGGCTATCTCGCTCACCGATCCGCGTATGTAGCTACGGATAAAATCTTTTACATGATTGACACGGATGGAAACGGCTGTCTTCTACTCGATGCGAAGACGGGGGAAGAGAGAGGCCGAATCACGGTTCCAGAGGCGCGCGGTGAATGGAAATGGATGGCGATTCAGGATGGTATCCTATACGCGCTTGCCGGGAAACAAAAAGATCCATCGGAAACGACAGTGGTCCGCAGTGAATACACACATTGGAGCTGGGGCGAATTAAGCAAAGGGTATTACCAACCCCGCGTGCCTTGGGGCTTTGGACAAATCATCGCCGCCTATGATCTCAAACAAGAGAAAACGCTCTGGACGCATGAAGAGGCCGCTGATATCGATTCGCGCGCAATGGCGTTAGGCGACGGGAAACTCTACTTCTATGGACCGGATTCACACGCAGCATGTTTGGACGCGCAAACGGGTCATGTTCAATGGATGAATGATGATCCAGAACTGCGCCGGTTGATTGAAGAACCGGGGCAAGGGTTGGGATCAACGCCTGGATTCCGTACAACCTGCTTCTGCCTTTATACGCCAAGAGCGCTGTTCTTTGAAGCGCAGACGCGTATGAATATTGTTGGCGTTTCGCTGGAGGATGGAAGCCTGCTTTGGAGCCATCGCAAGACAACGAACAATCCGAATATGATTTATATTGATGGCCAGCTGCTGTGCGGCATAGGTCCAGATGGCAACACGATGGTGATTGATCCAATGACGGGTGAGATCGTTAAAGACCTTCAATTCAAGAAACGATCCTGCGCCCGTTTGACCGCCACGCCGGATTCATTCTTCTGCCGTGGTTGGATCGAAGGTTTGACGCGATACGATCGGGAGGATGGATCGATTATGTTCAATGGCGCGTTCCGCCCATCCTGTAACGACGGGGTGATTGGAACGAACGGCCTTTTGTATCTAGGACCCTGGGCGTGTGACTGCAATCTGTCTTTGATGGGGCGGATCGCGTTGTGTTCAGCGGGGGATTTTCAATTCGAGCGTGAAGTGAATGTATCGGAACGGCTGGAACGGGGTCAGGGGGAGCTTTCCATCGCATCCGCGTTTTCGATCACAGATAAGGATTGGTTTACTTATCGGGGGAATAACAACCGGACCGCAAGCACATCTGTTCGAGCGCCTGAATCCACGAGCAGGATTTGGGAATTCAATCCCTCTTATGCTTTTACACCGGCTCCCCCCGTGGCCGCTGGGGGATTGATCTTCTTGGCGGGAGATGACGGTAAAGTACGCGCCATCGACGCGGTGACGGGGCAGCCGAAATGGACCTACCGGACCGCGGGACCGATCCAACAGCCACCTTCGATTTGGAAAGGACGCGCCTATGTGGGATCGGGAGACGGGTATGTATACGCGCTGGAAGCGGCGACGGGCCGTCTTCTATGGCGGTTCCGGGCTGCGCCGGTTGAACGGCGGATTCCTGTTTATGGTTCGATTAGTTCCACATGGCCCGTTCATAGCGGTGTGGTTGTGCAGGATGGGATCGCATACGCGGCGGCGGGGATTATTGACTATGACGGGACCTATGTGTATGCGCTGGATGCGGAGAGTGGAAAGGTGATCTGGCAAAATAATTCGTCGGGACATCTCAATCCAGAATTGCGCAAAGGAGTATCCGCTCAAGGGGTTCTTGCAATCGCGAACAATTATCTTTGGATGCCTGGAGGGAACGTGGTTTCTCCCGCCGCCTATGATATCAAAACCGGGGCCTATGCGGGATTGTATCCAAAAGACGGTTCTCCTCAAACCAACCGGGGAGAAGAAATCGGTGTCTTGGGTGAGGATTATATCATTACCGGCGGCCGTCTGCGGTATTCCGCTGGAACGAACGTGGTTAATCCGGGTGTCTTCACGGCGTACCAGGCGCAAGCGGGTTCCGGTATTGGAGGCGGCAAGACATTGAATTCTGGGAAAATCCCTCCCGCTTGGAATGACCGGATGTTCGCCTTTGTAAATGGACGTAAAACGGTTCCAGCGGTGTGTAAAGCGAAAACGGTTCTCGATCATTTGAAAGGGGGATCGAATAAACAACCTAACACCATTTGGAACGCGGACGCTTTACAAAATACGGATACGCTGTCTCTGGCAATGACTCCAAATGCGGTTGTCGCTGTGTATGAAGCGCCAAACTTCCGTTCCCTTTATCCACGCTGGGAAATAAGCGCGTTAGGGGCTGATGATGGGGATGTGCTTTGGAAACATAAACTTTCCTCTGAGGCTTTGGTGGGCGGTCTTCTGATCGATCGTGATGGACGGATTGTTGCCGCGATGAAGGAAGGCCGCTTAGCTTGCTATGGAGATGGGAAAGCGGCGGAGGAGTATTTGAACTCAATTATCAGCATGGCGGATGGAAGCGAAGAAAATAAAAACATGGCGATCCGGTTTTTAAAAGACGCGTTCCGCTCCAATCAAGATCCAGAAGACCGGGAGCGCATTATACAGAACCTGAAGAAATTAGGTTACGAAGTAGGGAAAGAGGCTAAGGAAGCTGGATTTGTGATTCATTGGAATCTGATTGGACCGTTTCCTTGGAATGAGAACAATCCTACCGACAAAGTGTTAATCGAAGAACCATTCGTTAATTTATCGAAAACATACAAACCCAATCGCCGTGAACTGAAATGGAAAGATTATATAACGGATCACCCCACCGGTAAAGTGGATTTAGCCCGAATCTATGGGGATTACGAAGGAGTGGCGGTTTACGCCTACGCGGAAGTGAATCTTCCCGAATCGAAAGAGATCTATCTCAAAATCGGCAGCAACGATGGCTTTAAATGCTGGTTCAACGGAAAGGAAGCGGGACGGTTTGATGGAGGACGGACTTACATGCCCGATCAGGATACGTTGAAGGTACAGGCGAAGAAAGGTGTTAACAACATTCTTTTAAAGATTACACAGCAGGGCTCTGCTTGGGCATTTGGGATTCGTTTGACTGAAGTTAGTGGTGCGCCGATTGGTTTGATGGGAGAGTGAAATTGTGGATTAGGCATGGGAGTATAAGTTACTGCTCCAGCGCTTACACTTATTCTTACCCTTGTTACTTACAATCATTTTATGTAGTAAGCCCTAATAAGAACTAAAATGAATAATATACAATTAGTTTCTCATTTCATCTCAATTTTGTTAGTCGCTAGTTGCGTATTGTGTATTGATACTATGTTCTGTACTCACGCCATCGCTTGCGAAGGCTACGCTGTCCGTGACGCCGCGTTCAATGAAGAACGGGATATTCATCGGCTTGCTGTAATGGGGAAGGGAACTATAACTTCTGAGGATGTTGAACGCTTGCAGGAATGGATTGAGAGTTTTGAGGGGGGATTGAATATTGAAGTTGTTTCTGTTGACGCGGATGATCCGGATGTGAATTGGAAGGAGTATGGGATTCCATCGGCGCCTCCTTCGTTTCCAGTTACGGTTTTGGCGGGGTGGAATAGGTCGGAGCGGCGGTCTTTTTTTCTGGAGTATTGGGAGCCGTATCCGAGCGATGAGGAATTAAAAATCCTACTTGATTCTCCAATCCGGAAAGAGATCCGGGAGACGGTTGGATCAAAGTTGGCGCTGCTCTTGTATGTTCCTGGGAATGCTCCGAATAGTGATTTTGAGTCCACTATCTCTGCGATCGCTGAACAATGGTCGGAGAAGGAGACGCTTCCTGTGTCCGTTTTTCGAGTGGATCGGGGGGACGCGAGAGCGCGTATTCTTCTTTCATTTCTTGGATTGAAGAAGGATGGGCCGGATTGGGTGGGGATTGTGTTCGGAAAGGGGAAATTGATGCGGCCCAGGGAGGGCAGGGAAGACCTTGAAACATACTTGAATCAACAGATTACGATTCTAACCGGAGATTGTTCATGCCTGCGCAACGCGTCGAGTTTAGGGGTGGATCTGCCTATGATTTGGAGCAAGGAACTGGATGAAAAAGTCATGGCCCTGCGTTCACACAGGGAAGGCGTTTTCCCGTGGGGGCCGGTTGCGGCGGCGGGGATAGAAGGCATGGATTCAGATGGGGGGATGGTTTCCTCACTCGTGTGGACGCTGATTTGTCTTACCCTATTTGTTGTAGCGTTTACAGGGGCGCTCTTGTATCGAAGACAGAGAAATGGAAGGCCTTATATTGGTTGATATATAAGAAAAATCACTTCTTCGCCGATTTAAAAATTGCTTTTCGGTATTTGTTTCTTGGATTCCAGATCTGCCATGTGTCGAGAAGGCCAGCGTCGCTGGCTCCTTTGATCTGCGCTTGCACCATGTCAATAGTATACTTGGCCCCCATGTCAAAATCCTGGAACCAGGGTCTCAGTTTCTGAATGATCTTACGCTTTTTTTCTGGGGAGAGTTTCGGCTTCGGTTTCGTCGCGGATTGAATGTCTCCCGCCGCTCTTGCATCTGTTGATGACGCGATGGACTCGCCATTCGCTTTCATTGCAGTGGAATTGACTTTGGATCGAATCGAAGCCGCGGTGATTATCGCGGCGGCCTTCGCTTCTTTTTTCAATTCATGTTCAACCAACTTCTCGATCGCTTTTTCCATCGAGAATTTAACCACTTCGTATGGATGGTCGGCGGGATTCTTATAGCCTTTAAAACCTGCGGCGAAGTGGGAGGGATAGACCATTGGACAGATGTTATCGAAATTTTCATACGCGTCTTCTATCAACTGTCCTATGCCTAGGTCATCGTTGGCGACGGTTGTCAATCCAAAGATATCAGCTGAAATCGGTGTGTTTGGAAGCGATTTTCTTACATACCGGAAGAAATTACAAAGAACCGTTGTCATTTCTCCCTTTCGCTTCCAGTATGGATAGATCATCGTACTCAATCCGATTCCATCGGAGGGGAAACGGATGTAATCAAAGTTGATTTCATCAAAACCGCGCCGGATCGCATCCCGCGCAATATCCAAGTTGTAATCCCACACTTCTTTGCAAGCTGGATCGACCCAGGAAAGTTTCTTTCGATCTTTCCAGACCTTACCTTCGGGAGTTTTGAGGGCAAGATCGGGCCGCGCAGCGGTCAATTTTGGATCTTGAAAGATCGTAATCCGGCCGATCACGTATAAATCTTGCGCATGCAGTTTTTCGAGCAGTTCATCAATATCACGAATGCGTTTTTCTTCCGCTTTGTATTTTTCGACTTTAGGCAGGCCGGTGATGTAACTGACCGTGCCTGAATAATCTTTAATATCGATAACGATCGCGTTGATCTCCGTGCTGGTGGCGATTTGGATAACATCATTGCGGAGTCTTTTTGTCCCCGCGACCCAACCGGTCATATAGAGCGCTTTGACGGGATTGGAGGCGTCCCGGATAATCTTTGGGTGTACTTTTTTCTTCGCCGGTTCCGGTGTTTTGATCGCGCTCGATCCCTCTTGAATTTGAGAGAACGCTGTTTTTCCCACGATCGGTGTGGATTTTTGTGGAGAGACGGTCGCGGATGGGGGGAACGTGGATTTTTCCCGCTGGGAGTCTGGATAGACATTTTCGGAGCTGGGCAACGCGTCGATTTTCTTTTGCGCTATGCTATCCCGGCTGCCGGTTCCCGCTGTTTTCTCCTGTTCTCGATCGGTTGTTTTTCCTCCACAACAATGCAGGCTAACGATTAACAATCCGATGATGAACGTTGTATAGAACTTCGAAGATTGATCTATTTTTTCTCTCATTCGATCGAATTTATCCCTCTGATTATTGAAATACGATTCATGCTATTGTTTATATTGGATGGAGAATCCATCCAGATTATTCATAAGATTATCATTATAGTATAAAGATTGGATTTCGTCTTGGAGGAATAAGGAAATTATACTTAAAACAATATGATTTATATCATTCCTGTCCAAGAAAAATCTGAAAATCCATAAAGAAAAGAATCTTTCCTAGGATTTTGGACGGTGAAAGCCCGGATTTTGCTACAAGGCGCCCTACTGCTGTCCAAAACAACACCGGCGCCAATTGATCCCAACACGAAAATTCCACGCATAGCGATTTCCGGAATACGTGTCCACAAGACGGGCAGTGAAGCGCCTCCCATCATTCGGGCAGTGGTTTAAGGTGAAAATCCATCAAGTCGACAACTTGGCTTGGAGGATTGACCATGAAGAAAAAAAGCAATCAATTCAGCGGCGCGTTCAAAGCCAAAGTCGCTCTGAACGCGATCAAGAGAGAGAAAACCCTGTCCGAACGCGTTGTGTCTTGAGTTCCATTACGAAAAGCAGGTAGATGGTAACCAATCCACTTTTTGTCCAAATCTCAACCGCCGAAAATCAATGGCAGCTAAAATGTTCCAATTTGGGGTGACTTCTATATATCTTTCGTAATTGGACAGCCATATGAAATGATAGATTCCTCCCCCAAGCCTGGGGGAGATTAGGAGGGGATTGTTCCATCGATGTTCGACCCCCCTTACTCTCCCCAGTCCTAGGGAGAGAATATGCGTCTTGACTCCTTGTTTATTGGTGATTGTTAGTATATCACTTCATGTGCCTGACCTGATACGAAAGTTCAAAAATAGCGGATCACTCACTTGCAGAGAACGGGTGTCGTTTCTTCGTGTGTAAAAAGCATAGCAATTTTTACATTCTTGCGGGCTATCCATTTCGCTCACCCGTTTTCTGTGTTTTCCGATCAGACGAACAAGATGGATTCCATGCCCTCGCTAAAGTACTTCTTTAGTTTGGTTCGATCATAGAGAGGATTTCGATTTCTGCGGCGCCTGCAAAGGGGTTGTCTTGCACGCCGGTTTTAGAAGTGATACGGACATAACGGGTATCGATTGGATGGTCAAGAAGAAACACTTGTTTGACCGGGTTGTTGAGCAGATTACCGAAATAAAATTGTCCCATCGTTGTCCACACCGCGCCGTTTAAACTGGTTTCTATGGTTCCGGATTCGATCATACCGTCAGCGATCCGTTTATCCTGGCGTGGCAGATAAGTCAGACCCTCCACCCGATTCAGGCGTCCAAGATCGATGATCAGCTGGTGTGGATGGCTTGGATGGCCAGCGGCCTGGCTCGTAAGCCAGAACGTCTGCGGATCACCGTCAATGGCCTTTTCAGCGTTGTGCGAATCATGCTGACTGCTGACATAGTGAATGCTCAGAGTTTTTCTTGATATACCCAGACGCAAATCGGATAGTGGTCCCATTACACCGTTTACAACCGAGCATGCCCGAATCCGTCCACCATTGGGTAGATCGAGTGGTTCTGCATATACCGGTGACTCAATAGTCGGATCCTGTCCATCCAGGGTATAGTGGATGTCGACGTTGGTATGCTCGTTGGGGATGGCCTCACGCTTACCGTGTTGTTTCCAGTCAAATTGGTTACTGGGAGCTAAAGTTTCTAAAACCACATTGTAGTTCCGGTCTCTTTTGGCGATCACCTGCGGTGGCGGCTGGTTGTAATAGTGAGCTGCGATTTCGGCCACGGTGGGTTGTAGACGCGCATCGTGGATATGTACTCGAAAGCGGTCTGTTGTAACGGCGGGAAATCGCAAGATCCGTTTGTAACCAACTGTGGTGGCATAGGCTACGGTTTTCCATGTCCCATCAATCCAGGCGTCTAAGGAGTGTTCCTTGATGCGCTGCCCCACATTGGCAATCGCTTCCTGAAGCACAAAACGGTTGACGGTTTGTGCTTGCGGGAGTGTCACAATGAAAGAGCCATGATTGGCCGGAGGACACCAAAAGGTGTTCAGTTTACCATCACTGAGGGCGTTGGCCTTACCGTCCACATTGATTTTTGCCCTGGACGCTAGGTTTGTACCATAGGTGGCGTGGATGCGCTTACCGACTTCGATCAGGCACGCCTCATCACGCGCGCCAAAACGGCCCTTATTGTTTGGGGGGATATTGAGGAGAAAACCAGCATTTCCACCCACCGAGCGTTCGTAGATATCGAATACATCATCAGGTGTGCGCACGGATTGCTCCTGTTCGTTTCGCCAAAACCAACCAGCTCGAATTGACGTATCTACCTCAGCAATCATGTAGTAGAGAAAGTTGGAGTGATATGGCTTGCCATAAACTGTGTACTTTCCGGCGGTGAGCGCATCTTCCAAACCTGGGGCAGGTATTGGACGGTCTTCACCGCTGGTCTTGTATGTCTCGATTGGTAGGACATTCCATTCCGAATCACGTGTATAGCCTCCTTCATTGCCGCACCAGCGAATATCCGGCCCACCGAAAATGGCCGCGTCTGACGCAAGCGCTCGAATCATATTAAACCACTCATCCTTACTATACTGCTGTCCACCCTTGCGCTTGGGATGTGCGCCGTCGAACCAAACCTCGTGAATGGGGCCATATTCAGTAAGCAGTTCGTAGAGTTGATTCATAAAGTAGCGGTTATAGTCGTCTGCCAACACGGTAAATGTAGGAGCGTCTTTTGGCTTATCCGCACGCGCTTGAGTGGGATCAGTTTTGAACGTATCCGGATTCGTGGGGATTACGCTTGTTTGATATTTGCTAAGGTTGCCATAGAGACCCTCTTCGTTTTCAATTTGGTAAAGATCCGCTGGTGAAAGGTATACACCGAGTTTAAGACCATACTTTTTGCAGGAGTCCGCCAACTCGCGCAGCACATCACCCTGGCCTTTGCGCCAGTCAATCGCACGCACGGAAAAAGTGCTGTTGTAGCGCGTTTGCCAAATGCAGAATCCATCGTGGTGTTTCACCGTGATAATGACCTTTTTGATCTGTGCGGCCTTCATGATCCGACACCACTGATCTGTATCCAGGGTTTCACCCGGATTGAATACGTTGGGATTTTCCTTACCGTTGCCCCACTCCACTCCGGTAAACGTGTTAGGGCCGAAATGAATGAATCCGGAAAATTCGTCTTGATGATAGAGCATCTGCGCCGGACTCGGAACTACATTCGCCGCTTTTTCTATGATCTCTTGGGGCGAATCACTTGTATTGATCGGGACATCGTGGACAAAAGGAGGTTGCAGCGGTCCTCCGGGCGGATCTTCGGAAGATAACTGGGAACAGGCTAAAGCCAATCCCAATGCCAATAGATATAATTGAATTGCAGTTAGTGACTTGATTCTTCTCATTTGATTTGTGTTTTCCTATTTAGAACGAGAAATACGTTCACTTTTTTTAAATTTACTACCAATACTCTCGTGATTGTATACGTCATGTCAAGTGATCTTACCCGAAATCCACGTTATCTTTGTTCACTTAGAAAAATATATCCTGTCTTTCACAATCCACCGGAAACCATCTATACTACTTAAGTGTGGCCTATGAATGGGATCCCTATCCCAAAAAGCCGGATGCTGACGACAGCAAATAATCGCTCCTGCGCGCTTATAATACCGATTGAAAAAAAGGAAATTTTCGCAGTTTCTCAGGTTGTGAATGAAGCCAGTGACAGATGCTCTTTAATTGTATTGTCACAAGTGGAATTAATAAGGATTAGCAAAAGTGCGAATCAATTCTTTTTTGCCTTTTTGGTTTTCAGCTTTCACTATAAGAGTGTTTTCTTTTGTAAGTCTTACATTTTCCATAAACAGGCCATCAAGAGCAACAGGCAATTCATTACCATTAACGATGATCTTCGTTCCAGGTTCCGCATAGCCGAATAAATCGACACTGCAATTGTTGGCGACTGGCGTATGTTCCAACGGATTCGTCTGCACGAGCAAACAAGGACTTTTATCCAACTCCAATAGTTCTTCAATGGCTTGTTTCTTTGCCGAATAAAGAATCGTTGGATCTTTTGTATAATCATCCATAGACTTGACCACAGAAATAGCGATTTCCTTGCTTCTCCGGGATGGATCAAGAATGGAAAGTCGTTCACTGAGTGAACTAGTGATTTGCCTAGTTTTGTCTTCCAACATCCAAAGATACTCGAAGTCCTGTAGGCCGTTTCGCATCTGTTCCCATCGCAGGGAGTCCATCAAACCATTTTTCCCTGGATAAACATGCCATCCATCTCCATTATGCTGGCCAGGGGATTCAAATGGATCGTCGCTCCATTGATTAAATCCCCAATGCAGATAGCCAGTTAATCCATATCGGTAATTTAGCCAGTGTAAAATGCGTGATTCGATCAATGGAACATCGACAGTTTTATTTGGCAGCGAACCACCCTGATAAATACCGACCGTATAGAACCATAGTTCGTTTCCTTTCCCCTGTGTCTGTTGGAATGCATTAAAACAAGTAGAGAGAATATCGAGTTTGGGTACCCATATTTCCAGACGATCCTGACAATGGGTGGTTTCAATGGCATCGATTCTGCGAAGTGAGGGCGCGCATTGGTGGATGAAATCCGATACTTCTCGCCAGCTCATAATGTTGTGGTTGGATGGTTCATCCGCGATATGAAAAACGGTTTTATTCAGCCACCCTTTTTCTTTTAAATGATTTTCCAATTGGGGTAGAAACACCGGCAGGAAATCTTTTGGGTGTAACCCGCGGAGCTCGATTTCATAAAGTATTGATTATATTATAGTTAGTGTAATTTATGACTTGTTAAAAAGGGCCTCAACAGGTATAACATTAGTCCATGAAAACAATGTATATCCTGACTGAAATGAGGCCCCAGGTTGATGATGGAACAAGAACGAGAAATTTTCAAGTCGAAAGATCAGTTTGCCGCGTTGTGGAATGAGGTGAAAGAAGCAGCCGAAAACGGAATCCCAATCGATCAAATCGAGAAAGAGCTATGGAGCGGTCTTATGAATCTTGGCCGAATCATGCTGGAAGAGACGATCGACCGGCAAGGAACGGGCGACCTCGGTCCTACCATTGAGCCGGACGGGAAAACCTTACGCCGCTTGGACACGCAATACGAAAAGCGGTATGTATCCGTCTTTGGTGAAATCATGATTAACCGAACGGTCTATGGAACTCGCGAGAGCCAAAAACATGAGGTGGTTCCGTTGGACGCCCGGCTGAATTTACCCGAAAGTGATTTTTCCTTTTTACTCCAAGAATGGTCGCAGGCGTTTTGTGTGCAAAACTCTTATCAGCAATCCAGTCAAACCTTGGAACGGATATTGGGGATTGGCCAGTCGGTTCGCAGTCTGGAATATATGAACGGCGCCATGGCGCAAGAGGTGGAAGCGTTTCGCTGGGCGCAGCCCACACCCGCCGCGGAAGAAGAGGGCTCGATTCTAGTTCTCACGGCGGATGGGAAGGGAGTACCGATGCGGCGGGAAGAGACGGTTGAGCCGGGGAGACGGAAACGAGGAGAAAAGGCGAATAAAAAGCGTCAAGCGTGTGTAGGCGCAGTGTATACAATCGATCCGTTTCCTCGTCAGGCGGAGGACGTGGTGAATGAAATCTTCCGGAAGGAGCAGAGCGCAAACCGCCCCGTTCCGCGCCACAAACAGATGCGGGCGGAACTGACAAGAGAGATGGAAGGCGAAGAGAGCAACGGAAAAGATCGAATCTTCCAATGGTTTGCGGAGGAACTGAACATCCGGAATGCAGCTGGAAATAAAGCGGTCGTTTGTTTGATGGACGGGGAACGGGCGTTGTGGAAAAAAGCCGAAGCCTATGAAGTCGATACCGTCTGCATCATCGATATTTATCACGTCATGGAACGCCTGTGGAGCGCCGCCTATTGTTTCGTTCCGGAAGGGAGTGAAGAAGCGGAAACATTCGTGAAACTCCGTCTGACTCGTTTACTCGAAGGGCAAGTGGGCCGAGTGATTGGTGGCTTGAGACAAATGGGAACCAAGCGAGGTCTGCGGGGGGCGAAAAAGAGACAGCTGGAGCGCGTGATTACGTATTTGGAAAATAACCGAGAGTATATGCGTTATGATTATTATTTAGCGTTTGGCTATCCCATCGGGAGTGGGGTGGTCGAAGGGGCTTGCCGTCACTTAGTCAAGGATCGAATGGAAGGAACGGGAATGCGTTGGCGGACCGAAGGCGCTCAAGCCATGTTGGACTTGCGAGCCGTCTTTCTCAATGACGATTGGGAGGCTTTCCAAGACCATCGTATTCAAGAAAACGTTCATAAGTTATATCCATATCGAGAGATGATCAATGAAATTTGGGAACAGGCTGCATAGCGCGGAGCGCGAGTTACACCCAAATCTTTTCCCTTCAGTGTTTCCATTTTTCCACTTGATTCATCACGCACGGAAAAGTTGCGTAACTTGATTTCAGTGCTAAACCAGCGTCCTTCCCCGAATGTGGCGACAAATCCAGTTTCCAACAAGTCCATTTTTCCTGTGTTCCAAAAGATATCCGCCCAACGGTCAAACTTGGAGAAATCAAATTTTAACTCCCCTTGAGCATCCCTTAAATTGATAATTAAATAAATCTTTTATACCTTCGACATCCGCGATGACATCCGCAACACCTTCAGCGGTTTGACGTAAAACGCCTAAATCCGGCCCATAGATACGAACTACAATACTGGCGCTCGCTCCCGTTAGCACTTCTTTTATTCGTTCGCTTAAATAAGTGAGCACATCCCGGTAAAGCCCAGGATAGCCATAAACGACTTCTTCGATTTTAGCGAGTGTAGACTTGTAATCCGCCTCGGGCGCAATACTAATCCATAATTCAGTGAAATTAGGTCCAACTACTTCATCCGCGACTTCAGCCCGGCCAATGTGAGATCCAAAATTTCTAACGCCGGGGATAGAACGAAGTTCCTTGCTTACCCGAATCGTCAAGCGATTCATCGCTTCGAGCGATGTCCCTGGTTTTTCAACCCAATGCATCAAGAAATCTCTTTCTTGGAACTTTGGGAAGAATTCCTCTCCTAAATAAGGAACAGCGCAGCCGGTATTTGGTCGCGAATTGAAACAGTTTGCCAAACACTCTTTTCAAATTCGGCTTTCGCAAGAGCAATTTGATCTTGATTGCGATTGAATAGAGGGATTTCTAGTTTGAATCCAGGGCCAAGTTGAAAACGGTTCGATATTTCATCTCCATCGACCTGTGCGCTGATTTTTAAAACATCCATACGAGCGAGTCCAGTTTTTTCACCGGCGGCTTCTATGGCGAGTTTGGCGGCGCGATAATCCGGGCGTTGAACCAATGCTTCTTCCAAGAGTGATTGGCTATCATGCCGCATCAAATTCCGATCAGATGGTTCATTAAAAGAGATATTTTTTTCCAGCATACTCAACCCAACCAAAGTGACCAGTTTTTGATAAGCCTGTTCAACGTTGTGCTGTAATACAACCGCATTGGCGCGGGAACTCTTCGCTTCAATCCGCGCCATCAATGTTTCCAATTCGCTGATATCACCCGCTTCCAATCGCTTTTCTGATAGCAGGGCAATGCGTTCCTGCAACTCAGCCGACTCAAGGCCGATTCGAGATAAATCGTTTGATTGTCCGAGTTCGGCAAACGCCGTACGGACATCACGCACCAAATCCAATCCGTTTTGAACCAGACGTTGACCGATCCGTTTGGATTGGATTTCCGCGATGGACAGCCGTCGCGGACGCAGCCAGAGCGCATCTACCGCCATTGTAAGAGAAGATTCGTAATGACGGTCATCGACTGGAAATAATAAAGATAACACTGGGTTGGGCAATAAGCCTGCTTTGATGTAGTCCGCCTGAGCAACGCCTAAATCGCTTAAGGTTTCATTGAAAGCCGCGTTATTAATCAGCGCGAGTTGGATGGCTTCATCTTCCGAAATCCCATCGTCTAAAACCAAACCGTCTGGGATAACAATCTCTCCAGGAGACGAATTTATTTGAAACGAATAACCGGCCCCATCCTTAATCCCCTGAATAACAACAGCTTCATACTGCTTTCTGTCGAACTGTGCGCATCCGGAAAGAAGGATGAAGACTAGGAACAAAATGATCTGAAGAAATGGGATTTTCGTTAGAAGAAACATTTTCGCCATTTTCCCTTTTCTATCATTTCAACACAATCATCGATATCCAAACGAGAATACCAATCTTATCTCTTGGATACAATCTCACATTTTCCATGTAAATTGAAGAACAGTATCAACATCGCGAGAAAAATTTTATGGCTGCCTATTCATTACTCAATTCTTGTTCCCATATTTCACAAGTTTTAACGAGCCATCCTGGATCAGTCCAATTCCAGGAGCGTAGTATTTGTATTCTTTTTCACCGGGCTCCAATGGAGTAGTTTCCTCGACTTTGAGACAGTTTTTAAATTCCCCGGCGGGGGTTTGAACGGTTTCGTTCAAGCCAACAATTTCGGCGCGATCCATCGCGGCGCCGGGCGCGATTTCCTGATAGTGTCTTGCGCCTAGTAATACCTGACCGGGCATTATCAATCCAAATTTGGCTCCCTTTTCACCCGACAGCCAAGCGCCCTCATGATCGACGATCTTGCCGTTCTTATAAATTTCCACTTCTTCACCAAAATAAAAGACGCTGTTGTTCCGTTTGCTGATGGCGAAGAAATTACGAGATACCTCTACCAATTGCCCGTTCTTGGATTCCCGCTCTTCCAGAACTCTTGTTTCTATGCCATCAATCATTTTGGTCTCTTTCAAAATCGTGATCACTAGACGTTCATTACCGCCTTCAAAAATCAATTGATATCCAGGTTCTAGGATAAAATAGGGATTTCGTCCTATGGAAGATAGTTCCTCTTTATCAATGCCAAACTCAGTCGTGAATGAATTGTTCTCATTGTATTTTTCGAAGGCAATGACTGTAGTAAGCGAAACAAAAATCGAAAAACAAACTATTATAAAAACCAATTTTATATAGCGCATGGTTAGTGACTCCTTTACCCTGTGTTTTCTTTACGATCGTTTTGTTAAGTCACGTCATTTACTTTTGAATCATATTATAAACATCTTTTTGATTTAACTTTGCATATTTTCTATATTGAGAATTATTTTTTTGTACATTGTCATGAAGATCTTTTCTTAAATCGTAACGATCAAATGCCATGACTTCTCTTGTACTGTTCAGGAATTCACCATTTATTAATTTATTCTCATTTGCATCCAAAATATAATAGTCAATATTGTCATCGTTCATCTTTGTTGATAACCACTCAGTTGTTGGTTTTGTAACAATCTTCATTTGATTATGGGAATAAAAAGACATTGTGTATCCCTTGTTGCCAATAAAAAATACTTTAGGGTTTGACGCATTAGGAATCAAATGATTGACATGAGCCATGATCTGCTCTTGCTCATAATGGTTTTTCATAAACGGTTTACCCAAATGGCTCGCAATTAATGTGACAAGAGGGACAAATAAGACACAAATAATTAATGCTCTTACACTCAAGAAAAACGTGGCTTTTTCATGTGAATTTCTAAGGCGAAACGGTTGTGACTCCATTCCCATTTTTGATAAAACCTTCTGAAACGTTAAAACCGTTAAGATTGCAAAGGGCGGCAAGGAAGGAAGGGCATATGTAAACACAATGTTATTAGCAAAACAAAAAAATATAATTGGAGTGATAAACCATGTAAGAAGATACAAAATTCGGATATCGGCAAAAACAGACGATAATTTCCATCTTCTCTTTACAAGCCAAAACAAAGCGGCCAGCAATGGAATGTTCCACGGCAAAGTATCAAGTAGAGTAAATAATACGATCATCCCTCTCATATGGTTGTGCGTGGAACCATAAAGATCCCCACGCCATCCCGAAATCATAAATCGCTTAAGATGTTCACCAATTATATAGTAATTCAGGAATCCAGGAGTTTTGTATTCTGCTAAGAGATGCCATGGAATGACAATAAGAAGAGTCAATAACATACCTGTAATATGAGGAAAGGTATTTGCGATTTTTCTCCACTGAGAAGAAAATAAAAGACTAATAAAGACAGGAAAAATAATCAATACAAGACCGATTAAACCTTTCGATAGCACACTCAATCCAATGCCAGCAAAAAAACAATAAGCCCATGCTTGACACAGATCATTTGTTTTTGACTGAATGGCAATATAAAAAGAAATAAGCGATAACGTGATTGAAAACATCAAAAATGGATCGGTTAATACGGCGCCAGCCATTAGAAAAAAAAGTAAGGTCGAGGAAAGAATTAGAGCGCAATAAATACCAAAGATCCGATTCCTTAAATTTACACCAAGTTTATAAACCAAAAAGGCGGTCATGAAACATATAATAAAAGATGGCGCTCTCACACTGAATTTTGATACGCCAAATAAATAGAGACTCACCGCATTGAACCAAAATAAT
This sequence comes from bacterium, assembly GCA_963663405.2. Classification (GTDB taxonomy): domain Bacteria; phylum Hinthialibacterota; class Hinthialibacteria; order Hinthialibacterales; family Hinthialibacteraceae. Next base: position 49,196 of record CAXXSM010000142.1, on the reverse strand, counting down.
AGAGGTGGTTTTCCCCAGAAAGGAACACCCACTTCAATTTGAGGAGTAATCCAATCACTCTCCGTAACCATGTTTCTTGAAATTTCAGCATAACGTCCTTCCGATGGATGAAATAATGGAAAAGACATGATCAAGTAAAAACGAGCCAAAAGGATAAAACAAAAAAGGAGGATTAACAAATAGGAGGGCACTCTTTCTGGGCCTAACAGATTCCAATTTTTCATCAATCCAATCGACCTCTTAAGCTGTTGCATTGTAATTCTTAGATATTACGACCGACACAATCCAAATTTTCTTTCTCCCATTTCCATCTCAGTAAAGAAAAATCGCAGAATGTTAACTCAAATCTATAAAGCGTGATTTGATAAGGATATCATTAAGACCGTTAGTTTTCGTTATCATCATCCTCGTCCTCGTCCTCTTTCTTTTTTTTGTCGACTTGATGTTCTTTACATTGAGACTTCATGAGAATACCGGCTGGAGAAATTGGGATTTCAATTTCTTTTCCGTCTTTTGAAACGACAATCTCGTAAAAGAATGCTTGCACACTGACAATCTCTTCTATTTCGGAATTTGAAAATTTCTTTTCAATGGTTAAGCGAACCGCTTCGGGAAGATCGGAGATTTCCAGTTCTCCTTCGACCTCAACGAGCGCGCCTTCTTTCGTAAACTTCACGCTTTTCGACAATTCACCTTTTTCCATTTCAATTTCATAATAAAGGACGCCGTCTTCTTTCTCTTCGACGGCCTTGGTTTCAGCGCCGTCTACAAAATAATTTTTCGCCGCCTCTTTTACAGAAGAAGGAAGCCGTTCGATATCAATTTGAATTTCATGATCTTTCTCCCCGTCATTCTCGCTGCCGTTCTCCTCGTCAAATCCAAGAAAACGTCCATCCGAAGATACCTTGAATTCGGTTTTCTCTCCCTTATTTTCTATTTCTACGTTGTAAACCAGTTTGCCATCTTCCACTTCCACTTCGATGACTTCAATTTCCTTGCCTTCGGCATGTTTTTTGATGGTTGCGCGAACCAATTCGGGAGCCTGAGAGAGGGAAATCTTCAGTTCCTGCGAATCATCATCCCCATCGGCGCAAACAAACGATGCCGCAACGCCCAGGCACAGTACAATCAACCCAATCTTTTTGAAACATTTTAATCCGTCCATCTCTTTTTCTCCTTTTTCGCACCATTTTCTCTTTATGAGGGCGATATATGAAAATCAAACAAACAAGAAGATAGCATAGGAAACATTACGGGAAGATTACGGATGGGAAAAATTATTAGGAAATCAAGGATATATTCAGGCGGTTTTCGTCAGCAAGATGGATCTGCAGTGTTAGATTCAGTGTATCGGCTAACGAACGAACCAATGATAAACCGAGGCCGCTGTGAAGCTCGTTCGATGAACGGGCGGGATCTTTTTGCCAGAATCGATCACATAAATGGGATATGTCGCCTGGAGTAAGATTCGATACACTGTTTGAAATTGAAAAAACAAATCCTCCATGATTCTGATCCGTTTTCCATTCTATTCCCCCGCCAGGAGGCGTGTATTCAACGGCATTTTCAAAAAGATTCATTAACGCTGTTTCGAGGAAGTCCCGATCCGTGTTTATGGAAAAGTCTGCTGGAGTATCAAAATGAACGTCGATCTGACGCAAGACAGTTTTTTCTTCAAAAACCTTCCAAATCGAAAGAACGAATGGACGGACGGCTATGGATTCCCGCTGAGATTTCAATTGTCCGGCGTCATAACGAGCTAAAGTGAGTAGCGTTTGAACAATTTTCTGCATTTTTTTTGCTGAAGCGAGTATGTCTTGTAGAGCATTTTGTTCATCAGCATTCAGAGTTGATGGTTTTTGAAGAGCGACTTCAGCGGCGGTCCGAATCTCGCTGATGGGTGTTCTCAGTTCATGAGCGACATCAGCTGTAAAACGTCTCTCTCTATCAAATGCATCTTTTAAGTTGGAGATCACAAGGTTCAATGTGCTGGAAATTTGAGCCAGTTCAATTACGGACGGAATCGATACCATGATCAAATTGGATGATGAAATCAACCTCACTTCTTTCTCAAGCGTGCGCAGTGGACTCAACCCATTCGTCAATACAAATCCGCTAATGATAAGAAGAAAAAAAAGGCCTCCCCCGATATAAAGAATCGATAACAAAGCTATCTCTCGTAGCCATATATCAATTTCCCGCCGATCCTTTCCAACAATAAACACAAAATCATTATTTATAGAGGGATCGATTGAAGGAATCTTTGTTTCTTCGATCGAATGCGACATTTCTTCCCCATCTTCATCGTGTTCCACTAGAACCAATTCCCGAAATGCTACACACCGAACATTTTTCCCATCTAAACGAATATTCCAAAAAACATGTTCGTGGATTCTGATATCGTTTAACTCGAAAGGAAATTGGAGATCTAACGACCGAAGAGACCTAGAACGTTCCATTTCCACACCATCAGATACTCGAATGATAGAAAAAAAATTTTGAGGATTCAATCCACTAAAGTCGCTCATTACTTCGTCCGAAAAATCGAGTTCGAATCGTCCAGAGTCATCAATATTGGAAAGCATCACAAATGAATCCTCATAGGCGTCCAATTCAGAATCAAACGAACATAAAAGAGCATGTTCAATTCGATCATAAAGAAAATACCCCATCAAGCCGAACACCAAAACAGATATGACGAATAATCGAAATAAAATCATCCGCGACATGCTTTTTTTTCGAGGCGTTCTTTAAGTTATTATTATTCAATGATATATCCTTGACCGCGTTTCGTTTTGATCAACATTGGTGAATTCGTTGTATTAATTTTTTTTCGCAACGAACACACGGCGGCGTCAACGACATTACTAGAAGGTTCTACATACTCGTCATAAATATGTTCTTCGATTTCACGGCGATGAACAACGGTTCCTCGTCTCATGACCAAAAACTCCAACAAAGCATACTCTCTTGGAGTCAGGTCAATCGGTTGATTTGAACGTGTTGATTTCTTTTTTCCCGAGATCAATTTGAAGATCCCCGATAGAAATGATGGAATGCTTTATACCATATCTCCTGCGAATTAACGCCTGAATCCGCGCCAGCAATTCGTCGAAAGCAAACGGCTTAACCAGATAATCATCCGCTCCCTGCGATAAGCCGTTTACACGATCCTCCACCGTATCCCTAGCGGAAAGAATCAAGACATGAACGTTTTTTCCCTGTTTTCGAAGACGGTGGAGCAGCGTAAGACCATCCATTCCTGGTAACATTAGATCCAGTATTATGACATCAAAATCATAAGATTCCGCCCGCCAAAAGCCGTCTATCCCATCACCGGTTACGTCCACTTTGTAACCCGCGTTTCGCAATCCGGTTGATATGGACCGCTGTAATTTATCCGAATCTTCAATCAATAATATACGCATTGGAGGTTACTTTTTATCATTGGATTACTTGGTTCTTATTTTAACATCTAGTTTCCATTTGAGTTATGCAGCGATTGAATACAGTATATCAGCTTATGAGCGTTTTCCTGTCAGATCCCAAATACCGAAAAACAATTAACGTACCTTTGAGGGTTTTAACTCATGATTATAAAAAAATTCCGCTCGCCATTAGGTGTATCGAACGCCATTAAGATAAAATGAATTTTCGGATTCGAAATATAACAAATAGTATTCCTCGATATTGTCATGATGAAAGATCAATAATGGATAGAGAATCGTATATGTTCCTGCGTGCTCGAGATTGTCCTGATGTTGGCCATAACCTGGGAGATCCGGATTGTAATAGTCAAGGGAGCGCCAGGATTCATAATTTCCCTTTCCATCAAATTTGAGTGTGTGGAGCGTTGTGGTTGTCATGGATTCCCGATTAAAATGTCCGTAATCTCGATTTAAAATGGATACATCGTTGGGATAGATAAACTGAGTGGGGGGGGATGTATGAATGGATAAAGTGTAATTTGCGCCTTGATTCTTAGAGGCTACTAGAATCTCATAAGATCCTGGAGCTAGGGTTCCCTGCACAAACGCCGGTTTTCGAGTTTCTAGATCATAAGCCAGAATCCGGCCTGACATAGCCGAAATAATATCCACATCCGCCGTGTTATCCCAGTTTACCATGGCTTTGACATCTGCGCCTTCGAGCAATTCAAAACGGTAGTGATCCTTGTCACCAATAAAATCTTCATTTTGGACTCCACCTGAGCTAAGTGATCCGGTTACTTCCACCGATTGATTGAGCGACATAACCGCTAGAAATTGAGGTTGAGTCAGCAAGTCGTTGGGTTCCTGCTCTTCGAATGTGGTATCTCCTGGCGCAGGCGTTTTGTGTTGAGTCTCCGGAGATGGATGTGGGGATGGGATTCGTCATTGTTGGAAGTGGAGTAGGTTGTGGGTGAAAAGATTGGAGTGGGTTGATCCTGTTTTACAGTCGGTGTGGGTGTCGAAATGATGTCAGGAATGGTCGCTGTCTCTGTTGGTTTTAACAACTGAGTTGGTGTAGTCACTGGAGCCTCTGATGAGGTCACGGCTTGAAATTCACGTCCTAGATAGAGATCATCCGGATTGATGGGGATGATTTCAAGTCGATCAATTGCAACATTCGCGCCCCCTGTCTGATCGGGGGCGGACACTTGGATTATAGGAGTGATGGTTTCACCCGAATCCGGTTCATAGACCAATATGATGCGACGGTCTTTATCGACAAAACTGGCGGCGGTCATTGGAATATGAGTGGCAATGGATCCGTCAACGCCCGTGTTTGCCGCCAGATCGCCTTTCAACACAGCCAATGCAATCGCAACGTTGGGAGAATCCGATTGGACAGTCATACGAAGTAAGACCGGTTTTCCACTGGTTTGGAATGCATTTGACGCATAAATAAATGCCACTTCGTTCGCATCGACTGAAAGCATGATTCCGATATGATCTTTCGAAGATGGGATCACTTGCCAAAGGTAAACATTGGCAACAACCTGACCGGGATTCGATTCAGTAAATCCCCCCGGGATTTCACTCCAGCCATTGGAAGCCAGATCAAGTTGATCAAATTCATACAAACGAGTGGATTCCAGCGTAGCTGGGGAGAGTTCCGAAGCCGTGTTTGACATTGGATAACATAGCAGACTCAAACCAATCAGTAGAAATGTCTTAACAAAGACGAAAAGGGAATATTCTTGTTTTAGGATTAGGATAAAACGCATCATTGTTTCTCCTCCTAAGTATTCTGAATCATTAATTCGATGATGTATTTATGTTTAACGAGACAACCAAATCATCTTGGAAAGTATCAGATGGGATCTTTGCAAAGAGGCGTTGCAGATCATCCATTGAAAATTTCCATTGAAATGATCCTACAATATTCTCATAATACTGTTTCAAACTCAACACACCTGACTTGAATACTCTTATTTTCATCCACGCTGATCACGCAAGATTAGAGTCCCAATTACTTGTCGTTCCATAAACCTTGGCACAGATCGAGGTATCAATAAGACCTTTTGGAGGAAATTATATGAAACAATTAATAACACCGTTTTTAGAATCGAACATTGACTGAAAATGCCGGTTGGATTTCAGGATGAGACTAAGTCGGCGGATGACAGAGAGATAATGAAAGAACTTTTTTAATGAAATAGAAGTGCATGGATTTTCAACTAGGGCATTACATTCAACGGCTGTTTGAAGGTATTGAGAGAGTGTGAAATATTCGTGACGTATTGTTGAATTGCTGATCGTCCAATTTTTTCGACCAGTTTGTTTTTACGCCAAGCAATCCACCGCTTGATATCACCAACAGTGATTTCAGAGACTTTTTTTATTCACAAAAAAACAGAAATAAACTCTTTTTGAAATAACGTATCATTTCGTTTTCATAGCAAGGCGATAAATCCTTTTGTCTCATTAATTCCTGTTGGGCATCATGAAGAGTCCATGTTCTCGTATCTCTCGCTTGAAAAACTTCAAGAAAATAGTTGCTTGTATAGTTTCCTCACATGTAAGCGCCGTTCCATAAAAACAGGCGATATCCTTTAACACAGATATATGCGTCTGTTCGTCCGTACCACCGCATCCATCTGCCAAAAAGAAAATATGATAATCACGAAAAAATGCCTCATGCGCAGTCGCTTCACAACAACAATTGCTTGTTACACCGCTTATAATGACATCCCGAACCTGAAATCGTTTTAAGATAGTTTCCAAATTCGTCCCATGAAAGGCGCTGTAGCGATGTTTTATAAGAACAAGATCTTCACTCGAGGGAGCAATCTCATCATGAATTTTCGCTCCGGGTAAACTTGCCTTCAGAATGGGGCTATCCCGATCCATATTCCACCATTCAGCCGTTGCTCCGCCATCGATTTCAGGATTAAAATAACAATGGCGCGTGTAAATTACCGGTCGTCCTGTTTTTCTGTATTGATGGATCAACGTTTTTATTCGAGGTATTACGGCAGGACCGCCCCACGCGGGTAAAAGTCCATCCTCACGCAAAAACTCGTTCTGCATATCAATAACCAATAAAGCCGAACGTTGAAGGTCTATCCGTCTAAATCGGCTCTTGAACTCACCAACCGCATCCATCCATTGTGACAACCGATTCTCTAGTTCAGTTTCCGATAAAAATTTTATCTCGCTCAATACACCAATCCTTTCACCCAATCCGCTACGTACTGCCCCCCTCCCAGGAAAATATCCCCTCGGCTGATCATGCCATTCGTCGCCTGAAACACCAACGCTTCTTGCGGGTAACTACTGGCTCCATAATCATCAGCTTTATCCGGTCCCGAACTTTCCAATAACCAAAGCGATTTAGGAAATTGTTCCGTATTTAATTGTGGCAAGGAACGCCCGCGCGTTCCGCTGTTGAGATATTTGAACGTCCCCAATTCAAAATAGGGATCGAGTTCGCGTCCATCGGGGACATTATGATCCTTATCGAATTGAATCTTAAACGGATTCACGAATGCGGATTCACTTATGACGTAGGCGACTGGAGTCGTCAAATCCCTGAATCCGGTATAGTGGTTGTTGGGATTCCCCCAGCCATCCCAGGCCCATCGCGGGTACGAGCCTTTATCCATGTAATACATTTCCAGCGCGGTCGCCACCGTCCGCATATTGCTTACAGCTTTAGATAACTTCGCTCTGACTTGCGCCTGCAAGAAATTCGGAACGGCGATCGCAGCCAGGATTCCGATTATCGCAACAACAATCAGTAACTCGATTAATGTAAACGCGTATTGATTCCAGTGTTGGTGACATTTACATCTCATCTTCCATTCCCTTTTTTTTATATTCTAACAGTTTTTCATTTATCTTCACAAAAAAATAGTGATGGGTGGCGAGTGACGAGATAATGCCTATCCTTGATACGATCTGCCAAGTAGACAGTGAAGAGTGGGCTTCGCATTGTTATGCAATGCTTTGAGCCCACCCAATTGTTTCATGATTTTTCTTTTTCTTTACACCTTGTCCGGTACCTCGTAGGATTTGCGATAGATACGTTTGAGGAGTTTGTTGGCGTCGGCATCGTCACAGGTTTCGGTTTTGGGATCGAACTTCAGCGTGCGGCCGCCCAGTTTGTAGGATATGTTCGCCAGATGTACCCACAGACAACTGATATGACCGACTTCGACATCGGCATTGGGACGTTCGCGTGATTGTAGGCACTTATAGAGGTTTTCCTTATGCGGTTCATCGGGAAAACGCCCATGCGCTTGGGTCACAACTTCACCCGCGTTGGTGAATACCTGCCAGCCTCCGCCGTGACGTCCAACCATCATCAAACCGTCCGAACCGTAAATCTCTACCTTCGTCGAGTTGTGCTGCCAGAGTGGGAACTCATCTGTGTCGCGCATTGCCATCGGCGTTTTGGCCATGTATTGCATGTTCTGGCCGTTCTCGATGGTTACGATCTTGTCGTCGAATTCCAGCGTAGCAAACTGGGTATCAGGTACTTCGCGATCGTCATCGAAACCAAAGTGGCCACCAAAGCAGTGCGCGCTTTTGGGGTACGTCTCGCCGATCAGCCAACGCGCAATATCGGTCTGGTGCACACAGTCGTTCATCATGTCACCGTTACAGAAATCCCAATAATAGAGCCAACCCTTGCTGGCATAAACGAAGGCTTTGTCTTCCGGCGCCGCACCCAGCCATAGATCGATATCGACTTCTTTGGGCGGTTTAGCTGTTTTATCGGCATGGAACGGTTGAGCCGCTTTGAGGTTGAAGATCTTGCACAATTGCACCTTGCCTAGTTTCCCCGCTTTTAATGTAATCGGCGGCTTCGAAAAGATAAGGCGCGCTGTGGCTTTGCATGCCCTACCTGCACCACGCGGTTGTATTTACGCGCCGCCTCGATCATCTTGCGACCTTCCCACGGATTGTGACTCATTGGCTTTTCACAATAGACATCTTTACCCGCCTGGCAGGATAGGATGGTGGCGAGGGCGTGCCAATGATCGGGCGTGGCGATCATCGTCATGTCTACATTCTTGTCGTCTAGCATATGGCGGAAATCGGTCAGGCGCTTGATATTTGGATTGTGTTCGTCTTTCATCATCGTAAATTCACGCGTGCCGCGCCGCGAATCCGGATCGCACATGTAGGCGAACTGAAAGCGATTGTCTCGGGCATAGGTGCGCAATAGCATGAGTCCGCGCCCCCCGCAGCCAACAAGACCGATACGTACTTTATCATTTGCCCCCAGCACTTGTTTGGTATTTGCCGTAACCATAGCGGCCGAAAGGCCAATCGTGCTTTTAGCGGTTTGGGATAGAAAGGCTCGTCGTTTCATGTTTTATCTCCTTCTTTTTTATTCAACTCACAAGCGTTTGTTTTCTTACGGTTCTATTGCCATTTCAACTCAACCAGCCCACTCGAGAAGGTAAGAGGGCACTACGAGACCTTTCGCTGTTTTTTATTAACGAAATGGCAATACTCAGTAATCCGGGATTTCGCATTTCAATCACGAAATTATTCCATTATTTTTTATTTCATCCAATTTTCTCATCTAAAAATGTCTAATGTCAAGCATCTCCCCATAAAATCACCCGTTTCATATAAACCATCATGATTGAGATCACAACTGCAAATGAAAATGAGTTGAGGGAGCTCATCACGAATGAGAGAGCCTTAGAAACTCATTTTCATATAATAAACAGCCAGATTCTATCCGGTAATTCAACTAAACAGAAACACTTTTCCTAATTCAATCTTGAGTCTATCCTTTCTTTGAAACGGTTTCATTCAATAGGGAAGGGATGTGAGAAAACAGAGGCTAATCACAATCTCTCAATATCATCATCTTGCGCCTATAAATGGGCATATAGTTCCAAAACTTGGATATGAGAATGTCCCTGCCATAAAAGCATCTTGTTCGCTGGCTGAACAAAAACGATCAGGTTTTTCTGGAATCTTGAAAAGTATAGAGAGAAGTGAGATTTGATGGAATGGAAGTAAATATTGTGAATTCTTAATAGAGAGACCAGAGATTGGTGTAAACAGGATTTTCCACGACTTCATCTGTCATAAGAATTACAGATCGGTCAAACTGGATTTCCGCCTCACCCTGTCCTCCAAATTGGAGGAATGGATACACCCGGCTCGCGCTGAAAGTCAGTGGTTGAATCAGAAATGAGACCGTCGTCCAAGTATCGCTCTCCACAATCGTTACGGTTTCCTGTGCGTAGACCATACTGGCGGAGAAATCACTCTTCTCCGTGATTCCGCCTCTCACTTCGAAATTCGCGATATTCGACCGCATGGCGAGAGTAAGTCGAAAAGCGCCGGTATAATCGCTGACGATCGCGTAAGGTAAAATGAGTGACGCGCTGCTGAGCGAATCTCCCGGTTCAACAATTCGCGCGACCATCACATAGGCGCCCGTGGGAGCGTCCTCTTTTTCCACCCGTTCCAATTCCACTCCATTACTTTTTAGCATCCGCTCGTCTGCGCGGGATTCAAAGGAATTCAGCCGTAGCGCGTTGCTGATATACAAACGGATGTCATCGATTTGCATGAGCTGATAATCCTGTGCCCCAAAACGCAAATAGAAACTGATCTGGTCTGTATAGAATGAAGCGAAGGGAGAGGCTAAAAAATCATATAAAAGCCATTTCCCTTCCGATCCCTCGGGAATCGGATTATCGATCCCGAATCCAGTCCAAGGATCCTCTGTGATCTCCATCCGGAGTTGGATATTGTATGGTGTATTTTCGACTCGCACCCGGTATTGAATTCGCCATGTTATATCCTCGCTGTTTTCGGGCCGGTCGAAACTGGTCGACAGCTGTTCATTCCATACATTTTCAGTCCCGCCGGTATTTCAAATTCTAATGCGCCTGTCTCATTCCCTGGAATATCGTTAAACACAAAAGGATCCGATAGACCGGTAGCGTTTAATGCGCTCGCGTCGAAATCATCATAATTCACATCGATAATGAGTTCCCCGGTTTCAAAAAGATCCTGTCCCATACCCATCACCGCGCAGGTAACTACTATGGAAAGGCCGATTCCAATTCGTTTCATCGTTTTTCTCCTATCGTAACAGAAAGTGTCTGATTGGCCGCCAACCAGATTTTGTTCGATCCCCATGTGCTTGTCAAGCATGAATCGGACCGTGGTCACCGTCACAGAATCTTCTCTCGAAATTCTATTGGACGAAGCGTCTCTGCCACAGAATTTCGAGTGTCGGCGTATCTGGTTGAATATTCCCCTTTCGAAATCTGCTGAGTTGTCATGTATTCCTTCTGAGAAGGCAGTGGCTGTAAGACTGCCAAACATACTTTTAATTCATGAGAAGGATCATGATCAAATTGAGAGAACGCATGATCGAAGACATAACGTTAGCAGGACTGGGCGAAGGCACGCAAAAAAAGGATTCGTAAGCCTCGCCAAAAGCGTCTGTCGCATCCATTAACCTATTCCCAGGTTCTTGCCCTCCTGCCCACTGTCAGGAAATCGCCCTATCGAGTAGTTCTGGCTCTGATGTACGCGTGCGGTCTTCGGACCAGTAAAGCCGTTTCGCGAATAAATTACGTATTATAGGTTCTCTCATTCCCCCTGCGCTTCGTCTAATAGAGTTTGCGTGGACATCAGATTTTCTCCTTCATGAAATCAAATAAAATGCAAAACACATCTCAGCATATCATTCTAAATCCAGATTTTTTAACTAAAATTCTAGCATTTCTACCGTCCAGAATCAGCAATAGCAACCGAATCTCATCAGAACCTTTTTCATACTAACGTTCACCTTGTTCTACTCGCTGGCGCCACATCTTGGAATAAAAGTGTCCGGATAATTCCCGAAGTGCAGTCCGCAATATCCGGTTCCCTTATATTTCTTCCTCCAACATGTTATAAGATGATTTGATACATCAATTATCAAGTTCAAGGGAGGAAAGTGTGATGAGAAAAATATATGCAATCCGGATCTTCGTTCTGTTGCTTTTGGCGGGAGCGGTGGAAATGACAGGTTATTCCCAAGACTTACCGCCCCGGACTCAGCTAGCCCACTACCTGGGGGATTATGAAGCGGTTGAGCCGCCGGTGATCGATGGGATAATCGATGATGACGCCTGGACGTACGCTCCGCAGGGAAACGGGCTTACTAACACTTTAAATAATCTGTGGTTCCGATACCAGCCCAGTTTACCGGTTGATGATCCGGGACAGCCTTGTATCATTGACGGTGAAGTTCCGGATGACGCGGACGATCTTTCCTGCAAAGCCTGGATTATCTATGATGACGAATATCTGTATGTCGCAGTGGCGGTAACCGATTGGGACTGGGTAAACGCGGTTGATACCAATGAAGAGGATGGCAATACCTGGAATGATGACTCGGTTGAGGTTTTCGTGGATGGTAACCACAACCGGGTGGAAGGCGATGTCAACAATCATCCCGAAGAATACGAAACCGGTGGTCAGTTTGTCATCACATCATTCGGAGCACGACGTGATGTGGAAGCAGGAAATCCAACTTTCGGAGACAGTGCGGATGCCGAATGGTTTGCAGCGGTTTTAGAGAATGATGATTATACCGGTTTCAATTACGAGTTCCGCATTAAACTATCAAAAATCGGCAATCCTAAAAAAGGGGATACCGTTGGTTTCAACCTTGCAATCAACGACGCCGACACCTCCCCCGGACAACGGGACACGCAGTTTGTATGGGCTGGCGTAACCCATCAGGAAAGCACGTACGGAAATCTCTATTTCGGACGTCAGGAAGTTACCGCGCCTCTCATTACAGAAGAAATTATCATCGATGGCAAAATGGACGAAGCTATCTGGGCGGTGGCGGGAACAGGTAAAAGCAATCCTTTCGAAGGCCCTTCGCAAGAGGCCATCTATCCATCCAGTATCGAAGACGCGGGCTTTGAATTCTATGTGCTTCATGACGCCACCTATTTATACGTTACCGTCGATGTATCGGACAGCGATATCCGCACCGATACCGAACCCGCCGGTTCCGAGTCTGGCTACACTTGGTATGATGATGGCGTGGAAGTCTTTCTGGACGGCGACTTCAGTCAAAATAACGGCTCTAACTACGGGTTTGGAATCGGCGCGCAACTGGCGATAACCGCCAATGGAGCCTCTCATGGCAATGGCGCCGATTTTCTATTCGGCGAAGACGACGAAGACGACTGGTTCGCCGCACCATCCCTAACCGATGATGGATATATGATTGAGTACCGGATATTACTTGAGAAATATCTCAACCCAATCGACAGAGAGATCATCGGTTTCAACGTCACCATTAATGATGACGACAACGATGAAACCTTCGACGACCGCGATATGCAGCTGATGTGGAACGGCCCTGCTCATCGCGAACGCTGCTACGGCACGCTGACTCTGGGCGGCCCGTCTACCCATGTGGAGATCTGGGAACTGTTTTAATACTTCCGCTCTGCCACAACGCATTAAACGGAAGAGCACAAACTGAATACCATGGTTTATAACAGCACGGAACAGCATGGACCGTGCTGTTTTGTTAATTACTCATTATAAAACACCGATTTCCACTTGATCGCTTAACTTCAGTTTATACCGGATTGGATCAAAACGCGTTCCCCCCTTTGGGGGGCGGAGGGGGGGCTTTACTTTTGCTGTTCGAGCCATGAGTTTTCTCCTTTCAATCTTGTTTCGTTCGGCGCCGGGACGTCGTACATCAATTGTTCCAGTAGACCGCATGCGGCGTTTGATAGCGAAGCGCCTGGTGAAGACGCTCCCGGTTGTAGAACGTGAAATACTCGTTCAGACGCGCCCGGCTATCCCTCAAACTGGTGTAGTCGTTGAGGTAGACCTCTTCATACTTGACGGTTCGCCACAATCGTTCGATGAAGATATTATCGAAGACCCGTCCGCGGCTATCCATGCTGATCCGCACCCCCGCGGCGAGGAGCCGGTCAGTAAACGCCTCGCTGGTGAACTGGCTGCCTTGATCGCTGTTGAAAATGGCCGGCTGGGCCAAACCCAGCGCGGCGTCTAACGCCTCCAGACAGAACTCCACCTCAAGCGCATTCGAAAGCCGCCACGACAGCACGTACCGGCTATACCAATCCATCACCGCCACAAGATACACAAAACCGCTTCGCAAGCGAATATACGTGATATCCGTACACCAAACCTGATTTGGTTCATCGATGGTCAGGCCGTTGAGCAGGTAAGGATATTTCTTGTGCTCATCCTGGCCCTGACTCAAGCGGGGCTTGGGATAGATCGCCTGCAGGCCCATTCGGCGCATCAAACGGCTGACGCGCTTTTTGTTCACGGCGCAGCCTTGAAGCCGAAGCCACTTGGTCATACGGCGCACGCCATAGAACGGATGCCGGGTGTATTGTTCATCGATCATATTCATCAAACTCATGGTGTAACGGGTCTCGACTTTGGGTTGATAGTAATAGCCTGACCGGGAGAACCCCACGAGTTCGCATTGACGTGAAATGGAAATGTGGGGATGGTCCGGATCGATCCACGTGCGTTTGACCTCAACCGAAGGGGGCAGATTTTTTTTAAGCTAGTCGAGTTCCACTTTCAACTGGCCGATCTGTTTGTACAACTCATCGATGATCGCTGGTTACGGAAAAGAGATGTACCGCCTGATCGACTACTTAACATAACAGCGGTTTCTGAACTTATTCTCTAATAAGTGGATTATCTCTCTCAATATTTTTTTCAATCACACGGGCAAGATTGGGTTTACCATTGCCGATATTGATCCCGATACCAGCGAAAACAATTCCATTGTTATGATTCCACATTATGACACAACCGCCGCTGCCTCTGCCGCTTGCCCAGGTTGAATCAGCTTCTTTAAATAAATCCTGATCAGTATTCACCCAAGTTAAATATCCATAAGGGACTTCTGGAAATTCAGACGGGTTTAGGCCAATAGCGCCATCATTGGACCATTGTAATTCACCTTCATTCCATATGTTTGTTTTGTTTCCAGTTCTTTGACAAACCATTCAGGAACCAATTGTTTGTCTTTCCACTTCCCTCGATTTAATGCAAGAAGCCCCAGCCTTCCCATATTCTCCAGGCTTAACACGAAGCGTACTCCATCGTAATCACCAAATGAATCATCTTTCACAATTTGGGTGGACCAACCTTCCAAACCAATCGCGTCAAAATACGCCTCTCGCGCGACATCCGCATAGTTGTTAAAATAATTTCTTTTACCGTACACTTTCGCCAATGCATGACATAGATGAACCAAGTTTATATCTGAATAGGTCCACATTTCACCTGGAGCATAATCCGGATAATCACCATAAGGATAATCAAATCCTGCCGATTGTGTCAGTACATGACGCCAAGTTGCACTCCGGTCTTTTCCCCGTAATTCTTTCTCATATTCACTGATTTTCTGATCCAATGCAGGGATCTTACCCTGTAATATCGCTGCCCCGGCAATCATCGCATGCCACGTTTTTCGAAGGGAAGCGACATCCCGGATTTCATAAAAATCCCCTTCCACATGTATAAGATAACCATGCCTCCAGAGCGCCCAGCGAGGTTTGATTTGATAACGGGTATAAGGATTTTCTTTGATGTATTGATTAATTTCTTGAACGATATCAGTCTCCAGACCTGTTGTCGAAGGGGATTTCTGATTTTGATTTTTAAAATCATTACCATTTGGGGGGAAATAAAAATACTCGTCGTCAGTTTTTTCCTTTGCTGATATTAAGGAAGATATAAGGATAAGCAGCAAACATAGAGATCGTATTATCATTATGAGCTCCTTAATATTATTACTATCGGTACTAATGAATTTCTCTCATTATTTCTTTTCCCAATGAAATGAATCTCCTTCAATCATTACTTTAACAACGCCAAACTATTCGACACATAACATTGTGCGAGTATGTAACAAAACCAGCACCCACAAATTGAACCAATCGAACAAGATGTTAAATCTCTCGATTGGAATCCACCCACATCATGTACTATTCAATTTCTGCCAGGCTTTCTTCTTCGATAATCTTTTCACTGTGTTCCAGGCGGTGAGTACACGCGCCTGCAGATTCAGCGTTCCGGGCTTCTTTTCCCACTTACTGATCGTAGATGCGCTTACACCGAGAAGCCTTGCGAGCTCGCCTTGAGACATACCGTACTTTTTGCGTAGCTGGGCGACGGTTTCGCTGGTTACGGGCTGGGGGCTTCGAGAAGGGCGCGGTGTTTCTTTCGTTTTCGTTTTCCGTATTGGAGTTTTTTTCTTAACCGGCGATGAAGTCTTACTTTCTTTCGCCTTGCGTTTTGCGGTCTGTTTCGCTGGCTCTTTGGAGGTTTTCTTTGACTTGGCTGTCGTTTTCTTCCTGGATCGCTGCGGTTTCGGTTTGACGGGCGCATCGTCTTTAGAGATTTCGATGCCGAATACATCTCCTAGAGCGTCATCAGCGATGCGTCTGCCTTTCGTTCCCGCCGTGGCGGCGGCCACACCGGCCTCGGCGTCAATTAATTCTTCCTGGTCTACTCCCCGGAGAAGAAAAAGTAACTCCGGCGCTTCGTCAAGCCGCGCTCCAACCCCATACAGCACAGCCGCCACATGCTTACACATAATGGCCCAATCGGGGCAGCTGCATTGCAGGCCGATCTCATCGGGCAGGGGAAACAATCCCTTTTCACGGTCGGTTACAACAGACATCACGTTCTCGGACAGTTTGCCCTGGAGCAGTTCGAGAAGCGAACCAACTTGTCCAGCGCAACGCGATTTTACGCCTTTCCATTTTTTCTGGGGAAGCGTCTTGATAGCGATTTTCACTGTATAGATCTCGGAACCGCTGACCATGGCGTTGATCTCCCCCTTAGTGATATCAAGATGGCATACAGATCCGTTGCGGACATAGGTGCGGCCGCGTGGCAATCGGTTTTCGTAGTCGCTGAACGATTCGAGGTGATCGCACCAAGCCTTCCCCCAAAACGTTCGAGCGATCGTTCTTCCCTCAATCTCTACGGGTTGGATATCCTTTCCCTTCTTCCGGAGTTTTTCCATCTTCTTTAGAGCGCGCGCGCGGCGGACAGCCACAGGCACATACGGTTTATAACCATACCAGCTCATCTTTGATCTCCTATAATTTCGTCCGATCGATATCCAAGGCCACGATATTGAGCAATTCCTCATCGCTCATCTCAGTCAGCATCGATTCGGCGCCAGCCTTTAAGATATCGTCAGCTAAGTTTGTTTTCTCTTCGATCAGAGCGTCGATTTTTTCTTCGACTGTTCCTTGACAAATGAACTTGTGGACGACTACGTTCCGATGTTGGCCGATACGGAACGCCCGGTCGGTCGCTTGATTTTCAACCGCCGGATTCCACCACCGGTCGAAATGGATCACGTGCGACGCGGCGGTAAGGTTAAGGCCTGTGCCACCCGCTTTAAGGGAAAGTACGAAAAACGGCGGCCCATCTTCTTTCTGGAATCGGTCAATTAATGTCCTGCGTTTCTTTACCGCTGTTCCTCCATGCAATACAAGGCCCTCCCGGCCGAAAACGTCACTAAGAAAAGCGGCGATCGGTTCGGTCATTTCGCGAAACTGGGTGAAGACGAGGACTTTTTCCTGCCGGGATTTAATCTCCTCACAGATTGTCATAAGCCGGTCGAATTTACCGCTGTCAGCCGGCTCATAGGCGCCGTCGCCAAGAAATTGGCTCGGATGATTGCAGATCTGTTTGAACCGCATCAAGAAAGCCAACACAAGCCCACGCCGTTTTATCCCATCGAGTCCTTCAAGCGCCACCGCGAGTTCAGCGACCGACTTAGCGTACATCGCAGCCTGTTTTTTTGTCAGGCCGCAGAACGCTTTCATTTCGGTCTTGTCGGGAAGGTCTGAGATGATACTCTTATCGGTTTTGAGCCGCCGCAACACGTAAGGCCGGACCAAATTACGGAGAGGCGCGTACCGGTCATGCTCCCGCGCTTCCAAGCCATTCACGAATTTTTTGAATCTGGCCGTTGAACCAAGAAGCCCTGGACAGAGAAAATCAAATAGCGACCAGAGATCGGAAAGCCGGTTCTCTACCGGCGTGCCCGTAAGAGCGATACGCGCGTTCGCTTTGAGTTGTTTGACGGTTTTCGTTTGACGTGTGGAGGGATTCTTAATGGCCTGAGCTTCATCGAGAATAACCAGCTGCCATTCCATCTCGAGTAGCCATTTCTGTCTTGGCAGCATCCCATAGGTAGTCAGAACCACATCGGTGTTCGTCAGCCCTTTGCCCGGATTCCCCGCTAAAGTGTTAAGAGCCGCTTTGTCTGTTTCCGAAGGATGGATGAAAACGGCCTTGAGCGTTGGCGC
Source organism: bacterium (assembly GCA_963663405.2). Classification (GTDB taxonomy): domain Bacteria; phylum Hinthialibacterota; class Hinthialibacteria; order Hinthialibacterales; family Hinthialibacteraceae. The sequence goes on along the minus strand of CAXXSM010000142.1, from coordinate 31,378 downwards.
GAATCGCTGTATCTCGGCCTTCCAGTTCGCCAGAAGCGACGCCGGAAGCACGAGAAGCGACGCTTTTCCAGATGGCTTTTTCTCTTCCTTCAGAGCCAGCAGGAGCGATAGGACTTGAATGGTCTTCCCTAATCCCATGTCATCGGCGAGGCAGGCTCCGAGTCCAAGGTTAGACAGGAACCAAAGCCAGTTACGCCCGGTTTCCTGGTAATGACGAAGTGTACCGTTAAAATCCTTATCGCGCCCGCCGGAGGTCAATCCACTAGGATCGCGCAATCCCGCTAGAATATCGGAAAGCCATTCACCCGCGTCAACAAAAGCCCACTCACGATCCTCTTCACCAGGCCCATCGGCGGCAAGGTCAGCGGGCGCGCCTGCCAGCAGCCGCATCCCCTCAATGAATGAGATCCCTTCCTCCGCCGCATTCGCCTCTACTTGTTTCCAATGTTCGAGAGCCTTGGACAGTTTCTCCCGGTCCACCTCGATCCATTGGCCTTTTACATACGCAAGACCGTCCTCCCGACTCCATGATCTGACGCCATTCTTCTTCTGTGATCTCGTGGTCTCCAAGGGCGAGTCCGACTTTGAAGTCCAACATCGCGTCGGCGCCGAAACGGCTCTGTTTTTGTTCACCGATGGTTACAGTCACACGCGGACGGGCGCGTTTGCGCCACCAGTCAGGGAGACGAACCAGGAGGCCGCTTTCTTCAAGTAGGGAGACGTTCTTGAGAAAGTGATAAGCGTCGCCTGGAGTCCATGCGAGAGGGTGGAATATGTCACCGGAATCTAGCAAATCCTTGACGAATTCAATCTTCTCCGACGCTTGGTGAACGGGTGAAAGCAAATTAATCAGCGCTTTCTTGTTTCGGGCGCCCGCATATTCCTGCAGCGCCTTACCCAACGGCTGGTACTGCACGCGCCCTCCTTTGGAAAGGCTTGGCGCATACGTGGCTAGAAACGCGAAAGGAAATTCAGGATCGCGCTTGTTCTCCGCGAGGTGAAAACAGACACGCCCGACCTGGCGCCAAAGCGGCGCGCGTTTTTTCAGCCATCCGGATAAACCGTCTTTGGACGCGGCGATCTCTTCCCGCGCCCACGAGTCCAAATCAATCCAATGATCGCGCAAGACATCGGTGTTAAGGTATTCCCCCCCTTGCATAGGCGGCGCGATGAGCCTGATGTTCTCCAGTTCGGATTCAAAAGGCGGTTCAACCGGATCGATTTGCTGCCCAGCAAATTCGGGTGTACGGCAAAGTTGAGTCAGGTAACGGCAGGCGAAATCCCGCCAGAAGGCAAATGATGATGGCGGAGGAGCGTCCGGCTTTGAGGCGGCGAGTGAGAAAAGGCCTGAAGCCTGTGAGGACGAAAAAGCGGTCACAATCCTCTTCATCCAGGCGTCAGATTCCGCTTCACTGAATTCTCCGTCTTCCCTCAAACGGAGGCGCCCGGTGGGGGTTAGGATAAGATCGTAATTCATTGTGATTTAAATAATATGCTTTAAGAATAGAGATATCTGATTTTATCAAATCAACAATTTAGATAAATTCAAGAACTCATGATGAAAGATTTCAAAATGTCTGATGCTATTTGAGAATTATTTCGAATGGATGAGGTTTTCATACCCAATTTTGATGAAAAAAAAACCAGTTCTCATCTCGAATCGAACGTTTGAACAAGCGCCTGATCGATTTGATGTTGATCGAGTCGACGGATCCTGATATCAAACGGTTAACACGAAGGTTGAAAAAAAAACTGGGACGAAATACTCGTTTTCCTTGTCCGACCCAAGGTTCTACCGACGAATAATCAAGCGGAACAGGAAATCCGCCCGGTTGTGGATATGCGCAAGGTCATCCAGGGCAACCAAAATGAAAGAGGCGCGCGAACGCAATCGATTCTCATGACGATCTATCGCATTCTAAACGCCGGGGGGAATAATCCAGTGACAACCGATGGGGAGGCTCTCAAAACAGTTCTCCGCACGAAGCAGATTCCTCCATTTCCACCGCCTGCTATTTAAGAAGACTTAAAGGTTACGAAAAATATACTATCTGTTATTTGATAGTTTTCATGAAGGATTCAGCAAGGCGATCAGGAAGATCATCGGCTCTTTTCGATATAAAGTCATATGCGCCTAGTTTGATTGCGATTTTTATAACCTCTTCAGAAGTATCACCGGTCAACATTACAACAATCGCTTTTGGATTCATCTCATGGATCAGGCGGAGAATCGTTAATCCATTACCTTTGGGCAATTGAACGTCCAGCAAAACAATATCCGGATGATATTTATCATACATATAAGCTCCATCAATTCCTGTCCCTGCTTCACCGACTATCTTCATGCCAAGATTTGTTACAATTTTTCTCAATACCAACCGTATGACACGGTCATCGTCAATGATAAGAATACTTCTTGACCTTAATTTACTCTTGTCAACCATGATCCGTATCCTTGTTAATTAGGATAATTGTTATAACCATTAATTTTTTAACAAAGAATAACTATGATGGTTGTTGAGGGATAATTCGTGGGAGAGATAGTTTTATCACTGTTCCATGCCCAATATCAGTCTCAAAACCGATGAAACCACCTAGTTGTTTCACAATACCGTAGACAATGGATAATCCTAATCCAGTTTCATTTCCAGCGCTTTTAGTTGTAAAAAATGGTTCAAAAATTTGTTTTTGCGATTCTTTTGGAATCCCGGCTCCTGTATCTTGGACAGATATCTCAACACAAGGCCCCTCTAGCGTTGGTGAATCCAAACTGTTTTCTATTTTGTCTCCATTCTCGGATCGAATGGAGATAGTTCCTTCTCGATCAATCGCATCGCGAGCATTCAGCACAAGGTTCATAATGATTTGTTCAATTTGACCTGGATTGGCTTGAATAATTCCTGTTGTATCCGATGAGTGAATCTCTAGTTTTATACTCTCGGACAATAAAGGTAAGAGCATTTTTTCTAGTTTTGGAATAAACGCGTGGATATTGATTTCTTCTGTTTTGAGAGGCTGATTCTGACTGAAAGCGAGAAGGTTTTTTGACAGAGAAGAGGCGCGCTGTCCAATCTCTTGGATGGTTATAATTTCTTCTTTCATGGTTGAATCATCTGGAATGGATTGTAAAAGACTCTCCGTATAGAAGCGAATAATCATAAAATAATTATTAAAATCATGAGCGATCCCTCCAGCAAGCCTAGCAATCGCTTCCATTTTTTGTGATTCAATCAAGGCTTCTTCTAATCGTTTCCGCTCGGTTATATCGGTGATAAATCCTTCTAATGCGAAGGATTCTTGTTCGCCATAAACTATACCTCGGCCTTGTTCCCACACCCATTTAAGCGCACTCTCCGGTGTCTGTATCCGGTAGACACATTGATACGGTTTTTGCCGCCCAATTGCTTTTTCTATTTTTTCCCATACGGAATTCCTGTCTTCGGGATGAATGATAGTAGAGAAACTTAATTTCTTGTCATGCTTCCATTCTTCAGCGGGAATCCCTGTCAGCGTTAACGCTCCATCACTAACAAATTCCATCGTCCGGTTTTTGTCATATAGACACCGATACGCCATTCCAGGCAGATTGGACATTAATGTCGAGAGTTGTCTTTGACTTTCTTTGAGTTTGTCTTCCGCCTGGATTAGGTTCTTTCCTACCGCAATACGACTTCGAAGTTCATTGCTATCTACAGGTTTTGAGATGAAATCATGAGCGCCACTATCTAGAGCGGTAACAATATCTTTTTTCTCTTGTTTGGACGTAATGAGAATTCGATAAACCAGTGGTTTTTCCTTATCCTGAGCGAGAGCAATGCAAACTTCTACACCCTCCATTTCCGGCATCATCCAATCCAACAATGCGAGGCGAGGCGGCTCCGGTGAATTCAATATATCAATCGCCGTTTTTCCATTATCGGCTTCAATGACATCGTATCCCCACTTTTCAATCATGTGGCGCATACGAATACGGGTTGAACGATCATCATCAGCAATCAATAATTTCATAACCGCTTACTCTACAATTGCGATAAAGGGAATGTAAGGGGATTGGCTCATTCTTTCCTCCATTCTTTTCGATTGAGCTGATTCTCCAATTGTTTAAACGATAAGCACAAGGGTTGAAACAATCTCCAACATTCATCGATATTGCTTTGTTTGGCTTCCTGTTCAATCCGACTTCCCAAATGACTGAATTGCATCCCCCCTAAATTCGCGGCGGAGCCTTTGATCTTGTGGGCTGCTTTACGAACCTGCTCAATATCATTCGCTTCAAGGCCTGCTTTTATTTGTTCGATACCAGGAGGTGTATCTTCGAGAAACACAGTCACAATTTCTTCCATTATCTCCATATCGTTATCAATGTCTTTCAATAAAGGCTCATAATCGAAAATAACATATTCCTCATTTTCGATAGAGGATTCATCTTGACTGTTTGATTGAACGATAGGCTGGGCGATATCCTCAGTCTCAATGGATGGACTTTGCTCCTCTGATGAAAGGCCTGCATACTTCGATAGAATGGTTTTCAGATTTTGTTTGCGCACGGGTTTGGATAGATAATCATTCATTCCCGCTTCCAAGCATTTTTCCATGTCTCCTTCCATGGCGTGAGCGGTCATGGCGATAATAGGAATATGGTCACTTTTTGTTTCTCGCGATCGAATTTCCCTTGTCGCATCATACCCATCCATGATTGGCATCGAACAATCCATCAGAATCAGATCATAGTGTTTTTGCGAAAAATTATCGAGAGCCTCTTGACCATTTTCAGCCAGATCGACCGTGCAACCAAAAGATTCAAGATAATTGTTGGCAACCATCTGATTGGTGCGATTATCCTCAACTAATAACACATTCAAATCAAGTTTCGCGGTGGGCTCTCTTGCGCTGCGTTTTTCCTGATATTCCAATATGGGTGTATCTTCCCTGGGTTTTCCAGTTTGTTGGATGGACCAACAACGCAATAGGGTTTCGAGTAAATCGGAAGATCGGATAGGTTTACGCAGACACGCGGAGAATCCCGCCGTTTTGAGTTGATCCGAATCGCCTCGAATGGCGCTGGAAGACAGAAGGATTAGAATGGTCGTGGAGATACCTGGATCGCTCTTGACTCGATTCGCCAGTTCCCGACCGTCCATACCCGGCATATGGTAATCAAGAAGCGCAATCTCATAGGGGCGCTGCTTTTCTCGGGCTTTAGTGAGAAGGGCAAGCGCTTCATGCCCCGATTGGGCTTCATCGGATGGGATTTTCCATTTGTTCAGATATTCCGTCAAGATTTGACGATTGACTTCATTATCATCTACGATCAAGGTTCGAATCCCAGCCAGATTCTCTTTTGATTCAATCCTTTCATCCGTTTCAAGATTACGAGGCAGCGTCAAATGCAATGAAAATACTGTGCCCGAACCTTCTGCGCTTTGAATCGATAAATCTCCTTGCATTAAATTGATTAATTGTTTGCAGATAGCCAATCCTAAACCCGTTCCACCAAATTTACGAGTCGTGGTGCTATCCGCTTGGGTAAATTTCTCCGAAAAACGGTTTTCTGTTGTTCCTCTGAAATACCGATCCCAGTATCTTTCACATTCAAACAAAGAGTAACGGAATCTTCCTGGATGGATTCAAAACCAACATCCACCATCACATATCCCTGTTCAGTAAATTTTACCGCGTTGCTGAGTAAATTGGAAATAATTTGGCGAATCCGCACTGGATCACCAATGAAAGAGTTGGGAACGTCCGGTGGGTAACGAACGATCAAGTCGAGTTTTTTTTCTTGTATTTTCGATGAAAACAATTGGCTGACTTGCTCAACAATCTTTCGTAGATCAAATATGACATTTTCCAATTCAAGTTTACCCGCTTCAATTTTAGAATAATCGAGAATATCGTTTAAAATATATAATAGGGATACCGTAGAATTCATGATGGTATCCACATAGTCTTTTTGTTTTATTGTCAATTCTGTTTTCTAGCAGTAAATCGGCCATTCCTATAATGCCGTTCATCGGAGTACGAATTTCATGACTCATATTCGCCAAAAATTCACTTTTCGCCCGGCTGGCTCTTTCGGCGGCTTCTTTTGCTTTTTTTGAGTTCCTCCTGATCATTTCTTTTTTCGGTAACATCATCGATGATCCATATGGCGCCTTTTTTTAAATTAGGAGGCGCGACTGCTTTTCCATTGAACTGAAACCAGCGAATTTCTCCCATCTTTCCGGCGGAGTGGATATTCCAAATGGACAATCTCTTTTTCTGCTAATCTATGATAATATCGCATATTGAATTCATGATAGTGTCTTTCTGAGACATGAAGTTTTTTCGGCGATTGATTGATTAATTCCTCTTTCTTGTAGCCCAATATATCACATAAACGTTGATTGATATTAGTCATGACTCGATTGGATAACACCATAATCCCGACGAGTGAATTTTCAAAAATGGCGTTCATTTCGTCGTAGGCGTGTTGGATTTTTTCCTGGTCTTCTTTTCGCTGCGATATATCGACGAAACTTTCCAATAAAATACTTTTCCCCTTGTGTTTGATTTCTGTCGCTGTTTTTAAAATAGGGATTTTATCGCCATGAACATTGATCAGCAAACGTTCTGAAGTGTCAACAGTTTGACGTAAATCCGTTATGGGACATTTCCCTCGTTGCGCCGGACAAATAAAATCATAACATTCGTTGCCGATGATGAGATCTTTCGACGCGCCAATCATTTTCGCCGCGACGGTATTCAAATCTTGTATGGTATGAGTCTCCGCATCGATCACGACAATCCCCGTCAATACGGATTCGATAATGTTTTTACGTAGTTCCTCGTTGTCTGCAATTTCCGCCTCAATCTGTTTTCGTTCTGTGATATCCCGGATAATTCCGATGGCGTGCCATTGGCCTTCTTTTTTTACGGAGGCGATAGAAATCTCAATAGGAAATTCCGTCGCATCTTTTCGAATCGCGGATAATTCAAATGTTTTTCCGATCGCCGGGCCTTCACCTGTCTGTTGAAACAATCGAAATCCTTTGTCTTGTATTTCACGATATTTCAGTGGAGAAAGTGTTTCATGTAAACTCAAACCAAGGATTTCATTTTCGGTCCATCCCAAAATATTCTCGGCGGCTTTGTTCCAGAAGGAAACACAGCCTTTGGGATCCATCATGATAATTGCGTCTTTGGCTGAATTACATATTGTTTGGAATTTGTCTTCGCTAGCTTTTAGATTCTCAATGGTTTTATTAAGCGTTTCTTGAATATATTTTTTCTTTTCAATCTCTACATCTCTTGATTTTAACACCTGTTTCAACTGACGCCGCAACCGGATTATATACCTTCCCAATACCCAAAAACCAACAAAGATGATCAAAAAGAAAATGATTAAAATCCAGTAACACTTAATAAGATAGCCAATTTCTTGAGGTGAGTTTAAAGATCCATAGCCAGTAGTCATCAATAGAAAGATATTAGTGAAAACGGACTTATACATAGTCTTTCACCCTATAATGTTTGATAAACTAATCAGCTTGCAATCTATCTATCCATCTAAGACTTCTCTAATTTTTTAGCCCAATTCATCGGGGGAAGCGGATTTGCTGAGAAACTCTATTCCATCTTCCCGGATTCCATGGTGAGAAATCTAATGGTATGTTCTTGTGTTTCTCCTATACGGGGAATATAGGGAGCAATGAATATAAAAACATAAAAAACACTGATTATACAAAAAACGCAGGATTCGCCATAAACAAAGATACATCAAATGCAATTGATTGGCGCTAACACGATCTAACGTAAAATCGATATTAGGATTCTTCATTTTCATCTTCGTTTCTCAATGATTACATTGTTTCCAGTTTGATTGTCTCAATGCAGTAAGAGAATCCAATAGAAAAAAAAACACGATCACAGTCCTGGTATCTCAAGGTGTGTATCCATAAATGATTTGGGATCGACAGATATTAAACAAACAGTTTAAACGAACGGTCATCTTTAACACTGATTGGATTCTTTCAGTATACATGATGAAGAGTCATCCGATTGACGTCACCATTGGCTCCCTCTGATTGTGCAATGAAGTAAAATCATTCCCATGCAACGAAGAGTAAGAGAATGATTAATATGATTTTTTTAGAAGAATACACAAGACAATGAGTCCCTATTTAAGCGATAATCGAGGGGCTGCTTATATGAATTCATCAGAAAATTGTACAAGATATGATTAACAAATATAGAAATTAATAAATTACTTTCAACTTTCAAATTGAAATCCATCCTGAAGAATGTATTTTAACGCACTTACAATCTCTGGCTCGAAGGCTTTTCCTGTTTGTTTATTAATTTCCCGCATCGAAAACTCCACGCCAAGAGACGCTCGATAGGGACGATGAGAGACCATGGCTTCAAATACATCCGCCACAGCGAGAATTTTAGATTCGAGCAATATCTCACCGCCTTTCTTCCCTACGGGATACCCCGTTCCATCGATACGCTCGTGATGTTCCAGGACCATCCGAGCGATCGGCCATGGGAACGGAATGTCTTTTAAGATTTCATATCCCAAGTTTGGATGCATCTTAATCAGATTAAATTCCTCTTCACAGAGCCGGCCAGGTTTACTCAATATTTCCGCGGGGATGACTATTTTTCCAATATCATGGACGAGCGCGCCAAATTGCAAACCTTTGATTCTTTCATCTGGCAATCCGATCGATTGACCAATTAGGTGAGCTAAAAGTGAAACTTTTTTTTGATGACCCGCTGTGTAGGGATCCCGTTTTTCCACCGTGAGTGCGATCGATTCGATCGTGCTGATGAGAACGCTTTCCAACTGTTTGAGATAATCCTGATGAATGGCTTCATGTTGTTTTCTTTCCGTAACATCCCTTGCGATAGCCGCGGTAAAATTTCCCGTATCAAGGCTAACATATGCGTATGATATTTCCACAGGTATCGTATCTCCATTTTTTTTTGTAAGAGATGATTCCACTACGAGAGAACCTTTCGAACGAATCTCTAGAATTAATCGTTCCAAATTCGTGGATGTCATTTTAGAACAAATATTCTGCCAGTTCTTCTTAAATAACACGGATCTAGCGTATTGCAATTTCTCGGAAACCGCCGCATTACAATCAACAATTTGTCCATCATCGGCTTTCAGAATAAAGATCAGATCACTACTCAGCTCTAGGATAGCTTGAAACTGTTTGTTAGCCGTATCAATATCATGAAATATTTTTTCCCGTTCCTTCGTTCTTTGATTTGTGTATTTCCGGTTTTCATAGAATTGCGCCGCTTTTTGTAAGAGTGTCTTAATTTCCTCCGTATCGATACTATCTTTCTGCACGTAATCAAATACGCCTTGTTTCAATGATTGCACGGCTTGATCAAGTTCCGCGTATCCCGTCAATATTATAATGGCCGCGAAAGGATTTCGATCTAAAATTTTTTGAGCCAATTCGAGTCCTGAAGGACCAGGCATACGTACATCGACAATATAGATTTGATGATATGTTTTATCCAAATAGTCTAACGCTTCATTTCCACAGGCGGTTTGATCCATACTCCATCCTAATTCCGCGCAGATCCGTTCAATTATTTTCCGGATGGGGCGTTCATCATCCGCAATCAGTACACGATAGGTACCCGATTCCATAGGTTAGTTCCTCTACTGTATATTTTTCGTGACGCCTGCCGCGCAGCCTTTTAATAATTGAGAAAGAGAATACGAGAATTCTTGGATCATTTTCACAAGCAATTGTTGTGATTCATCGAGAGGTGTTTCTGAGAGTTGAGAGGCGATCGCAACGATGCCATCCAGCGGCGTTTGTAGATCTTTGGTTACATCCACAAGATTATTACGGTTGTTTTGCAGTTCTATTTCGGCGCGCTTTTGATCCGATACGAGGTTTGAAATATCAACGAGGTGGATGATTACGCCTTGGTATTCTTCCTGTTTAAAGATCGGTTGCGTGGTAATCAAAAACCGCTGGTCATTGAAATCGAAATATTGACAAACTTTTTTTGTGTTCACTCTACTTTTATAATCATTGAATACGTTCTCAATATCGAATTGTGTCACTTGCCGAAGGATCTTACCGGCGGATTGTTGGATTAAAAATTCTTTCGGTGTCCGGGTCAGATTAATAAACCAACTGTTCACTTCTGTGATCACTCCATTTGAATCCGCCAACAAGATACCTTCATCGAGGCTCTCGATGATCATTTGAAGAATTGTCGCTTGGTTTTCAACTTTCTTTCGCTGCGTTTCGATTTCTCGTTCAGCGCGCTTACGATCCGTAATATCTCGCGCGATAATGGCTAAATATTCTCCTGTGTTCAGACATACATAGGCGCACGTCAAATCAGCGGTAAATATCTGTTTTGTTTTCGTAATGATTTCTTTTTCAATGGCCTTTCCTGCTTGTTTACAGATTGACTGGATAGTTTGATCCCACTCGATATATTGAAAGTCTGTAATCACATCACACAGTGAAAGAGATAACAGTTCGGACCGGTTATACCCAAGTCGAGAGCAAGCCGCTTTATTGCAATCTGTGAATTCGCCGGTTTTCGCATTGACAATAAAAATCAGATCACTGCTCAATTCCAAAATAGACTGAAATTCCTTGTTGGATTTTTCGATATCCCTTAACGCTTGCTCCCGCTCCTCTTGCGCCTGAATGTGTAGTTTCCTATTGTCATGAAATTCCGCGGCCCGATGCAAGATCCGCATAAGATCTTCATTTTCAACATTCTCCTTTTGGATATAATCGAAAACGCCCTTTTTAATCGCGCCTACCGCATGTTCCACTTCGGCGAAGCCAGTTAATATCAACACTGCGGCGGTAGGATCCTTCTCTAATATGATTTTGGCTAACTCGACACCGGAGGGCCTTGGCATCTTTACATCAAGAACATAAATCTGATATGATCCGCTATTAATTTTTTCTATTGTTTCCTGTCCACTGGCCGCTTCATCACTTGACCATTGGAGTTTTTGGCAGATTCGAGTCAATATCTTTCGGACATAGATATCATCATCTGCGATGAGGACAGAATACTTATCCATATTGCACCTCGAGATTTCACTACAACAAAGTCGCGATTTCAACTATCATTCTTTTTGAGTATCTCTGTAGCTTTTTGCCATTGACCAGATTCCGTATAAAAGGTCACTATTTCATGTTTAAGGTCGATATCACTTGGGTTAAGTTGTAAGGCTTTTTCATAATATATATCCGTTTCTTCATAATTCCCTTTTTTTCTATATGTTCTGGCTAACATAGTCAACGTTATTGGATCGTCGGATTTGAGTTCATAGGCTTTGTTCAACAGAGAAAGCGCTTCTTCAAGATTCCCTATATAATAGTAAGCTTGTCCAATGGAAGTCAGGAGAGAGGACGAATCAGGATGCGTCTTGAGAGCGGGCAACAGACAATCCAATACTTGCTCCCACATTTCACACTCCGTATAGACCGTCCCTAATTGAATTTTGAGCGATACCGATTCTGGATTGTTACGGATCCCCTGTTTCAACGATTGTATGGCTTGCTCAAGCAATTCAAGTTTTCTATAGGCAAAAGACAAAGCATGATAGATCTCCGGTTGAGCGGGATTCTTACGGATTGATTGGGAGAGAAAATAAATCACCTCTTTCCATCGATTTAAATATAAGTAGGAATTTCCAATATAATTCATTGAAGTTACATCATCTGGTAGAGCCTGATAATAATCTAACAACACATTCGGAACGCGGTCGAACGATTTATTTTCGTAAAGAAGACGGCCCAATTCAAGACGTATATCAAGATTCTCTGGTGAATGATCCAATAAAATTTCATATTCATGAATCGCTTTGGGCAGGAACTTGCGGCGCGCATAATACTCCGCGACACGCTTACGAAGACGGTCGTCTTCTGGACAAAGCCGAAGCGCTTCCCCCAGCGCAATAAATGCATTTTTTTCATTGTTTAAACTAAAAAACAGATTGGCTAACAGTCGATACGTATACACATCGTCTTTCCAGAGATGTAACGCGTAACACAGTTCAGCTATAGCTTTTTTGGTATCACCCTCCTTTAGCAGACTGCGGGCTTCTTTACGAATATGGGAATGTACCTTTCTTGCGACGCGCGTATCCGTTTTTGCTAATTCTCCAACGATCGATTGATAGAAATGCAACCGATTCCTGTAAGCCGATCCAGGAATTTTCTTTTGACATAACAGAATCAGTTTGCTTTTCTTTTGCTCATCGACGGATGATAGACAAGCATAGAATAAGTCTCGCAATTTCGATTCGCTGGAAACATCCTTCTGAATACACTCTTCCATAATTACAATCTGAGAGAGAATTGATTCAACGAGTGAGAAGAGATCCGTTCGAATGGCGGTAGAAACAGTTGTTAATTTGGATACTGTCGCGCTGGTTTTATCCCCTTGGCCAGAAACAAAAATAGATTCCGCTGTATACTCTATTTTTTCCAGCAATTTCTTTTTTTCGAGAAACACATTCACACGGTTGAATACGTTATTGATAAATTCATTGGTTTGATTGGATACCAACGCCTTGCTCTGTAAACCCTTTAGCTGTTTCTGATAATGGATTATTGTCCTTTCAATTTCTTGTGGAGATCCTTCTTGTATAACCCGCTCAAATTCCTGTTGAATCCCATCTCTTGCACGAGTTGAAAGACTTGCTTGCTTCATCGATTTCCGCAGCGATTCGATCAACTGACTACGTTTTTGACTGGATTGCAATCGTTCTTTTTCAGATACGCGATAATCTTCTTGGTACTCCTGTATCGCCGTGTTCGAGACAAGAGATTGATCCTGTAAAGCTTTCGCAATAGAATAATCCGTCAGTTTATCATCCGCCATTTTATATCACGCCTATTTACTTCTTAATTGCTTGATAAGGTAATTGTACGATTTCATCCCCTTGTTTCATAAACATAACCGGCCCTGTAGTATCATTGACAGTATATTCCGCATCTTGGATTTGAATGACGGCGCCTGGATGAATTGTCAATTGAGCGCGAACCGTGCGAGATTTTTGGAGACTATCTTCATATTGCTTTTGTAGACTGTCACTTTCAAAAAATAAATGATCCAGATTTTGCTTGGCTTTGATAAGCATCTCTTCTGCTTGGTTCAAGGTTTTTTTGATTTCATTATTCGTATCTGGAAACTGAGCTTCACGCATCCGCAGCATATCGATAACTTGATTGCATTTGTCGACCGCTTCTTCTTGCCGAACGATCTGCTGTTGTTTTTCTTCAATCACGGCAGCCAGATCCTGCGCACGGCCACCGATTCGAATCAAGGTTTTAATCCCCAATTCCGATCCAATTATGTTTGCAACCACATCCGAATCAGCGTGAATCTCACCTCCCACGATATGGCCTGGATGTCCTGTAACAAAAACCTGTCCCCCCGCCCAAATTTTACTGTTCACAATTTCCGATTCAACAACGATATTCCCCAACGCGGTGGCCGACGCATTGGAAATAAATTTGGATGTGATATCCGCATTCGATTCAATCATTGCTTTTTCTTTTCCTTGGATTCCCCCCCGGATAATAATGTTCCCCTTCGCTTCCATAGTTGCGCCCTCGACAATCCCACCGACTTGAATGCTTTTTTCTGAAGTTACAGTAAATCCTGATAACACATCTTCATCGACGATGACGGCTACTTTCGATGATACATTGCCCGTTTTATACGAGATGCTTTCCGAGACGCGCAATGAAGGTTCCAGATGTAAAACGCCATTTAGCTTTTTGATACAGCAATCCTCAGTTACGAGCAACTGATTGTCGTCATCGGAAATTTTCGTAAACTCCATTTTGGGAAAAATTGCTTCTTGAGGCGCGAGAGGAGCGATTACCCGGTTGGTGACTGTATATCCTGGTTTTCCTGGTTTGGGTGGAATTTTTTTTGCCAATACCTGTCCTTCAGCAATATATTCGTACAGTTTGATATCTTTGAACGACACCTTATGAGCGCTTAGTTCTTTCGGCTTTTGACCGAGATCATCAATTTCCACCGTATACTCAATCCGGCCATCTTCTCCCAATGCCGCTGACACGCCTTTCGCAATACAGATCTCTTCGTCATACTTTTTACTTTCAAAAATATCCTGGATCTCGTTTTCAAGAAGACCTTTCGTGATTCCATACTTTATCAAACAAGACAATAAAATATCTGGTGTATAAAAAACGGCTTCCTCTGAATTCAGGCGGACCCACGCGGACATCTCGTTCTTACTGATTCGAATATAGGGTCCAAGCATGTGAATTGATTTTACGAGAAAAACAGGGATACCAGATCTTTCATCCAGGGCTAGTTTGGATAATTGGGTGATTGTCTTTGTGGGGATTGTGTTGACAGTTTTCCGTAATGAATGAATTGTATTGTGAATTGTATCCTGGAGGCGCTCATTCGACATTGTTTCCTGAATAAAACTCAGCGTTTCTATAAATTGCAGAATATTATCAATTTCCATATAATACGGTTGCAACGTGGCTTTCGGAACCGATTTCAATTCCTTCAAGAGTGTTCCAGCGCCATGACTTAACACTTGAATAATCTCCGGATAGGGAATCGTATTGACTTGTAAATCCTTTGTTTTAATCCGCATAGATTAACCCTATAATAGCCGTATTATCTTAGTCTATATATTATTTTATACTATTTTATATATCATGTACAACATAATTTAATGGTTCGAATTACCAATACGGAATTCAAGACGCCCGGATATTTTTTCAACAAAAAAAATATTTTGTTTTTATTCCTTTATTTTTTTTGACATGGGTAAATGCCATGATTTTTCTTCTTCCTCAATCTTCTCTTGCCGAGCGATACGGGAAACAGTCTTCACATTTTGATCCTCGTTTTTAGCTGTGACAGATGTCGACTCCTCCTTTTTCTTTTCAACAATAACTTTCCAGGCCTCACTGAAAAGATCGGTGTATTCGATCATCTTGTTGAATAAGGGCGTTATATATTCTTTGTCTCCATGGATAAAAAGATCCTTCTGATCTTCCAGTTCTTTTGGTGATAGAGAGGCTAATTTATTAAAATATAAACAGCTCTGTTCTATGATGGATCGGATTTCATTCGCATGATTCACTAGACGATCGGAATAGATCGTCTCTTTATCGTAATATAAGATCTCATCCATGTGCTTACTAAGTACACGCTCGCCTTTTTCGATCAGTTCATATTGAAAGAGAAAAAGTTGCTGTTTGCCAAGAAGAAAAGAGAGGCGAAATTCTTTGGCTTTTCTCACATATGGCTCGAGCCGTTTTTGCCGGGCAAGGTATTCCTCCATATGGCGGTCGCAAAAGGATTGACAGACGTCAACTTCCGCCTGTTCGTCTTCCTTCAACGCCGCCATCATTTCTTCCGTCGCTTTTTCCATTTCCTGCAGGAGAGGATCCTCTTGTTTTTTACGTTGAATCGCCGCTTCCAACACACGCACTTCCCGCGCGTTACACACGGATAGGTTTTGTAGCGATTCCAAGGTGCGGAGCGATCGAGTAAATTCCGGACTGTCGTCAGGGGACACTTTGCGTACAGCGCTGATCAAGGATCTGCACGCGTCAGCGCGGCGTAAAATTTCATTCGATATACTGTTATCTCCCCGAATACTTCGTTGCGCTTGTTTGGCGCTGACAATCCTTTTTTGTTTGGATAGTAATGCGTTCATCTCATCAACAGTGATCCAAACGATCCGTCCACCGCGGATGGTTTGAACCATATTCCTTGGATCGGTATGGATTTGTTCCGCTTTATAAGATGAGACCTCCGCGCCGATATCAACGAGTAGTTTTTGAATCTCCTCCATTGAAAAATTCTGCCGGATTTTCGCGCCGGAGGATTGCTCGGATTCATCTAATATAAGTGGATTAATTTCATTTTCCAAATTGGAGTCCAATTGAATCATTCCTTTACTTGCTATCATTCATCCAAAAGGCCGCGAATCGTTTTGAGAATGGTTTCTAGGGTGAATGGTTTTTGTATGTAGATGTTATCCTGCGCCAGGATGCCCATACGCAACATGGCGTCATCTGCGTAGCCGGACATAAAGATCCTTTTTATGTTAGGAATTAGTATTTGAATCTGATCGGCTAGTTCCCGGCCATTCATTCCAGGCATTACAACATCGGTTAACAATAAGTCGATGGCATGCTTGTTCCCTTTACATATACGGATGGCGTCTACTCCGTTTTCTGCGAGGAGAACGGTATAGCCATATTCAGTTAAACCGCGTTTGAGCAGTTTTCGTACCAGTAAATCATCTTCAACGATCAGGATGGTCTCTAATCCATGTAAGGATCCCAGATCTTGAGATGGTTCGCTTTTTAATTCCCGATCAGTGTAGATTCTATTGAAATAGAGAGTAAAAACCGTTCCCTTGCCCAGTTCGCTTTGCAGTGTTAAATAACCATGATTCTGCTGGACAATTCCATAGACAGTGGACAATCCGAGACCAGTGCCTTTGCCTTTTTCTTTAGTCGTATAAAAAGGTTCAAAAATGCGTTGCTGGATTTCATGAGTCATTCCAACACCTTTATCACTGATTGTGAGTGTGACATATTCTCCAGCCGGAATTGTACACAAATGATTATGGTAATCATCTCTTAATACTTGATTTTGGACTGCAATCATCAGCTGCCCTCCATTGGGCATGGCGTCACGAGCATTGACAGCCATATTCATGATGATCTGTTCGGCTTGTCCTGGATCGATTTTAATAAATCCTAAATTGGGATCAATTTGTGTGATCAACTCAATATCCTCACCGATCAACCGGTGCAGCATCTTTTCCATAGTATCGATAGTTTCATCCAGTTTGATCTCTTCGGGCCGGATAACTTGCCGACGGCTGAAAGCGTGTAATTGACGGGTTAACGAGGCGGCGCGATTTCCGGCGTTTTTAATTTCCAGAACATCACTCCGCATATCGTTGTCTTCAGGAAGTTGGTTTAAAACAAAATCACTATAACTCTTGATGACCATTAAAATATTGTTGAAATCGTGCGCGATGCCTCCCGCCAGTTGACCAATGGCTTGCATTTTTTGAGATTGTAATAATTGTTCCTGGAGTTTGACCTTTTCTGAGATATCCCAGGAAATTCCTTGCATGCCAATACAATCTCCATTCGCATCTAAAATAGGTGATTTAATCACATTGACTCTTATTTCCTGCCCCTGAATTGTTCTGTTCTGTTCTTCGGTTTCAAAATGAGTTTTCGACTGAACGACATGTAAATCATCCCGGCGATATTTGTCCGCTAATTCGGCAGGATAGAAATCGTAATCCGTTTTCTCCAGTATCTCCTCCGCAGGTTTTCCAATTAATTCGCAGAATCTAGTATTGACGAATGTAAAACGTCCTTCCAAATCTTTACGAAAAACATGAACCGGAAGGTTTTCAATCAAAGAATGATACAATTTTTCTGATTGCTCTAGTTTGTTCTCTGCGATTTTCCGTTCGGTGATATCTAAAATTCCTGCGACGCTTCCTGTATACTCACCATCTTCGTTAAAAATCGGCGTGGTGGCCATTAAGGCATACATTTTACGGTTATCTTTTTTTAGAAAGACAAAATCATGGATCTCCCGAATCCCTTTTTCCCGTCGTTTCAGGTATTCCGTACAGAGTGTAGCATCTTCTTCCTGGATAAAATCGAATAAGTGTTTTCCGAGCATTTCTTCCTCGGAATAGCCTAATAACATCGCCATGCGCGTGGTCACATACTCGGTACGTGCGTCACGATCGATCACCCAGACTCCTTCATTAAGACTATTTAAAAGCCGGTAGTATTTTTGTTCGCTCTGCGAGAGTTCTTCTTTCGTTTTCAGAATATCCGTGATATCCCGCACGGTTTCAATAATGTGCGTAACTTTTCCATCTTCTCCAGCCAGTGGAGAAAGCAGAATATCGATCCATTTTTTCTCATTATCTTTGTTCGTAAATTGATTGACAAAACTTTCCGATTTTCCTGTTTTAAACACTTTTTCTTTGAGACAAGTTTTGTCATTTTTGTTACAGGGCGTGTCCAGTTTATGAAATAGGGTATAACATTTCTGTCCAATGCATCTTTCCCTTTTGTGACCGGTGGTTCGTAAAAATGTATTGTTGATATCCATCACATTGTAATCCCGGTCAATAACAATAATGTCTTCGTGCAAACAGTTCATTAGAGATCGATAATATTTCTCCCTGCCTTCGATCTCCTTCTGCTGTTTTTCCATGGTTTTAATCAGCTGATGGCGCTCAATCGAGTAGTGAATCGGACGTTCCAGCAAATCCCGGTCGACTTCTCCTTTTATCAAATAATCCTGTGCGCCTTTTTGTAACACCGAAATCGCCGTTTGCTTGTCATCCAGACCAGTTAAAATAACGATGGGGATGTCATTGTGCGCCGCATACAACCGATCAAAAGTCCCGGCGCCTTGGCTGTCTGGTAATGACAGATCCAACAAAATCAGATCGAAGCGCTTTTGGGTTAGACAATCCAACGCCTTAGCCAGGCAATCCACATGAGTAAACTTTACAGAAATATCAGATCCACTTGTATCGGAAAAGAGTTCCTGAATAAAATATGCGTCTCCAGGATCATCTTCGACCAAAAGCGCTTTAATTCGTTTATAAATCATCATTACACCTGCAACGGTAATTTAACAACCGTAAACCAAAATTCTTCGATCGAGCGAACAATCTTTTCAAATTCTTTAAAACCAATAGGCTTAGTCACATAACAATTCGCGCCTAGATTGTATGATTTGATAATATCCTCGTCGGCCTCGGATGTAGTGAGTATGACAACAGGAATGGATTTGAGATTTTGATCGGTTTTGAGATCATCCAACACTTCCAGGCCATCTTTTTTGGGTAAATTGAGATCGAGAATGATTAAGTCCGGTCGTTTTGCATCCGAGTATGCGCCTTCCTGTGATAAATATTGCATAGCGCTCACTCCATCATGAACGATATTGAGATTGGTTGTGATTTTATTTGCTTTCAGCGATTCACGGGTTAATTCAATATCACCAGGATCGTCTTCAACTAACAATATTTCAACCGGCTTAAGCAGATCATAACCTTTCATATTACTTTCCTTCCTGTTTTGGGTGTTATATAAGATAGTCGGGAATAGTAAAAAAGAATTTTGTTTCTACTCCGATCTCTGATTCAATCCAGATACGGCCTCCCCGTTGTTCGATGATTTTTTTACAGACGGAAAGGCCAATTCCCGTTCCTGCATATTCCTCACGCGTGTGGAGACGTTGAAAGATGATAAAGATACGTTCTTGATATTCCGGCTCGATTCCAATCCCATTGTCCTCTACACAAAAAAGCCATTTTTCTTCCTCCCGTTTGGCGGAGATAATCACCTGGGGACGGTCGGATTGATTGAATTTGATCGCATTTCCTATCAAGTTTTGAAACACTTGGTAGATTCCAGTTGGATTCACCATCACAACAGGCAATGAATGAACAATGAGTTTTACGTGCTTTATAGCAATTAATTTTGAATAATCCTGTTTAATTTTTCCAATGATTTCGTTTAAGTTTACTTCTTGAAAATCCACATTCATCCGGCCGACGCGGGAATACAATAGCAAATCTTGGATCAATTTCTGCATTCGTCTCGCGCCATCAAGAATGTATGAAATGTATTTCCTCCCTTTCTCATCAACCAGATCAGGAAAACGTCTCACGAAGAGTTCGGTAAAACTAGAAATTTTTCGAAGCGGTTCCTGCAAGTCATGGGAGGCGACGTAGGCGAATTGTTCGAGTTCCTTATTGCTTCGTTCCAAATCCTTCGTTCGTTCTCGCAATGTGATTTCGATTTTCATTTTATCAGTAATGTCCTGCAAGTGAGCGATAACATAGTCAACCGATCCATCCTCTTTTCGCACACAGCTTACAGATAAAAAAGTGTACAGTATTTCTCCATTTTTACGTAGAAATCGTTTATCCATGGAATAACTGTCAATTTCACTTTTTAACATTCGGTTGAATTGGTATAAATCAGGTTCTAGATCATCCGGGTAGGTCATTTCCGCCCACGTCATTTGCATCAGTTCTTCCCGCGAATACCCCATCATCCGGCATAAATAATCGTTGACTTTCAGCCATCCTTTCTCCACCGAAGTCATCGCCATTCCCACCTGGCCCAATTCAAAATACTTACGGAAGAGTTCCTCATTATGAAGAAGTTTTTTCTCGATTTGCTTTCGTTCTTCAATCTCCCGCTTCAATTGTTGATTGGTTTCTTCTAGTTCTTCCGTCCGCTTGGCGACACGCTTATCCATTTCCAGCGTCATTTGCATCAATTCCGAATTGGTCACCTTCAATTCATCTTGTGCGCAATAAAGCTGATCGCGCAATGTTTGGATCGTATTCAAAGCGTCATTAAGTTCCGCACGATAATTGATGCCGGACATAATTATGATCCTTGCTCTATACGCTTTTTAATCACCATCACGGTGGCGTCATCATTGTCTTTTCCATAGATCCGAAGCATTTCACGAGCCATATGACTTGAGGTTCCCGACACTAAATTCGAAATCTCGTTCCAGGTCCAATGGCTTGTCAATCCGTCTGTAAAGAGTACGGTGATGAAATCCAGATCCCATGCCACACGGGAGACGATCGGTTTTGGCGCGTTGACACCGATTATACCACGACGGATCGGAAATTGGACTGTATTTTTTCCATTCCAAGTTTTAACTTCGATGTTTCCAATACTACTAAATGTGGCGCTATTGTGTTCCCAATCGAGACGCAATAAAGCCATCACCACTCCACGGGTTCCACGACAGGAACGGAATGTTCCTTGAAATAGGTTTTCAAACGTTTCACAGGGATGGGTGTCAATATACTGCGCGGCTTTTTGCGCGGCGCGATGGGCAAATTGGCCGTGTCCCAATCCGTCAATCACAGCGGTTAAAATCGATGAACCGTGTGGTTTAACCACGTAGAAATCTCCATTCAATTTCATTCCCGGATGCGGGCGAGTCGCAATTCCAATATCGTAGGGACATCGACTCCATACACTCGTATGTCTTTGGATCCACTTACGCGCAACAACATGAGCGCCATACTCCCCTTTTGTTTCACGATCGATTTCCACTTCGTCCATCAAGCGATTGACGGTTCCCAAACCATAACCCAGACTGTTTGATGTCGAATACCCATCTTCCATCGCACGATCAATATCGGCAAATCCGGGCCCCGAATCGATCGCTTCAATTTGAATCCCTTCCCGCTGATCTTTTGAAAAAGAACCAAAATGCAGCATGCCCTTTCCTGCATACGTTAGAATATTGGTCGCAAGTTCAGTTACCACAATAGAGATTTCATTTCTTGCTTTGCCATCGAAACCTATTTTCATGGCGGATTCTGTGATTATTCTTCTCGCAGCAGAGACATCGCTCGAATGCTCAATCGCAATTGTCTGTTCAAGAACAGGTAACATCAAATCGCCCTTAACCATTTCCGGACAGTAATAGTTGTTCCTTTACCTTGTTCCGTTTGAATTTCCATCTCTCCCATTAATCGTTCCGCGCCGGGCAATCCCATACCCAGACCGCCGCTGGTCGTAAAACCTTGCCGCATAGCTTGATCAACATCCGGGATTCCCGGTCCATGATCTTCAAATGTGATTTCAATGCCCGCCGGTTTTGAATGGGATAATAATCCACGCCATCGCATTACCCCTGTTCCAGCATAGAGGCATACATTACGGGCAAGTTCCGAAACCGCTGTCACGATACGGGTCACATCCGTCACCCCAAAACCAATCGAACGCGCGGCTTCACGCGTTGTCTTCCGAACACTGACGATATCTGACTCACCATTGATATTGATTTGGCCGTCATGACAATCCGTCATTGAATTCTCCTTAATCCTGCGGTTTGCAGCATGCCCAAGGCCCGATCAACATCCAGCGCCGTACGGGTATTCCCCAGCGTGAGTCCTAGTTGGGTGACCGTAATCGCCACACTCGCTTGCATTCCCGCGATGACTGTATTGCCCCCCATCAAGGCGACCATCGATGATGTCTCGGCGATCGTACGGGCAAAATACGAATCGACCGTCTCAACAGTCGAAATATCTAAAACCAGCCCCTTAGCTTCAAATCGCTGCATGGCCAGCAATACCTTTTCCTGTAACACTGCAATGGTCTCATCATCTGGATCCGGAGGAACCGTGATTAATAGCACATCATGAACTCGAATAACAGAAATAGAGTCTGCGGACATGAATAACCTCCATCATGATTCTTCTTTGTATTGGTCATTGCCGTTAAGAAATTCAATCGCCATTTTTAATCCCATCGCTAGCGACGCATATGTATTGATTGTAGACAGGTCAATTCCCAAGTGGATTAACGCCTGCGCGATGGCCGGTTGCACACCGGTCAAGACGACACGGGCGCCCAGTAACCGGGCGGCGGCAATCGTATCAATAAGGTTTTGCGCCGTTTGTGTGTCAACCATTGGCACACCGGTAATATCAATCAATGCGACTTGCGCATTGGTGGTATCAATACTATTCAAAAGACGATCCATGAAATACTTGGTTCGCTGACTATCTAGTGTTCCTATAAGGGGAGCGACAACGATACCATCCCAAATGCGCATCACAGGTGTCGAGAGTTCCAAAATCTCATCCATTTGTTGGTGGACTAATTCTTCGAGCCGCTCTTTATGCTTTTGCAGTTCTTCTTCCGCTTTTTTACGAGCGGTGATATCCACCGCGACTTCGAACCGCACGTCGCGGCCATCCGGCCATTTCAAGATTTGATCAGTAATCCAAAAATGTCGTTGAACGGTAGGATTAAAATACTCCCAGGAATATGGTTTCCGGAATTTTAAAATGATGTCGTCTGTGCAAAAATCACACTTGGAATCCAATCCCTGGAATTCCTTGTAACAAATCCCTCCTGTAGGATCTTTCCCTAGCATGTCTTTCCAAGCGTTATTGACAAACAATATTTCGTTCGTATGAGGATCAGTGACATACAATATTTCAGGGAAATGATTGAACATCTCTAAAAATTGCGCCGCCTGATCACGTAAAGCCTTTTCGGCCTGTTTACTCGCTGTGATGTCCCAAAAAATCCCCAAAATCCCGACTACATCTCCAGAGGAATCTTTGACAGGAGATTTGACGGTATGAATAATCGACGTTTGTCCCGTGGGAGTGACAATGTTCTCGTCGAACTCATGGATTTTACCTGATTCCATCACTTGGCGATCGTCACGCCGGTATTTCTCCGCTAATTCTTTGGGATAGAAATCAAAATCGTTTTTCCCTTGTATTTCATCCGCTTGGATATTTAAATCGTTCGCGTACTGCTGATTGCATAATATATATATGGAATCAGCATCTTTATAAAAAATCTTTTGGGGGAGATTTTCCAATAACGTTTTATACATTTGATTGTTGTCTGCGTTCATCATCCCAGCCTTTTTTTCGTCCTCAAATCAGTCTCAATCATCAATAGAAATTGCAGTCTCTCATTTTTTACATACAGAATATCCCTGATAATCAAGCGCCATTTTCAATCCCGCCACCAAAGACGAACGCGTATCAACATCGGAAAGATCGATTCCCAGATGAACAAGAGTTTGCGCAATGGAGGGCTGAACGCCCGTCAGTATGACTCTAGCTCCAAGAAGCCCCGCCGCTGTAATGGTTTCAATCAGATGCTGGGCGGTTTGTGTATCGACTGTGGGTACGCCGGTGATGTCGACCAGCGCTACGGGGGAGTTTGATTCAACAATCGAGTTCAATAAGCGTTCCATAAAACGCTGTGTACGCTGACTGTCGAGTGCCCCAATGATCGGCGCGACGACAACTCCTTCCCAAATCTGCATGACAGGAGTGGAAATTTCTAAAATTTCTTGGGATTGTTGATTTAAACGCAGTTCGTTCCGCTTCCCGCGTAACGATTCGACAATCGCAATGGAGAGCGATTCAATCACCTCTTGATCGTCTTCATCAAATCCGCCATCCTTATTTCCCAAGGAAATCATTCCAAATGTATTCCCCGCATGTTTTAAGGGGACTCCCATGTATGATGTCAATGGCGGATGGCCTTCGGGAGTGCCAACACTATCCGGATGGGAATAAGGTTCGTTTACAATCAGCGAGCAGCCGTCTTTGAGCGCTTTTCCCCAAATCCCCCGGATTTCCATGTTGTTGATTGATTTCGTTTTTTCGGAATTTTCCATTTGACAAGCGTCCCAGCCGGGATTGCTCAACGCAATGGTGTCAAAACGTCCAATCGGATTGATCTCACCGATAAATCCGAATTTGGCATTCGTTAATTCTTCCGCGACAGCCAGGCAGGTTTTAGCCAATTGCTCGATCGTCTCACAGGAGATCGCTTCGCGAAACACCGTGTTGATGGCGGCCAGAATTTTGTATTCCCTGCGAGCCTTTTCTTCAATAAACTTCTGCTCGACAAGTTCTTCCCGTAATTGATCCGATTCGTTCATCACCATCCTCCAGACCGTTTTTTTGAATCAGTAACAATATATTATTTCAGTAACAATGTATTATTATTCAACATTTCATTCGATATAGGCATTTTGAGCCGAGCCATTCTTTTCTGGATTTCCTTCGATTAGATCATTTATAATTTCGATGACTTGATCCGATTCGTTGGTTTTATCCAAAAAGTAATGCGCGCCTTCTTTGAGGCAGCGGTCTTTGTATTGGGGATAAGGGTAATTCGTGATTACTATGATGGTTTGCGGCAATTTATCCGCTTTTTTCAATTCTTTGAGTACATCGATTCCACTTCCCCCTGGCATTTGAATGTCCAACAATAAAAAATCGGGATCCATTCGTTTAACCGTTTGGATCGTATTGGGAACATCTTCTGTTTCCGCTTCTATAACAAGACCCGGAATTTCACAGAGCAATTCAATTATCCTTTCACGGAAGATCCGGGAATCGTCAGCAACGATAACACGCATTTTCTGTCTCCTCGTCGAGATTCAATATTAACTCAGTATAAATGATCTGGGAAAAAAAACTGTCATTCCATAAATGATTTTTTTGTAGGGAAACAAGAAATTTCTATGTAGTGATATCACTACAAGACGAGGGAAGTACAGGTCTATTGCGGATCAAACAGATGGTGACGAATGGCGTATTGGATTAATTCAGAATTCGTTTTCACCTTCATTTTTTCAAGTATTCGATAGCGGTAAGTGCTGATTGTACGATCACTTACGCATAATTCTTCTGCGATTTTCTTTAGAGATTTTCCCGAAGCGATTTGGAGGAAAACCTGAAACTCGCGGCTGGATAATGTCTCATGAAGGAGGAGAGCGTTTTGGGACATGACAGTATCCGCAATTTTTCCCGCCAGTGAAGAACTGATGTATTTCCCTCCATTTTGTATTTCATTAACGGCTATTACCAGTTCTTCCGCCACGCTTTCTTTCGTCAAATACCCAGCCACCCCCGCTTTCAACATTTGTATGGCGTATTGTTCTTCAGGACACATACTGAGGATCAATGTAGAGGATTGTGGCTGCATCGTTTGAATGAGTGTTAAGATATCAATGATGTTTCCTCCGGGCATGTTGATATCTAGGATAAACAGATTCCATTGCCTCTCGTTCACTAAATGTCGCACTTCTTCAAAATTCCGAGCCTCATCGATTTCTAGAGTGTGAAACTGTTCCAACAGAATCTCTCTGACACCCCGCCGGACAATGGCGTGATCATCTGCAATAAGAACACGGATTCCTGTTTCCATTTTATTATGATTCTTCTTGAATGGGGATCAAAACACGGACAGTTGTTCCTTGCTCCACCCCACTCGAGATGACCATCGTTCCACCAAGCATCACTGCGCGTTCCTGCATTCCCATCAAACCTAGGGGATAAGAATCCGTTGATTCTGATTTTATGATACCCCTCCCATTATCAGTAATCTCAATGGTAAGCGTCTGATCTTCTTGCGCCATAAAAATACGCACCTGACTGGCTTGCGCATGACGGATTATGTTGGTAAGCGCTTCCTGGATAATCCGGTAGAGAACCGTTCCACGGCGCGCATCCAACTGTACGGGTGAGAGCACATCCATCGTATAGGCAATCCCTGTTCGTTTTTTGAATTGCTCCATTTCCCATTCAATAGTCGGGATGAATCCCAAATTGTCCAACATCCCAGGGCGAAGTTCCGCACTGAGTTGACGAACCGCTTGGACAGTATCATCGGTTACTTTTACCATGCCGTGGAGCCGGTCCTGAAACAATGGAAAACAATCTTTTTCACAAGCATCAGGCAGTTTTTTATTCAACCAGTTTAAATCCATTTTCAAACCGGTTAAAGCGTGCCCCAACTGATCGTGCAATTCGCGTGCGATGCGAGTTTGTTCATCTTCCCGGATAGTGATCAAGCGTTCGGCTAAAGAGTGCAACTGATCCTGTGACTTCTCGATTTTCTGTATCAGTTTTACCCGTTCGGTTATATCCTGTACTGTTGCAAATACTTTAACGGCTCTCCCTTTTTTACGGAAGATTTTCCCCATTGTACGAACATGTAGAACTGTCCCATCTTTACGAAGAATGCGGTATTCATTCGGTATCAATGTATCACTGGTGGAGGAAAGGCATTCATACAGCCATTGGGTAACTCGATCCAGATCGTCTGGATGATGAATTTCGGCATCGACTTTTGCAAAATCAATTACTTCCGTTCGATCGTATTGAATGAGATCGTACATTGCGTCAGACCAAGTGATTTCACCGGTTTCTACTCCCCAAGTAAAATCTCCCATTTTTGCAATACGCTGCGCTTCATTCAACCTTTTTTCACTCTCTAAGATTTTGTATTCAGCGTGCTTGCGTTGGGTAATATCCTGAAAACTCCCATAGAGTTTAACCGTTTTATCATTCACGATTTTGGGTTGGCAAATGGTATGAGTCCACAATGGTTTTCCCTTTGCGGTAGTGAACCGAAGTTCCATGTCGTATGGTTCACCTTTATCAAATGCCCGTTGGATTGCCTGCATCAGTTTCGGCCGGTCTTCAGGATGAATAAAATTCATCCCTTCCTGAAATTGAGGTTTGTAATCTAACGGAACTTCATGTATATGGTACATCTCATCCGTCCAATGTATTTTGAGCGTTTCTACGTCAATTTCCCATCCTCCAACACGCGCCATTCTTCCAGTTGCATCCAACAACAATTTATTATCCCAAATTTTATCCTCAAGTTTTTTTCGATCTGTGATGTCAATAGCCACTCCTAGTACACATTCATTATTATCATGAAGTTCAATAGGCGCCTTTTGGGTTTGAAACCAACGAATCTCACCACTGGGGAGCGTAAAAGATTCTTCTGGAATAAATTTAGATTTTTTTTTTGTAATCACTTCCAGATCTTCTTTCAGAAATAGATCGGCTTCTGGCGCTGTAGCCAATTGTCTGTTAGTGTACGAACGATCGGTTTCACCTATCATCTTCTCCGGCTTCGTATTATGAAGAGTTGCCGTATATTCGTTTACAAGCAAATATTGTCCATCCTGGTTTTTTATAAAGATACAGCAAGCCGCGGTATTGATTACTTGACGCAGCAGTTTTTCACTTTGCACCAATTTACTTTCGATATTTTTTTTCTTGGTTATATCCATCAGGATGCCATTCCAACATTTGCCTCCGCCGGGCAATGGATGGGGAGTGGAAAGACCCCGTATCCATTTCAATTCAGCCGTCTTCGTTTGAATTCGAAAATCATGGTTCCATTGCGACATTTCCATTGCGGATTCTTCAATCGATTCCCACATGCCGGCGATATCATCGGGATGTACGTCGCCGAAAATCAGCGATGTATTCATTAGTTCTTCAACCGGCCGATGGAAAAGTGCGGCGGCGCCATCACTCATGAATGGAATGGATATTGCGCCATTGCTGTCCTGGACAAATTGAAAAACGGCTCCAGGAATATTCGATACCACATCGCGAAACTTTTTTTCGCTTTCTCGAAGAGCATCTTCCATTCTTTTTTGCGCAGTCACATCTTTAATGACGGCAAGTGTTTGTTTCATTTCCCCTTCGCTATCGTATTCCGCTATGGCTGATAGCAACACATCAATGATTTGTCCATTCTTCTTCACAAACTGATAGGGGATATCCTTAATCGAACCTTGCTTAAAGAAAGCAGGTAACGTGATCTCTTCAGCGTATCGACGTGTTTCTTCCGAAAGAAATTCGATGGATTTTCGACCGATTACCTCTTTGCGCTCATAACCCATTGTTTCAAGCCAGTAATCACTTACACCGATCAATCGTCCTTTACGGTCGATGGAATGCAACATAACGGGAGTTTTGTTATAGATTGTGCGATAACGCTCTTCGTTATCTCGCAATGCTTCCTCCGCCAATTTCCGTTCTGTAATATCTGTATGCGCAACGACAACACGATTCGTCCGATCTCCATGAAAAGGAGAAATACTGCCGGTGAACCAACGTTTTTTATGGGGAGAATGGCATGGATATTCTATCTTGTAAGTATCGAAACGCCCGTCAAGAACATCTTGAATGCCCTGGATAAACATCCGCGCTCGATCGCCATCCTCACCTGGAATTTGATTACAAACAGCGAAATAGTTGGCGCCTTCGCATACGTTTTGCATTAAAGGCGGATTCTCTTCAGCAAACTTGCGCCATGCAAGATTAACGGATTCAATCGTTCCATCTTTTTTCACAATCGCAATGTTACTATAGATGCTGTCCAGGATGTTTCTGGTATATCGTTCAGCATCGACTAGAGCCGTTTCAGCCTTTTTACGTTCTGTAATATCCCTGCAAGTATAAAGAATTGTCCCTTCGCCGATTTCCACGCGCTTGACCGTAACGATCAACCAATGCTTTCGGCTTTCTTGATCGATGATCTCACACTCGATATTTGAAATCTCTTTTTTTTCAAGTAATTCATTTTCGATCAAATAAAACATTGTCAAACAGAAAAGAAATATTACCCTTGTTTTTTACATATTCATCGGAATATCCAAATGTGTAATGCAAATTCGGACAGACATATGTAAAATCTCCCATATCGTTCGTAATCAGGATCGCCTCGGAGATACTCGATAAGATGGCTTCGTTGAATAGATTTTTCTCATTAACCTGATAGGTCAACCGAATCCGATATTGCTTTGACCGGTATAGGATCTCACCCGTAAAAAGCATGAAAAGAACGAACAATGTGGCTGTATAAAAAGAGGATTCGAAAGTTGAAACCATAAAATAGAGTGAGATCACGCTTACAATATAAGCGAATAATGCGCACAAAATATACATCCAACGGTTATATTGTATGGAGGCATAAAAAACAGGCGCAAGCAACAAAACGAGCATCTCATCCACAAGTTCAAAATCTGTCCAGATTTTTAAAAAGGTAAGAATAATGGAATACAATATTGAAAAAAGGAGATAAAATGCAAGAAACTGTTTATATAGAGGTAGTCATAATCCATTCTCCCATCATCATCATTCAATTTACTCTATTATATCATTTAAAAAAAATAGATAAATTCTGGTTAATGTCCACTTCTATAAAATGTAGTCACTTATAAAAAAATACCTTATTCTAGACTGGATTGTGAACTTCAAAGTTGTGATTCAGAGTTTTAGCGAGTAAGTTGTGATATTATTATGTAAAAATTAATTCTCAAGAGATTAATAAAACGTATCAAGTCAGCACCCATCCCTCGGCAAAGCCAAGGGTAATTACAGAAAAATTACAATATTCATAAGTATAAAGAAATCAAAATATTAGAGATTTTGTTACTTAGGAGTCATGTGAAATAATAACAGGTGGGAAAGGGAGCAATTTTTCGGTTAGAATAAAATCGCTGAGAACCGGGACGAGCGTCTGGAATGGATTATAACCTCATCGTTTGAGTGTCCGAAACACGGTCATCAAAACGGATTGAGTCAATGCGCCATCGGCGCTGCGGTTCCCATAAATGACTTTCCGCATCAACACGGCCGAACGGATTTCCCGTTCCGAATGATTGTTATCGCTCGGAACATTTGGGTGAGTTAAGAAAGTGAACAACTATCATTCGTAACGGATGCCATTTCTGAATCAAGCCCCCCTTGCTTAATTGAAAGTGCAAATGGTAATTCAGGGTGTCCAGAATTTGCGCCGTCGTCATCCCCAGCGCATAATGCCAGAAGGCCGTCAAACACAACAAGCGATTGCCAATCGTTGATTTTCGCAAAGCGGTATCGATTTACGGTCTGGCATGCAGGACAACAATCTCTATGAATGATGTGTTCCGTCTATACGGGCTGAATATTCTCCGGAATATCCTCGATGATTCGAGAACGAGTGCTTTGCTCTCCCTCGCATCGCTGGAGAGGCCCGCCGCAATCAGGACAGCGGTCGAGCCGATGGTCTTCCTGGCGGTCAATTTTCTCGGGTTTGGGACGGCAGGAACCGGGATGGCCCTTTTGAGCGCCCGCCTTCTTTTTTTTTCTTTTTCGTTTGCGCAGAGGCTTTTTGATAAGGAGGAATCATGCCAGAAGGCGTTGAAGGAGTGATCGATGATTGACGTCCCTTCCCCAATTCTTGTATTCGTTTGGAGCATTGAATTCGTTTGGAGCATTGGAGAAGAAGAAATAGAATGCCGTCTTCTCCATTTTCCATGAGAGTGCGAGCTAAGTTTTTAAGATCTTTTTCTGAAACAGATACCGATTGATTTAAAAATCTTCAATCTGTTTCCGAATGACTGCTGTGGGCATTTTCCCTCAACCAAATTCGCATTATAAACTACATCTGTAGTCAATCTAAAGTAGATGGATTTGTAAAGGGGGATATTATACAATATGTTATTTAGAGGGATTTTCCACTTCAGGTGGCTGACCAATTACTTTCAATGAGAGTGGAGAGCGTACATCAGAAGGACACAAAATATATAAAGATCACTTTACTGGCAAAAAGTCGTTGTTCTCCGATCTCTCGGATTCTGAAAAGAATGAATATAAGAAAATGCTAACATTTCCACATCCAGAGGAGAAATGAAAATTTTTGTTTTGTCCTTGGCATAGTAAAATTAGGATGAATCTACAATTTCGTATACATCTTTCATGGCCTGCAAGAGCGAACAAACCTTTATATATAGTATACATAGGTCCAAAAATAACCAAGAAGTAAAAATAACAGTTAATATATATGTATAAAATAATTAGAATAGTATATAATTAGATTTTTTCAAATAGAAAATCAAACCGCCGATTTCTATTTCACCTTCCCTTTCCCCGGTTCGAGTTCTTTGATTGCGTTTTTGACGTGTTCGATGGCGCCTTTGAGGAGGG
>CAXXSM010000141.1:0-71162 GCA_963663405.2 bacterium | reverse complement strand
GTGAATGGTACTTTGGTTATCAGTTCGCGCATAATGATCTTAATTGTGAAGATTGGCGGTCGCGTGAAACCATGTGGGATCTCACCCGCTATGCGCTCGACTTTTTCCAGAATTATCTTCCATTCACGGAAATGGAGAGCCGGGATGAATTAATCACCGATCCAGAGGGTTACTGTTTCGCGAAATCCGGCCACGTTCATGCCGTTTATCTTTCGAATGGGGGAACAACGGAACTTACACTTGAAGAAGGGATTTACTCGGTCCAATGGTACAATCCCCGCATGGGCGGGGAATTGAGGGAAGGCTCTATCCAAGAACTGAAAGGGCCGGGAAGTAAGCAAATCGGTCATCCACCTGGAGGTTTCTCTAAGGATGATTGGGTGGTTTTGGTAAGGAGAAAGTAAAATGGTGCGCGGGTGTCTTGCGACCATGAAGAATACTTTGGAATTTAATAAACTCAATTCTGAAAATTATTCCATTTCAGTAATCGTCTTTTAGAAAGGGCAAAATTAATGTGTGTAACAATCTCACGTTTTTTAACCAAGTCTTTTACCGCCATATGTCTCTTCGCTGTTCTTGTTAGTTTTCCATTTGCTGGATGGTCAGCGATGGGACACAGCACTGAAGCGTATTCGGTTCCCTTTGTTGAAGGGGATGCCTATGATCCAAATATCCCCGAACCGGGCGAATTTCTTGGCTATCCTTTTGCGACGCGGCCCGCGCGATATGAGGAAGTTATCAACTATTTTACCGCGCTGGTCAGGCAGAGCGATCGTGTTTTATTGTTTGAGTACGGAAAGACGCATGAAGGCCGCGCTCTATACTACCTGGTCACCTCTTCGGCTTCGAATATGAGAAATCTGGAATCGAATCGAGCCGCGATTAAAAAACTCGCCGATCCCCGGACATTGGATGGCGCGGAAGATGCGCGGGAGATCATTAATAATGCGCCCGCTATCGCTTGGATGGCGTATAGTATTCATGGCGATGAACTTTCCAGCACGGACGCGGCGATTTGGCTGGCCTATCAACTTTTGGCCGGACAGGACGAGATGACGCAAACGATTTTAAAAAACACGATTGTAATCATCGATCCAATGCAGAATCCTGATGGACGCGAGCGGTTTCTCGCTCAGCTTCGTTCGTACAGTGGAGAGATTCTTAATTACGACGTGCAGAGCGCCCAGCATCGTGGCGTTTGGCCCTATGGGCGAACCAACCATTACCTTTTCGATCTCAACCGGGATTTCTTTATTCTCTCGCAGCCGGAATCCAGGGCGCGTGTCAAGGCGTTTCAAGAGTGGATGCCTCAATTGTTCGTCGATTCGCACGAGATGGGACCGTTGGACACCTATCTTTTCTCACCGCCCCGCGAGCCGCTTAATGTCAACCTGACTCCCATGCATGAGAAATGGAGCCGGATTTACGCGCAGGATCAGGCCAAAGCCTTCGACCGATACGGTTGGAGTTATTACACTCGTGAGTGGCTCGATATGTGGTATCCCGGTTATTCCGAATGGCTCGCTTACGCGGGCGGCGCCGTCATGATTTTATACGAGCAGGCAGGTGTGGATGGCTCCGCTGTGCGGCGCCGTGAGGGGACGACGATGACTTATCGGGAATCGGTTCATCATCATGTCACTAGTTCCCTGGCCAATCTCTCGACCCTGGCGCGTGGCCGGAAAGAGATGTTGACGGATTATTATAAGGAAAAACAGAAGACAGTGCAGGCTGTTCCTGATAATGGTATTTACGCGTATATCATTGAATCGGGAACGAATACCGCGCGTGTTCTTAGCCTAATTGATAACTTGCTTTTTCAAGGGATTGAACTCTACCAGTCGAGTATTTCGTTCACCGCCAAGAAGCTAACCTCGGTCTTCGGAGAACAAATCGAAGAGAAAGCATTTCCAAAAAACACATGGATTATTCCTACGAACCAGCCGAAGAAACGGTTGATTGACGCTATCTTGCAGTTCGATCCACGGATGAAAGATTCGTTTCTACAAGAGGAGCGTTACTATCTAGAGAAGAAAAACGAATCGCGTCTTTATGATGTTTCTTCCTGGTCGATGCCGCTTGCGTATGGGGTATCCGCTTATGAAGCGGCCGCGCCTGTGGATGTGTCTCAAGTTCGGATTGTGGAACGAAAGGATCCTGCGCCGAACATTCCCGCCGCCGCTGGATATGGTTATATCCTTCCCGGTGATGATGACGCGTCGACGTTCGCTGTCACCGCTCTTTTGAACCGGGGGTATGTGGTCCTGATGTCGGATGAGGAATTTCAAAATAATGGCAATCAATTTTCGAAAGGCAGTTTTCTTTTAAGGAAGAATGAAAATCCTCCCGATCTACAGGATGCGATAGCGCAGGTTGTCAAAGAGACTCATTGTAAAGCGTACGCTGCGGACACGGCTCTCAGTCTTGAAAGCGCCGATCTTGGCGGTGGGCATTTTATACTGCTCGCGGCGCCGCGGATCGGTGTGTTCATGGGGCCTACTGTGAGCCAGTATTCCTATGGCGCGTTCTGGCATCTGTTGGATCATCGATATAATACACGTATCTCTTCCCTGGATGTTAACGGCGCGGGTTCATACGATCTGCGTAATTATAATGTGCTTGTGCTTCCATCAGGGGGCGGGGCCATGCGCCGCGCCATTCATGATACGGGCATGGATCGGTTGAAACGTTGGATTGAAGAGGGAGGAACGCTGATAGCGCTTGGTTCCGCTGTGGATTTCATCACCGATCCAAAAGCGGGTCTGTCCGCTGTTCGCGAGCGCCATGAGGTTCTCGATCAATTGGATTTATATGACGAAGTTGTGGAACGGGAAGAGAAGGCTCTCCAAGCGGCCGCCAGTCAAGCGGATGTTTGGGATTACAGTCCCGCGGAGATTGAGCCGGCGACCGGCGCTGATAAAAAACCTAAATCGGATGTGGAAAAACTGAAGCGGGAAGACACATGGAAAAAGCGCTTCAGCCCCTATGGCGCGTTTTTCCGAGCGCAGACTGATCCTGAACATTGGCTGGCGTATGGTGTGGAAAGCCCCTTAGCGGTCATGGTTCGATCCTCAAACGCGTATTTAGCGGCGCCGCCCGTCCAGGTTCCGGTTCGGCTTGCGGATGAAGTTGATCTGCGGGTGAGTGGTTTGGTTTGGCCGGAAGCGCGGCAGCGTCTCGCGAAATCTTGTTATGTGACACGGGAATCCAAAGGGCGGGGGCAGATTATCCTCTTCCCGTTTGAACCCCACGAACGGGGCTATTATCCCGCGGCGACCCGCCTGCTGTGGAATGCGGTCTTCCTTGGCCCTGGGGCTGGGGCGAGCCAACCGATTCCATGGTGAAGTTAGGTAGAAGGTAAGAGGTTGAAGGCTGAAGGTTTGTTCCTGCGGCCTTCGGCCTTTGGATTTTGTGCTAACCATTCATGTGATTAACTAATGTTGCGCAGATTCGACAAGTAATCCATCAATTTGTAGAGAAGTAATAGATTGATTTATCTTTCTTTGTCTGAATCAGGATAGCCAGGATTAAAGGATATTCAGGATGTGAATCACCGTGCTGGAATGTATCATTAGAATGCCGATAAAAAAATCCTGGTCATCTTTTTATCTTGACCATCCTGATTCAGACAAAAAATTTCTTAGCTGGTTAATTTACGTGACAAAAGAAAATAGCCTAGGTAGAAGGCTGAAGGTTTTTTCCTAAGACCTTCGGCCTTTGGATATTCAAATTATTGTTATGCAGATCCAAAATCCGATGAACGCGTCTTTGCCGGATAGCGCTTTTGGGGGTGGGCTTGTATTGCCCTATCAAGAGAAAACGCCGGTGGTGGGAGAGGATGTCTTCATTGCTCCCAACGCCTGTGTGATTGGAGACGTTATTCTTGGCGATCGGGCCAGCGTCTGGTTTGGGGCGGTTTTGCGGGGAGATATTGCGCCTGTGCGGGTGGGGGAGGGAAGCAATATCCAGGACGCCAGTGTTCTGCATGTGGGGGATGACGCGCCCTGTGTGATTCATAACAATGTAGTCGCTGGACACCGGGTGACATTGCATGGATGCGAGGTGGAAGATAACTGCTTAATTGGGATGGGCTCTATCATTCTCGATCACGCCGTGATTGGAGAAGGCTCGATTATCGCCGCCGGTTCTGTCGTTACGCGGGGAACCATCATTCCTCCTAATAGTCTCGCTCTTGGAACGCCTGCGAAAGTGATCCGGGAAGTCACCGATGAGGAACGCCGGTATACATCGATCCTGGTGGAGAAATATATGGCTCTTCGCTGAATCGAGTGGGTAGATTTGGGGAAGGCTTTCCTCCATCCTCCCGAAGATATATCGCTTACGTACCAATCCCGACGAGATAAACTAACAAGAAGGGCGGTGCTAGACCGTCCTTCGACAGTCTTCTTGGTCAGCACTCAGTTCGCGTCCCCGCAAGGTCCGATCCTCCGCCCAGGCTAAAGGCAAAGATCCCAATCCCAAGAGAGAGAGAGAGAGAGAGAAGGAAGAGAATGAAGAACCAAGAATTATTCCGGTTAGCGTTAGGTTTGAGTGAGCCATGGCAGGTCGTCCAGGCCGAGTTTCCTGAGGAAGAAAAAACCTTGCACCTCACGCTGGACTTTCCCGAGGGGAGTCTGTTTCCCTGTCCCGAATGCGGGAACCTGTGTGGAGTGCATGATACGAAACGACGCACTTGGAGGCATCTGAATTTCTTTCAGTATGAGACGTATTTACACGCCCGGCAACCTCGTGTGAAATGTCCCAATCATAAAGTCAAGACAGTGAATCTTCCCTGGGCCCGTCCGGGGGCGGGATTTACGTTGTTATTTGAAGCGTTGGTCATGGCACTGGCGGAGAATGGGATGACGGCCAATGCGATCAGCCGAGTGGTCGGAGAATATGACACGCTGATTTGGCGAGTGCTGACTCATTATGTGATGGACGCGCGAGAGAGGGAGGATTTTTCGGGAGTGAAGGCGGTGGGGGTGGATGAGACCTCAAAGGCCAAAGGGCACAATTATGTCAGCGTATTCATGGATTTGGACGAGCGCAGCGTGATGTTTGCCACCGATGGAAAGGACGCTCAAACGGTGGGGGCGTTCAAAGAGGATTTAGAGACGCATAACGGAAAGGCGGAGCAGGTGGAGGAATTTTGTTTGGATATGTCCCAGGCGTTTCAATCCGGGATTGAAGCCAATTTCCCGGCCGCCGAAATGACATTTGATGAATACCACCTGATGAGGATTATCAATCAAGCTGTGGACGAAGTGCGCAAACAAGACCAAGCGATTTATCCCGAATTATTGAAGGGGACGAAGTATATTTGGCTGAAGAATGAATGGAATCTCACGGACAAGCAAGAGAAGAAACGGAACGAAATTTTTCAAGATGTACGAGGGAGCAAATTGAAGACGGTGAAAGCCTACCATCTGCGATCCGTGTTCCAAGACGTGTTTTCGTTCGACGATCCGGAGGAGGGGGAATCGTTTCTTAAAAAGTGGTATTATTGGGCGACTCACAGCCGGATTGAGCCTATGATCAAGGCCGCGAAAACGATCAAGGAGCACTGGGCTGGTGTGGTGCGTTGGTTTACTTCGCGAATCAACAATGGTCTGTTGGAGGGGATGAATAGCCTGATCCAAGCCGCCAAGGCCCGTGCGAGAGGCTATCGCAACGTCAACAATTTAATCACTACCATCTATTTGATTGGAAGCAAGTTGGAATTCAATCTTCCCAAGGTTCTTCCCTCGCCCCACACGAAATAGTAATACGGCTTGAATCGTTCCCGTTTCTGCAGGCAAGCCGCCAAACTAAGCAAAAGACACCGGATGAAACCGGCTGAGTCTCTCCGGTCTGCGATTCATGATCAGTAATCCGAACGAGTGAGGGCTTGTGGATTCTGCCATCTTATGGACAAACCGCCGATACTCTGGGTGAGAAGAGAAAGTTCCTGCCGGTTTGCCCACAAGATTTGGACAGCCACCTGCGAAAGATTAGGGGGAATGAGAAAGATTATTGAGGCGCCTGACCACAGACTCCACAAGCATGCGGCACATAAAGATATGGTTCTTTTTTCTTCGATAAAATCCAGACCCGCAAACGGATCGATGGAGGGCAATCCTACTGCAAAATACTTGTCGCTTAACAGATATCGAAACGTCTACAAGTTGATCGTAACCATCTGTTTGGCAGAGGAAAATTGGAATGTAATCTTCTCGAGGTTCTACCCTCTACCCACATGAAATAGCGAAGAGGCAAATATATTCGTATTTCAGCGAATTACCGTATTGAGTGATACACGTTTTATATGATTTTTCTGGTTTGTTCGGTAAGCGAGCACTTATAGTAAATGCTACTTCTAATGAGAAAGCACATTCCTTTATCCCCAGGATTGAAATTCTGGGCTATTTTCTTTTGTCCCGTAAAGGCTCCGGCGCGAGCGCCGGTAGGACATTTTACACTAGCCCAGACTTTTAAATCTTAGGTGAACATGAATATACAGTCTTCTATGAAAAGAGAATATTTTTTTACATTACATACTCACTTACTTGTTGATTTTTTTCTTGCCGTCATTCAGGATCGGCTGTATGATTTCAATGAACGGTTTTCTTAAGTGATGAATCAAGCGGGGATGAAAATGAAACGGAGCGCATTTACTTTGATCGAACTGCTTATCGTAGTCGCCATTATCGGAATCCTGGCCGCTATCGCCGTTCCTAATTTTCTGAACGCGCAAACACGCGCCCGTGTCGCGCGTGTCATGGGAGATTTGAAAGCGGTGGGGAACGCGTTGGAGATGTATATGGCCGACCGCAACGTGTTCCCCTGGCCGATTGGGAATGGGCAGGGGCATTCCGGTTATTCGGTCTATGTGGAGTATCTTCATGAATTGACAACGCCAGTGGCTTACATTACGCAAATCGCTTTGACTGACATTTTTAAACCGCAACGGGAAAATACGCAATGGTATCCAGAAGACACCGTGTTCAGCTATCAATATGTCAATTACAATGGCAGCTGGTCACGGTTATCCAATGTCAGCGCGGCGATGAACGCTGTGTATGTCAATGGGTATTGTGTGTCCAGTTATGGGCCGAATCAGGGCGCCAACGGCGTGGAGTGGCATCCGATCGGTGGGGATAACAATTCCATCTACCAACCCAGCAACGGATTGGTCAGCCAAGGCGATATCGGCCGTTTCGGCGGCGCGGTCCGTTCGAAAACTGTTATTATGGGTGGTTGATTCTCTTCGTTTGTTAGCATCGTCTTTGATACCTCATGCACAATGGAAGAAATCGAGGATATTTGACAGAGGACGTCCCCGGTTGTACGGTATTCTATTTAATGTGGTTTAGCCAGTAAGTGAGTATGTTTCATAATTGATACAAAAGGAACGGGATCATGCCGAACGATCAACTAGGCGTTTTAATCATTGGCGCGGGGGAGGTGTCCACACAGCACATCAGCGCGTTTCAACACAATCCGCATACACGGATTGCGGCGATTTGCAGCCGTTCGCGTTCCAGCTGTGAACGGCGCGCTGGAGAGGCGGGGCTGACCGATGTGGCGATTGATACTGATTATCAAGCGGCGTTGCAACGGCCGGGCGTGGATATTGTCTGTGTCTGTTCTCCTCATCATGTCCATGCGGAACAGGTCATCGCCGCCGCTGAAGCTGGTAAGCATATCGTGATTGAGAAACCTGTGGGGAACAGTCCCGAAGAAGTGAACGCCATGCGGCGGGCTGTCGATCGCGCGGGTGTCAAGACGGTGGTCAGTTTTGTGCTGCGTTGGAATCCTCTCTTTGAAACTGTCAAACAGCTGATCGCCGATGACGCTTTGGGCACAGTCTTTTACGCGGAGGCGGACTATCAACATTATATGACTTCCGGCTGGGGCAGTTGGGCGCCGGGACGGAAACGGGAGACCGGCGTCAGCGCCATGCTTGTCGCAGGGTGTCACGCGGTCGACGCGCTGCGGTGGTTTACGGCGCCCGGTCAGTATGAAGCCGCCCGCGCCGTGGAAGTGTTCGCGATGTCCGGCGGCTATCGAAAAGGATTGACAAAAGAGTTCGATATCAGTACGAATTCCTATCACGATCTCGATCCCCCGATGGAATATGACGGGTTTGAGGTCGCGCTGATTCGATTTGAGAACGGCGCGTTGGGAAAGGTCTCCGTTAATTTTGATGGGATTCGCCCCTATGGATTTCCGATTGAGATTTTTGGGAACAAGGGTACGATTAAAAACAATCGAATATGGTCGCATAAATTTTGTGGACAGAAGGATTGGGTGACGGTTCCAACGATCTGCCCGGATAGTGGCGCGGTCGATCATCATCCATTCCAAGGCCAGATGGATCATTTTGTTGATTGCATTCTGCAGGACCGGGAGTCGCATTGTAATCTTGCGGACGCGGCGCATACCCATGAAATTATTTTTGCGATGCTGGAATGTTATCAAACGGGAAGGCCGGTAAAACTGCCATTACAATGATTTATGTTTCAACCGGCAAGTGAGTACTTATTGTGCTCTCTTATTATCGATCTTAAACGCCAATCGTTAAAGAATGATGATAAATATCCTTCAATGCGCTGTTCGAATGTAGTCTGGATTTATGCCAGGGCAGATGAAAAACCTTGCCCTGGCCACCCTTTCTCATATATTTTTAGTAGGGTGAGTCGCGCATTTATGACCCACCGTTAATAATTGATTGATTCGGTGGGTCGGTAAAGCGCGACCCATCCTGCTTGCTTTTAGGAAATTAAATAATGCTTGCGAAAATACGTAAAATTGTACTGATTGCTATTATCGTCTTATTAGCGGCGGCGTATATTACCTGGGATCCCGAACGGGATGAATTGCCGCCGTTTCTGCAGGAAATCGCTGAAAAAGCGCCTGCGCTGAAAAGTGAAATTGAACGTTTATTCGAAGATATGAAACAATCGATTCCTAGTGTGGAATTCAATCGGCTCATGAGGACGGATGTTTCAATAGACGAAGAACAACCAACGGATGAGCAGCTGGTTGAAGAGCAGCCGTCGGCTGCCACGATTGTTCCCGGAAGTGAACCTACCTTGATAAATCCGGAAGCGGTTCGAGCCATTCTCGAAAAACTGGACCAGTTGGAGGATGATGAACTGGCCGCCCGGATGAGAGAAATAATCCAAAAATACAAAGAGCGAAAACAGGCGGCTTCTTCCGGGGATGTCAATCAGGAGTCCAATCCATGATCAAAATCAGTGCAAAGAATTTAACTTGGCTCGAAGACGCCGCGCGTTCCGAATTGAAGGGATGCCGCCGGATCGCAAATGATGGAACGGTTTGTTTTACGCCTGATGGGGTAGGGAATTACGGCGCTCTTTGGACGCGTGATTTCGCTTACATGGTTCCGCTGTTTGATTTGTTCGATCCGAAAGAGGTCCGTCAATCTATACATTATTTGGTCGAAGGACAACGCGGGGACGGTATTGTTCCTGACCGGCGTCAGACCGATGGGCTTAGTGTTTATGAAGCGGGTGGCGTTGGGCATCCCGTCGCTCTACCGCCATTAGACAATTCCGCGTTTCTAGTGTTGTTGGCGCATGAATATGTGACGCAGGCAAACGATATCGCATTTTTTAAAGAGACGGCGTTCGCTTTGCACTGGGCTATGCAGGCGATTCCCCGCAGCGCAAAGGGATTGGTCTGGAATCATCCCACCATGCCCCATTCTCCCTATGGATTCACGGATACTGTTGGGAAAACCGGAGATTTATTGTTCTGTTCCTTGTTGGATTGGAAGGCTTCGAAAGCTCTTGTATCACTGTTCAAACAAATCGGGAACGCGCATCGAAGCATTCTCTATCAACGGCGTATGAAGGAAATTGAAGCGGGTGTTCAGACCTTACTCGATCCCTCTACGGGTCTCTATTTCGCCGCTTCGAAGGACTGCCGTCAGATCGATGTGTGGGGAAACGCCTTTATGGCGGCGATCGGATTTCCGTTGGATGACGAGCGGCGGGAGCGGATCGAACGGTTTTTTGTGGATCGCTATGATGATGTAATTGAACGGGGACAGATCCGGCATCTCCCAAAGGGCGAACATTGGAACCGTATGTTAATCCCCATCAAACCTGGCGTATACCAAAATGGGGGGTATTGGGGAACGCCTACGGGTTGGGTGTTGAAAACACTTGCGGAGAATCATCCAGCGACAGCGCAGCGGATACTCGATGAGATTATTGAAGATTACCAAAACCGGGGGATTCATGAGTGGGTGAATGGCTCTCATGTCCAACTCCCCCACTACGTCGCGTCGATTACGAATCTCCTTGCCGTGATTAGGTTATTAGGTTGAAGGCTGAAG
The DNA here is from genome assembly GCA_963663405.2 of bacterium. Classification (GTDB taxonomy): domain Bacteria; phylum Hinthialibacterota; class Hinthialibacteria; order Hinthialibacterales; family Hinthialibacteraceae. The sequence goes on along the minus strand of CAXXSM010000141.1, from coordinate 60,814 downwards.
ACTGAAGGGAAAAAATTATATAGGTTATTAGGTTGAAGGCTGAAGACTGAAGGGAAAAAATTATATAGGTTATTAGGTTGAAGGCTGAAGACTGAAGGGAAAAAATTATATAGGTTATTAGGTTGAAGGCTGAAGACTGAAGGGAAAAAATTATATAGGTTATTAGGTTGAAGACTGAAGACTGAAGGGAAAAAATTATATAGGTTATTAGGTTGAAGACTGAAGACTGAAGGGAAAAAATTATATAGGTTATTAGGTTGAAGGCTGAAGGCTGAAGGGAAAAAATTATATAGGTTATTAGGTTGAAGACTGAAGGCTGAAGGGAAAAAATTATATAGGTTATTAGGTTGAAGACTGAAGGCTGAAGGGTAAAAAATTACTTTGTTTTTTCTATTTGCTTGAATTGAAATGGAGTGATTAAATGAATGATGAAAATTCCCGTTATCAAGATCCTATAGATCGGATCTCTTCAAGTTACCGCGAGGCGCAGGTTCTTCTTACTGCGAACCGGCTGGGTGTGTTTGAGGCGCTTGGAGAGAAGAGTCTCTCTTTGGAAGAACTGACAATTGCGCTGGAAGCGGATCGGCGCGGTATACGGATTTTATGCGACGCTCTTGTGTCTCTTGAAATGCTGGAAAAAGCGGATGGCTGTTATAGGAACGCGCCGTTGGCGATGGAGTATTTGCTTCCCGATTCACCCAGTTCAAAAAACGCGCTGCTTCTGCATTCAGCGAGACTCTATGAACGTTGGGGAAAATTATACGATACAGTTAAATCCGGGATTCCCGCGCCGAAAGAAGCCATTGATCCAAATCTTATTGGCGACGAACGCGCGTTCGCGAAAGCGATGGCGGATGTGGGCCGGAAAAGCGCGAAGGAACTCGCGGGGATTCTCGATCTTTCCCGAGTAAAGACACTGCTCGATCTTGGAGGCGGTCCCGGCCTTTACGCGATCGAATTCGCCAAACAGAATCCCCGATTGAACGCGGTTGTTTTTGATACGAAAGATACGTTGGAGGTCGCTAAAGAGAACGCGAAAGAAGCCGGTTTGTCCGATCGTGTATCAACGCGCGCGGGGGATCTTTTTGGGGATTCGTTTGGGGATGGGTACGATTTTATTCTTGTATCCAATGTCATTCATATTTATTCCTATGAGAATAATAAGGAACTTGTCGCCAAATGCGCGAAGGCGCTCGCGCCGGGGGGGCGTTTGTGCGTTAAAGATTTTATCCTTGAGCCGAACCGCGCCGCTCCTGCTTGGAACGCTCTCTTCGCCGTGAATATGCTGGTTAATACCGAGGAAGGGGACTGCTATACCCTCGCTGAGATCAATGAGTGGTTTCAGAACGCTGGACTGACGAGTGGAGAAGCGAAACCTTTGGCTCGTCAATCGCGAGTGATTATTGCGGAGAAAGTGTAGTTTCTTCCGTTCGAATATTCATCAATTTCAAGTTCCTACACCTTTGCGTGAACCGATTGTTGAATTTGTGTATGGGAATCAATGGTTGTTATTTTACAATATCTTTTAAGAGCCGCCGTTCATCTTTCGAGACTTGATGCCCCATAATTTTGGCGACATTTCCACCGAATAGTGTTCCCATCAAACCGGTGTTCATTTTTGAAACAAACACTTTTCCTTTGTCGTCTTCCCATACCGCGATGGAACAAGGCATTAAGCAGGAAAGATAACGATCGGTCGTCAAGACGCTTTTTGCGTACTTCGCCTGACATAGTTGAATGATTTTTACTCTCGGAGAGAATGTCACATCATGTTGTTTTAATGCTTGATTAATAAACATCGTTCCCGGGGAATTCCAACCGATTTCTTGAATCCCGGTTTCGATTCTTGCGACGGTTTCATCAAATCCAAAACGGCTCTCTTTTACAACAATCATCATACCCGGCATCACTAAAATCATCAGGAAAATCGTGATGAGAATTCCTATGCCGGCTCCTCCAAGAATGGTGATTGTGAGCCATTTTTTTGAAAATGTTGTTACGCTTTTCGATTCTGCTGATTGGGTTATTTCTTGTTTCATTTCTTGGACCATGTTATTGCTCCTTATCTTTTCGTGGCGAAGACGCGGTGAAATGTGTCTTTCAGTGAAACGAGTGGATTCCATGCTGTTGAATAATGATTTTCTTCCGCTAGCGCGTGTTCGAGCGCAGCGGGTGAGCGTTTCGGATCGAATGGTATGGGAAATAGGTGATGTAAACCTTTCGATGTGACTCGTTGTATTCTATATTTATCGATCTCGCGGCTTAACATGACGATATGATCGCTGTTGATATATGGTTTTAGTAACCAAAACACATCCAGGCCAGCGAATTCGCCATCCAGCTGGCAATCGATTAACACCAACCGATAATGTTTTTCTTGGATTTGAGTAATTGCTTGTATCGCGTCCAACGTGGTGTCAACAAGAAAACCTGCATTCATAAACCATTGTTTGTATGGTTCAACGGAACGTGGATTGTTTGTGACCAGAAGTATTTTATTGAATGCGCTGTCTTGGGATTTGGGTTTCATCGCGATTCTCCTTGCGCCGCCATGGAGTTGTTTTTTATTCTATGACCTGCGCTAATGGGTTTTGTGTTCCTCTTGTGATCGGGCGTTTTTCTTATTCCTGAATCGTCTCTTCCTTTAGATCTTCTTCATATATTCTTTTCTGAATCATGATGATCTAAAAATTATTATATAACAAATTACTTATATGTCAATAATTTTATATTTAGAAACGACTGCTATAATCGCGTGGATTTAAATCCAATTCAACGATTCATAAAAAGAATCGGTTAGAAAAAAAGGATTTGATCCATTTGATGGTATGAGGTTGTTTCGCTATCATCTGTTTGGCATTCACGCTGTTCGATCACTTATTCTCTCTAGACAGTCCCTCGTGGCGTGGTCATAATGCCATCGGTGGGTCCGATGTTTACAGAAAGAAAAAAAGCCAACGTGTTTTATTGTTTTTTAGCGCTGTTTCTGACTGGTTTAGCGTTGCTGCGGTTCGCTGGGCCGGATGGGAGCGGCTGGATTGGTTTTCTTGCGTCCCTTTTTTCGGTGGGGGGGCTGGTGGGGATGTTCTGCGTTCTTCTGATTCGTCCGGATGAGGACGGAAATTCTCCGGAGGAACCATGATCCATATTCTGCCGCCCGAAGTGGCGAACCGGATCGCGGCGGGTGAAGTGGTGGAGCGGCCCGCTTCGGCTGTTCGTGAATTGATTGACAACGCGATCGACGCTGGCGCCACAAGAATCGATGTGGAAATTGAGCGCGGTGGACTTGGATCGATCCGAGTGGCGGACAATGGGGGGGGGATGTCCAGCGAAGACGCGGTCTTATGTGTCAAGCGGCATGCGACGAGTAAGATTCTCTCGGCGAAGGATCTTGATTCGATTCAAACCAAAGGCTTTCGGGGAGAGGCGTTGGCGGCCATCAGCTCGGTCTCCCGCTTTGAACTGCGGACACGCAGGCCGGAGAATGAATTCGGAACCTTGATTCAAATCGAAGGCGCTGGAGAACCGGCTCCAGAGAAGACCGGCGCGGCGGCCGGCACGGTGGTCACTATCCGTGATCTCTTCTTCAATACGCCCGCCCGTTTGAAATTCTTGAAGAAACCATCAACGGAACAGGGGCATGTCCTCTCTACGATCACATGGAACGCGCTGGCTCATGAAAACGTTCATTTTACGTTTACCAACAATGGGCGCCGCACGCTTGATCTTCCCGCCACGGCGGCTCGTCCGGAGCGAGTTAAGCAGATTTTTGGGAATGATATTCTCGAAGAATTGATCCCCGTTCATGTCGATTCACCTCTTGTTTCCATCAGCGGTCTGATATCCCGGCCCACGCTGACGCGCAACAGCACACAGCATATCTTCTTTTATGTGAATAACCGCTATATCAAAGACCGCCTTCTGCACCGCGCGTTGATGGATGGATATCGGAACTTGATTCCATCCAGCCGGTTTCCTGTAGCGTTTCTTTTTTATGAATTGGACACGGCGGAGATCGATATCAACGTGCATCCGACCAAACAGGAGATTAAATTCTCGCATGAACGGGCGATTTTCTCCGCGACGTATGGGGCGGTGCGCCAAGTGTGGGACACACGCGAGGAAGCCAAAGAGGAGACGAAACGGATCTTTGATACAATTGGTGAATCCAAAACCAGAGGCGGGGTGAAACCAGGACCAGAGCCGGAAAATCGATTCAGCGATCCTCCCCAGAACTTGGAAGCCATGAAGCGTGACGCCTTACTCGCTGAAGAAGAAACACCCCGGCGAGAAGAAAAAACGGCGCCTGTTTCCAGTGTTGAATCGTCTCAGGAACGGTTGGTGGAGGAATCTACAACAATTGATTCATCAGCGCCGGTTGAATTCAACCGGGAGTCCATTCCATCGCGAGGTGATGAATCGGCTCATACGTTAGAACCGGAACCGGCTCAAGCGGTTGAACTGCTCAACCGGAAGCCTCTTATGGTTGACGCGGACGCTGCGTTTGAAGCGAAAGAATCCTTGCGGGAAAACTTGGAACATTCCGGATTATCCGATCTGCTGCAGGAAGTCAAAAAACCAGATGAACTTTTCGCGGTTCGTTCGTTGGAAGACGCGGGCGCTTTGACCGTTCTGGGGCAGCTGCTTGATAGTTATATTTTGGCGCAGGGATCGGATGGGCTTTATATTATCGATCAACACGCCGCGCATGAGCGGATCTTGTTCGATCGTTTTCTCGCTCGTTCTCAACAGGCGTCCCTGGCGAGTCAGTCTCTCCTCTTTCCTCTCACTTTTGATTTTTCACCGGAAGAGATGGTTCTTCTTGGTGAGATGGCGGATGAGATTAAGCGGCTGGGGATTGATATGGAGCCTTTTGGGCCTCAGACATACGTCTGCCGCGCGGTTCCTAATAATCTTGGTTTGGATGAGGTGGATTCATTTATCCGGGACTTGATGGGAGAATGGAAGCTTGAAGGAACTGCGCAGGAGAAACGCGAACGCGCGCTGCGAACGCTGGCGTGCCGCGCGGCGATTAAATTCGGCGACCGGTTGAAACCGGAAGAGATGGAAGGCGTCATTCGGGAATTGGAAAAAATCCCCCGCCGCAACGTCTGCCCCCACGGACGGCCTAGCATTCTCTTCGTTTCGGATGACGCTCTCCGGCGTTCGTTCAAGCGAACCGGCTTTTCTTGACGCTGGACAGCTGTGTTTACTGAGATATACTTTACACTTTTATGAATACATCATTCCTTTATCAGTGAGAAACGATCCATGTCCAAGAAGCGTGTGTTTTCAGGAATCCGGCCGACAGGGGAAGTGCATTTAGGGAACTATTTCGGCGCGCTGCGCAATTGGGTTGACATGATGGATACGTATGACGCGATTTATTGCGTCGTGGATTACCACGCCATCACAACGCCCTTTGAAGCGAAAGAAATGCCTCGAGCGGTTTTCAATATGTTCGCGTCGTTGTTGGCGGTTGGATTGGACCCTAAACGCTGCGCTATGATGATCCAATCCGATGTGCCGGAACATACGGAATTGGCCTGGATTCTTTCCTGCATCTCTCCTTTGGGCCAGATGGAGCGTATGACTCAGTTCAAGGAAAAAACACAGCAATCCGCAAGTGAGATTAATTTGGGATTGTTGGCGTATCCCGCGTTAATGGCGGCGGATATCATGGTCTACCGCGCTGAGGTGGTTCCCGTCGGTGAAGATCAAACGCAGCATCTTGAATTGACCCGCGACCTTGCGCGTAAATTCAACAACGCGTACGGCGAGTTTTTCCCCGAACCGGAAGCGTTATTAACACATACGCCCCGCATCATGGGACTCGACGGCAAAGCGAAGATGAGCAAGTCTCTCGGCAACCATATCTCACTGTTTGAAGAGCCGGAACCACTGCGGAAAAAACTGATGACCGCCGTGACGGATGAAAACCGCAAACGCCGGACCGATCCCGGCGATCCCGATATCTGCAATATTTTTTCCCTGCATAAAATCTATTCTACCGCGGATGAAATCGAGACTGTCAACCGGGAATGCCGCGTGGCGGGTATTGGTTGTGTGGACTGTAAAAAGATGCTGCACAACCATATGGAGGAAGCGATCGCCCCGTTCCGTAACCGCTACAACGAATTGCAAGCCAATCCGGATGAAGTCTACGACATCGCCCAGCAAGGCGCCAAACAATGCCGTCCTATCGCTCAAGAGACAATCGAAGGCGTTAAATCGAGACTTGGGCTTGGGAAGCGGATTTAGTATATGAATGATGGGGTATGCTTCGCTTAAGGCTCCGGCACGAGCGCCGGTCTTTAGCCCATCCTACCTTTTAGCCCATCCTACAATCGTATGTTGGTATTATCGTTTCGATCGAAGGTAGGCGACGCAGACATCCGCGTTGCCACGTCTGTTCGATGCAAAGATGACGCGGTCGCCGCTTGGGCCCCAGCCGACGTGTGGATGCTGACCGCCGCCGTACGTGCGATGGCCCAATGTCAATGGGCGCATTTGCGTTGTGCGGGCGTTGAATAGAACGATATCACCATGCCAATTGTCCGCCGCCACCCATTCTCCTGTTGGAGAGCCGGACGCGTGCCACCAGTTCCGTTTGGCCAGTTCCGATGGTGTTTGATTTGGGAGCCAGGCGCCCGCGCCGATGATGCGAATTGCGCCTGTGTTAAAATCCACCGTCTTCACATGCGATTCTTCCGGTAAAAAACCACCACAGAAGGTAATTGTGTCATTCAACCACCAGCATTCATGCGTCGCCAGCTCGCCGGGGCGTTGATAGAACAATGTCCACGGTTCCCGGTCTGATGTGTCCGCAAACCAGAGCCGCGCCCGTGGCTCTATTGCGGCGTATTCTTCATCGCTCATCATCGGAACCGTGTCTCCCCCATCGGTGTAGGAGCGGGAGAACATGACCAGGTCTGGATTGGTCCAACTGCATTGGAGATGACCGGCTCTCCAATTGAGGGTGGCAAGTGTTGTGATTTCACCGGACGCTTTATCGAAGAATAGAATGTCATTGCGTGGTGAATTTTCATAAATACAGAGAAGGCTCAAGCGGGTTCCATCCGCGTTTTCGTTTAAATCCCCTCCCCGCAATGCGCCGGGCGGGAGATCGCCAATTTTCCGTTCGTGGACGGAAATGCGGGTTTTCTCCGGTTGGGGAAGGAGAGGTCGATTTTCCATTCATAGATCGCCCCCGATTTGAGTAGAAAGAGACTATTCTCTTGTTTTCCTGCTAAATAGCTAGATGTCGCGGCGCCATCGCCTGGGCACAGCCGGACAAGTTCTCCCGTTTTCTCAATATATCCAAACGGCTCTGTTTGTCCTGTCCGGTTGGAGGCGAAAATCAGCACGGATTCGTCCGCGATCCAGGAACGGTTATGAAAGTAGAGATTGCTGTCATGGCTTTCATTGGTCGTCACAAAAAGAACGGACGCGCCGGTTTTGGGATCGGAAAACCATTCACTTTCGTTTGGAAGAATTTCGCATTCCCATGAGGTTAACTCATTGGATTGAGCGGCGAAATTAAATCCACAAAGAAAACATACTAAAAAACTTACAAATAAACTGCCTTTTTGAATCATGGATATTGCCTTTCTGAATATTACAAAATTTGGTTTATCATTCAAAACGTTGAATGTATACCGCTATTTCCGTTCCGATTTCAGCTGGAGGATTCCACCTTCCTTCCCCCGCTTCTATAGACACATTGGTTTGTTTGATTACTTTTCCTGTTTTGCAGTTAAACCAAAGAAAATCATATGTCCCCCCTTTCATTTCTTTGATTCCGATTTTACCGGATAAATTGGGCGCGTAAGCGATATAACTGTTCCCTGGATCGGCCAGGAGGTATTGTGTTTCCACTGCAACGAGTTCGTCATGAGGCGCCATGTTTGAAAATGGAGTGGATTCAAAAAACTTGACGAGTCTTCCGCAGCCGATCAAATCGGCGCGAGGTGTGGAAGCGATGTCCATTCTCAAAACCATCACATACGCGCCCCCCATCGCGCAGGCCCAATTCTTTAAACGCAATTCAGCGCCGGTTCCATGATCCGCCGCTTCACTCATGTTAATGTTATATCTTCCTTTCGCGCCGTTCCATGCTTTGACCATTCCTTGGTGGAGTTCTTCAGCGGAACTTACATTGTATTGAATGGCGAATTGATCGATGTTGGGATCGTCCGCCAATTCAGAAAAATCCAATCCATTTAATTTATGGACGGCGATTGGGTGATCGAAATCGTCCGTTTCGCGGATTTTCGCGGCGATCGCTTTGACACGCTGGACGCTGAGGGCTTCCTGATATTCTTCCGCGATACACCAAATCAGATTTTTATGGTGTTCGAAGCGGTTAACGAGCCGCTCAATGAAACGGCTTTCCATGCCGCCCATTGTGTCTCCCGTATCCCAGATGGAACAATTGTCATCGTAGAGAATGAGGAAAATCGTGATTCCGTTTTCATCCATCGCATGGAACCAGGTTTCCCACTGATCGAAGATGAGATCGTTGATTCCTTTCGCTGGATTGTGGCCGATGAATGGGTTTTCCGTTTTATCGCCGTCACCGCCGTGAGAACGGACCGCCATAATGTAAAGGCAATTCGCTCCTGTCCATTTCATCTTGTTAATCAAGTCCATTTGATCGCCATTGCGGGTTCCATCGGCGTTTAGCGTTCCCCGATAGAGGAATCCTTCCGGATCGCCTGGACCACAGAGAAAAAATGGACCGGTGTTGTGGCGTTTCAACCATTGCGGCCGTTGGGGATCGGGAATGATCTGTCCTGTCATGGGGCCAGTGGGGAGGACCGAATTACGCAGCCGTTTCAGGGCTTCGTTCTCTTTCTCCCGGCTATCGATTTGTGTGTCGTTCCAACAGACAATTAAATCTTGATCGGGCATGACAACCATCGCCCGTTTCCCTCCATGCCCAAAGCAGCCGAATGTATTGGTTGGAGCGTCTGGCCAATGGCGTTTATATTCACGGTCGATCCCATTGAGCCACCAAGCGAAACTGTAACTGCCGTAATGATCGGTTTGGTTGTTTCCCCCGCCGATGGAACGTTGATCTTGAATCATATCCGCCTTCTCTCCTTTTGTTCGGGGAATCGAATTGGGCAGGGGGGATGTGACAGCCATCCGCGCTGATTCAGACCGCAGCAGACGCGTGTCACGCCATTGACCTTCCCGCAGATAGAGTAAACCGAACCGGGCGAAATCCCGGACCGAGATTCGCAACCGTCCTGGGCGGTTCTCTGTACCGAAGGCCATGAATGTTGGATTATCCTGACATTGGAGTGGATCTGTAAGAAGCGGATGGAGAATTTCTTCGTCCACTCGTTCCCAGCTCGATCCATACACATTCAAAAAAAGTGTGTCGAAAAAGAGCGCCATATTGTAATCACTGTAATCATACGCTTCCCCCGGTTTCTCACTCACACCATAACAGGAGATTTGATTTGAGAGATGGCGCCATGTGATTGCGCGGTCTTTCCATCGCAGTTGTTCGTTTAGCGGAGAAAGACGTGGTTCGAATTGTATGATTGGATCGTCCACACTTGATAGTTTTCCGTCTTCAATGGCTTTAAGGAGAAAGTGGGTGTACCAGGGTTTCACCGCCGACGCCACATCGATCTGTTTGGTAGGATCGCCCCAAGTATAGACCATATAACCATGACGTACTACGCAACCGATCCCCCCTGCGAAATCGCGTAAAGCGTCCAATTGCCGCGTGTCGAGTCCTGCCGCTTTGGGAGTAAGTCGCGCCCATTCCTTCCCCGGATAAACCGGTTCAACAGCAGGAACATGCAGTCTAGTGGATAGCAGGAGAAAAAGAATCGTGAATGATGTATAAATAAATCGTATCGATGTCTGTTTACGAAGGGGAATGCGTTTCATCGGATCGCTCCTTTATGTCTAGAAATCATAACGTTATCGCGCCGCTGGATGAGATGGCGTGAATCCCATGCGCCGAATGATTGAGATATAGGATAAAGCGTTTCTTTTGGAGAATCCACCCAATGTACTGGATGGCGTTGATTCCTCAGAAGGGAAAGAGGAAACAATAAATCGGAAACCGCCTTTTGGTGAACCGGCTCCTTGACAGATTACCAGATTAAGGGAAAATAATAGCTCTTCGTTTGCGGAATCTATATCCACCCGCGAACAGGAGGATAATGCGGGAGTAGCTCAACTGGCCAGAGCATCAGCCTTCCAAGCTGAGGGTTGCCGGTTCGATCCCGGTCTCCCGCTCCAACCAACAACTCATTGATTCTACAGTACTTACAGTATCTAAAATCGTTGCAACTTTGCTCAAAATTTCCTTCAAATTTTCGTCTGGTACAGCATTTGGTGTAGCAACCTGCTGTACCAGTTTCGGACTTTCGCTCACACGACGATCGAAATTCAACGATTCAGCGACTGACCGAAGTCTTTCTTCTCGACTATGACCATAATGTGATGTCATTCTGAAATCAGCGTGTCTCAGGAAATCTCTGACATCACTTTGAGGAATATGTTTCTCCATTAAGATCGTATTTACGCTGTGTCGAAGGATATGGGGAGTGACGTTGGCGCCTAAACCCGCTCGCTTTACCGCCGTTGAAAAACTCCGTTTTACATCTAACATTCTCGAACCATCCGGATGGTGAAAGATCCATGGTCCTATGGTGTCAGATTTCGCTTTTTTCAAAGCATCGATCAAATAAGATCCTATTGGGAGTGTTACAGTACGTTTTGACTTGATCCTTTGGCCGTTTTCAGGATCATGTCGGAAAGTGATCGTTTTCTCTTTAAAATCGATATCTTCCCACTGAAGTTGGAGTATTTCGCCTTTTCGAGCAGCCGTGCAAGCCGCGATTTGGATAAAAAGTTTTGTGTGATTCTCCGCCGATTCAATTAGATGTTGAATCTCTTCGATAGAAAGAGCGGTTTTGTTTGCTGTTTCACCATTATTCAATAACCGTTTCAAGACGATTTTCTTACACAGGTTTTCTTGTAGAATACCTCGCTCGAATCCAAGCGCAAAAGTGGCGGACAGTGTGTAAAACTCATGCTTGATCGTTGAATCCTTAATTTTCCCCCCCTTTTTTCCAAAATCACGTTTACGAGAAGTGATCCAATCTTTGATTTGACCAATTTTGATTTCTTTCACCAGAGTATTTCTCCCCAAAAAGGGGAATAGTGATTTTCTAAAATAGCGTTTCTTTTCTTCTATATAACGAGGACTTAAATCGGCATTTTGATCCGCCGCTATCAGTGCGCCAGCAAGTTCCTCAAATGTTACGCTCAATTCGACTTGAGATGTTGATAACAATTCATCCCATTCTTTTTGAATAAGTTCCGCTTGCTCCCTTGTAAAAGCATTTGGAATTCTTCTTGTTTCAATTTTGCCTTGGTCCCTATAACAATAGTACCAATTTTTCCCCGAAGGGGATGCTTTAGATTTTCGCGATCTCACCCAAGACATGCTTTTTACTCCTTATGAATTGAGACACTTCTTTACCTGATGTTCCATGCCGTTCAATCCAGTCATTGATTTCCTGCGGCCAAAAGCGCAAAGTACCTCCGATTCTTCGGCATGGAAGAGGATTCTTTTTACGATTCACCATACGCCGAATCGTAACAGGATGTTTCTTTAAGATGGCGGCAACTTCGTTTGTTGTCAACATTTCCTCAAGATTGATTTTTTCATGCGCGTCCATTTTTGAAATCACCTTTTTATTTACGAGGACTTGGGATTTTCCAGCCATAGGACTGGAAAATCCCAAATTGTTCTCTTACTAATTCATCCGTTCATTTCCTAATGAGTAAAGAAAGTCAAAGCCGCTTATCTTCACTCATTTAACTGTTGAAGGCAGCGCTCTCTGTCCCAATTTCTTTCTATTAACCAGAATTAGTCTCGTTACTCGCGTAACTCTTCTGATTCAACGTGATTGCTGAATTCTCATCTTTCTTTTTCTCTTCCACAAACATGAAGAGATTCTCCTGCGCTCCGGGGTCATCGCCGATCAGCGAAATTGGAAGCATGGAGCCCTTCATCAGGAGAAAATGAATTTCCCCTTTGGCTTTTTTGAAAAGAGCCGGATCCAAGGCGCCTCGATGATATCCATCGCCATTTTCATCCTGCTTTTTCTCAAAGACACTGACGAGATTGACTTTCGGTTTCATGATGCTTTTTCCTTTCCGGTTTTATTGGATTGTGTCCTTTGAAACAAAGGACAATCTTTGGAACAGAATGATTTGATGACAGGCTCCCCGCAGCCGTAACCGCGATACTCTTTCTCATAGGCCCATTGGGTTTGCGACTTGATTTCATGGTCTGTGATTCTCTGTTTTCCATTGACTGGCCGGTTTTTCAGGGACCACACTTTCAGGATCACCATCGCTATATCAAAGGGAAAGCCGATTCGTTTGAGGTGAACAGCCAACCGGAAACAGGCGACGCGTTGATTCTCAGATACTCCTTGATCGAGAATCTCCCGGGCGCAAGGAGGCAAGGCAAAAGATTTTTGTGTAGCAATAGAAATAGGCTTCGATATATCGTTTTGTGGTCTGAGATCGTTCATCTCGATCGTTTCATCGAGAACAGATTCGGGAACAGGATCAATCGTTGCAAGAAAATCCCATTGGTCTGGATAGGGGTGAAACGAATCATTTAGATCAATAAAAACGGTTTTCCCTTGTGGTACTAACTGACCGAAAAGCGGCGCGTTGATGAAATTGCCGTATTGATTCGCTGAATTGAGCCGGTCCTGTTTGGGGAATACTTCGACGTCCGGGCATTCAATTTCTTGGAGAATGTGCTGGATCACCATTCGCGCTTTTGCGGCGAGAACGCCTCGTTCATCGAAGAAAATCCATACATGAAATCCTTTGGATTTACTAACCTCGACATACGCGGGGATTAGATAGTGCTGAGCGCGGTGAACGAATTGAACGATGGGGTCAGGATCCAAATGGTCAAAGTCGGCTGCGATAGCACGGACGCGATCACCCATCAGCAGAAACACTCCATACGGCCGCGTTCCTTTCAGATGCTGGGTCAACACCTTGCCGGTCACCGGTTGTTTGATGACACAACACCGCTTGGTTTTCGGATCGTAAGTCCCATACACATTTTTCAATCCTGAAAAACGGTTTCTAAAAATCTTTACTTTTTCATTTGTCTTGAATTGATTGTTTGGCGCGATCATCGTTTCTTCCTCTCCATTGCTTGGTTTCGTGCTTTTTTGAAAACGGCTTTTACTTTTTTAGCGGGAAGAAATGAGGAGATCTTTCAGGATACTCACAAAAAAAGTTCTATTTTTTTGAATAGACCTGATCGAGTAAACGGCTGGTCTGTAAATGGAGTTGGATCAATGAAGGGATGAATTCGACGAATTGCGCGGGAGAACGATCTTTGAGCCGCATGGGAATGACTTGCTTCAACCGGCGCAGAAGGATTTCTACCAATTCACGTTTGGTTCGCCAATCACACGGATCAAGGTGTTTAGCGAAAATCCAACGGATGTATCGATCTTTCCGATTGACTTTGATCAATTCGGCTATTTGCGAGGCCAAGAACTCAAATCCACGGCGCCCTTCATTCCTGGCGTCCTCCATTGCGGCGGCGAATCCATTGGATACTGATCCCTGATACCCTCTCTCCAACAGATCGATGGTTTCGGCGCAGGCTTGCTCCGGACTCAGGATCCGTGGCAGCGTTAAACCATTCGCGTAAATATGCCGTACGAAATCGGCCAGCTGATGAAGTTGTTGATGATACGTGAGAGGTGGTTGCGCGGGGAAATTATAACATTCCGCCGAGCGATCGATCGGAATTTCGATCGCCGCACGGACGCGGTCTTCCCGGAGGGATTCCAGCAGGTCATCTAAAATCGAGTCAGCGCAATATTTCATCATAGGTTTTCTTCCTGCCGCTTTTTTCGACCGTGTTCACGGCGACCGTTTTGATCGGCGCGGCGCTGTGATACCGGTTACGAATCAAATTCCGGATTTCATTGACGGGCTTGTAATACTTGCGCCGTGAGAGAGCAATAATCTCTTCTCTGAAATGCCGTTCGGGAATCGGCTTATTTATAGGCGTCTCCACGCGGACAATCTCTTTCCCAATCCGCGCGATCGCGCAGCCCACGTCCAGTGAATGCAACTGATCGGGGGATACACGGCCTTGAAGACTGCGGGCGAAAAACTGCGCCTCCTTGCTATCCATGTTAAAAAAGATCGACGACCCGGCGTTGGCGAGAGCGTTCATCTTTTTCGTTCCAAATTGGCTCAGAAACTGATGCGCCAGGGTAAGGCTGACTCGGAATTTCCGTGTTTCCGCGATGAAATCCTCAATCGACTCGGTCATAAACCGGTGCGCTTCATCACAGTAGATGTGGAACGGTCTCCGGTCTTCCTGCGGAAGATCTCCCCGGCTGAGGGCGGAGATATGAAAGAGGGATAAGATAAAACACCCCAGGATTTCGCGGATTTCGGAACCGATGGTGGATACATTCGCCAGAAAGATCATGCCTTCATCCATCACGGAACGGAGATGAAACCGATTTTCGGGCTGGGACAGCATGAGCGAAACCGTTCCCGCCAGCAGCAGTTTCCCCAGTTTGTGCTTGGGAGGGCTGAAATCATCCCGCCGGTATTGATCGAAATCATTCAACCAGAATTGTCTCGCGGTTTCATTTTCCACAACCTGAAGAATTTGATGGCGCAGTTTCTGGCTTTGTACGGAATTGCTTTGCAGAAGGTTCGACACATCGAACAAGGTCTTCCCAGTCAATTCAAGCAGCGCGTAAAACGAATTGCGGAGAAGATGCTCCAGCCGGTCTCCCCATCCAGAGACGACTTTTTTGAACGCGTTGAGCAGATCGTCACTGGTCCGGGCCGAATCCTGCCCGGGCAAAGTCGACAGTGGATTCCAAAGGGGAACCCAATCGGGATCTCCTGGATTGAAATAGATCACGCGTTCTATACACCTCTCAGGAATCAAACACAGCAGCCGTTCCACTAAATCCCCATGCGGATCCAGCACGGCGATTCCTTTGCCATGCGCAATATCATCCAGACTCATTCCTTCCAGTAACGTCGATTTGCCATAACCAGAGCTGCCAATGATATGCGTGTGGCACGCCCGGATGGTTGGCGGGATATGAACCGGAAGCTCTTGGCCTGTGTACCGGCGCTTCCCGATCTTGGTCCCTTCGGACAGATCATCGGTTTTCGGCGTCAGGGGTTCCAGCGTTTCGATGGGAATCTCCCGGGCGATCAACACGTCCGCGGAGGGAAAATGGGCCAACCCGACCAGTTCTCTGGAATTGAGAAGAAATCCCGGCCGGTAGGTCATTCCCGTCACAAACATCTGCTTGATTTGATCGGAAGATAAGCGGGATTTATACTCCATCTCGGTGACTACATTAAGAGGCCGTCCCCCATGTTGAAAGAGACTCATGAACGTGGCCATGGCGTTTAAGGGGATCTCTTCCACCTCGGATTGGGGGATATGCAGAAGACGGACGGCGGTTGTGAAAAAAGGCTTGTCATTATGCGCCTTGATCTCCGTTTCAACGGCCATATGCCGCAAATCACCGGACGGGACATGTTGTTTGCAGCGCTGTGGATATTGGCTATCCCCCATCAGTTTGACGGTATACTCCAGATCCAATAGTATCTCCACATTCCGATGCCAATTGTTCGCGGGATGAACCGGTTGAAAGAGCACCTGGCAAAGAACGGTGGAGGGAACTTCAGAGAGGATCGTAAGCAAAGATTCATACGGCGAATCCTGGAATTCTTCCGGCCGGGTGAGCAGATGGCTGTACGGCGGCGGCGGATAGAAGTCATAAAACTCCGCCTTCTCCCACGCGTCCAAGGACAAATCCGTCAATGGATTCCGCTCTTGCGGGGTGAGCCGGCAGCGCTCATACTGCCCCCGGAACGCGGCGGATAACAGAGGTTGATCTTCTTGGTGACAGAGGATGGAAAAATTGATCTTCCCATTGGCGCTCCAGATTTCAAATCCGATGCGGCGTCCAACCGAATACAGGTGTTTGAGGAACGTTTCCGGCCGGCGCCAATCGAACGCCTGTTCCGGGGAGAGCCACACCGCGAACCGGGTAAGGTCTTGAATCTGGGGCGCGGTCTCATAGACCACGCCGGAGGAGGATGGTTCATCCTGAAGATAATTCTGTGAGCCTTGAATCGGACGAAACGCCGGTTCCAACGCGACCGGTTGAAGGTGGACATCCGGCAAACACCCTTTGGTGATTTCATCCCGCGCAGCCAGCTGGGCCTTGGCGGCCAGCATATACGGCCGCGCCTGCGCGATCAGCGTTTCTTCGATCGATGACATCGGTTCTTCCCCTTTGCAATCTGTTTTTATAGCGGTTTCCAAAACTATATTCGGATTGAGAGCGCGTTCCGATCTGGAAAATCCAGGTTTTTTTGGATTTTCCGGACCGCTTAAACGAACGTTTTTTTGCAAACCACTCTAGAAGTAAAGCGGGAAGAAACCGGAGAACATTTCACGAAACGGAAGAAAAAATCAAAAAAAAAATCAGCGAACGGATCGCCGCAGTTTTTGGAGGAGTTCGGGGTATTTGATGAGGGCTTGCGGGAGATTCGCCCGGATCCGCGCGCCGCTGCCTTCGGTCATTTCGGACGGCAGCAGATGACCAAATTTCACCAGAAACTCCTCCCCGGCGGTCAATCGTTCCTCGACCGTCAATTGATTCCAAAAGGTGTGCGTTTTCGCGGCGATTTCATTCTGCGAGTATTCGTTTACCAATTGTTTCGCCAGCGCTTTCAACACCGCGTACACGCCTCCCTCCACGCCTTTTCGAGCCATCTCGAACGCCTTTTTTTCTCCATTGCGTCCATATACCTCTTGGAGCAACCGGTACGCATGATTCCAATCATAGTCAGGGTGGGCCTCTCGGCGGGATTTCACTTTGAAAAGCGTATTCTCCGCATGGCAGATGAATCGGGCGATCCAATCCTTGAATTCGTCCCAGTCTGTGATCCGTCCTTTTTCCAAAGGAAATGTATTCAGGGCGTGGTTGATCCGGTTCCCGGTTTCATCGGAAGTGACCGAGGGATCGAGGCTGTCCAATAATCGATCGAGTTTGCTTTTCATGTTGATTTCTCCCGATTCACAAGCGCCGGAAGACAGACGAGGTCTGCTGCAGCGCATTCACATACGACTGGATCAATTCCGTATAATTTTGGGCGTAACGCTCCGGTTGATGGGCCTGGATATTCGACCCCAAAACATGATGAAATTTTTCGATGAACTGGCGGATGATCTCCACTTTCTGTTCCCATTGATTGGGTGAGACATGCCGATCGAAGGCGTTCTCGATATAGGTTTCCACGGATTTGGCTTTCAAGGCTTCCGCGATGGTATTGAGGATCGCGTTCAAACCGCCATTCGTGCCATCATGGGCGTCGTTGTACGCGGTGACGATATCGCCGTTTCGCCGCCGGTAGTTCTGGATGAGGATCTCTTTGGCGCGCCCGAACGCCTCCGCCCGGGATAAATTCCCCCCGTTGGAGACACAAGCGGTGAAATGTGTATTGTAATACTCCGCAATCACATCGCTGAATTCATCAAAATCCCTGACCGTGTTGGATTGGAGAGAATACCGCATCCGAACCTCATCGTGGGGGATGGAGACGCGTTGCGCGATGGTTCGCTCATCAAGGGTGTTGAGAAGAGTGTTAATGTTGGTCATCATTTTTCCTTTCGTAGCCGTTATGGCGGTTATAAAAAAACAACAATAGAAACGTAAGCCCATCTATTCGATGGAATAGTTCTCAACATCGAGATCCAAGGATATCGACGATCGATTCCCGTTTTTAACGTTGCGTCCTATAAAGAACGAATTTTATACATGAACTGGTCAAGGGATTGCACGTACGCTTGCACCAGGATTTCGGTGTGAAGGGCGAACCGTTCCGGCGGCTGATCCCGAATATCGGGTGGGAGAAAAGGCGCCAGCCGTTTGAGGAGAACCTCGATAAGCCGGACTTTCTCTTCCCATTGCATTGGATCCAGCGCGTCTTTGAAAATTTTATTCACCCATTTCTCCTTTTCTTTTTGCTTATACCGGTTTGTGATATGCTCCAATACCCATCGAATTCCCCCTTTGCATCCATCGAGCGCTTCCGCATGGGCGGCTTTGACGCCACCGTGGGCGCCGAAGGTCTGTTCGAGCAGGTCTTGCGCGTCCGCGCCCGCTTGATCTTCATCGAGAATCACTGGAATCGAGTGTGTATGCCGCTGGAGATGAAGGTAGAAGGAGTAGAGAATCCGGTTGAATTCTTCGATGGAATCCACGACAGAGCGATCCAGCGTAAACGATACGAGGGCGGAATCGGCGGGGATGGCGATGGATTCGGTCAGTTGTTTTTCACTGATTCGATCGAGGATCGAATCCAGGATTGATTGTCCTTGTTCGGTTGTGTCTTCGGGGGGGCGATCGTCATCCCGTTCTTTCTTGTCATGAACGCCGATTCCATCTCCCGTGACCGCTTTGATCAGCCATTGGACATCCCTTGCTTCCTTTTCATCCGCAGACTGCCCCAACTGGATGCAGCTGGAAATCGGCGCTAAGGGATAAAAGGCCTTCAGACGGCGGATATACGGTGGAAGGGATTGAATCAGCCGCAGCAGCCGGATCCCAAACGCTTCCGGGTAAGTATTCGTTTCCACATGAAACCGCATCCGGGCTTGAAGAAGGTCCCGGGCCTGGTCGATGTTCTGTTCCAAGAAATTCCGTTCCAACGATGACCAGAAACGAGTCTCGTGATCGTGAAGAAGAAATTCCAACTAGGCTGGGATTGGACGTGTGTTTCAGCTCGGGTGTATGCTCTGAAGTAAAGAAACCGCTGGCGAGGCTCGCTTGTATCACCGCCTCATCACTGCACATGGCTTGCAGAAGATTCAGTGACGTTGGAAACGGGACGCAGTTTCACCTTCCCCTTGGCGGCGGTGAGCGCGTCTTCCGCCCGTTGTCTCTTTTGTGGCGCTAAGCGTTCCAGGGACGAATCCCCTGTGGGTTCTGGATAGACAAACGCATGGAGAGAATCATCGCGCAGAACCGCGTCCAACTTGGCTGGGATGGAACTGACGAACGCGATGTCTCCCGCCGTGGACGCAATGTGGCCGGTGGAGACCGCGTCCTGGCGGATTGGCAGTTGGAGCGCGGCGGACAAGAGAGCCAGGAAGATGGGCGCGTCGGCGGAGTAGCCCGAAACAGAAAACCCAATATCCGAGGAAGACGCCGCGCCTAGATTCACGGCGGAGAGAGTGAAATGGGATTGAGGTAGCTGAAGGGCGGCTGCAATGGTATCCACAAGAGGAAGAATAATCCGGTGGAGATGCGTGACGAGTTTGGGATCGAAACCGGCCGGTCCCACGATCTGGATTCGTTCCTCCTGGGCTTCCTCCGTGACTTGCGCGATTACGGAGGTGATCGCCGCCGTGGTCTCTCCACCGTGGTGAAACACCAGGACGGTCTTGGCGCGGCCGATGGATTGTGGATTCTTTTTCATGGTTTAATTCCCACTCGGTCTGTTCATGAGGAGTTTAATCCGGCCGGATTCAAGGCCGGGATAGACGTTCAGGACGATCTCTCCTTGGAGAAGATGAAATTGGCGGCTTGGTTGGATGGCTTCCTCTCCAGTATCCGCCGCCAAGGGTAAATCCTGCCCGGGAAACGCAAGAGTCCAGAGCAGATCGTTTTTAGTCAATTCGCCTTCCCAAATCACTCGCCCAGTATCAAACGAGAGCGCGTAGAACCCCGGTTGCAAGTTATCGATCGTCCAACGTCCGCCTTGCTGATCCAATGGAATTCGTTTCAGTTCACTTCTCATCTTTCATTAGAAGGAGCGTTGGATAGGGGATTCTTCCCTCCGCTGATTCAAACTCATCCAACCATTTTTTCAGACCGGCCGGCCCATCGGGTCCATACAAGAGATGCTTGAAGATGTATGTTTCATCCTTGAATTCAGCCGTCGTCTCAAGATCGGCGTATTCCTGGACGTGTTTCATGAAATGATTGAAATTGCCGATACCCATCCCGGTACGCCTCTTGTTGGCCACGCGCTTGAATCTCTTCAAACGCTTTCAACAAGGCGTTCTTTGCGTCCTTCTGTTCCAGCGCGTTGGCGAGTAAAGGCAGAAAAAACATCTCATTGGCCATGATAATCTCTCCGGGGAGGGATCCACTGCTGGATTTGGTTCACGGTATCCCAGACGCCCGCCTCCTGCGCCGCTTCGATGAACAGTGGATGGGCGCAGAGAGTCTGAGCGGCATTGAGCCAGAGATCGGGAATCCCAGCTTCGGGCGTGGATTCATCCCATTTCATTTTGGCGAATCGATTCAGGGTGGATTCATTCAAATTAAATTCCCGGGCGATTTTGGACGCGTTAAACTCATTCCTGTTCAGATCGTTAAAGATGCGCAACACCAGTTGTTCCAGGTCGTCCGGGCCCAAGGCTTGGATGGAAGGGCGCTGTTTCTCAATATGCAGCGCTTTCTCCCGCGCGACCGCTTTCGCGAATCCCCTGACCGGAATTTCCTGAGCCGCTGCTAAAAGCGCGGGCCGTTCATCCGGAAGAAGGAGGAATTCAGAAAGAGGCTCAGAAGGCATAGGAAGGATATTGAACCACTGGTTGATGATGGCTTGTATGCGGGCGCGTTCAGAGGGCTTGGAAGGATCGGGCGAATCAACATGATTCTCCAGCCAGGTCCGCCGGTCTTTCCCTCGCAGTCGCGCGGGAAACCATAACCGGAGGATGTCCCCATTCACTCGCCATTCGTATTTCGTAATATGCCGCTGCGCATTCCGGCTGGATTCCAAGAGGGAGAGTTGAAAATGCCTGCATACCAATCCCTGCAAGACCGATTCCGATAACCGTTCTTCCTGGATGGGGTTTACCGGACCGTTCTTATGTCTCACTTTGGCAACGTAATCCAGGAACGCGTTAAAATAATACCGGCAATCCGGACCGCTTCGACCGTCAGACCGGCGCCCGGTTGCGGGATCCAGAGAGGGCAGATGGCTGAATTTATCCACCGTTAGATCGTACGCTTGATCCACGGCGTTCGAGTATTCGAGGGGAGCGCGCTGGCGCAGAACGCCGATGAATTCAACGAGACGCAGCGGCCTGTTATCCTGATAATGAAACACGCGCCGGTGATTGTGCAACTCACTGAGAGCGCGCTCGTCGGATTCCAGGGCGATCGAACGGATCAAATCCACAATCGAATGGCGCCGGTATACCCGTTGAACCCTGTCCAGTGACGTTAGTGTCTCCCATTCCATCTTCATATGGCGGTGATTCCTTGTTTTCAATACTGCGATTCAATTGATATCGTCACTCACTCATCAATGTCCACAATCTTGATGAATGAAGCGCCTTCACTTCCTCGGAGAAGAGAAACCAAAACAGAAGTGAGTTCAGATTGCCCCTCTTGTTTGAACGAATCGGGCAGTTCAAATTGCAATTTTGAGGTACAGCGTTTGCCGTATCGCCAAAAACAAGCGTCTAGAATCGTGATTTGATCGGCCAACTGAACCATCCGCGGCGTGCCCGCGCGAAAAAAGTCCCCGCCTTCCCGGCCGCGCAGCCGTAAGAGTCCCAGAAGGATTTCATTGGCGCTGCGGAACTGGTACAACATCCCGTTGATTTTTTTCTCGTCCATTTTCTTGTGTTCCGATTTTTCAAAGACGTTTGATAGATAATTCAAAACCTGGGCCGTCCGCTGGAAGATAAAGGGAACGTGTGAATGATTCTGGAGCGTAAAACAGAATTCAGGATGGCTCCACAACGCCGTCGCCATCGCCCATAATGGATGAGCCATCGGTTGACGAGGTTGGTTCTTCTGGCCGGCGTGTTTGTTGTGTTCCACACGGCGCCGGAGATCGTCCATGAGAAACGCGAGAAAATCCTTTCGATCGCCTTCCCCCGATCCAATTGTGCGGGCTAACAACGGGAAAGCGTTTTTCAACTCTTTTGGATTCTTCCCTTTCTCCTGTATTGGAACGACGAGTTCTTGAGGCGCTTCACATCGAAGGAAACTCAACGCGGTTAACGCCGCCTCCCTGATTTGCGTCATGGAGGAGTTAATAATCGGATCGGAATACCGTTCATAGAAAGGCATGAGTGGATCGAGGGAGAGTCCCCCCAAACAACCCAGCCAATACAAAACCTGGTTTTCCAAAGCCGCTCGCACGCGGTCCGGCGCGTCCGTCTTCTCCCGGCCTCGCGCCCACAACGATTTACAGGGAGTTTGAACTTTAATTATTAATTCTTCTAATCGCTTCAATCGTTTTTGAAGGAAATCAAAGGTGAGAATTCGATGAACATCCGGCGTAAAGAGAGTCCGGCATTCTTGTTCGAGTTTGGCGGCGGCATTGATAAACCATTCAATGTATCGTTCTAATTCCTTGGCGTTCCACGGCAGGATCGGTGGGAATTCCGGCGCGAGATTCTCACATTCTTTCAGCGGGATGGATCGATCGTTGCGATTTCTTGCCCAGGTAAATTCGATCTGCTTGAATGGAGCGGATTCCGGCTGATCGGGCCGGACGAGAAGATGGTAACAATCTTCCCCGTATCGATACGCCACTTCCAGTTTCACGAACACTGGTTTATCGAGAGGAAACGCGGGGGATTCAAGTGTCGCGTTACAGGATAGGGAGGAGGCGCTGTTGGGTTCGCGGGTGAGGGGAAAACGATAGCGGGGTTCACCTGCTGATAATTGAAACCTCTCTGGGACAGTGCGGTGAATCGATTCCCCCGGCCGCGCGGCGCGGTCTTTAAAGATGTTGATAAAATCGAGATGCGAGTTCCGTAGAATTTGGAGATACAAGTCCGGGATCCAATCCACCCACGTCTCCAGCCCTTGTTTGTTCCGTTCCAAAAAGGCGTACGCTCCCATCGAGACGATCGACGCGGCCGGTTCGGGAACGTGACACGCCGCTTGGGGAAAGAACGTTTCAAGTAACCGCCGCGCTTGCGCCTGAATCCCCTTCCGGTGAAACGGCCGGCCGAGGAACAGAAAATGGAGCCGTTTACCCTTGGGAGTTTCGACGGTTTGCGAGAATCCCTTGGACCGGCGCCACCGGCGCAGCCATCGTTCAAATCGCTCCCCCCACCATTGCTCGGTCCGCGCTTTGGCCTTCGGATGCGGCGTGCAACAGAACCACGCGCGCTGGGGGTGAGTTTCATCCCGCAGCGGCAGCCAGAGGGGCTGATCCCGTTCCACAAGCCCTTCGGCTTGCCCGCTAGCGATCAGATGACCGATAATTCTATTCCGCTGGTTGCGGGAGGGGATCTCGATTTCATGACTGGCGTTCACGTTCGTGTACGCGAATTGGAGAGACAGGCGGCAGAAATCGGCTAAAAAGCCTTCATAGGTGAGATGGAGGTCTTGACCCACGGCTGCAAAGGGGGGCTTGCGTTCCCAATAAATTCCGCAAGCCGGCGTGCCTTTCAAGTCTTGACTGTATCGCGCCACAAGCCGGGTGGGCGTCAGCGCGGGCGCTTCCACGTCCAGCGCAACGACGACGTCTCCTTCGCGGACACCGCTCGTTTCAAACGACGCCGGATTTTTGCCATCCCAGCGCGCCCGCGACGCTGCGCCACACAAACCACGATTTGCCCTGCCGGGCGGTCAATGCGGCGCGCAGGAATCGCTGCGCCATTTCATCCAATGTGTCGGGAATAGCCAACGCCGTTTGAACGTTCGCGGCCACATTCTGTCCGGCGAGCAGGCCGCTGTACATCCTCTGGATCGCGGTGGAAATCGCAGCTCCGTCGGATGTCCACTGGACTCATCGAACGCCTGCTGAAACGAGACGGTCTTGAATGAGTTCTCCCAAGGATCCAGAATTCGAGTAGTCTTTCCCAGCAGCCAATCGCCGCCGTTCGCCGATAAGGGAAAATAGGCGGCGTATAAAAGACGGGGGGACGGCAGGATTACCATGCTCCGTCGTTAACCGGGGGATCGAACCGCTGAGATCGAGGCCCAGGTCACTCGAACGATCGACGGGCGTTCGGATTGGCCTGGAGCTGGAATGGGATCGAGTTTCCGCCCAAACAGATAATCCAGGATCGAATCCGCCAATTCCCGCAGCCCGTTAAGATCGATGGGAAACGCCCGGCTCCATAACGGTTTCGAATTTTTTATACAACGTAGCGGCCAATGGGGCCGCATGTGTTTCTCTTCTCGATTCATCCCAATGGAATGACAAATCGATTTCGTACAAATGAGACGGTTGATTGATCGAAAAGGAGGATCGGGACAACACCCATACCCGCGCAAGGATCCGGCCATCTTTAACACGCATGTTGATCTCAAACGCGCGATTGCCCCGCTCCGTCAGATCGCACAACACACGGACTGATGGGGACTCCCCGCCTGGTTGACCGTTGGACTCGCCGGTCACACGCCGCGCGCCAAAAAAGTCTCCCGCAAATCCTGTCCCGATTTGATAGAACGAATCATACAACACGGTTGGGACGCGATCGTATAACCGCGCCGTAAGAACCCAGAACACAGCCAACGTCAGGCGTTGCGGGCCGGTCTTCCACGCCTGCTGGTTTTCTTCGTTATACTGACGCAGCCATTCCCAAACTTTCCAGACTCGTTTGTAGCAGGGATCTTTTAATAAGACGTTATTGGATTTCGGGATGGCGCTGGAGTCAATCTCGTTCCACGGGGAACGCCGGAGCCGTTCGCCGCACAACGTGAACGCGGATCGCAATTGGCTCAGTCTTGGATCGTTCTGTACAGGATTCTCACTGACGTCAGTAAAAGCAAGCCGCTGACTGATCAGGGGGCGCAACTCGTGCAGAACCCGGCGGGCGACTTGATTTTCGAGCGTGTTCGAGGATCGCTCCCGTTGGACGCCCAGAATACGGCGGTTCATCACGGTTTTCTCTCGAGCTGTCCGGCCCGGGCGCCGCGCCAGCCAGATCATACACCGGGTATCCATCTCCCGCACCCGTGAGACCGGCCGCAGCGCGTGCATGCGGCGTAATTGACTCCGGGGTTTGGCGAGAATCGTCTCTCAGCGGCTCATGACACAGGTCGATCGCCCGGAGAAGGTTGTCCTCCATCACCAATGGAGTTTCATCTTTAATCTCATTGGCCAGGGACGAGCAGCGCTTGCTGGAGTGATTGTGGAACGCCGTGGCCCGTGTTGGCGTCATAGTTGGCGATGGACGCGAAGATGTGGGAACACACCCGCAGGGACGCCCAATAGACGTATTCCTCAGCCGGCTCCGGCGCCGTGGCCGATTGCGATGAGTTCCTCACAGCCGGGCATCGTTCGCTTCCATACCGGAATGGACTGCGTGGTGGATTGGTTCATACGTCCCGCTCCAGGTACGTGGCGCCGCGCCATTCAAAGGTTCCATGGCCGGATTCGAGCGCCTGGCGAAAATCCTCGGTTAAACCGTTCGCGTGTTCGTGGATGATCTCGGCGATGGGATCCAGGCAGGCGTTTCGATTGGTACGGTCCAGTTCCAATCCGCGTAATTTCGGCATGATCTTTTGAACGAGCTGATCTTCAAACGCCAGCCGGCAGGCGTTCTTCAGCTGAGTCGGATCGTTCTCTTGAGCGGCTTGACGCGTATAGGGATGGTTCGCCATATAACTCTCCACCGCCTGCCAGACACGGTGGCCCAGCGCGCGCCCCGTGTGCGCCAGGCGCCCATTGATCTCTTCCATGGCCCGCCGGTATTCGACACGGATCGCCGAATCCAACACCGCCGGCGTCTCCAGCCAACCTTTCCAGGTCGAATACGGCAAAAATCCTTGTTCATCCGCGAGAGTCAATGTATCCCGGCTTTGAAGGACACGAGGCCGTGGAAAGGCGATCAGATTGGTCCGGTCGATGACTTTGTCCGATAACGTATGAGTGGTCTCATCCTCGTTCATCGTGCCTACGAACAGGACGTTCCGGCCTAAGGGGATCTTGTATTCGCGTTCGCCGGATCCCAAATCGACGCGGATCCAGGTTTCTTTTTCCGATCCGCGCCGGAACTCGAGTTGGCTTAACAGATCGCTGAAATACAATTCAATCTGCGTTCTTCCTGCGCGCCAACCAGTTCTTCCATGCGGAATTTGGAATCGAGTGGATTGGCGATTGGCATTCGCATCCCCATCCCGGCGCCAATGAGCCCAGCCGGGGCGATTTGAATCAGGTTATGACGCTTACCCGCCGGAATCCCAACATCGATCGCTGGCTCGATATTATCGTCAGTTTTGAACGGAACCGCGCCCACAACCGGTTCTTTCCCACCAGCTGTACGCTCGGCTACCCAGCGCCGTATCCATAAACGCGTTCCTGTATCCCGAGCCACAACAGGGACGGGCTTTACGGACGCCTCTCCGGGTCTTACCTGGAATGAGCCCGTTGCGGTCGGCGCTGGCCTCCAGGAACTCTCTCCAGCTATGCCATCCTGGCTCCTCAACGTTCCGCAAGCGCCCATGGAACGGATTCGCTGCGAATCGATCGCGGACACAACAGAGCGATTTCATCACCGAAGCGTGGAGAATGACATCCTGGCAAATCAAATTCGCGATCTTCCCGAATCGGCGCAACAGGCGATTGAGATTGGGCGCGCGTCTTGGCCTTCTGATCCTGACCATCCCCATTACAGCCTCTTACATCGCGGTGATTGGTTTGAAGGAAAACGATCCCGCCTCCATTCTCAAGATCCTTATCAAAGATAACACGACCGATGAAACGCGGGATCTCACCTCCGCGTATGGCGCGAACGGCCGTTCGATCCGGCTAGGGACACTCTATGAACGGCTTCACGCCCAAGCGGCGCGCCAACACAACGTGGATACCTGGTCGAAACTGCGGCCGCTAATAACGAGGTTCTGGCGGCCGTGGAGCGCCGTGCAATCCTAAATCCAATTCCCATTTGGGAAGGTACACCAAATGAACTTTGTAAAGGAGAACCTAAACGATGTGGACACAACAACAGAGAACGCGGTTGGCGATCGAAGAAAAATTACTGCAAAAATACATGCCCGATTTCAAGTTTTACGACCGGACCCAAAACACGTATATCGCCGGGATCGTCAACGGGCCCCAGGTAACGCAGGACTACACCGTCATGATCCCTCTCCCACTGGATTTTCCCTTCAGCAAACCGAAGGTGTATATCATCCGACCCGAGATTCTTCGGCTTTTTGGCGGCCAAGCGACTGTCAATTCGCTCTCCACATCCCACGATTTCCACACGTTGGAGAACGGGCCCAACGGCGTCGTCCAAATTTGTTATCTATCCCATTGGGATGCGTCGATCACCTGCGTCAAAGCGATTCTCATGGCCCGGTTATGGCTTGTGGCCTACGAACAGCATCTTCAGACAGGCGAACCGGTCGCGCGGTATCTCGGCAAGCCGGAATCGTGACAACGAAACAAGTGTGAATCCAAGACCATTGTTTACGATGGATCTTTACCCATGCAAAGGAGAACATCATGTCAATGACGGAAGAAGAACGAGTGCGTCAGATTATGGAAAACCATGTCCGGGGAGATCAGACCGGCGCCAAACTGGTCTGGAATCCGGAGACCAAGATGATCGAAGCGATCGATCCAACGGCTTCGAAAGACCCGAAACAACTGGATCAAAAACTGATCATTGAACCGTCCGACATGATACATTTTACGGAATCGAATCCCGCGCCGATCATCATCCTGTCCGCTGAAATGTGGCCGGGCATACCGGAGCCGGCTGCTTTCCACACGCGTTCCGTTGTCTCGATGAGGGAGACGCGTACTCCGACATTCACGCGGAGCAGGCGGGAACGGCCGTGCAAGGCAGCGTCTGCCTGACCGCGTCAGACACGAACACGCCGGTCGACGAATGCGGACGGCCCCACGATCGAGTGCGCGTCATCCTGAACCGGCGTTCTTTTACGGATCCGGCCGCTCCCGATCGATCCAATCCCAATGGGAACGAGCGCCCACGGGGGTATGTGTTACAGCGTGAAGGCTGGATCGAGGCGGCGGTGCAATTCGCGCCGATCAAGGACGATCTCTACTCCCGGACGCGAGGTATCCTTGAAACCAGTGTTCTCGCGGATCGGTGTGTGGCGGTATTGGGCCTGGGATCGGGAGGCGCGCCAATCGCCTGGGAATTGGGCAAATTGGGATTGCGGCAAATTCTCGTGGATGGAGACCGCCTGGAAATCCACAACGTGGTCCGTCATATCGGCGGGCTGTCCGATGTGGGGCGCTATAAAACCAAAATCATGAAAGAGAGAATCCTGGATATCAATCCGTACGCCTCTCTCGAAACCTGGGAAGTGATGATGGACGCTTCAACGCAGGATCTCCTGTGGGAAATCGTCGAGAAAAGCGATTTGGTGATTGGCGCCGTGGACGACCATGATTCCCGAATGCGGATTAACCGGGCGTGTGTGGAACTCAAAACCCCGTTGATCCTGGCGGGAGTCTTCCGGCGGGCGTATGGAGGCCAAGTTCTCTATGTCCGGCCCGGTGAAACGCCCTGTTACCAATGTTTCACGCAGGCCTTGCCTGACACGGTCTGCGACCGGGAAATCTCCAGTTCCCGGGACGCGGAAGGTTTGGCGTACACCGACCGGCCGGCCGCTATTGAACCCGGTCTCTCGATCGATATCGCTCCCATCAGTCAAATGGTCGAGAAACTGACCGTGCAAAATCTTTTGCAGGGGCGCCCCACCTCCCTGCGCTCTTTGGACGAGGATCTGACCGCGTCCTGGTTTCTTTGGCTCAACCGGCGGGAAGAAGACACGAGTTACGAACAACTAAAACCGCTGCAATGCGGCGTCAATGGCATGAGCATCCTGCGCTGGTATGGCGTGGATCTCCCCCGCAATCCCTCCTGTCCCTGTTGCGGCGATTTCGAGCAATACATCGCCGGCAAAGAAGAACTCGTCCTCCACCCGGAAGACACCGCGGCGTTTGGAGAAAGGGAAGCGGAATGATGGAATCCGCCCAATTCACCTATCGCCTGGCTGAGATTCCCGACCGCTCCTACCCGCCTTTTTCTTTACAGGCGGGTGGGGATGTCCGGTCCGCCATGCAGACGGATTGCGAACATCTCCTCCGGGCGCTGGCGGAATTTCCACCGGCTTCGGTCTCCCTGTCGACGCGCTATCTTTTCAATCCCTCCCATAACGGTCAGACGCCTCAACAACGGCTGAAAATCTACCTCACCGGTCAGGCGTATGACGAGGACTATTCGGCCGCGCTCTCGTTGTTGCTCGATCAAGGGCCTTTGCGCCGGTTTTATCCCCTGCGCAAGGTAGACCCCATGCAAATCCCATGGGACGCGTATCAGGCGGTTTGTACAATCACACGCCGGCAAACCCTCCTTGAACCGACCGTCACGCCGGAATTCAATCCCAAAGCCCTGCCCGCCTATCTTATGATCCAATCGTTTCAACCCAATCCAACCAATGACGAAATGCCCTTGGACAATTTTCTCGACCGGGTAGAGGAACCGGTCCTGATTGAACGGCGATTTGAACCGGCGGATAGTTCCCGCGAGCTGGCTCTTCACACCAGGTATCTCTCTCTATTGCAGCGCGTCAACCGGACGTGGGACGATGAGGACGAACTCGGCGATCCGATCGGTTCCAGCCACGCGGGCGAATGGCGGATAGCTTTAAAATCCCTCCAAAAGAAAGAACCGCTCGCTGATGACTGCCGCCGCCGTCAGCAGCGGTTTCACGAAACGCTGACGCAGCCACACCTGCGGTTCCAGATCCGGATTTTTGCGCGTTCCCAAGCGTTGGCCCGTCTACTGGGTTCGGTGATCGCCGAATCCGCTTTC
Source organism: bacterium (assembly GCA_963663405.2). Lineage (GTDB taxonomy): Bacteria > Hinthialibacterota > Hinthialibacteria > Hinthialibacterales > Hinthialibacteraceae. The sequence goes on along the minus strand of CAXXSM010000141.1, from coordinate 30,948 downwards.
CAGGAGGGGAGTTACCGGTTGCAGGTTACGGACATAGGCGAATCGTGTTGGGAAGAAACATTTAATAGTGTGGATTATCCCCCTGTTCCGCCTATCCTGGATACCAGAGAAAGCGGGAATAATTCCCAGATGGAGCTGTACCGGGAATTGGAGGAACTCAGCCATCTCGCTCCAGTGGATCAGTTAACCAGCGTCTTCCGCCTGCCTCTCGCCGGGAACGCCTCCCCCAAAACGATCCGGAAGAACACCGATCCACCGGCGGAACGCCCTGACATTATCCTGGGGATCGACGAACAGACTGCCGACAGTCAAACCAGCGAACCGAAGAATCCTGTTTACCGGGGGATTTCCATCAAGAACCTCGCCAAACATCTCTTTTATGCGGGGATGCCCGGTTCAGGGAAGACCATCGCCATCATCAATTTGCTGCTTCAACTCAGCAATCATAAGATCCCCTTCATTGTGTTCGAGCCGGGGAAAGCGGAATACCGGCTGCTCAAGGGACTTAAAAATCATCCCAACGCCCAGCTGCGTCAATTGGCGCAGGAACTGCGCGTTTATACGCCGGGGAATGAACGGATCTCTCCCTGGCGCCTGAATCCACTCCAGATTCCCCCGGGGATCTCAACCTATCAACACATCGAAAACCTTTCCACCTGTTTCAAAGCGGCCATGCCTCTCAGCGCCCCTTTGCCTTCCCTGTTAGAGGAAGCGCTGGAACGGGTTTACGAATTGTATCCGGATCCGGATCATCCACCCCGGATGGCGGATCTCCATTACGCCGCTGAAAATGTGTTGACTGCGAAGGGATACTCCGCCGAAGTCCATTCCAATATCAGAGGCGGCTTGGATACCCGGCTGGGCGCGCTGACCCGCCGCGCAATGGGCCGGATCTTTCAATGTCCCAATGACAACGAGGCCATCAAACAGCTGTTGGATGGATTCTCGTTGATTGAACTCGCGGCGCTGCCACGGGATCACGCGTGCCTTGTAACCCTATTCAGCTTAATGCTCTTGCGGGAAACCATCGCTTCCATCCCCTATACCCACGATGGGATCCGGATCGTGATTGTGTTGGAAGAAGCGCATAATATCGTGGGCCGGACGAATCCGGCCGCCGCGTCGGAAACGAACGCCGATCCCACGGCGTTCGCTTCGGAATTTGTTTGTAACATGCTGGCCGAATTACGAGCCCACGGCGTGGCGATCGTGATCGTGGATCAACTCCCCTCCACGGTCGCCCCGCAAGTCGTCAAAAACACCGGATCTAAACTAGCGTTTCGCCAGGTCGACACCGCCGACCGGGAAGACCTTGGCGGGGCTATGTTGTTTGGGCCACTTGAACTGGAAGAGATCGCCCGTTTACGGCCCGGCGAAGCGTTCTTCATGACCGAGAATTACTTCGGCCCCCGCCGGATCGTAACGCCGAATCTCCAAGCGGAGTTCGATCTTCCAATCCCCCCTGCGAGCGAGTCACTCCATTCGTATCTCTGTGATGAGACCTGGTTCATCGAAGCGGCGGAGGCCAGGATGACGGCGGAATTGAGGCGGCTCAAGACAGCGATGGATGAATTTGACGCGTTCCGGACACAAATCGTTCAACAAACCAAGAAACTATTGACAGACTATACGCGAATTCTGACTCCATCGTCCCAGGATCAAGGAAAAAGGTTAAGTCAGTGCGCCCGCAAAGCCCAGACTCTTCTTAACCAGCTTACGAAAGAATTTGAGAATTTTCAACGCGGCGCGTATCGCCCCTTGCTGGGGGAGGAGCCAGGGGATTGTATCGACGCCGATCTCCACTCGCTCCGAAACAACGCCATTCATCGATTTGAAACTGTAATTGAACCGGATACCCAGTCGTGTCTAGGTATCCTGCGCAACCTACTGAAAAAAACTACAGCCAATGAGTTTGACGAGAGGAGAACAATACAATGAACAACCGAAGCGATATGCCAACCCGAATTGAAGTGACCGACACAGTCGACCTGCATCAGAATGAGATGAATGACAAAGGAGAGGAGATTGAATTGACGGTTTCTGACCTGGAATTGGAGCGTGAAACGCTGGAAGCGTTGGAACGGCGAGGCACGGCGGAAGGAACGGACGAGATCGAGCAGAATATTGACACTGCGCAAGATGTGAGTGGCGGCGAATTCGAAGAGGAGAGTCACGAATTGGAAGAGGTCCATTCAGAGACGGAAGAACACGAGACGGATCTGAACGAACGCTCAGAAAGCGCCACGATGGATCAAGCGAAAATAGCGGACGCCCAATCGGCAATCCATAGTGACAACGCCAGCGGCGAATTGGAACGGGCCAGAGAGGCAGCGGAACAGGATATCGAGTTCCTGACCGAACACGAGCAACGCTCAGAGCAGGCCCGGCAGGAGAGCGAGCAGCTCCACCAAGAACATGAAAATCGCGCGAGCCAGGCGAGGAGATAAGACCATGCGAAACAATCGCAATTCACCCGTCACAGTTTTAGGCACCGGCGCCGATTCTTCAATCGGTCCTTCAAATGCGAATCCACACCAAGCGGGGCAAACCTTACCCCGGGTGGCGGGAAGCGTCAACCCGGATTTCACGGGGATCGAGAACCAATACGCCAGCGGGTATGATATCCATTCCGTCATCCAGAGTTTACCTGGCAAATTCTCGCAATGCCTGCGTCTTGTAGAGAAAGAGATTCAGTATTGCAAGAACAACCTGCGAACGGTCGCCCAACACGAGGAGGAAATCAACAGTGACGACGCGAGAGAGCATTATTTCCACGCGGAATCGGATTTAGCCGCCCAATACGAACACTACCTTTCCCTGCGGAAAGATATATGTGAGCAAATTAAAGAAATCGATCGCTCTATTCAGGGCACGCTGATTGAATTGGGGGGATTCGTTGATTCGACGCCCTCTCTCGAACCGCCCTCTCCCCCCAGCGAATCCCCTCCCCCGGCGTCAATAACGGCGCCAAGAGAGCCCTCAAAAGAAATCGACACCCTTTCGGACGCCGCTATGCGGAATCATGTCGCCGCTACGTTTGGGATTGATCCATCCATCATGGACAAGAAAGAAAAGTCATGAATGAAAAAAGTCTGGTTCATCCCCTCTGCCTCGGTGTGGGAGGCTCAAAACCAGGGCTTCGGATGCTGTGGCCTGGCGCGGATTCATCCCGGATCGAGATTGAACTACCGGTGGTTCATAGCGTCTATTCCATCGATGTGGATGTAGAGAGGGATCTCATCGCGATCGGAACGCGGGCGGGCCGTATTGAACTGTTTTCGTATCCGCGCTGTGAAAACGAATCCTGCGAGCGGCTTCATTCTCTCCTGCAAGGCGCGCCGGTGTTGTCGGTATGTGTCCTTCCCGATCAACGGATCTTATCGGCGGATACCACCGGGCGCGTCTTGCTGTGGAGTCCTTTCGATAATCCGGCTTCTCCGGTCTCGCTGGATACGGCGGGTGAATTGATCGGATCGATCAACCGCCTGGATGAGACACACGCTGCGGGTCTCTCTTCGCAAGGGAAGATTCTGATATGGGAACCATCCACCGGCCGACTCTTGCGGATACTCTCCGGCCCTACGCCGCCCAAACAGCTGGCGCTTGTCAACCTTGTATCCTGGCCTTCGCCGCAAGCGCTTGTCTATCCAGCTGCGGATGGTTCCTTGGTCCGCTACAAGCCAGGAGATTCCAGTGTTCGTGTCTGGGAAGCCCATCACGGGGGATTCTATGCCTGTCTCTGCGATGGAGATTATCTCCATACGATTGGTCATAATGACGGTCAAATGAAAACATGGGACGCGACAGGGACTTTCATTCACCAACGCCGGTGTCCAACCGGAATCGTCGCTGGTGAATTTATGGTGGATGGGACAAACCGGCTGCTTCTCATCAATGATCAGGGCCACGCTATGATTTACGACCTTCATGACGAGGCCCTACAGCCGGTTCAAAAGTTAGAAGGGGAGGCCTATCGGACCGTGGCCGGGCCTTCCCATTCCGTCCGCCAGACGCTCGCCGCTCAATGGCGGGGATCCCGTTTCCAGCAGCTGAAAACCGAAATTCAGTCCAAGATGGATCGCAACCAGGTTGAAGGACTAACCGCGTTACATCAAGAACTAGTGAATTTAGGCTTCGAGACGGTCTCATTGGCGTTCCGGGCGCGCCAGGCGGCGCAACGGCAGGATCCGATCGAAGAGCTGAAAATACGGCGCCGTCTGACATCCCAATTGTCCAGCGAAGATCCACAGGCGTCTGACTCTCTCCGGTGTTACGCCGATACGCTGGAAAGAACCTGGCGATTGCAGGAAGCCCGATCGGTCTATCATTCAATTCATGAATCAAGAGATGTCCGTCATTCCCTTCCATGGCTTGAGCTCGCCTGCGGCGCCATGGAAGGGGACCTGTGGACGATCGAACCGGATATCCCATTCCCGCTGTTGATTGAAGCCGCGAACGCGCTGGAAGAGCCGTTTACAGGCCGGTGGCTGTTCAACAGTTCGAATCCGATCCCATTCCCCGAATCCACTCTCTCCGCCGCCGTTTTGGCCGAAAAATACGAACAAATCAAAGCGGATGATCAACAAGAGAATCTCCCCGGCGCGGAGCCTTGCAGGATGCAATGGATCGTGCGGAATACAATCCAGCCGTTCGAAGCCGTCATTTTCCATGATTCCATCCAACCGGAATCAGTGGAAATTCAACGAGCGCTCTTGCTGATTCAAAATGAGTTTCAAATTCGGATCCAGCCGGTGGCTCTGTTTCACGCCGAGGGAATAGAGCCAGGCCGGTCTTGGCGCGCGCATAACGCTCATGTCCTTCGCGTGTATGAAAGCGTGAGTCAGCGCCAGGCCGAGGATTTCTGGTCCCCCAAAATCCGCCAGACGATTGGATTGGCTTTACGGCGGCTTCGAAACCTTTCCCTCTCATCCCAGCGGCAAGAAAGGATCGCATAGAATGACAATAAACTGCGCAACTCAATCCATCATAAGAAGAGAAAGCCCGGCGCCATTTCCTGGTGAAAATGAACTCTATATTTCTGATTATCCGGAGCGGCGAAAAGTGATCTTGGATATGGAGCCTGGTACCCAACTCGATCGCTTTTTTATCAAGAAACTCTTAGCTCATGGAAATTCCGCAAGCGTTTATCTCGCTAACGACCAAATCCTTGATAGTGATGTTGCGATCAAAGTGGTTGACATCGGCCCCAACAATTCCCCCAACGCAGCCATCCAGTTGCGGAGAGAACACCAGGCGTATCACCACATTCAAGATCGCCGCCATGTCCTGCAAGCGTTTGATCTTCATTCCGTGGCTTGGGGCGGCGCCGCGTTCCTGATTCTGTCCATGGAATACGCGGAGGGTGGAACGCTTCGGAATTGGTTGAACGAGCGCCGGGGTGATGAAGAGACCCGCTATTTTCAAGGCTTGGAATATTTCAAACAGATCTGCCAGGGAGTTGCGGCAAGTCACAACGCCGGCGTTCTCCACTTGGATCTCAAACCGGAGAATTGCCTCTGTGTGGAGGGTGTGTATAAAGTGGGGGACTATAGTTCCTCGGCGGGGTTTCTCAATCAACCGATGAGCCAAGCGCTGGTGAACGATGAGGCGATTTCATCCCGCTGTTTTACGCCGGCGTATATGGCCCCGGAACAGTTTATCGCCATCGATCCCGGTGATTTGGATATCCGATCGGATCTCTATAGTCTGGGGGTGATTTTATACGAACTCGCACATCCCCAATGCCGCCCGCCTTTCGCAGGCTCGTACGAGCGTCTTCGTGAATTACACACAAGCGTTTCTCCATTACTCTACCCCATCGAACATCCCGATCTCGCCGCCATTATCCAGCGATGCCTGGAAAAAGATCCCGCCAAACGGTATCAACGCGTCGAAGAACTGATGCGCGATCTCGAATGTGGATATCGTCATTCTGAAATGGAAGATCAAAGGAACGTAATGTGGCAAGACATCCTGACTCACATCGAACGAGGGCGCCTTTCCCCCGCGAGGCGCCTCTGCCAACTCATCCTTCAGGACGATCCTTCCTGGACGGACGCGCGGGAAATCCTTGACCAGATTCAAGAACGGTTTCAGCAGGCTCAATCAATCTATACCGCGATGGAACAGGGATTGGATCGGCTCAGTCTTCACGAATTGAACGCGCTGCTGAACGCCGCCGTCGAAATATTCCCTGAACATCCAGCGGGACAGACGGTTCAGATCCTGCTCGAAGAAAAAACAGAGCGCTACAGGCAAGCAATGGAAGAAGGCCTTACGGCTGTGCTGCGGCATGAATGGGACGAAGCGTATTCGTGGTTTGAGAAAGCCGATCGATACAATCCAGGCGCGATCGAGATCGTGAAAGCCAAACGATTCGTCAACAACATCCAACAAACGATCGAACCTACACGCCGTCGAATCAATCTGTGTCTGGACAATGGGGATCACGATAGGGCGCTGAATTTGGCGCGAAGCGTAGACCACTATCTTGCGAAACAGATCCCCGCGCTTCCCTCAACCCCATAACGCGGATCTATTCATTCCAGCCAAGGGAAAAAGAAGAAAAGGCGATCTCTTCAAAATCCCTATTGCGTCATTCTCACCAAAGCGTTCTCGATGAACAGTTTCTTCAGATTTTCGATGGCACGAGAACCATGCGTCTTCGTTACACGCTTGAAAGAAAAATTGCCCGAGACCATACGCTCTCAAAGCGCCCGCAACAGGCCTGGAGATGAAATGAAAAGGAGCCTACGACGATTCCCGAACAAACAAGAAAACCGGATCCATTCGTTCCGGACATTCGGCTAAATACGCCAGGCGGTTTAATTCCGCCTGGTCGAGACACTCATCAGTATCAAGAAGGTTTGAATCCTCTTGTTCTTTGGTTTCGTTCATCCCTCGGTTTCGATCGCTTCCAATCCCGAATTCCTTTCGCAACTGTTCTTCCTGTTGATGGTTCGCTTTCGGATAGATCGGGAAACATCGAAAGCAATTCCAGAATACGATATCCAGTTCAGCGTTGTACGCGGCTTGGAGTTCATTTCCACAAACACATCGTCTGGTAAACCGGACGCCACTTAGGCTTGATTGTTCTTCCTCAGATTTCATTACGTTTTTCATTTTTGCGCCTCCTGACCACTTGTTGGTGGTTCTCTCCATTGCCGGAGAACCACCGTAATGACAGCGGGATAGCGGGTGGCCGTGAGCGAATCCCTCGATAAATCTTTAGGCCGGAAGGCCGGCCCGCCTTGGCGGGAAAAGATTTACGTAAGGTATTTGCGTGGTCACCCGCGTACGGCGAATCATGACAGCGATACAGTGACTGCCTGATTTATTGCTGTTGGATAAATTGGTCAAAGAAATGGGGAGAAGATCTATGACTTGTAATGGTATACGCTTGCTGTTTGGATGAACGAATTAAAAGCAAATGTGAATTTTGTAGCGCTTTCGACAGCGAGACGGATGAAGTCTTGTAGGTTGAATGAGTGGACGATTCATTCCATCCATGATTCCGTTGATTCTCGGCTGTGACAAAACCACGGCCATATACCAACTCACGCAAAGCGAAAATAGCAGGGGGCGCGGGGGACGCGTCCCCCGGATTCTCCTGAGCTCGTCATCGCAGAGCGAAAACCATTTTCTCATTCAAACCAACGCAACCAACCGCGCCTCAAAATCCTGTCATCGGCTCCACAAAACCTACGACAAAAACAGACCCATTCTTTCTTCCATCCCTGCATTCAAAATCTTGCGCATCTCACAAATCCATGTTTCAAATTCTCTTCATCTTCCCCAACGCAAAATCAACTCACTTTCTCTCCATTCAAACACGCGTGATTTCACTCAACTAAATCGAATTGTTTTCCCGTTTGCTGAACATCGCACCTTCATTCCTCCAATCCCAACGGCTCCATTACCAAAACCATTTTCAACAGACAAAACCACCAGCCCATCTCTGCCTATCACTGACTTGAACTCATCCGAACTCTCGATCCCGCCAACAACAAACGTAAGACACAAACAAGAGAAGAAAATGAAAAGCACAAAATTCTCTATCTGTGAAATCCAACGACAAAACTCCAATCCATTCTCAATCACTTTCTCTTCATGCTACTCCACAAAACACCAATTCTCTTTTTACCGATCATAACAGGCCTGACACCTTCCTCTCCAAAAATCCAATAGAACATTTGCTTGTTGAACGCTCCTCATCATCTCTGCAATCCCAAACACTCAATTCCCAAAACCTATCGATCCATTCTCATCAGACAAACTACCAGCCCGTCTCTAACCGAAAAGTCAACTTGATCTCTTCCACACTCTCGATCCTACCAACAACCAATCCATCTCGAAAACATGAATCAAACGAACAAACACTCAGTCCAATCCAAATCCCAACTATTCTCGATCCAAATCCTCCTGACACTCACACGAAACAACAACCAGAAATAGGAAGCCAAAGAAACAACAACAAAAGAAAAAAAAGAAAGAAATTCAATCCATGCAAAACGTCATGAATTCCTGATCTCTGTACAACGTATCAAGGAGCGCAAGAGATTCTCGAAGTTGCAACCACTCTTCTTTGATCCGCTTGTGTGTGTCTGTGTTGATCCCATTAAAGGTCATTTCCATCGCCATCTTCATTTGATAGTAGGAATCGATATGTCGAACCAATGCCGGATGCCGGGCTGCGCTTCCCACCAATGACTGCGTTCTTCGAGATGTCCAATACAAATCACTCAAGTAGCGCAAGACGTCTCGGGTCTGTTCGGTGTCTTTCCTTGTATTTGCGGTTTTTGGGTTTTTCATTTTTGTTACCTCTGGAGAACTACTCTTTGGCCGCTCTTCCAAAATTATCATTTTCTCATCATGGGGGGTCTTTAAGCGAATCCCTCGATAAACCTTTAGGCCCTTGGGCCGGCCCCGAAGGGGAAAAGGTTTACGTATGGGATTAGCGTGACCTCCTGTGATGAGAAAATGATAATAGTCGTTTTAGGGACACGGGGCTTAAGTCGTGGAAAATCAACGGGCTTCCCTGTCCGTAATTAGGGGTGGGTTTAGGACGCGCTTTCTTTTCGTTGGGGACAAGATTGAAGCGTTTGCGGATGATCCGGTTAGGGTTTGGGATGAATGAGGACAAAAAAGATATAGATTTAGGACGATGATCCACTGGTAAGGGTCATCGATTTCAGAATTCCACACAGGATTGGATGTTCGAATCTTCGACTGCCGCGTGATGGGATTTAAGGATCAAGGCCCGACTGACAATGGAACCACCATCCTGACTCCAGATAGTGGCTCTATCCTCCGTTGAAAATCTATTGTTCGGTCGTGAGCCAGACAAATGAGCGAATCACCTCGCTAGCCTGAATTTCCACAAGTACTAATTCCCCTAAGAAAACCTATCTAAATTATTGTTATCAATCCATCCCCAGGATCATTTTCTTCAAAGATTGTTCGGAAAAAATCACATTTTTCAGACTCCGACAAAAATAATGTGTCTTTTTATGCTTAGTTAAATAATAAATCTATAAAGTGCTTGTGTACTTAGATAATACCAACTATAATATAGATATAAATTACTCTTCTCCAATATATATAGACTTATTTGCGATAGGGTGGATGAGACTATGAGATAGAAGGAGATACAAACCTTATGTCTACGTTAAGGAATCCGCTAAGACACGAAGCCAAATTCTTCTTGGAACCAGAGAATCCAAAACAACGTCAGTACGAGGCTCTGCGAGCTTATTTTGTTGAAAATATTCCTGCCAAGGACGCTGCCTACCGTTTTGGATACACACCAGGCGCGTTTCATGTCCTTTGTCACCAGTTTCGCCATGATCCTGATAAAGTATTTTTTGTCCAAACTCGACCCGGGCCAAAACACAGTCCCAAGAAAGATATTTCTAGAGAACGGATTATTCAACTTCGTAAGAAAAATTATTCGGTGCAGGATATTCACTTCACTTTGAAAGAAGAAGGATTGAACCTCAGTACTGTATCCATTTGGACAATCCTCAAACAAGAAGGTTTTTCACGCCTCCCCAGACGAGCTGATGAGGAGCGGCCGAAAAGACCCAGGCCTGAACAAGCCGCTTATGCCGATATTCGGGAACTCTCGTTTACTCCACGCGTTATTGAAACACACCTTGGAGGTGTATTTTTACTTTATCGAATTCTGGCCGAGATGAAAATTCATAAGATCCCCAAATCTTTACAATGGTATGGATCCAAAATGATCCCTCCAGAAAACGCCTTTCTCTCTTCTTTATTGCTCAAGTTAATCGGCAAGGAAAGAAAAAGCCACGTCATGGATTTAGTGTTCGATGAAGGGGTGGCTCTTGCGAATGGCCTGAACGTCGTTCCCAAGACCGCGTATATTTCAGAATACTCGGAAAGGATTACTCATGAAGACAATCTGAATTTTATGCATTATTGGCTCAAGAATCTTAGAAAAACGAATTGCATAAAAGGAAAATCCTTCAATTTGGATTTTCAATCCATTCCCTATTTTGGGGAAGAAGATGTGATTGAAAAGCATTATGTTTCCATGCGTTCTCGCCGTCAAAAAGCCATTTTAGTGTTCTTTGCCCAGGATGCGGAATCGAAAATATTTTGTTACAGCAATTCGGATTTGCGAAAAGGAGAGGAGTCGGATGAAATCTTTCGATTTATCGAATTCTGGAAAAAACAAACGGGAAGGAAGCCTCCTCACTTGGTCTTTGATTCACAGCTGACAACCTACAAAAACTTATCTAAACTGAACCATGAAAATATCACTTTTGTCACTCTAAGGAGGAGAACTCCTCAACTTCTTCAAGAAATTGCGAATGTGCCCCTTTCCGCATGGCGGCGAATTAAACTGAGTAATGTGGCCAGGAAATATAAGACTCCGAAAGTGATCGATAAGGAAATACAACTCCGAGATTATAATGGTGTTGTCAGACAACTATTCGTAAAAGAACTGGGACATGACCTTCCTACTATCATTATTACGAATGATAAAAAAACCTCCTCCTCCGAACTCATTTCACGGTATGCTCGGAGAATGTTGATCGAAAATTCTATAGCCAATGGAGTGGATTTCTTTCATAATCGAGCCCTATCATCTTCCGTCGCCATTCGAATTGATTTTGATGTTCTTTTGACTCTTGTCGGTCAGGCCACTTATCACATATTGGCTAAAAAACTACGAGGATACGAATATTGTGGAGCCGACGTGATTTTCCGAAAATTCATCGATACTCCAGCCAAGATCTTCATCGGGAAAAAAGAGATAGAGATACGATTGAACAAACGGGCCAACAATCCTATACTTCTTGAATCGGGCTTAATCAATACTACCTTTAAACTGCCATGGGTGAATAACAAAAATTTTATAATTACTCTTCGCTAAGTTTCACAATATGGATTCATGTAATACGTTTATTAGTTAATTTCTTAGATTAATTATTGAAGTGGAAATCCAGGCTAGCGTTGTTATAAAGCCGGTGTAAACGGCGGTCGAAAAGTGAGTGAGAAGTCGGCGTAAAAACGGCGGTCCAAAAGTGCGGTATATAAAAGCCGATACCTGGAAGAAATCGTCCAAGTCAGAATTCCTCGGACGTGTTTCTTCCGGAGGTAGAAAGGATGTATACCGAAATGGAACAATGGATCGCCATTCGCAAACGAGTAAGAATCCAAAAGGAGAAGAAAAGCAAAATTCTGGAAGAGACAGGGATGCATTGGAAGACCTTAGAAAAGATACTAACCCATCCCGAGCCGCCCGGCTACCGGATGAAGCAAGCCCGCCTGAAGCCCGTCTTAGGCCCCTATCTATCCCGAATCCACGAAATCCTGAAATCGGATCGAGATCCCACGATCCCCCGAAAGCAGAAACATACCGCCCAAAGGATTTTTGAGCGGATTAAAAAAGAAGGCTACCAGGTGGTTATACCCAGGTGAAAAAGGCGGTGCGGGAATGGAAAAATCATAACAAAGGTGTGTTCATTCCGTTGACTCATCCGGTTGGTGAAGCCCAGGTCGATTTCGGATTTGCATTGGTGAAGTTGGCGGGGGAATTAAAGAAAGTGGCCTTTTTTGTGATGGCCTTACCTTACTCCGATGCGATCTTTGTGATGGCCTGTGAGCGGGAATGCACAGAAACGTTCTGGGAAGGGCATGTGAGAGCGTTTGAATTTTATGGCGGAGTGCCAAGACGAATTGCGTATGATAATAGTAAGATCGCGGTATCCCTGATCACCGGTGCGCATCAGCGAAAATTGAGGGATGAATTCCTGCAATTACAAAGTCATTATCTGTTTGAAGAGCATTTTTGTTGCGTCCGCCGTCCCAACGAAAAAGGAGTGGTGGAAGGCACGGTGAAATATGCGCGGTTGAATTTCATGGTCCCGGTCCCTCAAGTGCCAACGTTGGAGGAATTGAATGAGAAATTGGAGGCAAGTTGCCGGGAGAATTTAAAGCGTAAGTTACGAGGCGCGTCCGGAACCAAAGAGGAGTTGCTGAAAGACGATCAATCGGCGTTCTTGCCTCTTCCTCCATCTCCATTTGACGCCTGCCGGAAAAAGAAGGTCCATGCGAGTTCCTTATCGCTGGGCGGTTTGACTGTAACGATTATTCGGTCCCGATAGAGTACGCCCATCATCTCCTGGTGGCCAAAGGCTATATCGATCGAGTCGTATTTTGTTATCAAGAGAAAGTGATCGCGGAGCATAAGCGGATTTGGGAGAAAGAGCGAGTCGCGTTGAAACCGGAACACTACTTGCCTCTCCTGACGTCCAGACCCGGCGCTCTGGATCACGGGAAACCTTTTACCGAGTGGCGCCTCCCGGACTGTTTCCAGGTGTTACGGCGCCGTATGGAAACCGTGTGGGAAGGAAGCCGAGGGATTCAGGAATACATTCAAGTCCTCCAACTCTTGCGAACCCGATCATTACCCGAACTGAGCCGGGCCGTGGAAAAAACGCTGCGTGTGGGCGGTTGTACGCGGGATGTTGTGGCGCAATATCTCTACGGGGATGAGGGGAGAAGGACTGGAGAAATTTCGCCTGGACGGCCGGGAGCATTTACGGTATGTCCGAGTCGATTCCCCTGACTTGTCCGCTTATCAGGGGATGCTGAAAGGAGGGGCGCTATGAGTTCCTCCCAATCGAACGTATTGCTGGAATACTATCTGAAAAAATTAAAACTGCCGACGTTCTTGCGCGAGTATCAAAGCATGGCGGCCAAGTGCCGCGCCGATCGTTCGGATTTTACTACGTATCTCCTTCGGCTGTCTGAATTGGAATCGATCGAACGGGAGCAGAGAGCGGCGGATCGGCGGGTGAAAGCGGCCAAATTTCCCGTGGTCAAAACGATCGATACCTTTGATTTCAGCGCGCAGCCGTCGATTAATGAATCCTTAGTCCGTGAATTGCTCCAAGGGGAATATATCGAAAAACGGGAGAATTTGCTCCTGATCGGGAATCCGGGGACTGGGAAAAGCCATTTATCTTGCGCCTTGGGATTCGCCGCTTGCGCGCAAGGCTACAAGGTTCGGTTCTACACGGTGACAACTCTTGTCACTCACTTACTGGAAAAACGAGAAGAGCGGTCTTTGGAACGATTGCAGAAACAATTGCTCAATCATCATCTCCTAATTTTGGACGAACTCGGATATGTCCCGTTCTCTAAGGCGGGAGCCGAACTTCTCTTTGATGTCGTCAGTCAGGCGTATGAACGGACCAGCCTCATCGTGACGACGAATTTGCCTTTCGAGGAATGGACGGAGGTCATGGGCAGTGAGCGCTTAACTGGAGCCCTCCTGGATCGATTGACTCATCGAGTGCACATCCTGGAAGCCAACGGAGAAAGTTACCGGCTCAAGGAATCCAAAAAACGGCTGAAGCGGCAATCCAAAAAAAATTCGCCTCAATCCTAAGGCGGGTCTTGGCCAATGACTTTCGAGAATTGGATGACTTGGATTTCGACAAAAATCAATTCGTCGAATACGGTTCCTCAGAAGAGGATCTTTTACGAGTGAATAATAGTGAATCGTTCTTGGAATTTCACTGGATCGGGAACCCGCATCCCGTTCCTTTCCAATTGGGGGCTCTGCCCCCAAACCCCCGGAGTTTTTAAGGCATGGGCAAATGCTCTGGATGGTCTCAGGAAGGATGGATGGAGGGACAATCCGCTATAGATCGTCCCCAGATACCATCCGTCGCACATGCGCCAAGTTATCCCTTGATTGGGTGCTCTCCAGCAGAGCCAATCTCCGTTTGACTTGGTACTACAATCATCGGACGGTAACTAAAAAAACTAAATACCATGACCGTCAATTAAATAATGCTCAGCATCTATTGACAACTCACAATGGAGTCGATTATTCTTGGAAAAAATCCGCACTTTTCGACCGCCGCAAGCTCACTTTTCGACCGCCGTCAGCACCAGAACGGCGATTTGCTTGACCGTCAAAAGCCGGTATTCCGCAATCAAGTACGCTAATTTCAGGTCTTTCGAATCGATTTTTTGAGTCATGATGTTTCCTCCATCTTTATTTATAAAAAGAAGCGGGAAGAAATGACCTGAAATTTCAGATTGGGCAAATTTACATGAAGGAATTTTCTATGTCTAAGGGACGCATTGAAAATCTATGATAAGCGAGATCATCAAGACCTGTTTGAATCAAATTTGATTCATTCAAAAACCGAAACATTTAAATACAGGTTCATCACCACTTTATAGAAACAACACCCGTGGTGATAGCGTTGAATTTCGGACAAGCAAACTACAATCAACATACGCCCTACATGGGCTTGGAATCGAGAATGGATTATTTGAATCCTTCTTCATCGGTTTATTCCCAATCTAAATCCTTATCCCTGAATCAACCAGACGCTTCCTCTGGAGAGACTGACTCGGACGCGGTTTCCTCCCTACTCATTTGGATGCGCTGACTGAGGGTATCCAATCCGAAAAAACGAGGGATCCGATCAACCATTTTCTGGCGGACAAGAAAGCGTTTTTATCGAAAAGCGTGGAAGATATTTTGGGGATGATTTATGAACGGGAATATTTACGGGATACGAATTGTTACCGGATCGATCGCGATTCCTGTTACATCTCACAGAAACTGTATGAAATCTACTACATTCCCCTTGGGCTGAATCCCAACATCGATAAACTGCGCTCCAATCTCGAGCGGGAGATGATTGCGTTTGAACGCGAGAAGCGAATGGAATCTGTCGCGTGCTGGCGGGATATCACTCGTTTAAAAAGTGATCTGCGGGAAGTCATGCGGGAATTTTCCCAAGAGAATCGCAAAGGTTATCTGCTGTCAGGTGATCGATAAAAATGGAGGTCTATGAATTATGCCGGAAGTTGAAACCCGTGTTAGGCGATCGGGCGGATCGATTGTGGTTGGCCTATCTGGCCGAGGACAATCGCGGGAAACAGGAATTGGAGATCGCGTTACAACTGTTAGCCGCTCAACATCTGGGCGTGAACGTTCAGGTTCCTGATGTTCATTTATCCGCTCCACCACAGGATAAGGCTGATGGTACATATAAGCTCGGTTCGGTGGTCTATTGCGATCGGCCGCTTCATCCATTTGGGCTCCGGGAAGATGAACTGATTCAACATACCGCGATCTTTGGCCGGTCGGGAGCGGGAAAAACCAATACGGTCTTTGTCCTTTTGGATAGTTTGCTGGATCAAAAAAAGCCGTTCCTTTTGTTTGACTGGAAGCGGAATTACCGGGATCTTTTATCCGTTCGGAAGGATGAAATTTTAGTATATACAGTTGGAGGGCAGACTGTTCCCTTCGCGTTCAATCCATTGATTCCTCCGGAAGGAACCAGCGCGGCGGTCTGGCTCAAAAAAATGATCGAGATTATCGCTCACTCCTACTACTTGGGAGAGGGCGTCATGTATCTTCTCCAGGAAGCGATTGATGCGGTGTATCACTCCTTCGGTGTCTACAAAGGAAATCCTTCCAAATATCCCACCTTTCAAGATGTTCTGGAATGGCTCGAAAAACATCCAGTCAAAGGGCGCAAAGCGCAATGGATGGATTCCGCTTTGCGGGGTGTTCGATCGATCTGTTTCGGGCATATGGGTAACGTGATGAACACCAGCGTGCAATCGAATGTGGCCAATCTGTTGACCAAGAATGTCATACTGGAGTTGGATAGCCTGACGAACGCGGATAAAACATTCACGATCGAGTCGCTTCTTCTGTGGATTCATCATTATCGATTGACGCAGCCAGACCGGGAGACCTTCAAACACGCCATGATCATCGAGGAAGCGCATCACATTTTACTGAAACGATCCGGCGCCGGGAGCGGTGGCGAAGCGATCACCGACACCATCCTCCGGGAAATCCGGGAGTTGGGGGAAGGGATCGTGTTGGTGGATCAGCATCCGAGTTTGATCTCGATTCCCGCCATGGGTAACACCTACGCCACGATCTGTATGAATCTGAAACACCGATCCGATGTCAACGCGGCGGGTGGAGCGATGCTGATTGACAACGAAGAGCGGGAATTATTGGGGCGGCTGCCAATTGGACGTGCGGTTGTCAAATTGCAGGGCCGCTGGCTGCAACCATTTGAGATCTCGATTCCTCATCGAAAAATCCCCAAAGGTTCTGTGAACGATACTGCTTTGGCGCAGCACATGGTAGAACGGAATATCCTTAATCCTTATGCGGAGTATGAGGAGGTCGTACAAGGTGAAAAGGATGCTATCACTTTCCAATTGAATGAGAAAGAAAAAACCTTTTTGATCGATGTGTTTCAGAATCCACTGTTTGGCGCGGTGGAGCGGTACCGGCATCTTCATCTAAGCCGCAGGAAAGGAAACGCGATTCGGGAAGCGTGTATCGAAAAAGGAATGATTGAACCGGAAGAGATTCGAACATATAGCGGGAAAACGGTTTTGTTGGCTATAACGTCAAAGGGAAGAATCATCTTACGTAATATGGGATATGACGTTCCGGATAAATCCCGTTGGGGCAGTTTGGAACATGAGTTCTGGAAAGAAAAAGCCGCCCAACAATTCGTTCATTTGGATTGGACCGTAACGAAAGAAGAATCCGGCCATGGATATACCGATCTTGTGGCGGAAAAGAACGGCCAAAAAATTGCGGTGGAGATTGAAACGGGAAAATCAAATTGGAGGGAAAATATCCGGAAGAATCTAGCGGGAGATTATCGAGGGATTTTCATCCTAACTACCAAACCAGAAACGCAGAATCAGATTCTAAAAGTGATCGATGAAATGGAAACCAAGATCCCCATCAAAGTGAAACAAGTCCAAGATTTCGTGAAATAAGGAGAAATAGAACCCCTGTAATCAAACACCATGACAAGGGAATCCGATTTCAGTGATTCCAGTAGTATTTGTCTCTTTGAATTCTATTGAGGTTCTATTGTGCCTATTCCATTCTTGGATAAATAGAATCTTGGAATACCTCCATTCGGAAGAATCCGTTGGATAATTCCAAGATTCATGATTAACCACTGCATGAGTCTATAGATCTTCAATCAATAGCCATGGGATGTGATCTCTTCTCCTCTTTGGCAAGAGATTCTATCTGGGTAATGATTGTGGATGCGCACCGGCGGATCTTCTCCAGACGATTGAGCAGTTTGGTTTTGTCTCCTTCCCAGAGACGGATGTAATCGGAGGACGCTTGAATAGTCTGCACACCAAATCGTTCACAGACAACACAGGCGACGGCTTCGGCCTCCAATTCACGCAACGAACGGGAATCGTTGGTTGTTTGTCTTTGGTGGAGAATCTCATGGGCGAATTCATGCGCAAGCACAGCGAAGGTTTCGGCGGATTCCATTCCCATTTTGATTGTGATGGATCCTTTTTTAGAGTAGCCATACGCCCGGCCCGTGTATCCATAATCGAGCTGGATTCCATTGTTTCTAACAGTTTGCTCCAGCATGGAAAGACATTGTCTCGCTTCACCATGTGCTCGAAACGGTTCGGGTAACTTTGAGCCGTGTGTCTGCGCCAGATCGAAAACACAGACCGTGCGGAACGAATATATTGTGTCTTCTTCAACTGGATCTTTCGAGTCTTCTTGCTTTGTTTCTTTTGGCTGTATTGAAACTGTTTTCTTTTTGGTGCAAATCGGAGCGAGGATGCGGATGGCTTTTTCGCCGCGTTTAATGGATCGATGGAGACGTTTCCAGGTTTGGAATCCGGCGACTTGAGTGGCTTCGGGGCGCTGGGCCAAAATGAGAAATTGATTGGAGGTGGAATATGTATGGAAAAGCGCCATGGTTTTCAGGTATCGAGTCATTTCAATGGAGTATCCTTTCTCCAGCTGTTCTCCCAATTTGGCGATGGTCTCCTGGATGATTTTTCGACTTTGCTGGATCCGATCTTTGGTATTTTGGTTTGATTTCATTTTTATCCTCCGGCTAACTGGCCACCCTTGGACCAGTTGGCTGGAGGATCTCGTCGAAGTGAATTCATCAAGATCCATTTGTGAGGAGTAAGTGTACGATAAACAAAAGGTCCATCAAGGAAAAATATCTGGATTATGTTCGCGAATAATTTTCTATATGGAAGATAATTCCTCAAAAAAAAAGGGGATTTCTCCCCTTCAAAACAGATGACATCATCCAATTATCGTAAATACAAGTAATACCATCGTCGTTTCGGTTTCTGACACTCCGTTTCACGATGGATACGCTGACGTTCCAGTTCTGAAAGCTTATCCGGCCGATTTCTTCGGTAGATTCTTCCTGAGCTACAGCCCGATAGGCGGAGACGCTTTGGAAGATCACAGGTTGATACTTGGCTTCAACGATATCGATTAGTTCGAGAATCGCCGCGCCGATTCGAGCGGCTTTGACGTGTTCTTGAAGATCGTTGAAATGGCTGTCGAAGATCGATTGCTCGGACAGAATATCTTTCAATCCACGTCCCAAGGCTCTACGAGAATTGTTTGTTCGGTTATTTGTTTTCGTTGTTTTGTTTCCATTATCGTTCATGATTGATGTTCCTTTCATTATTAGATTTCTTGCCAGACCGATCCAGAATTGATTCCAGGCGCAATGGCGTGCGCGGCGGCGGTCAGTGTTCGATAGACCGTTCCGTTGAACAGGATGGATCGGCCATTGGAACGTTTGTTGGATGGATCATCCACGATGAGCGCTTCGTAGGTTTGACCACGGTAGGTGGTTTGAATCGTGGAGCCAACCGGTGGGATTTCCAGACGGTTTGCGAGTGTGTTCGGGGATGTATTGCTCATCTCCAGAACTGGTTATTTGTTTTTTTAGCAGGTGATTTTCTCCTTTCTTTTCTGTTTTAGAACTTTGATTCGATGTTGGTAGCCGATTCGACGCTCCGCTGCGGTTGGTTGTGAATCACAATCGCTGAGACGTCTTTCTTGTTCACGCATGCAATCGGTTTGGATGCCACAGCTCGCGCATTCCGGAGCGATGGGATCAAACAGGGCGAAACAGGATGGATTTTGGACACAGGTACCCATTGATGAAATCTCCTTTCGATATTGAATGGTTAAATGTTGCAGAAGAATTGGTTACTACCGGTTTTTGCAGAGTAATTCTGAAAACTTTGTGTAGAACGCTTTAGGAAGTTCTGGCAGGTTTTGAACGACCACGTTCTCTTTGAAGAAAGTTCTTCACGTAATCCGTTTGGATGCCAACGGCCACACACTCGATTCCGGCCTGATCGCATTTGCGCAGGTTTTCATTCGAGATGCTTGATGACAGCCAGCTGCATCGTTGGATTTCCGCTGTACGGTTCTCCATCCGTGAGGACCAGGATGATTTTTCGTGTTTCCTTCCGAACGACGATCCGTTTTGCAGAGAAAATAATGGCGTCGTCAATCGGCGTGTATTCCAGGGCGTTCATGGAGGGAACGCGAGGCTTCAGCGCCCGGAATGGTTCGTCGAACGCCTTAAAGATGGAATAGACACAGGGAAAGAAGCGGGTATAGAGTTGCGAGAGTGCCTGCAAATCCATTCCCGTTTCCCGTGTCAATCGGGCAAAGGCTCGTTTGGAAGGCTCAGTTGTGAAACCGATCACCTCCGATGGGATACGCAGCTGATTGAGCGTTTCAGCGAACAGAATGACGACTTGGCGGGCCAAGTAGATGCGCGGGCCGTTCATTGAACCGGATAGATCGATAAGAAGCGACACCGCCACCGAATCCGATTCGCATTCCTGGATTTGCCGAAAGACTTTGTTCGAGCCCTGATTGAGCAGCGCGTAAAGCTTTTTGCTGTTGACTTGGCCTTCTTCCCGATCGCTGACCCAGAATCGGGTATCGCGCGATCGGAGAGTTCGAATCAACTGCTGCCGAAGAGCGCCGACATGGGGACGAACGGCATTGCTCAAGTTTTGATAGGTTTCACCATTATCCAATGATAAAGGCTTAACAGCTTTATCCAGCGATGGATCGTAGACCCGGTAGGCTTGGTTTGTTCCATCGCTGAATTCTTCTTGGACTTGCTCTCTGATAGTTCCCTGAAGCTCGAATGGATGGCCGGAGGACGAATATTGTCCAGCTAGGGCCTGATTCATGACGCCTTGATATCCAGTCTTAGACTCTTCGGATAGACTACTTTTTGAGTTCGAGTGTTCATCCGAGTTCGAAGCATTTTGTTGATACACAGAATCATCTTTTTGTTCCTCAGAACCGTTTTGACGATTGCCAGAGTCTTCTTGACCGTTAGAAGAAGCGGATTTTGATGATCGCTGATCCTTCTCAGTTGATTCTTGATTGGATTCTCCAGATGAGGATTGTGACTGTGAATCTTGGTTCTTTTCCGCGCTGTTAGGCTGATTTGCATTTGAAGGTTGTCTTTCTCGCTCAGCTTTATGCTTGAGGCGTTCCAGGATGCTTTCCGCCATCGCACAGGCTTCGTTGGTGTTCCGGAGGGATTTGAACCGCTTTGTGTCGTTCTTGAATTGTTCCACCATTTTGATCGCGTCTTCGCCATACTGGTCATAGGGCAGATCCATTCCAGCGAGGAACAAGCCGCAGAGAAACCGAACCGGCAGAGGCATTTGATCGATGGGATGAGTGTGAGTGATCTCCGCGATACTGTGAAGGATGTTGTGCCGGGAACCTGGATACTCCTTCTGCATAGCGTAATTGACGCGCACATCTTCGATGACATTGAGCGTGTCGAATCCAAAAGCGCCCCATTTCCGTTTGAAATCTTTCATACGGCCGTCAAAGTCGCTGAAGAGGATATGGGCGGTCTCATGATCGAGCTCGCCACGGACCAAACTCCACAACGATTCTGAGATGTTGTCCGGAAGAGCCGGCAGCCAGATGGTTCGACCATCGGTCTTGCATTCGTTTCCTTTGCATTGGACCGAGATGTTGTACTTGCGGGATAAAATCCGTCCGACACGCTCTAAGGTGGTTTCTAATCCATTTAGGTTTTTCATTTTTCATTCGCTCCTTTCGGTTGAGGATTCATGAGATCTCCCAAGCGACGCTGTGCGATCTCTTCAACGACGCGCCGGTCATCACGGGAGAGCTTGTTGAGAACAGTTAGTTCCAACGCTTTGGTTAGATTGCCTAGTTGATCGTATTTCCTGGCGAACGCGAGCAACCGCCGTGTGGAGAAACTGCAATAGCATTCTTCGCGTTCCGCCGCTTCTCGGACCTGGCGTGCGCATTTCACCAGACGTCTGATATCGGTCTTTTTTAGGCTGGAGACTTTTTGAGAGAGGATTTCGGTCTCAGTCTTCTCATCCGGGTAATCCAGGTAGATGACTGTATCGAAGCGGTCTTTAAAGGCTTCATTGAGAATCTGCGTACCAGCGTATAGCCCAGTTTCATCCCCATTACCAAGCGTATTGGCTGTGGCGATGATGCGAAAATCTGGATGGGGTGCGATAATCTCACCGTCTTTATCAAGTAGCGTGAGCTTGCCGCATTCTTCGAGCACGCTCTGGAGCACAAACAGAATATTCGGCAGAGCCGCATCGATTTCATCGAGTAGCAGCCAATCTCCGTTTTTCATCGCGGTGGGCAAGATGCCTTCGCTATAAACCATCTCTTTCCCGCGGACGGTCCAGCGGCCCAAGAAATCAGAGACTGTGGTCTCACCATTCAGGTTGCAGCGCCTTAGAGGAGTATTGGTCTGAGCGGCGAGCTGCATGACCAGCGAACTCTTCCCGGTGCCGGTCGGACCGACAATCATGACATTTTCCTGGTGGTTAATGGCGTGGATCAGGTAGGCGGCTTCGGGCGGGAATTGATAATGTGAGTCAGGTTTAGGCACTATAGGGCTTGTTCCATTTCTCTTTTTCAGCGCCGCATCATGAATCCTGAATTCCGCTGTGGCTTGGACGGGCGTTCGTTTGACGGTTTTGCCGGATTGGATCTGGTTGAGCAATTCTGGAGCCACCAAAGGCGCGCCTGGATATTGCTTCAGATACTCTTGCGCTGTTGTACGGTGACATTCACCCAAGTGACCATACAAGGAGCCATGGATTGACTCTCCACAAAGTTGACAGGTAATAGTGTTCATCTCATTTTCCTTTCTAATAAAAAAATCCCGGCAGACGCCGGGGCTGTTTCGTTTGCGGGCTATAGGCCCTGAATTACTTGTTGACGGATTAAGATCAGCTCATTGGATCTTGATTCCAGGATCGGTGAAATCTCTCTCACAGTTTTGGCAGTAGAGATATTCCATTACTGGATTGATTCCGTCTTCGACACAGTCGATTTCCTCTTCCGCCCAGATCAAACCGCGATCGTCCTGGTAGAGATTGCGGTAGATGCTGGAAGGAAGCACGACGCAGAGTTGGATGCGTTTCACATCTTCATTTCCACAATGCGGGCATTGGATTTCTTTGATACACATTTTCTTTTTCCTTTCTTTGATTGGTGTGGTTTACGGTGAAATTGAAAAGACCGGACAGAACTTGGTTCCATCCGGCCTTTTGCCTATGTTGATTGAAAACGATTTAGTTTAACATCAGAGTCATGGATGTTGATTTGGTAAATCGCTTATAAGAGGGAGTATTGACGCCTCACGCGGGATTATGGCGAAAGGAATGAGCAAAAGGAAAGTGAATTACTCACTTTCCCAAGTGAAAACCATGCATGGATCGCCTTCTTCATCCGGTTCCGTTTCATCGCGTAGCTCTTGCTCGGTGAGATTGTCCACGTCGTAATCCTGGACACGGATTCTTACGCCAGCGGGAATGCTTTTTGAATATCCTGAATGACGCCGCCGCGCACAAAGACGGTCACTTCATCCAAATCCATGACTGTAACATCCTTGATGGCCCGGCAACCGATCATCGCCATTCCTTCGTTGTTAAAGGCAGCCATGATTTCGCGTTCGTCCTCCGCATCATACGCGTACATCGCAGCGAGTTCCTTGTAAGCTTGATCTTCTTTGTTTTCACCATCCGATTTTATGAAGATCGTCTCACAGTACTCATGTTCTCCATCCACGATAGTGTAATGGACCTTCATCGTTCGATTTCCTTTTCTTTTGGTGTTTTTCATTGTTTTGATACCTCCTCATTTTTTTTATTGAATTAGTAATCCTCTGGAAAAATCAACGACACCAGATTTTGTCCATCGGTTCCGGCTCCTTCATCCAGGATGCCCCATAACCTCCGCCCGTTGATCTGGACGGTCCACAGGTTGGGATTGGCTGGATCGGGAACTTTCATCTTCTCAAAGAGAATCGTGAACGCATGATGGATTTCTTCCGGCGTCAACGTTTCGTATACGGCTCGTGACACAACGGTTTGATGCTGGGCTTCTACGTTGCTGCTTGTTCGATTGGTTTCTTTCATTTTGGAACCTCCATTGTTATGGTTGAGGCAAAACGGCCTGGCAGGCCAGTATCTGCCCTGCCAGGTTGTTTTGCAATTTGGATTCGGACTTGGGTAAAAATGTGATCGGATTGATCGAGAAGAGATGCAGATAGTATTCACTAGGCGAATTTCGCCATTTTACGTTTCTCGACGGGAATGTCCCGTATGGATTTCATGTCTTGACCACAGACCGTTCGTTCGCTGTTCAACGGATTGTTGGGACAAACCGGATACGGACAAAGGTTTCATGCGATCTTTTTTTGATCTTCCAACCTGAAAGTCATCTCATTTTCCTGGCGGAAAAGATTCTACTTTCGGATTGTGTTTTGTTGTTCTTGCGCAGAAGTGAATTCACTCCGGTTTATAAATCTTCCGGTTTTGAGCGTTTGGACAACTCTATTTTGAAAGGATTGTTGTATCCCTTCAGTGACTGCAAACCGTAACCTTTAAATAGTAGTGACAATTCTCCTTGCCCCATGAAACGAATCACACCCCACACACCCGAGAATGAAATCGCCGATTGGATCGAAGAACAACTCAAAGAAGTCAACCTAAAAGTCGAACACATTATTTACCGGCTGCGGTATGAAGATCCGCGTATTTGGCTGGCTGAGAACGAGCGGAAAGGTAAGAACCTAAAGAAATATTAATCCCTGGCTGGGATTGTTTTTTTACCCCTGCCTTTTCGATCAAAATAGACGGTTTCTGAACGAATTCATTTTTTCTTCCTTGTTAAAATTTCGTGACTCAACTTTTGAGGACCATCCAAAAATGATCGCCTACCGAAAACCGTGCGAAAGCGTGGGATTTGAGCTCAATGGGGTGGGGGGACAAGCGAACTCCAGCTAAAAGATGAAAAAATAGGCGGTTTTCTTGCAGAATAAGATGATAATTTAGGAGGGTATTTACGTTGTCAATCGTGTAGGCGGTCCATTGAACTAATACATATCGTTTTCTCGACGAGAAACATGAATTGAACTCATTTTTTGGGTATTTTACAGCAATCGAAAGAGAATTCTCAAAGATAAAATATCAAATCCCGTTCTTTTTGTTCCTGGACGGAATCCTTCTTCTGTCGGAAATTTAGAACCAGATTGGCCACTTTCACTAGGGCCCGGGGGAACTTGTTAGAAAACACCCAACCTTCCCGATAGCCGTAGGTTTTGTTGAACCGGGAGACATGATCAATCAGCCCCATTCGCCGCATTTTGGCGCGAACCGTCTCCAAACTCCGGCGGCTCAAACCCAGTTGATCCACGATGGGATCCAGAACCGGTAAGAACTGATCCTTGGCCCATTTCAGTTCCACAAAGATCGACAGAAAAATCTTTTGATGATTAGAGTTATCCGGAAAGAGAATCCGCGCCAACTCATCCGTGGATTCCAGTCGGGCTATTGTGTTGTGATTGATCTCGATTTTTGTGGAAGACATTTTATTTAGGGCGGTAGGATCGATTAGCTTGATTGACTCGTTTGCGTAATGTCACTCGTTGCTTCGCAATTTCAAGCGCCTGGGAACGAAGGCTTGGACCAAAGGTGGATTCTATCCAATAGATCGTTTCATACGCGCTAACGTAAATATCGTTCAGTAACCGTTGGAACCTCCAGCGGATTCCCTGACGCGTCATGCCAAACGCGCGCTCTATTTTCGTCCCATAATTTTTTCGCAACACCAATGTTTTCGGATCGGTCTGCTTCAGTTCGATCGACAGATCGTTCTCCTCAAACAAACCTTTCAACCGTTGAATAAACTCTAAATCCTTTTGTGTCAGTTTCACATACCATTTCAAGATAGATGTTCTATTTAAGGTTTTCGATCTCCTCATAGCAATCCCGTTTGAACACCCAGATATCGTCCCCCTCTTGCCGCAAATGGACTTCCCGGTCATGTTCCATGAAAATCAAGGTAATAAACCGCCATACTCGATCCTTCGATGTGGATGGATGCAATACTGGGATCTCTGAAAACAGCACGCCGCGCTCGTTGACAAGAGCGGAGATGGCGTGACGATAATCGATCATGCAGAACGTTTCCGAACGATCATACGCAAACTCATCATTCCCCGATTCGGCGCCGATCAACCGATCTAAATCTTGTTCCAATCCTGCTATGTTCTCCAATTGGGGATAATCCTCCAATTCCAGTTCTTTCGAGCGGGAATCAGCAAGTTGTTTTCTCATCCTCTCCCGGAGTTGTTGTTTCCGTTCCCGTGATTCTTTCATCCGCTCTCTGAAATAGTCCGCGTCGAACAGCCTTTCATCAAAGAGAAATTTAGATGGAACCGCAGCGCCGCATTGCGCGCAGGCGTAATGATACACTTTCTTCGTTAACCTGGCTTTGCAACAGGGGCTAGATTGAAACTCGATTGTCGGATCGAGCTGAACACCACAGGAACATCGCCAAACCATAAGAGAGAGAACCTTCATTTTTTGGCCGCAGTGTGGGCATTTGTATCGCATTCGCAGCACCGCCACGTAAAAATCCCGCGCGATGGCCTGGATTGTTGTCACTCGATCGTGAACACGGTCGATCGCCGCAATCAGAGGATTTGGATTTCTTCGTGGGATGAGCATGCCATTGGAGATATGCGCAAAGCATATAGATGTTTCGGTTCGAAAAACGAAAGGTTTATATAGATGTCGAGACTTACTGATTTACAGGTGATCAAGTATGGAAGAACTGTTTGAATGTCCTTATTGTTCATCGTCAAACACAATTTGGCGGGGCTATCGTAAATTGAAAGAAGGGCGCGTTCGAATTCGCCAATGCAAATCCTGCAAACGGCGATTTACGCCCAAAAAACAACCGGAATACGGTGATCAACCATGACTGGAATAGCCGCAAAGCCGGAGATGGAATTCAAAGCCGGTGCGGTTCGCGCCGCTATCTGGATGAATCCACATCAATCCGCCGATGGAAAATTATTTACCAGCGCGAAAGTCGTCGTGGAACGGATTTACAAGAATGAAAGTGGCCATTTTAAAAGCACACACCGGCTTGATATCAATGATATCCCCAAGGCAATCCTGCTTCTTAAGAAGGCGTATGAGGTGCTTACTCTCAAAAAACCGGAGTTTGACCATCCGCCGATCCAATCCCATTTCAAACCGGCGATCCCTAACCGTCTACCATGAATCCCTGCTTTGAAGACCGGACTTTTTTGGCGAATGAGTCACCAAGTTGGATTACGATTCAAAGAATCCGAGATCTGCGAAATATGGCTGATGCCTGCCGTCATCGTATGCAAGAATTAAGCCGAGATCTCCACAAAAATTCTTCGGAGATCCGGTTTGAAGAAACCGTTCTTCGTTCGACCTTACGAACCATTGAGAAAATGGAATATTCATTGTTTCTGGATAGGAACGATTAATTCTGGAAGGGAACAACTAAAGATTTTGCCCACAGGTCTTGAAGACTTTATGGACGACTTTTTCTGGGAGAGAGGAAGACAACTCACGAGTTTTTCCATACCGCCCCTTTGAGATTACCCGGGCGTTGATTAATCCATAAATATCCAAAAAACTGACGATATCAGAGAATCGTCGCTGCGTGAGTGTCCGCACATTCCGCTGGTCACAGATGGATCGATAAATATCATAAGCGGGCCCGGTCCAGAGCTTTTCATGTGAGTTTTGCAATCCGGTATAGCAGGCCAAGAGGGCGCATTTCTGTTGGGGCGCGAGAGCGTGGATTAACTGTTCGGTTTTGTCGATCTCCAGTAAGGAATCCGCCTCATCCACTTCACGCACGCCTAAATAACCAGTTGAATCTTCGGCGATTTTGACTCCTTTGACCAACAACTCGATGGCTTTGCGCGCGTCCCCATTCTCCCGTGACGCGTACGCGGCGATTTTCCGGATCGCCGCGGGATCGACTTTTCGGGTGTCGAGGGCTTTCTCCACCCGGAGATTCAAGATTTCGATCAGATCCATGGCGTCGTAGGGCTCAAAAATGATATCCGTCTTTTTGAGCACGGAGAGAATTCGAGGATCCAGGGTTTTGTCCCATTCGATCCGGTTGGTCAACAAGAGGTAAAACAGGCGGACGGGAACCCGTTTGGGCAGGGTTTTGGCTAAGAACGTGTAAAAGAGATCGCTGTTGGAGGTGACATTATCGACCTCGTCCACCACAATGCAGACCAAGTCATGGCGGGTCGTCAGCGCCCGGATGACAGTCTCCTGCATCTGGTCCAGCGCGATGCCCTTACGGTACCGTTTGGTAGTCCCATCTAGGGATAACGCCAACTCGTTCAAGGCGCCAAAACAGGTTTTCGGTGTGGTGAGATCCACATAATAATATTGAAACTGGATCTTTTTGACGCCGCACATGGAGGCCAAAGCGTTGAGAAAATGTAGGCAGGTGACCGATTTGCCCGCCCCGGACGGGCCGTAGATCAGGAGATTGGCCGGCGAATCTCCGGCGAGCACCGGGGACAAGTATTTGGCCAATCGATGCAGTTGTTGTTGGCGGATATTGCGTTGAAAGATCTCCTGTAATACCATCACTCGTTCAGATTCAGTCAGTTTTTCATCATCGAGATAGGAAGGATTCAGCGTGATTTTCTTGTCTTCAATATGGAGAAACGCTTCTTGAATCAGGGATTCTGTGCTCGTTGTCGAGGTGGACGGATCGGTTCCATAGGAAATCTTCTGACTCATGCCGCATAAGAAGGAGCCTTTTACTATTTAAATCTTTTTTTGTCCTGAAAGAGTGAAGACAGAGAACTGGAAGGGAAGATTTCCTGTGGAACATAATTATAAAATAAGTTAATTGTTACTATTTTATTACTTACAATATAGAAAATAAAAAACATACATCCAAAATACAAATTTTTTCACACATATCACAATTGAAAATGAGTTTCCACAGGAAATTTACTCTGACGGTTCGACTAATTTTCAATGAATTTCCAATCGTAACATTTATATTTGAGTAGGAACAAATATGAATCCATGATAATAAATCGAATAGCAAATGGGATAGATCATCACGCGTGGACATTCACAAGATCGTCAGTTCCCAATGGATTCTCTGCTTTGACTCAGTGGGATACTATCCTCGATCCAACCCATGTTTATCTTCGTCATTCTAGCATCATCGATTTTTTCATTTTTGCTCTTATCTTTATCGGAACCGCTCATTTCAGTCTTCGAAAGAGATTTCCTGGTAGAGCAGGAAGAGCGGTCAGTTTGGGGATTGGGTTAGTTTTGGCCTTTTCTATGATTTCTGCGGAAAAGAGATATCAGTTTACTCTATCTTCATTTGGGACGGTGGCGATCGTCATTTTGACGCTTTTGTTTGGGATTATGCTCTATCACATTTTTTCGTATTTGAAAATGAATCCGATTCTCTCTTTTCTTTTAACGTTGATTGTAATGATGTTGGTGGTCACAACCATCGATCCAAATTTGAATGATCTGGCAAGTACAATCAATCCTTTTCTATATCGATTACTCGCAATCGCATTTCTTGTCTCTCTGGTGAAAGCACTAGCAAAGATGAGTGCCAGGAGTCCGGGTGAAGCTCTGAAAGTCAAATTACATAAACTCTCCTACAACGATCCCGATCGAATCACCAACAAGAAATTATCCGATGAAGCGAACTCTTTGAAGAAAGTCGGTATTCCTGGAATCAAAAAAATGCAGTCCAGCATGAAACAGATGAAGACATCGTTTGATGAACTGGATTCTTCCATTCAACATTACGGAGGGAATCCCCGAGCCCGATCCTTGCTCGCTCAGAAAATACAAATGACGTTTCAATCGAATCGCTATTTGAAGAAATCACTGGATTCTCTTAAAACACTCAATGAACGACTCCTGGCTCTGGATTCCAGTCTGTTTTCTGCAAAACAGCGCCAACTGATGGACAAAATGAGTCTAAAAGAACGGAGGAAATTGAAGAAAGAGATACTGGATGAACAGCAAAAGATTGGATTGGAATCGGAGATCGAGGAGTTAGAAACGAGGATTGAGAATCGGGAAATCGCGATTAATCAATCGTTGCGTGATTCCATGAGAAATCTTCTGACTGGAAGAATAGAGGAAGCGCTCAAGAAAATTCGAATAGCGAGAGTTTGGAAGAAAGAAGGCTATCTGATCGCCCAACGGATACAAGATTTAGAGAAGAAAATTTTGAGGATAAGCCTTTTGGATATCGATCGAACGAAAATTTGACGGATTGAAAAATCAGCGGTTTTGCACGGTCAAAATCGCATTCATGATCTCACGCATGCGTTCAATTGTATCGACCTGATGAGAATCCCTGTGATGATACATCACATCAATCCCAGCAAAGAGATCCCGGTGAAGACTTTCCACTTGATACAGATTCTGTTTATCCGCTTCCAGGACTAGGACAAAACGATATTCATTCTCCCAACCTTGTATCTTCATATCCGGCCGGGCGCGGCAGAAATACTCTTCCGCACGGTGAACTTGCCGGATGGTTTCACCAATATCATAGAGCCGAGGTTTCATTTCACAGATCAACCAAATTGATCGTTTCTGGTCCGGAGAATCTTTCCGAAGCACAACATCAATCACGCCCCGATCCCCATAATGGTTGTACATGATCTCACAACCGACCAGGGAGTAATGTTTTAACTTCATCGCCTCAATGAAATTCTGTGTAAATGCGGCGTGTTGATGGTCTTTTGTGGAAGGCATTTTCTCATGAGACCAAAGTAAGAATGTATGATTTATAAAACTTTGGATTTTACAAGGTGTGTATTCATAACTCGATTGATTGAGTAATCGATGCCGGTCAGGATGGTAAACAGGATTGTGTCTATCCGGTGGAATTCGTGGTATGATGATTTTCTCAAGTCATGCATTCATTGACCTTTTTAGTTTGAATGACTGAATTTTTTCTAAAAAATCGTCATAAACCTTTGTTTTTGTGTGAGTTGAGTGTTCATTTCTTTGAAACTAAAGGTACACGGATGCAAAATCGGCTAACATATAAGAATATTATATAAGATAAAATTTAATAATTAATGAGTTAAACATATTATAATAAGGTAGATATATTACCATATTATTTGAAAAATCCTCTCATCTTGTGTATTCTCAATTCAAGCAATTTTCCCCTTAAATCAAAAATTTGTTGTG
>CAXXSM010000140.1:0-73553 GCA_963663405.2 bacterium | reverse complement strand
GCCAGTCGCGGATGTTAGCAGTTTTGGGTTGTTAATCTCATCAACGGAATGGCGTCACTACGGTTGCTGCCTCAACCGGACCTGCAAAGACCTTTGACCGTCACATTGAGCGATCCCGCGTGTCCGGACGCGGCGCCTTTGTACGTAGCCCGGAATCAGTGGACGAATGGGGAATCCGACTTGCGGCGGATTTATATCGCTACAATTTCCGGTTTGACCACCATTGATTTAAACAAGCTCGTGATCGAAGGAAGCGAATTTAATGTGAATACGATTTCGACGTGGAACGTCAAACCGGAAGGGATTTTATCTCCTCTCTATATTCCTGTACGAGAGAACGGCCGAGAAGGATACGCCATCGTTACGCCGCATGTTAACGGCCATGTTTTTATCTCCTGGTTTGATGAAAAAGGAGAATTTATACGGGAAGAACATACCCAAATAACAAATGGTAAATCCGGGGCGCCTGCTTTCCCCCGCTGTGACACCGGAGGGAATCTGGTGGGTCTTTCTCGCTGGGGAAGAGAGCGCGATTGGGCTTTCGGATTCGATTGATAATTTGGGGAATTGTCAATGGGAAAAGGCGGATTGGATCGCCAGTGATATTTTTGAAGATCCGGAAAGAATGGATCCACAATGGGCTTGGAATCCATTGATTCGAACCCGTTTTACCAATCAAGTGATTTATTCCGGCCCAAAACGGATGTGTCTTCTTGGCCTTGATGAGTTTAATTTAATTCAAAAAGGTGTGATTCCAAAGCCTAAGATTTTTTCCTATCAAGAGAATTTTAAAGCATTCCCTCCTTGGTCATATATTGAAGGGGATCATTTATTCCTAACGCATCCAAATACTGGAATACTCTATACATTTGATTTCCAATTGAAAAAAGCGCAGGTTCTTGGCGCGATTCCCGAACAGATGAATACTGCCGTTGGAGGGCCTATTTGGTCGAAGGGACGGTTTATTCTCCCTACGGTAAAACAATTGTTCCAAAAACGATTTTAATTATTCCGAGGTTATGATGAAAAAGAATGGCGGGGAACCTTTGGACACAATGGATGGGGAGCGTTGGTGGATGGCTTTCCACTTTCTGCATAACGGCGATGTTTCTCGCAGCCGCCGAATCCAATGTATCCTCCCAACCTTACAAGAAGCGTGTCGTGCTCCTTTGGGGACTGCTCTCAGAGCATGGTTCAAGCGGTACAACCGAAACATAAATCCTCCAAGGCTGGTTTGGATGGTGAGTAATGAAGAACTGCAGGTTGTACATGACCGGGTATTCGCACTTTTGTTTCATGGAATACAACCACGAGCCAACGATCCACAATGGACCTGGTATGTTCCCCGGCAAGAAACCGCTGGGCCTTTAGTGGACGATCAAACGCTGCTGACCGCGTTTCTATTCAACCGGGAACGATATGGTTATTCATTGTACGAGAGCATCCTCCCCCCCAGTGGAGACCGGCTCTCCCTTTTGCGGGAATTTCTACCCCGTCCGGACCGCCAGGATTCTCGCTACATGGGACTGCAAACAAATTGGGTACGGCCGCAGATTGACGCGTTCGAACATCCACGAGCGTTACAGTCTATGATTCCAGACACCAATGACACCTACCTAGTGTTGGTCACCGATAACGTGCCGGAAGGATACGATCCAAATTTAACCGACGCGTATGTGACCAAGCACCAGAATTTGAAGAAAAAACGGCAGGCGTTGTTTGAGATCGTCATTCCATGCGTTCCATCCGATCCTTCCTTCACGCATCGTATTATGATTAAGGCGGACCGGATCTGGCATGATGAAACTCTTGATGCCGACCGTCATACCGGCCGCTCCCCCGCATACGTCAACGCCAGTTCGAGTGACGAAAACACCGGTTCCACCAACGAATACACCTATTCCTACACAACCTCCAACAACGCCGACTCCTTGTGAAGTCACCATGCAAGTGGAACAATCGGAAGTGATCTTATTTCAGCGAGGCGGACGGATCGAATCCAAACCGATTGGGCTTTATGTGAATAAAGCTCCTGAGGCGCAAGTCCCTATTCCGACGATTCAAGCGCGTCTCCACAATAATGAAGGGCGGATAATCGCGGAAGGTTTTTTAGCCTTTAAAGGAGATACGCTTCTTCCTGCGACCGGTTCGCTTGTGTTCGCTACGATCGAAGAGAAGGGAATGGCCTGCTTCCACGCAATTTACCTTCAACGATCCGACAGGACGTATATCGGCGCTAACGAAAAGCCAATTTAACGCCAAGTTCCAGCCGGTGAATCCATTCTGGTTCTGGATTGTGCTTGTGGTGATCGCTGTTATTGCGCTTTTTGGTGGTTTATACATCCAGTGGAGAATACGGCCTCCCAAAACAATCGTGATCAAAGGCTATCTCGTTAGTGATATAGGAAATAAAATCGCATCAAATTCCGTAGAGATGAATGGGGGAGATACGATTATCATAAACAACGAATTGGAATTCCCCGATCGAAAAGTGAATTCGTTGTCGATACAATACAAGCGGGGATTCTTCTCGGGCAATGTAGAAGTTGTGGATGATGATATCGCGTATCAACGGGAAATTGAACTCGAGGAATATGAGATTGAAGATGAGGATGAATCGAAACCAGCGTACCGCGTGGACAATTCCCCTCCACCCAGGAACGACGGCAAGCGATCCCATCCCCGTTGTAGAAGAAAGACGCATTTCAACCAAAACCGAAGAAAGTTATCTTTGAAATCGATTGGCCCACCCTTCAAAAAGAACGGCCACATACAATAGAGCCACTGGAACAGACAGGGTGAAGGAGAATGAATATGGACGTAACGATTGTTTTACTATGGTATTTCGGTGGATTGGTTGTGGCGTTTCTACTTCTAGAAATGATACTGCCACGCGGACGGCCAACGAAAAAAGGCACACCGGAATCCAGCGCTTATCGATGGGACCATCAACCTGATCTATTTGCATATGTTCGCGGGCTTGATTACGGGGATCGTGGAATACATCCTCTGGTTTCGAAAACTAGGACCGACGGAGAATTTCTGGGATTGGTGGCCCACATTGTTGGTATATATTGGGTGCATTCTATTGGATGTGTTTTTAATTCAACTCATATTTAATCCCAGGTATTCGCACTATGTACGGGCTGCGGAAAAACAGAGGCGGTAAGGAGATTTATTATGGTTATGCCTACAGTCTTCATCGGACTCGGCACATCGGGAACGGAAATCATTCAAGGAGTGCGCCGCCTGTTGTTTGAAGAATATGGCGTGCCGGGTTTGCCCTTGCATGCGTTTTTTGAGTCTCGAAACGCTCTCCATCCGTCCATCATCCACAATGGATATTTATGTCACGGATCAGAACAAGCCCTGGCAAAGGCTTCAATTAATTCCACTCACCGTCAGCCGCCAAGGACTCAATCAACTGAAAAGCAAAGTTGATCCACGAAGCCCGGATTTCCATGATGGTTGGTCCGATTGGCTGGATAAAGAAGTGACATCAGGCACGGCGTTTGAATCAGGCGCGCGGGGCTGGCGGATGGCTGGACGGTTTTGTTTATGGGCGAACTGGGAACGTGTCTATAAATCCTTAGTCTCCGCCATCAACAACGCGCGCGGAGGACGGGATGAAACCATCCGCATGTTGGAACAGCATTACGATTCCCAAAATATCCCGCGTCCGGATGAAGAACTGGTCCAACAGACATTCCGAATTTACATCTGCGGCTCTCTCTGCGGGGGAACCTGCTCGGGCACGTTTTGGGAAGTGGGCTATATGGCGCAGGAAGCCTTGTTGGACGCGGCGATCAATGATTCCTACGTGCATGGCACGTTTACGGTGGTAGACCGCAGCATGGTCATGAGCCGCAAGCGTTCGGATGTTGTCTGTTCGATGAACTGCTGGGCTGCGATGGTTGAATATGACTATTGGGCCAGCGGGGATCATCATTACTATATCAAACATCCATTGGATGACTCCACCAATTTTCCTCCCCAACCGAATGACCGAGGCCCTTATACCTTTATGAATATTATCTCGCCGTCCAATGACAGCGGGATCCGATCCGTTACGTGGAACGGGCAGGATTACGATCTGAGCGCGTTGCATGCTTCGATTTCGACATCACTTTATTTAGATTTAGTCCCGCAAGTGCGGGCCTATAAAGATCAACAGCGCGCGCAATACGAAATCACAGAAGAGATTGGACGCCGTTCAAAGAATGGAATGTACGTTCAGCAGATTCAATCGCACGGCCTGTCCGGCTTTTTCTATCCTAAATTCATGATCGCCACCGCCGCCGCCTGTCACTTGAGCCTCGCTCTTGTGGATGAATGGACGAAAGAAGGCAATTTGAATCAAGCGAACAAGTGCGCGGAAGGAGACTGGGAAGAGATCTATGGAACGATCCGCAGTCAATTGCTGGAAGTGAATGAGTTCAATATCCTGACGCATACGCTCGAACAGGTGAATACCGCCTTATCCCTCGCTTCTGTCAATTCGGCGCAAGCGATTCTTTCTCTTCTAAAGAACGAATTAACGCTCCCCAATGTACAAGGAGGGAATGTAAATCTTATCGACGCGTTGCAACCGAACGGCGCCCTGCACAATCATTTTCTCGCCGAAGCGCGGAAATTAAAGAAACAGTTATTGGACGCTATCCAGAAAAAAGCGGAGCGTCATACGAATGAGATCGCCGAGGGGCAATGGAGCAGTGTGGAAGAGATCGTTAAATATCTCGATTTGCTCCCTGCCTTTATGCAAAAAACAATCAACGAACTGCCCGTAAAAGTAGAGCCGTTGAGTGTTCCCTGGCCCTCTTTACGAGGTATTTCTCTGCGGTTCAAAGATGTCTGCAAAGACCTATGGCTATCGATTTTAATGGCCCGCGCGCCGGTTCAGCGGTATTACATTGAACGGGCGATTGATAATATCTCGGAGAAACTCAAACAACAAATCGAGAATATCGCTGGCGCCGTAATGCGGAAAATCTGTGAAGAAGCGCATGAAGAGTTTCTCGGAGAGAACCTTGTGGGAGGTGAATATCAACAAGAGACCGCCTCGATTCGTCTTCAGATGAGAGACCGCTTCAACCGGTTGAAAAACAAGGTCGCGCCCGCTTTGCAGAACCGTTGGAATGAAATCATCCGGGAGAGAGATTTGGGAAGCATGCGGATGGTGACTAAGAAGGGCGTGCTCGCCGCGGACGCCGAAGAACTCGCCAATGTCGTGAAAAATAAACATCGCCATATCAATGTGTATCAGGAATTCCTGCAAGACGGAATGGAACGAATCAGTTTCAATCAGTTCATCTCTAAAAACGCGGAGGAAGCGGAAAAACTGCTTCTCAAATATTATCAAGCCGAATGTTGGCGCACGGCGCAACCGATCAGCATTCTCGATGAATTGGAGACCGACCGGTATTCCAATCAAACCAAACTCGAGGTCGCCCGTGGCTGCATCCCTTGGCTTCAGTTCCCGCAAGGCGAAGTGCCCAACAAAGGATGTGACGAACCGGATATGATCATAGGCCCACGTCATTCAAAATCCCGTCTTGTTGAAATGCAGAATCAATTGAATGCGATCGATCCCAAACTGCCCTCGTTTGAAACCATTGAATGCACGTTGGACAACATGGTGATTTTTTATGATGAAGCGGCCGCTTTATCGCTGGAGGATTGGCTGATTGCAGATGACCTGGATCACTTGCTCCGTCATGGTGGACGCTCTGAAGCGCAGAATCAGGCGCATTCTCCCTACGCCAATCATTACACCCACAAAATCGGCGCATTGCACTATCACCCGAAACTGCGGAAAATCATCGATGAACTCACGTTTTGGGTGGATATCGTCGATCTTTTTTGGGAGCAGTTGGAGACGCAGAGTTTCTTAAACCGGGACGCGAAAACAAGAGATGTGACCTATTACTACATCAGCCGAAACGGCATCTCGGAGGAAGTCAATTTACACGCGGACAAGGACCTTGGAAACTTTGCGCTAGTGGATGAAGGACAAGCGTCGCTGGACTTTATCGAACGCATCAAGAACGTCATCTCGTTGATCGGTATTGAGATTGTTCAAGCCGTGATTAATGAGAATCTGGCGAAATACGAGACCAATCTGTATAAGAAAAAACGGTTTCGTGAACTCGGTGATCGATTGATTAATACTTTGTTCATTGAAGAAATCCGATCGCAGCAGATGGAGACAACACGGGATACAAATTTATTTTCCGATTCCAACATCGAACAGGAGAATTATCCTCACATAGAGTAATATTTTTTCGACAATACAACAGCGCCCAGTCAGGAATTACAAAACATAAACTAAAGAGACCTTCTGTGAAAAAAATCAACGCTTGTGGAATATGAAAGAGAACCAAGTCGAGCATTGTCCCTGCATGTTGAAGTGGCCGGTCAATCCGGAGACCGACTCGTTCTGTGGATTTTGCGGCCGGAGGCTGCGTACGTTAAGTGTACAACCGCAGGAAGGGCCGCGAATGCCCTGGATACGGGGCAGTGAGGAGATCGGCGTCAATCTGCTGCTTGAAAATACTGGCAGTATATCCATCACTGCGCGTGGATTGAAATGGAGATCCCCCCGGCCCGCGTCTGAGGACGAACGGACAATCGACTTCCCACGGCCCGTTTCCCTCGCCCCCAAGTCGCGCGAAATCATTTCCCTAACCATTCCACTCCATGAAAACGCCCGGCTTGCTGAATTACTCACATTTCACCTTTTGACCGGTTCGGAGGACCGCGCTGAATCCGGTGTAAAAGTCGATCCGGTCCAGATTCCATTGAAACCGCCTCCCCGCGTAGATGTTCAGATTAGCGGGGATTTCCGCCTGTTGCGTATCGCGGATCCCAAAAAGGGTATACAATTTAACCTCGTCTCTCTTGACAGAGACCTAACGCTCTCGCACGAAGAGAACATCGTTTTACACAATATAGAAACCAATCAAACCGCCACTGTCGAAAGAGAAGATATTTCAACGCGCCAACTAAAAGTCAACCTGCCGATTCCCATTCATGTCGCGGATCTGGAATCGTTTTTCTCAGAAGGCGTGACAACACGAACGGTGCGGCTGGAAGTCCCCATCGTTGAAATGGGCGCGTCCGTTTTCACGGACACGTTCACTCTCCATTACATCCCGAAGACTGAATTTGAAATCTACTTGGAACTGCCGGAAGGCATCACCCCCCGGATCTTGAAAGGCTGTAAGCGTTCGTTTGAATTATGGATGAAACACCACAGCCGGCGCGTGTTTTCGATTGACGCGATCGATGTGGAACTCCCCGAACATATCACCGGACACGGCGTCTATAGCGCTTTTATCCCCAATAAACCATTCCCGCTCATGGTGGATAAAGCGATGGAGAGCGAACGGCTCCTTTTTCTAGGGAAAATAACGTTGGATATGACACAGTGGGATAGCGCTGGAGAAAAAAGCGAATTCCGTATCCACATTCGAGTCGATGAGATTCCCGAACCCTCATTTACAAAATCGTTTCCTATGGAGATTGTCGTGTGCCAAATCGAGTGGGAACTGCCGATGGGAATCGATTTCGGCAATACCAATTCTTGTGTGGCGATTATTAACGATAACAATCTTCCAGAGATGATTCCCCTCCCTCCTCTGATCCAGCGGAAAGGGTGCAATAAAGATAATCCCATCGTTGTGCCGACGATTGTGAAATACCGGGCGGCGGGAGGTTTCGCGTCAGAATGGGAAAGTAAGGAAGTGGAAGTCGAAGAGGTGGGAGGACCGGCGCTCGACGCATTGCAGGCGTCTCCTCAAATTGGCTATAAAACCATTACATTTTTTAAACCCAAAATTGGACTGGATTTTCATCATCATTTTCCCTTTATGCCCAATGTCAAGAATAAAACAGTCGATTCCATCGCCTATGATTACTTGAAAAACTTATTAACCGTCACACGGGAGGAAACAGGATATGATTATCTTCATGTTATACTGAGTCATCCCGTCCGCTTTTGGACCAAGCAGCGATTGGCCTTGCGGGACGCGCTAATTAAGAGCACGGAAGCGTCTAATATTAATCCCAATCAATTGTCTGTTGGATTCATCGATGAAGCGTCTTCCGTTTTGTTATACTACTTAGTCGCTGGACGTTATTTCGAATCCAATAGCAAAGCGAGAGTCCCGGACGAACGAGAGATCATTCTTGTGTTTGATTTCGGTGGGGGGACAATTGATATGACCCTTTGCGAAGTCACTTACGACGCGGTGAGTGAGAGAATCTCGATCCGTCACTTGGATTTTGACGGCACGAACGATTTGGGAGGGGAATATCTAACGGAGATCATTCAGAAACAATTGTACAGGCGCGCTAAAAACGTGGCGAATGGAAGAGAAGAGGAATATCAAACCACTTTTCCGAATGGAAAAAACTCGAACCGACGAGAACAGAATCCTTCTGCTTCTAACGCGAATACTGCGTTTGACGCAAGGAATGATGAATTTCCGATCTGGTCGCCGGACGAAGATGAAGAGGAACTTTTAGATTTATCTGAACTCTCCACAAAGTCCACTGTGGGAAACCGTGCTAAATCTATACAAGCGAATCCAAATACGGATTGGGAAGAATCGGAGAATGAGGAAGAAGACGCCATAATCATTCCATATTCACGTATAGAAACACTGACTCAAGAATCGGGCCGGTATACCAACTTAGCGACTTTGAATTATTGGAATTTATACTGGATAGCCGAACTGCTAAAAATATACATCTTCACCAGTGGTTCGACCGATGAGATGAATATATCGGTCAGTGGAATTGAGAAAAAGAATCCTGACAGCGAACCAAAGCGAATCCAGTTTTTTACGGATATTGTCAGCAAAAAAGACGCGATCGAATCCCAGATCAAACAGGCGTTATCCGGCGCGCTTGAAAAAGCCAAGACCATGATCCGGAATGTCAAACAGATGGATTCCCAATGTTCTCTCACCAAAGTATTGATGTCCGGTCAGTCCAGCCGTATGCCTTTAATCCAAGAGATGCTTCGGCAAGCTGTGCTGGAAGCCAATGATGGAAAACCTGTTGAGATTGTGCCTCTTGCGAACATCAAAGAAGCGGTCGCCATGGGAAGCGCCATCTATGGATACATGCGCGAATATATAAACGTTGAAATGAATCGCGTAAGCCGGGTCTATATTTTCCTTCGTGGACGGATCATCGGATCCAAAGGTTACATTCCCGTTATCGATCGATTGACGCCTCTCCCCGCGGAAGCGGTATGTGAGAATTTTCCTCTTTGCCGTGGGAAAACGGTCACCTTGGTTGAATCTTTTATCAATTTACAAGTCAGTTCAAACTTGATCACTGGTAAAAAAGATCAGGAATTTCGCGATATAGCCAAATTTCAAATTCTTCCCGATGGATGGACAGACGAACAGATTGAAAGCGCGCGGATGAAGGTGATTTTAACACGGGATGAGGAACTGCGCGTCACGCTCGAACCGAATCCCAGTCACGGCGCGGAGTTGGAGCCCTATTCCTTATGGCCTCCGATTAATGCATGTAAGGATACAATCCTTTCCGATTGTTGAGCCGATCATGGTTACACTCGTGTTTGATTTTTGTCCCGTAAATCCAGCATGGGCCGATTCCGATGGAAATTCCGGCCACATTCCTGATAGCTGGCTTGGACGTAAAACAGAAGAGGGATTGATTTGGGATGGCGGTCCGTGGCCCCCCTCATCCTATGAAGGAGTGGTAATTTCAAATCCTGCGCAATTCATAGATACATTACCATCAAGCGAAATCGCCGCCGCTCTTCATCCCTTTTTTTCACGCGCTCTAAAAAATCGTCAAATGAATGAAAGTGATTGGCTAGTTATGATGCTCCCTACTGGAGTATCAACATCGACTCAAGAATCCCTTAGTTCACTCCTGACTCATTTGGGCTGGAAAGGGGGAGTGTTGTTTCGCGGATGGCGCGCCATTATTTGCATTAGCCGCTATCAAGGAGAATAATCACAATGATTCCATTATCGTTCTTCGCCAGCGGGAATGTGTAGTTGAAGCGTCATGGATTACTGTCCAGCATAATAATTTGCATAGTGAAGCAGTGATTCAACACCAACTTCGGGATGAATCGAGTGAGAACGCGCATAACCGTTTTCTTGTATTTTCTCGAGATCTTTCCAGTTCTGTACCTTTCATTTTAGATTCAACAACGGAGCAAGCTCTCAAAAATGTCTCCTTATATTTAGATGAAATTCGTAGTGGATTTAGTACAATATCGATCCGTCGTAATGGAGCGATTGGTATTCGTCATGGATTGTGGGATTTTCTGCCTTTAATTCATGAAGAAGATCCAATTACAGGAGGCCGGATAGATGCTCTCACTTCTTCCAACGGTGTAATCCCGTTTGTTGAATTTTGGTTCGGCTATCCGGGTATAGCATTGCATCCTCTTAAAACCATAAACCTAAAAAAGCGCCGATTGTATATGGCTCCCGAAAAGGTTGTACTGGAATCTCATCGCCTTATGGATGGGCGTGTACAAACTTGCCTGACTGGTTCGTTTGGCCGTTTTGTAGACTATTTTGAATTTCCTATATTAATGCAGTAGGGTTGATAAAATGCGTCCAATGAAATGTTATGAAAATACAATAATAATAGGAGAATATGTTATTTTTTATGAAATTTTACGCGCAAATCACAATTCTCCTATCGTTAAGAAAGGCATCATCGATTTTATCCCAGACGAACATAGTAACTATATACAATTGATTCCTAAAATTCAACGCACTAATGATTTTAATATTGTGGATGGCCATTTTATCCTAAACAAAAACAAACAAAAATGTCCATTAAGTTATTATAATGGTATCTTCAAATCAAGATATTATATTAAATTATCAAAGCCGGAAGATTTTGATGAAGTACATTTTAATCTACAAATTTGGCCACATCCAATTGATCGCAAATATATAGTAAAAATATCTTTATCCATGAATACAACATCTGATTATAAGTCAGAGCAAAAAAATATAATCTCATTTCCATCAACAAACTCATCGGATCAATTCACATATCTATCAGAACAACTGAACGCGTTGTCTGTAAGCTACAAAGGTTTTCTGAATCAATTCAACAATCAACATAGCAAAGTAGTTGAATTCATTTCCAAAACAGAATTATCATTTAACAAACTCTTTTCAAAACTATCAACCATTGAGACTGGTGAAACATACAATCGCATCCTTCAGAATGAAATTCGTTCTCTTAAACATGATTTATTGTCTGTAAGCGATCACCGTAAAGCGCAAGAGGATTACCAGGAATTTATAGAACTTGTAAAACGTGCGTTTTCTGTTAATAAATATAAATGCATCCGGGAAGCGCAATTGAATTTGATTCCAGACTTAGAAAATCATCCCGCTTTCATTGCGTTTAACACGCTTATCAATTCTTTTTCGCCGGATAATCCTGCGATTCAAACTATTGAACAATCCCATTCCGCCTTCAAATTTAAAGTAGGGGGATTTCGCGAGCAGATCCAGTCTAAATACAACGCCATGTTTGGAGTGACAAAAATACCTAATTTTACTGATCAGAATCCCAAAAAATATAACGAGTTTCTTCATTCGGATTATTATCATACGATTGTGGGATTGATAGGGAAAGAAGATATCCCTTCGAACGATCGATTGGACCCAGTTATTGCCTACCGTCACTATGTATTTTCCTTTTATAATACAATTCTATTGGATGCGATTCATGAAATTCAATCCTCACACATTTCTATCGAAACGCTGACGGAAGAATTGAATCGGATCGCGAAAGTTGATGTGATGGAACATATTGATGAACTTGAAATTTTAGAAAAGAAATATAGCAACACAATTCCCGAATTATCACCGATCCTTACGGATTATCTAAGTTCTTTATTAAAACCACTGGGAATGGAACTGACGGATGTAAAAATCCATGATACTTTTGATCCTCTTCAACATACGCTGGAAGAATTTGCACAGGAATCGAGTTCTAACTCAGGCCGTATTCAATCGATCGTAAGACGAGGAGTCAAACGGATCCAAGGCAATCCCATTCGCAAACCTACGGTGAGACTTGGATGATTACTTCTATTTAGGATTCTATTATGTATAGATCGCTTGGGTATACAAAAACTGTTCGAATCATGTATTTATGCTTCCTGTTTTCTTTCTTCTTCATTCCTCTGTTTCTCCATCAATCTTATGCAGTTGAGAATCACGATAATACTGCAAGAAACCATACTGAAATACAGTCACCGAGTCCAGTCATATCTTCTCTAATAATCAATTCATCTTCAACCATAGATTTTCAGAATAATATAAGTTCCTTTTGGTTGAATGTCCCTTCATCGATTTTATCCTCTCTTTTTCCATCTTTGTGTGTTTTGAATACAAAGACGTACGCTTTATATGGAATCCCTTCCGGTTATTATCCTATACTGATATTCATAAATGAAAATAAATTGAAACCATTACCGGAGCCAAGACAAGTACCAAGTGATAATTCTACTGACTACGACACAGCCGGTACTTCCGATTTTTCTTTTTACTTAATAATATTTACTATTCTTATTTGCATTATAATGATTTCCTGGTTTATTATGATTTGGATTTTTTTTAACCGGGAGAAGAAACTATCTCAGATTCTAGAAAAACTTATTACTCAACATCCAGAAGTTACAGGGAAAATCGTAAACGATCGGTATTCATCTGCAGAGCATGAAGAACCTGAACCTATATCTGAATCGATTTCTTTGATGAAAACTGACAATCAATCTCAATCTTTCCAGTTTCGCGCGCAATCACCTGTAGAGCGTGTTCGTGAGCAGTGCAACGATCTGACTGAGTTTATGAATGCCAAGTGGAAATTGGA
This sequence comes from bacterium, assembly GCA_963663405.2. Taxonomy (GTDB): domain Bacteria; phylum Hinthialibacterota; class Hinthialibacteria; order Hinthialibacterales; family Hinthialibacteraceae. The sequence continues at coordinate 60,653 of CAXXSM010000140.1, read as the reverse complement.
AACACAGGATATTCAGAATTATTGCAGCGTCGATGTGGAGGATTTTGATATTGCGATACAATTCTTTAACAAAGTGGATCAAAAAAATGGCGCTATCATGATACTTCTCAGAGTGAATCCATCCGCAAGTTCCTTCGTAACAAACTTTAGAGATAATTTGTATGAATTTCTTTCCAATATCGGACCTGTATTGCCTTTTCAACTGTCTGCGGATGATTTAATGATAGAATTTGGAAAATTTTTATCGGATTTCAACGATTATCGCGAACTGCTTTATCAGCATGGAGAATATCGACATGCGATGTCTCTTACTCGTGATGAAAGTGGATTCATGCAATACATATTTGTTATTATTGACAAAGCATTTTCCAAAGCGATTCGCACACGTAAACCACTCGCTCAGAAAAACCAATTTCTTCCAACCGTCGTGCAGAAATATTTTTTAAATTATGTATATCAATGGGAAGAACAGGAACAGGACACAATAGAAGCCGAAGAATTCTATACTACCCTTGTTCATCATTTTCTGGAGATTGCCGAATTGTTTGATCTTGAAATCATGCAACCTTCTCATGGAGAGCCATTCAATCCTGCTCAACATCAATTAGTAACCTGGGCTGATCCTAAAACAAATGGGCGTATCAAACGAGTCATACACAGAGGATTCTACTGGCGATCAACCAAAAAAATTCTTCGTAAACCTGATGTAGAGATAGTATAATTGCGCTCATGAATGACATATCTTTTTCATTGAATGAAACAATCTGGACCAATTCGGGAGTCATTGCCACACCCGTAGATATCGATCGTTTACAACTAGAACCTTTAGGTCATATCCCACCGAAATTGCCTCTATCCGAAACATACAAGGTTCGTCTCCAATCTCATTCTGAGCTAACATTGGTAACTGGTGGAAATGGTCAATTCTGTATTGGAGCGCTCTCTAAAAATCGATGGATTGCAGGTAAATACATTTTAGATAGGAATGGCTATATACAGGATTATCCGATCCAATACGAGTGGGACTCAACGGAAGGGATTTGGCTGCGATTTGATGAAGTAATAAGGGATCTAAAAATTGGAATTGTTACGAATGAAAAACGTCTATCAAGCCCTCTCCCCTCAATTCGGCATAATGTTTATCTATATTCTCGAGGAATTTTAAGTTATGTTATGTTTAATCCTGGTTTTCTGATTTCAATGCCACAGCCTTTATTACTGAATTTACTTAATAAAAATCCGCTGGGTCTCTATATTGAGTGTGATAAGACTACAAAAAATACGTTCTTAGTGCGATATCCAACGAATACAGATTTACCGACAACGAATTTACCTATACGTTACCGATTATCAATTCCAGAACTCGAAACAACTATTGTCTTTCTCTTGCAATCGCCAATGGTTACGATAGAACATCAGTTGGATAAATTTGATGATGAGCATCTCGATCGATATACGTTAAGATTAAAATTAATCGGAGAACGGCCTGTTAAAGCGAGGATACGGAAAAAGGGTGGAAAGACGCACATAAAACAAGATTTATTATTGTCTAACACTTCTCCGATTAATACAATCGAACTTTCCTGCGGTCGTGACTCAGATATATTTTCCTATAACGTAACTGTTGAAACAGATGAAACGATTATCACAAATCGCAAGCGCATCATTCAATTCCCTAAGCGTCAAAGACTCAATATTTTTCCACCTTTGATCAATTGGAATACGGACAATCAGATCGTCTCTATTCTTGTCAAATCCATTAATGATGTTCGTGGAGATGGTATGGATTTACTATTCTATTTCCCACCAGAATTAGAAAATACAGAAGTAGAAATGGACGATTCTGATCCAATACGAACAACCTTGTATCTTCCCTGTAGACCTTCGCAGGATTTATGGACCGATATTATCACAATACATAACAGGCGGGATCATTCGATCGCTTATCTACCTGTGCTCAAAACACATTCATGTCAACTGGATACAGTTCAATGCTGACTGATTTTTTGTTTTCTTTTTTGCCAATTGACTTTCAAAAAAGTATCTTCACTTCTTTATCTGCTGAAGCGGAATACATTATTTTTATAATCCGCTGGATAGTGGATATAGGATTTATCCTATTTCTCATTCAATTTTCATGGCGGGGATATACGATCGCCGCTATCCGTTGGATTCATAGCCGTATTTCAAAAATGAATTCAACTTCTTCCGGCACAGAAGATACAATTGCACGATTGCGAAAAATCTGTTGGCATGTCCCTGTCCTTAAAAATGCAATTCGAATGATTGAACGGCTTGATCGCCATTCTGCGCGCCGGTTAGTCGATGATGTCGTGGAATTAAGCCTTGCGCGTTACAAGCCTGTAGGATTGTTACAATTGTTTCAACGCATGTGTATTTTATTAGGCCTGATCGGCACATTGATCGGTCTCACGATGGCTATTCAAAATGTATATTTTGATATCGAATCCCTCACAAGTATTGAAAACCTGCGTGAACCATTACGAAATACACTTTCCGGATTGGGCACGGCCTTTACAACCACATTATTTGGAGTCATCGGCGCAGTGGTTCTATCACCGCTTTTAATCGCTTCCCGCTGGATGAACAATCATTTACTCAAACAAGTGGATACGATCTTGACTACATCCATTGTGCCACTGGCGGCGCCGGATAATGATGATTTACTGCAATCGATTCGAGAAATGGTGGAAACCGTCAGCCGCCAAGTAGTGGAAAAGACCTTCACAGAAACAGTGGAAAGCACATCCAATGCGATCAACCAACTCTGCGTGCAATTGGTCTCCGCTGTACAAACTGCGGCGGATCGACAAATCAATATACAAGAAGTCATCGATCGCTTAGAACACGCAGCCGGTTATTTTTCTGACGCCGCGGAAAAAACAAATCATGTACTCGGTTTTATGCGCGAACGTATCAATCAGCTCAATGATACCATCGCGAAAATTACACCTGAAAGTGAACTCCGGTTAGAAGTCGTTAAAACAATCGGAAAGGTGTTGGAGCAGGAACTTGCGAAACACTGGTCACAAATTACAGAATTCAATAGCAAAGAACTAGAACAAATACAGCAAATTGTTCCTGCGCTGAACCGCCTGCAATCCAGCATTGATCAGGCGTCTTCTGACATGGATGTCAATTTATCACAAATTCAAAACGAGGGGATCTCGAATCTATCCGATTTAAAGACTACGATACGTGATGTACAAATCCGATTGGATGACATGAAAGCGTGGATGGCCGATCAATCAGATAGATTCACTGCCGAATTTCGTCCACCAGCGGCGCTTCTTGCACACACGGTGGAATCAATCCGGGAACATGTTGATTCTTTGCAAAAAGGATTGGAAGAACAAGCGGCGCACTTCCCACTGAAAAACTTGAATAACAAATTATCGGTCTTCCCGAATGTAATTGTGAATCCACTGATTGAAATCAAAACAGAAATGATCGCGATACACAAGAAAATGGATAAAGCGGCCAAGATTTTAGAGCGGATCAATCGTGATTCCACATCAATCGAATCATGGAATCTATTAAAAGACAGCGTTGATGAAATGAATGTAAATCAAACAAACCTTGCTAACATTCCGAATGCGCCATCCAATGAATTGTCAACGTCAATCAGTGAATCCACGCGAACAAAACAATCTTCTGAAACCAATCAAGAGCAGGATTCATTGCATGCGGAATTACGAAAAACAACACAAGCGCTTCTGCTTCTTACTCAATCGATCCGTGAGAAAAACATACGATGGGGACAGAGAATTTCTAATCTATTTACATTTTTGAAACCGAAAAGATAAATGTTTTCATGAGCAAACGCAACCATAGATATCGACACGATCCATTCATTGACAGCGCCTATTCAAGCACGGATGATGTATGGCCTGTCTTTTCGGATATTTCCATGGCTCTCGTTTTGTTTTTTGTCTTTATGTTAGTCGCGCAGTTCTTGGAATTGTCCCAGGTTTTTGATGAACTCACACGAAAACAGCAACAAGAGTTGTTTTGGCGGCAGTTCAGAGAAAACTCAATCTTTCAAGAAGCCATTGAAAAAGGCGCCATTACAGAAGAGAGAAAAGGCAGTTTACAACGATTACGTTTCTCTGCTGACATTGTATTTGTGAAAGGGGAAGCCAATCTACAACCAAGAGGAAGGGAAGTCTTAACCCACCTCGCGCAATTTCTAACCGAATATGGTCATCCCAAGTTGTTAATTGAAGTGGAAGGGCATACAGACCGCCTGCCTATCCATAGTGGCCGCTACGAGGATAATTGGGAATTGTCCAGTGAACGGGCTTTAGCGGTTGTCCGCTTGTTTCACCAACTATCTCAAGAGGATAATACAAATGTAAAATTAGAAATGAATCGCATCTCCGCGATCGGTTATGGCGAATACCAGCCCCTCGAAGATAAAATCGAATCCAAAATCAACCGGAGAATTGAAATCCGATTGGACTACAGCCAGATCACCGCGAAGAATTCATAAAAAAATTCTACTAATGTGAATAGGTAAAGCGGCCCACCTGTCATCATTGTATTTCCGCCACTAGAAATGTAATATCATCCTCTACGGGACTGCCTTTCCGGAAGCGTTTTAGTTCCGCTTCTAATAGAGAAGGAATTTCCGGAAGGGATTTCATTCGTGTATTCACGATTAAATTCTGTAATCCTTCCATGTTGAACATCGCGCCCGAAGGATTGAAGGTCTCGACAACTCCGTCCGTGAAAAGGGCGATCCGGTCTCCAGGTTTCAATGAAATTGTCGAGTATTCATATGACGCGTCCCAATGAAAACGGAGAAAATAAGCGCGGGGCGCGGGCAGTGGTTTGCAAACACCATTCCGCAAAAGCAAAATCGGAGGATGCCCTGCGTACGCGTATTGGAGTTTCCGCGTATTTAAATCCAGGATTGCAACCTGCGCGGTGACAAAATGTTGTGAGGGACCGTATTCCAAAAGATAGTTATTCAATCGTTTGAGAATGGTTGACGCTCTTTTTCCTATGTTGGGCTGATGAATAAAGGAGCGCACAATCGCCATGGAAATGGAAGCTTGGGCCCCATGTCCTGTGACATCCGCGACGATTAGCAGAAGACGATCATGATCGAGTAAAATCGAATCATAATAATCCCCTCCGGCGTATGTACAGGGAGAATACAGCACTTGCAGCCGGACACGCATATCGGTTGGCAGTTCATTGGGCAATAGCGAGCGTTGCACGCGCGCCAGTTCTATTTGGTCCTGAAGAATCTCCTCTTTTTCTTTCATTGCGCGGACAGCGTCAAGGGAACTGCGTTTTAAGCGATCGGTCAGGAGAACCATTATCCACTGAGCCAATTTCGGATTATATAACATCTTTTTAAAATCGGCGCCGGGAATTCGAAGCGCGCGGGTTTTTTCCGTCGTAATGACTGTCGCGCTTCTTGGCATATTTTGAATCACGCCCATCTCACCAAATAAATCTCCCGTTTCCATTTGGCTGATCAACTCATCATTGATTAACACATGACAGCGTCCTTCTAAAACGATATAAAGAGAATCAGATGGTTTATGCTGCTTAATAATTTCTTTGCCGACGGGATACCGCTTCACCACAGCGTTCGCCATCATTAATTCAAGAAGTTCATCCGTCAACAATCGAGCAAGAGCTTCATTTTTTTTACTAAGGATCTCTACAATCTCTTCCGATGTAGGAAATGAATTGTTTTTCTTTTTCATGATGTATTGAGTTTCTTTCACCTGGACGGATTCTTTTCATACAAAGAATAAGTTCCAATAAACCGAGTAAGATCAATCGAAAACGAATTTAAAAGTAATTATTTAGCAAGAGTACTCACTTTTTATAAGGAGTACAAGTTTTCTCTGTTTTTTATCTGCAGAATCAATCGAATAGAATGAGGATATCTCTCTCATGATGAATCAGTACCGGACCTAATTCCCTTCCCTGTCCAAAAACTTTGATTTCTTGCTATCCTCTATAGGATTTAAGAACTCCATCAAATTGGTATGAAATCAATATAATAACTGAGGAGAATGGCAATGACATACAAATCGTTTATCCAATCGTTTTTGATCGCATTTTTTTTCGCATCCACTTCCGTTTCCGCTCCGCTCTCCGATCCTGGTTCGAGAGGGATCGACTGGAAAGCAGTACGACAGAAAATCGAGACCTGGGCATGGGCGCAAGCGATCGTAGAGGATCTGAAACGCAATGTAAATCGAACGCAATCGTTGCACAAAACTCCCCCATTGGGAACGACGGGCTGGTTGCATGAATATTATTGTGATGAAGACGCGAACCGGTTGCGATTTGATCCACAAAAGCCGCATGAGCACGTCTGCCCCCAATGCGGCCACGTATACAGCGGCTCTCCATATGATGACTGCTGGCGGTCTCTCGTTCATAGCAGTATCGCCACCGCCGCCGAACAAGCCGGAGCGCTCTATTGCATTACAGGCGATACAAAGTATTTCAATTACGTCAAAGAAACGCTGCTCTGGTACGCCGTTCATTTCAATGAATTTGAATCGCATGGCAATCATGCTGGAAAAGGCTGGATTCGCGAACAATCTTTGGATGAAGCGACGCAATTGGTACGTTTAGCCCATGCGTATTGGGATATCTGCAAAGATTTATGCGGCGAAGACCGGGAAACAATCACCACGAAATTTTTAATTCCCGATGCGAAATTCATTCATCAACAGACAAATCGTATTCACAATATTCACAGTTGGCACAATTCAGCTGTAGGTTTGGTTGGTTTCGCTGTGGGCGATTGTGAATTGGTACAACAAGCAATTGACGGACCGCATGGTTTAAAACAGCAAATCCAAAAAGGGATCATCGAAGATGGATTTTGGTATGAAGGCTCCATCGGATATCATTTTTATACGATCCAATCGATGCAGCCATTATATCTTGCGGCGAAAGCGCAAAACTATCCACTTGAAGGAACCGGGAAATTTTTCCGTATGTACTCCGCCCCCATCCAATTCGCGTTTCCAAACGGTGAATTTCCAGCGATGAACGATGGTTGGACTCGCATTAATATTGAAAACATGGATTCGTACTTTGAAGCCGCCTATGCGATGACCCATGATTCTCAATTCCTCTCAACATTGGCCGCGATCTACCGGAATAAATCCCGGGATTCGTTGAACGCTCTTCTGTATGGCCCGTCTGAGATCCCTAAAAATCAAGACCTGCCTCTTGAAAGCGTTCTGTTTAAAGAATCCGGGATCGCCATTCTGCGAAATGAATCAGTCAATGCGCTTCTGAAATTCAGCCCATATGGTGGTGGTCACGATCATTATGATCGGTTGAATCTGATTCTGTTCGGTAACGGCCGATTCATTATCCCCGATTTAGGCACCTCCGGATACGGGATTCCCCTGAATGGAAAATGGTTCCGCGCGCCGGCGTCTCATAATCTATTGATCGTGGATGAGAAGCGGCAGAAGCGTTGTGATGGGTATTATATTGATTACAGCCCTACTCATGTCGAGGCGGGTGTGAAAGACGCCTTCGATGGAGTTGATATTCGCCGTTCTATCACTCTGCAATCGGACGGAATTCTCGATCGTGTTACCGCTCAATCCAAAGACGAACATCAATATGATCTCTTTTATCATTTCCGGGGCGAATTAATCAAATGTTCCCTTCCCCAAAAACCGTATGATGGTTTTGAGCAGCGGCAGGGCTATGATATGTTAAAGGACATTAAAACGGGAACTGTGGCTCAAACGATTTCTTTAACGTATCAGCTGCGCGATGTTCCCGGAACGTTGACAATCCAAACACAATCAAAGCGCCCATTCGAATTTTTCATCGGCGTATGCCCCGATAATCCAGCCAACCAACAAATGAGTTTTCTGATGGTTCGTACGACGGATCAAAACGTGGAATGGAACTCATCGATACAACTTTCCAGTGAGTGATGGTTGATTACACACTCAGAGATTTTAATATAGCATTCAAACAAAACGGCCCGGTATATAAACCGGGCCGTATGAATGCAATCTAAGAGATACTAATTACTGTAATATTTCCCAATTCGCCATAGAGGAAGGATCATCAAATGAATCACTGAAGATCACTTCGCCATCAACGCTGATTGAGAAGTTATCATAATAGGTTACACCCACGTCGGAGTTGCCAGCCAGACCGAATCCAGTTCCCGTACGAACAGTTCCCGCGGATTCCCATGGTTCCATTTCAACCGGGGGAGCGCCTTTGACGCCAAAACTGCCTGACAACATGGTTCCCTCGATATTCAATGTCAAGGTGTACCAGATTCCCGGCGCCCACGGTATAGCGGCATTCGGTCCCCATCCGGAATAGTCATTCAGGAATTGAACGTTACCCGCATTTTGGTGGAAGAGAAGATTGAGACCTTCCACTCTACCGTCTACGGGCGCTAACCGTCCGCCGATTCCGCAACGGCTCCAATCATCGCCTTCGTTCCATTCCACAACTTTGACATCACATTTGAGCGTACAATCTTGTGGAATGTCTTGATTGACCCAAAGGTGTTTGGGATCTAAACGTTCAGTCGAGATGTTTTTCATCACGCCATCTTCGAGAACCCATTCGGGATGATCGAAACGATAGCCCGGAACCGGAATGGCTTCGATCTGCACATCACTCACTTCCGCTGTGACTAATTCATTGCCTTCTACGGCCGTTGTACAGTGCGATGTGATAATCACACCATAAGCGACCTCATCCTGCATCGGAATAGACCTTGTGTTGGCGACGGACCACGCACTTCCATCCATCGAATATTCAGAAGTGAAGTTATCGCCCTCACGGGTTACACGGAACCACATTCCGTCAACTGAAGCCATATTTGCGCCATCCGAAGGTATTTCGACATTGCCAGAAGACTGTCCGGTTGCATCACGCCACTGGGCGTCAGTGCGATCACCAAGAGCATTACCATCTGCATCTTCAGCGCCGCTCCGCATTTCGATCCAATAATGTTTCGACGCAGGATCGTTTCCATTTTCACGAACCATCACACCAATTTTAGACCAGTCATTTCCAATACCACCATTGATCCATTTCACTTTAGCGGAAATGGAATTGGCGCCGGACAGTTCTGTGTAGGCGAAGAATCCTTCATCGCCATTGTCCCAGATGTCGCGGCCATCACCAGAGATGGTATAGACACCATCGGCTTCCGTTATGCTACCTGCAAGCGGGGTATTATCGTACTCAAGCGCGTCCAGCGTAACGGTATTCTCGAACACGCCCACCGGCGCGTCGACCGCGTTGACACCGAGGTACACGTTGCTGAATGTGCCAGTGGCGATCGCGCCTAAATCGTGAGCGCAAACACCAAAACCGACCAGTACTGGATCCGTCAACACGCATTCATTGCTGTCGATCACAACCCAAGCGCCGGTTTCATCTTTGTAATACGTAGTAAACGTATCACCAACACGCTCCAAACGCTGCGTGGCTGGATTTAAACCCGATACGCGGAGATCTGAAGCGGTACTACCATCCGAACCTTCGCCTCCCGTACGCCACTGGGTGCTGTACTGACCGTCCCGGCGAACACGGGTCGTGATGTAATTGTCCCACCCGCCTAAGCCTTGAGCGCACATCAGCATGGATTTAATCCAATCCTGACCTTCGTTTCCACCTACAGTGACGTCAGCGACCAAGTTGAAATCGCCGCTCCATTCTTTGTAGACGAAATGGAAATTGCTGCCAACGTCATTCCAGGTGTCCTGACCGCTGCCTTCAATAGTGTAGGTGTCAGAATCGGCGTCATAGGTTGCGCTTCCCGCCGCTCCGAGACTACCATTGTCGACGTCCACATTGGCGTCAAAAATGCCAATCGCTGCAAACGCCGGCGCGATCGAGGCAAACGTCAGGATCGCTACTGCGGATACAAGTTTCTTCCTCATATCTGTATCTCCCCTTCTAATAATGAATATGAATACCTTTTAAAAAGGTATTTCATATGGTTTTAACATAGATCAAAAGTGATTTCTAGAGTCATAAACAAAATAATCATATTTTTTTTATCAACATATAAATATATATATTTCAAATAGTTAAGATATTTTAGAAGATCAAATATACTCTATTTCTTCCGCCGATTCGTATTTTTTTTTCTCAATTTTTGGTTTTGGGAAAATAAATAAATCTAAAAAACGTATCATAAAATGTACAATTATGTTTATAGTAGATAATTATACTATTTTTATAGTTTAAAATTATCCACTTACTGGATGAACCATTTTTATTGGCTTTGCGATCAATACTAAAGTCTACTTCCGCTTCGTTTTTCCCTTTCAAGCGCATCCATCAGCCGATTCCCAATAATTCCCCCTTAATTTCAGAAAATCGGCTTTATTTTTTTTAGGGACACCTTCGAAATCATGCGGGAATGCGATATTCTTCAAGAGAGGAACGCGGCGTAGATCCGCCGCAATTGAAATGAAAATTTATAGCAAAAAGATTAAAAACGAGGAGAGAGATAATATGGCAAACCTTCAATCCGTCGATGAAATTCTGGATTTCGCGATTAAAAATGAAGAAGATGCGGCGCAATTCTATACCGAACTGGCAGATAAAGTAAAAAAACAATGGATGAAAAAGATCTTTTTAGAATTCGCGCAGGAAGAAAAGGGTCATAAAGCGAAACTCCTCGCGGTAAAATCGGGCAATCTGAAAATGACCTTCAAGGATACAGTGCTGGATCTCAAAATCGGAGATTATCTAGTTGAAGGTGAAGCCAGCAGTGACATGGATTATCAAGACGCGTTGATTATCGCCATGAAAGCAGAAAAAGCGGCTTTCAAACTCTATTCGGATCTGGCGGAAACAACGAATGATGAAGAACTGAAACAAACACTCTTAGCGTTGGCTCAGGAAGAAGCCAAGCACAAACTCCGTTTTGAACTCGAATACGACGATCGCATATTGGATCCGGAATGGAGTTAATAACCCCACGATTTGAACATAAATTTTTATTAATGACAAAGCGGCTGAAATCCCAGAAAAGTAATATAAATATCTTATAATTAACTTTCACTCCTATAACGGAGAACAACCTGGATACGGTTTCAGCCGCTCCATTATCTACCAATCCTCCTCATAGGTTAAAAAAAATGCAGCAAGAGGATTCTCTCAATATAGTCATCGGTGGAGAGGCGGGACAAGGAGTCGCCACCGTCGGATATCTGCTCGCGAAAAGCCTTGTCCGATCCGGTTATTCCATCGTAGTGACACAAAGTTATTACTCCCGCATTCGGGGTGGTCACAATACGTTCGCGATTCGTTTCAATTCATCTGAAGTAGCCGCGCCATGCGAATCCATCGACTATCTGATCGCATTGGATACTCGTTCTCTAACGGAAGATCGGGAAGCCTTGTCTCCGAACGGTCTCGTTTTAGCGGATGAAGCGTTAACAGAATCGAATGATGGTATATACAGTATCCCCACAAAAGATTTGGGCGCGTCTAAATACGCAAACATCGCCATCTTAGGCGTTACTGCGGCTTTGCTTGATCTCGATCTCCAAACAGTTTCGCAAATTGTCGAGAAACAATTTGGAAAAAAAGATCCTAAAATTGGTGAAGCCAATCGGGAAGCGTTGATACAAGCGTATCACTGGCAGAAAGAACAAGGCAAGACATCCCCGTTCCCGGTTGCCAAAGCCGTTGAATCCTCCCCCCATCTTATGATTCACGGCAATGAAGCGATTGTCCTGGGCGCTCTCTCAGCGGGTGTTAAATTCTGCTCGTATTATCCTATGACACCGGCGACATCCATTATCACAAACATGACCGCTTACGCGGCGGATATGGGAGTGATTATTGAGCAGGCGGAAGATGAAATCGCCGCCGTGAATATGGCGATCGGCGCCTCGTTCGCCGGTGTTCCCAGCTTGGTTCCCACTTCCGGCGGCGGATTCGCTTTGATGGTTGAATCAGTTAGTCTTGCAGGGATCACGGAAACTCCCGTAGTCATCGTCATCGCCCAACGTCCCGGCCCCGCGACAGGGATGGCGACCCGCACCGAACAAGGTGACCTTGAAATGGTTCTTCACGCCGGTCACGGGGATTTCCCCCGTTGTATCTTCGCGCCGGGATCGTTGGAAGAATGCTTCCATCTCACACGAAAAGCGTTCGAACTAGCGGAACGTTATCAAGGGCCGGTCTTTCTGATGACCGATCAATTTCTCGCTGACTCCTACCGCGCGGCTGATCCATTCGACATTGAGAATCTTTCTCCAGTTCGATGTGGAGTCGATCCCGCATCAATCACAGCGCCCTATCGCCGGTACGCCCTGACGGATAACGGAATCTCCCCCCGCCTTCTTCCTGGAATGAGTGAACATCTTGTTGTCGCGGACAGTCACGAACATACCGAAGCGGGTCACATCACCGAAGATACAAGTGTTCGCAAACAGATGGTTGAAAAACGCGCCAAGAAAGAAGAAGCGCTTCGGCAGGAAACTACACCGCCCGAATTCATTGGCGACGAAAATCCAAGTATCCTACTCGTCTCCTGGGGATCAACAAAAGGATCTGCGATCGAAGCGGCCGCCCAGCTTTCTGCAAAGGGGAGATCCGCCGCGGCGCTTCATTTCTCCCAAGTTTGGCCGCTGGTTCCCGAACAGTTTCTTGCCCGGTTGGAATCCGCGGAACAAGTCATCTGTGTGGAAGGAAACGCGACAGCGCAATTCACACGGCTGATTCGGCGGGAAACAGGTTTTCATATCCCCAAACGCATCCTTCGATATGACGGGCGAGTCATCACTCCCGAATCGATTCTTCGTGAACTGGAATCCTGAACAAGGAAATCACCATCATGGTAACGATTGAAGATTTTGGCGCATACGAAACCAGCTGGTGCCCCGGCTGTGGGAACTTCCCCATTCTAAAAACTTTGAAAAGCGCTCTGGCCGCCAGTAATATCAAGCCATCTGAATTGTTGATGGTTTCAGGGATCGGTCAGGCGGCGAAAATGCCGCATTACTTGAACGCGAACGTGTTCAATGGCCTTCATGGGCGCGCATTGCCGATTGGCACAGCCGCGAAACTTGTCAATCCGGAACTGAATGTGATTGTGGAAAGTGGCGATGGCTGTATTTACGGGGAAGGAGGCAATCACTTCCTCGCCGCTCTGCGCCGGAATGTCAATCTAACTCTGCTCGCTCATAACAACCAGATTTATGGATTGACCAAAGGACAGGCGAGTCCAACCTCGGCCAGAGGGCTAAAAACGAAATATCAGCCCACTGGGGTTTTTTCCGAACCCTTTAACGCCATTGCCACCGCCATCGCGCTTCGCACGAGTTTTGTCGCCCGCAGTTTTTCTGGAACCCAAGATCATCTGTCGGATATGATCCAAAAGGCGATCGCCCACAAAGGACTCTCGTTCCTTGAAATCCTTCACCCTTGCGTCTCATTCAACCGACTCAATACATTCGCGTGGTACAAAAAACGATGTCAAGAATTGCCCCCGGACTACGATCCAACAGATTGGGAGGCGGCTATGAAGGAAGCCAAAGAATGGGAAGAACGGATTCCCATTGGTATAATTTATAAGTGCGATCGTCCAACATTCGACGAACAATATCCGTTTCTGCGTGAGGGGCCATTAGTTAAGCAGGATCTGAATAAAAAACGTTTGTCGGATATTATGAACCGGTATTTATGAGTTCATCCGATTTCGTATCGGCGCGCATGAACTGTACAGCGGTCAATTGAAGCGCATACTATGGATAAGGAAACACATGTTGTCATTGTCGGCGGGGGAGCGGGAGGACTAAGCGCCGCTTCGAATTTAAATGACAATTCGATACGAGTCACACTAGTCGACCGCCGGAACTACCACCTTTTCCAACCTTTGTTATACCAAGTCGCCACTGGAGGACTCTCACCCGGCGATATCGCGTCTCCCCTTCGATCCATACTGAAACGGCGGAAAAACGTAACGGTTATCATGGATGAAGCCGCCGATATTGATCCAAACGGCAAACGGCTGATTTTAAAAGAAGGAGAACTGTCCTACGACATTCTCATTCTATCCACAGGAGTCCGCCATTGCTATTTTGGAGCCGATCTATGGACTCTAAACGCGCCGGGATTAAAATCAATTGAAGACGCGACCCAGATCCGCAGCCGCATCCTTTCATCCTTCGAAAAAGCGGAACGAGTAGACAGCCCTGAAATGCAGCGGGAACTGCTTACCTTTGTCGTTGTCGGCGGTGGACCGACCGGCGTAGAATTAGCGGGAGCGCTTGCGGAACTCGCCAACCACACCCTTAGACATGACTTTCGCAATATCGATCCTTCCAACGCCCGTATAATTCTATTGGAACGAAACAAGAAAATACTCAATGCGTTTCCCCCACTCCTTTCCCGAAAAGCGGAACGGTCCCTTAAACGGCTTGGGATCTCAGTCCGGAGAAACACCAGCGTGACCGATATTGAACCACGATTGGTACGCATTCAGTCGGACGATAAACCTGAAATCATCAAAACACAAACCGTTCTATGGGCCGCAGGTGTGCAGACGACAGGCTTTGGGCGGTTAGCGGGCAACCGGACAGGCGCGGATCTCGATAAGATGGGAAAAATTATCGTCAATCCAGATCTGAGTGTGACTAAATATCCTGATATTTACGCCATCGGTGACCTCGCCCATTTCAATCATCCGGGTGAGAAACCATTACCCGGTGTCGCGCCTGTCGCTATGCAGCAGGGGAGATACCTGGCGAAATGTATCAAAAAACGGTTGCGAGGTCAAAAAATCGAGCCATTCAAATATTTCAATAGGGGCTCTCTGGCGGTCATCGGCCGTTCCGCAGCCGTCGCCAATCTGGGAGAACGATTGCGATTCAGTGGATTCTTCGCCTGGATTCTATGGCTTTTCGTCCATCTGATGTACATCGTAGAATTTGAAAACCGCGTTCTCGTATTCATCCAATGGGCCTGGCATTACTTCACCCGCAACTGCGGCGCGCGATTGATTACAGGGCAGAACTTCTTCAACCGCCCCTTCAATAGAAATAATGAAGAGAAGTAAAGAAACGCCGCTGAAACAAAATTCCCTCACCTACTCTCCCATATCGTTATGTTTTCTTCTAACAGAAGAATACGGTGCAACGGGAAACATGTGTCTCTTCCGCGACGGGTAGCGACTACATTATATTCACTGCTTATCCTCTAAAACGAATGAGTCGATTGTTATTGCTATTCATTCACAAACTACTCTCGACAATCTATAATGCATCAATCATTAACAATAATTAGAATACAGGCTAAATTAATGCGATTCTTTCTTGACTGTCAAGAAAATGCTGTATAAACTACAGTAACTACTGAACATCTTGTTAAGAATTAAATTAGTAAGAAGAGGTGTAAATTGATAATTTTCTATTCATGGCAAAGCGATATTGATGCGAAATACAATCGAAACTTCATAAAAGAGTGCCTTGAAAGAGCAATAAAACTACTAAACGAAGAATTAAAAATTGAAGAACCTCTTAGACTAGATCACGACACAAAGAATGTTCAGGGTACGCCTGATATTGTATCTACAATATTAAATAAAATAGAAAAAAGTGATATTTTTATAGGTGATATAACATTTATCGCTAAGACAGTTGATAGTAAAAAGCTTGTTTCAAATCCCAATGTCATGATTGAACTCGGCTATGCTTTGAACGCATTAAGAGACAATCGAATTATAAATGTAATGAACACAGCATTTGGAAAACCGGAGGGAAATTTGCCTTTTGATTTATCTCACAAGCGTTGGCCTATACAGTATGAACTTTCTTCAAATAACTTTACGGATAAATCAAACATCAGAAAATCTCTAGTAGCTTCCTTAAAATCAGCACTATATCCTTTCTTAAACCAAACTAAGTCATCAGAAGCAAAATTTTCTTCAAATGTTGAGTTAGTTCATCACAGAGAAAAACTAAGAAAAGAATTTAAAATTCGAGCTGAGAAGCTTAGAGGAGATGTCATAATCAGAGATATAGATAGGGTGGATGGTTACCCTAACACAGATGATGAAGATACCGGAATTTCATCATGGTTCCGTATTGGTATACTTGAAACATATACCAGAGGCATAAAAGTCGGATTAAGATGGGTAGGTTTAACTGAATGTGAAGGGGGTTATAGATATACGGATTATAAAAACAATGAAGAAAGAGAAATTAGCGCACTTCTAGTTGGAGAAATTCCATTCGAATCTATCGAAACAGTAAATTGGGAAGGTGATGAGTACTATTACGATCCGCATATATACTGCTATTTCAACAATAACGGTGGACCTTATGAACGATTGTTTTTTTGCGAAAAGGTCGATATGGGTAATAGCATAGATTTTTACAAAGAAATTACAGACTATCAGTCAGTTCTGGAAAATAGTAAAAAAGCAAATATCGAAAACTAA
Source organism: bacterium (assembly GCA_963663405.2). Lineage (GTDB taxonomy): Bacteria > Hinthialibacterota > Hinthialibacteria > Hinthialibacterales > Hinthialibacteraceae. The sequence goes on along the minus strand of CAXXSM010000140.1, from coordinate 44,188 downwards.
GCTTAACCACTTGCTGCAGTTAACAGGGGAACGGCGCGCCGTAACTGAGCAATACGTATGGTCTAACAAGACGTTTCACCGGATTAAGTCTGCTGCGCGGCCTTAATCGGTGAACTTACCGTTAGCACCCCAAAGTAAGAAATGAGCATACTAAAAAAACGAAATAGACTCGATAACCATTGGTCTGGAAAACTATCAGACTCCAGATAAAAGGCAAATTGTATCTTCAACTCTTCACGTAGGGGCAATCCTCGCCCCTGCCCTCATATCGATCAGCGTCTGAAATTAAGCGCCCCCATCCATCTTTTTTCATTTTTCTGAAACATTGAGTAGGCTATATCCGTGTATTATGCAGGAAAGGTTAGTTAAGAATGAAATCCGATTCGGTTGATTTCATAGAACGTTTGCAAAAACTGGAAGTCTCCGCTTTTGAACAAGTGGTTCAGTGGCACTCTGACGATGTGTTTCGTCTCGCGTATTTGATTCTCGGCAATCATGATGAAGCGGAGGATGTGTTACAAGAAACATTTCTGAAATTGATCCAGCGGATAAAAAGTGGTCAATTTGGCTTGCATAATGGTTCTATCAAAAGTTTTTTGCTTACCTGCGCGAGGAATCTATGTATCGATCGAGTAAGACAGCGTACGATTCGCGCAAAAAGTCAGAAGCAAATTCAAATCAACAACGATTGGAACCTTCCAGAATCCCCCTACAGCGTTGCGCGGGAACGGGATATACACACCATTCTAGCAAACGCGTTGGATTCACTTCCAGAAAACCAACGGTTGATATTTGTTTTATTTGAGTTCAAGGGTGATTCCTATAAAGAAATAGCGGATGCGCTCCAAATCCCACTCAGTCAAGTCAAAACGCAACTCCACCGGGCCAGAAGAAAATTACGCCAGCGATTGGAAAAGTATCGAGGTGAATTATGAGAAACGAGATTCCTGAAGAACAAGAATTTTCATATGCGGAACGATTCGAAAAAGGTGATAAGGATTTCGCGAATGAAGATGAAAAACGCCTTTTTCAATCGTATAGCGAACTCCGGGATCTCCTGCATACCATGCCCGTTCCAAAAGCTGATGAAGAACAATTGATGCGGAAATTGCGAAGTGAACTGCGTTGCGGAAAAGGAAAATGGTTTCAATGGCAAGGTATACAATGGGAAAGCGTTGTGTTCCATCCATTTGCGATCCGTGGCCTTTGTCTTCTCTTATGCGTTGCGATCATTGGCGGTGGATTTTTCCTTTTGCCGGAAAATCCGAATCTTCAATCCATTCGCTGTCAATCTGAAGAGAATTCCATTTCTCTGAGTTGGTGGAACGATTGGAAAACGCGGCATGGATTCACGGTTCAGGCTCCAAGTCATACGTCCCTTCAAGTTACGCTTAAAGACGATACACAAATCGTTTGTAAGCCGGGAACCCAACTGGCGTTTATTCCAGCCGACACCCGTTCCTTTCATATGTATTGCGGCGAGATCTATGTCCAAGCCCAATCCAATCCCAATAATCCCATGGTAATCGAAACTCCACACGGCCGCGTGAAGGTCGTTGGGACAGAATTCAGAGTTCGGATTCTCGAAGAATAAAAAAATATGATTCATCCATTAGTGAGTACGTAAAGTAATAATTGTTCTCTTTCATGGAAGATTGCGTATCCATGTTCACACAGACTTAAAAGTCTGGGCTAGTATCCAATGTCCCTCCGGGACATAAGAAAATAGCCCAGGATTTTAATCCTGGGGATAGAGGAATGTGCTTTCTCAAATGTTATCTGAAATAAGGCAAAGGCAGATGAAAAACCTTGCCTTTGCTACCCATACTGATTTAGATGTTCCAAACTTAAATTATTCTTAATATAAGGCTCCTATTATGCGTACCTACTATTTAGTCATCCTCGTATTTTTCATTGTTTGCGCCGTTTTTCTTGCTGTTTTTTTGGGAACGAAAACGAAAGTTCCTACAAATGGATTGGAAATAGAAGTGTTTTCCGGTCAAGTGGATTACCAAACCAATGATGATGATTCAAGACTGAGTGTATCCGCAGGGCAAACCATTCGTGTCACGGATAGGGAATCACCAAAATTATTAATTACCCCTGCGCTTATAAAAAAGGCTACTGATTCGCAAGAAGAGATTGTCGAACCACCCGTTTCTACCATCGTAATCACTCTGACTGTGAGTGATACGGCGGGCCATCCAATAGCTAATGCGAGTGGAACCATCCTCAATAACAATGAATCTCAATCATTTCAGTTAAACGATCAAGGACAAACAATACTGAAAGAATTGTCTGTGGGGGAAGCGGTAATCGATGTATACCATCCAAGCCTTTTCAATAATTCCCGGTTTGTGAAAACGATCGAAGCGGATACCGAACGCATCGATATTATCGCGGCGCGGCGCGCAATTCTTGCAGGCTATGTGATCAATGCTTTCTCTGAACCGGTCAGTGGAGCGGAGATCAGACTCAATCCAGTGAATGATGAATTTGATCTTCCTCAATCTACTCCCTTAGCGCAGAAAACAGATTCCAATGGCTTGTTCTCATTTAATCCACTGGTTTTGGGCGAGTATATTGTTTCCGTATCCGCGCCATCGTATTTGCCTTTACAAAAAACGCTCTCAGCGGCCATTCAATCAACTACAGTGACGCTTACGTTAAGCACACATAGTCAAGTGCGTGTATCGGTGCTCGATCAAAACTCTTTGCCGGTCTATCACGCCAAAGTCACCATGCAACTCGCTCAAGATTCGGGGTTCCGATTGATTCAGGAAACAAGCGAATCCACCGGTCAGACGCTTTTTGAATCGATTCCTCCTGGCCTGTATGAGATCTTCGCTGAGCATGTTTGGTTCAAGGATGAGACTGAAAATAAAAAAACGGTCGAGATCAAATCGAGTGAAGAAAAGGTTACCCTCACGCTTAACAAACGTGAATACAACGTATCCGGCCGGGTGTTTGACGAACAGTCTGGTGAAGGTGTCAGCGGTGTGGAAGTGTATGCGTTTCTGGAAGAGCGTATAAATACTTTGAAACGAGTGTGTAATTTAAAGAATGGAAAATATGAAGTAAAGCCAGACGCGAAAACGAGCGCCGAATCCGATGGAGCCTTCCAATTCGAAGGATTGCCTGGAGGCTCCTATACCATCGGCGTCCCCCCCCAGCGGGAATACGTATATCGTCCATTCACTTCACATTTTGATTTTGGACGTAAAACGCCAACGATTATGATGCGGGAAGAATCCGATATCGAAGGAGTGGAAATCGGCCTCCAGCGTTCCTGGGCCGTATCGGGGAAAGTCACCCTCAATAATGGAACACCTTTGTCCGATGCGAGAATCCGGTTGCGCGCTGAATACGAAGATGATGGACAAACGGGAGAGGATTATGGATTCATCCAATATATCGCTTTTGGAGAAGGTGAAAATGATGGGGATTACGCCACGATTACCGGCTCTGATGGAACATATCGCTTTCAGGGTAATCAACACGTGTTTTCTTCTAGTTTCAAACTCTATATCAACACCGATCACAACACATATCGAAAAGCCCTTGATGGAAAAGGAAAGCAAATCAAACCCAAACCAGGCGAAGAACTAAGTGGTATCGACTTAGTCTACGAATCCAAAGCCGTCGTGCGGGGTTTGGTCACGGATACAGATGGAGAGCCGCTGAGAGCAGTAGCGATCAACTTAAAAAGTGAAGAAAAGTGGGGAGAGTTTTATACAAATTCCGACGGCGCCTACGAAGCGTACATCAAACCGGGGGAATATGAAGTATGGGCCCACAAAGGAGGCTACCAATCCAAAAAATTGGAACAACCGATTGTACTCGAAGAAAATCAGGAACTGGACAATATCAATTTTGTGTTGGAAGAAGGTGATGAATCTTTTGAAGGAGTGGTAATGAATGAAGATGGTGAGCCTGTCAGCAGAATCATGTTGGATGTTCATTCCGAATCACCTGAGTGGTTTGTTGGGCACACGATCTCCAATCGTGAAGGCCGTTTCAAAGTGGAAGCAAGCCGCCCGGTTCCATCTGATATCACTCAATTTATTGTGCGCGTAAATTCCAATGAAACATATGAAAGCGCAAGTGTAACCATCAATGAACGCTGGGCGAAAAATATTCAGATCATTTTGCAAAAACGAGAGGAAGATTATGGAAGCATCGCCGGGATTGTATTGGATGAGCAGGATCAACCCATTCAGAATTACGAAATCAAACTGACTCCAACTGGAACTGAATTAATTCCATGGAGCCTTCGAGAGAAATACTTCGATTGGCGGTCCGTATCGAATCCGGATGGAGTATATGTGTTTAATGAAATTCCAGTAGCCAACAGTCCATTTGTGGTTATGGCGCGCGCTGAGAATATGGCTCCAGCATTTTCTGAAGTAATTCACCTAAATAAAGACGAATCAAGGCAAAACGTCACCATCATTTTGAAAGAAGAAACATTTTCCCTATCCGGAAGAGCGCTCGATGCGGCGGGGCAAGCGGTTTCAAAAACCCGCGTTCTCTTCCGGCCGCAACTCAACTCGGATTTGCAGGATATGTGGGATCAAAAGTTGACTCCGAATGACTATTTAACGAATTCCTATCCTCAAACGTATACGGATGAACAAGGAAATTTTAAAATTGCGAATGTGCCTGTTTCAGGTGGAATTCTTGGTATTGTTCGAGGGTATGAGAATGACGAGTGGATAACGATGGACATCATGATTTTACCCGGTCAGCCTGGAGAAGAACGAAATCTAGGTGAAATAATCATACAATGATTTTCAATGATAAATCAATGATTCCCTGCCATTCCATCCTTTGACACTCGCCAAGATAAAACATCATCCCCTTGCTTCATTCTAATCAGGATAAAAACATCGAATCATTTTTTAAACCAACAATAAATTAAGAAGGGATAATGAGATAGGAAGGATTATTTGCTGGGGAGGCAGGACTCGAACCTGCAGATCCCGGTGCCAAAGACCGGTGACTTTACCAATTCGTCTACTCCCCAGAATCTGGTGAATAAATAGTATGGTATTTCGCCCGCGTTTTCTGTCAATGCCCGCTATGAATTTTCTGTTAAAATAGACCTAATTGAAAGTATATCCGGCTAATAGAGAGCCCAGTGATCCACATCGACCGGTGGTTCACCGATCTGGATAATCTGGATATTGTCATAGAGAACAAATTGCAGGCGTGGCGCGTCTGGATTGCTGGGCGCGCCCCATGCGGAACTCCATACATCTTCCATGCCTAAATAAACCTTGCCCGACGTATAGGTGTCGTCCGGATCGTCGTATTCCACGATTTTCACGAATCCATCGTCATCATGAACGATCCAGTCAAAATCTTCAAAAGCGAATTCGTCAATTGTACTGCTTTTGATCCACACCGTAACGATTCCATCGATATAATCGATCCGCATTGTATGCCACGCCAGTCCCGGAGCCCCGGCGAACAGAGCGGGAGGATTCCCAAATTCATTCGAGAATAGAACGTTAAACAATTCGCCGGTCACCGCCGTAGGAGAGACATATTCATCCAGAACCGTATCCGACCGGTGATCGCCTCCCTGCCAGCCCACGACAGAAATCTCGCTTAAATCTTCACGAATCTCATTGGAAAACCACTTCGGCGCGTAATCCGGAAGAACGGCGGGAATTTCCTCGGCCTCATTCCCCGGTGTGACGCCCAATTGATTATCATCAATCCCCGGTGTTCCTTCGGTGAATTGATAGTCCTTAAATGTGCCGCCATCCCCCTCATCAAATGACATACCGAACATGTAACCATCTGTATTTTGAAGATCTTCTGTTGTATAACCGCCTTTGGCGTCGTACCCCGAATTGTAGGTATTCACCATCTTTTCTCCGCTGTGATTGATCCCGGCGGAAATCCGGTTGGTGGTGCCCGTCCCACTATCCATAACATTGCAGTAAAAATCAAAGACAACTTGATAATCACCCGCGAACACTTGATCGATATACACACCGACAAACGAATTCACATTGTCTGGAGTATCCAGAATATTGCATGATACCAGCAGAGCCGTGAGATCACTGTCCTGCGTGTTGGGCGAGACAGGGATCGTTTCTCCATATCCGTTGAGAATATCCTGATATGCGTACTGAAAATCAATCAGCGTATTCTCCGGCGCGGGGTAAGAAAAATGGGTGTACGAGGCGGACGAATCACTACTGAAATCATCCTCGAAGATCACCGTCTGCGCTGAAGCGCTTAACGCGAACATGCCCAACACCAATCCGGTCCAAAACCTTATTCGTTGGCTCATTTTTTAATTTCCTTTTCTGCAAGATAATTATAAAAAAGCGCAACCAAATCACCGCAAAAGACGAGTATAAAATTCGGTCAGTGTTTCTTCCAAATCACAGGTTTCTTGAATCGAAACCTATTTCAGTTGTAATCTCTATCGATCGATCTTACTACTATTAAAAGAACTATGGGAGGTATGGATGAAACGAACCATCATTCTAATGCTGATTTGGCTGTGTCTATACACAGGAATCGAAACGAACGCCGCCCCAGATCCGCTGGTAATTACGTCGGTTCTCGATCATGGCGCCAAAGCGGATGGAAAAACGGATTGCGCTGAAGCGTTCCAGAAAGCGCTGGATTACACCGCGGAAAAAGGGGGTGGCGTGACCGCCGTGCCATCGGGCCAGTATCTCTTCAAAGAGCGTATAGTGATTCCACCCGGCGTTACTTTGCGCGGCGTATGGGAATCCATGCATCATGCGGATATTGGCCGGGGGAGTCAATTATTCGTTCTCGCGGGAAAAGGGAAAGAAGAGGGAGAGCCTTTTATCACACTGCAGCAAAGCAGTTGCCTAAAAGGGATGACGATCTTTTATCCGGAACAAGATGTTCGATCGATTCAACCCTATCCCTGGACGATCCGTGGACAGGGCATGTTTTGCAGCGTCATCGATGTGACGTTAGTCAATCCATACCGCGCCATTGATCTTGGAACCCAGCAATGTGAACTCCATACCATCCGAAACGTCTTCGGTTGTCCGCTTCGTGAAGGGATATTCATCAACCAAACCACGGATATCGGACGGATTGAGAACGTCCATTTCAATCCCCACGCCTGGGCGCGCGCCGCCATCCCCAATCCCCCAAACGAAGGAAGCGAAGAATGGAACATATTGCTAAAATACCTACCGGAGAATTTAGTTGGCTTTCGGATTGGAAAAACCGATTGGGAATACATGGTCAATTGTTTCGTAATTTTCCCGAAAATTGGTTTTCACTTTGTCCACACGGAGGCAGGAGATCCTAACGTTGTCTTGACGCAATGCGGATCCGATATCGGCCCGGTGGCGGTCCGTGTAGACGCCTCCCAGCGTCACGCCGGCCTGGCGTTTTCAAACTGTCAGATGATGGCTGGTATTGAAATTAACAAGACAAATCGCGGCCCAGTCAAATTCTCAAACTGTGGATTCTGGGGAATGGGAACCACGGATTATCACGCCAAAATTGATGGATCGGGAACGGTAATCTTTACATCCTGTCACTTTGAGGGATGGGCGAGACAGAATCCCGAAACTCCAGCTATCATCGTGGAAGGTGGCAAAATGATCGTCAACGGCTGTGAATTCATCGATGAAAGTAAGAATCACATTCAATTAAAAAGCGGTGTCCAGGCCGCGTCCATTTTCGGAAATCATTTCCCTGGTGGAGCGAAAATCGAAAACAAGACCAATGGGAAGGTTGAGATGGGATTGAATATTGAGTGATCATATACAGACTACTCATGTGATTGATCTTCAGTTTGTAGCGCGCTTATCGCTTCCGGTGAGATCGCAACTCCCTGTTCAGCCGCGCGGCTCGCGGCGTCTTTCGCTTTCTCGAATTCTTCTTGTTTACAGTAAATAAGAATGATACGGTTATACGGTTCGGCGAATTGGGGGAAATTTTTCAATTCTTCCTCATATTCACGAACAGCGTCGTCATTTAATCCTTGCAATTGATAAATCGCTCCCAAATTCAAATGCGCGTTTTGGAATTTTGTATTGATTTCAACCGTTCGCTGATATTCGGCGCCCGCTTGAGAATACTGTTTTTTTCGAAAATAACAATTGCCCAGTTTGAAATGGGCGTTGGAGAAATTTGGATTTAATTGGACGGCGCGGCGGTATTCTTTCATGGATTCTTCGTAATTCTTCCGAGCGTCGAGCGCCAAACCCAAGTAGTAATGGTTAAGAGGATTTTTCGGATCTAATTGAACCGCTGTCCGTAACGCTCGAATTCCTTCCTCTACTTGATTCTGCGCCATCAGCGCGCGCCCTAAGCGCATGTGGGTATTGGGATCATCGGCCTTGATCTTCAGCGATTCCTTCAAGACAGCAATCGCCTGTTTGGATTGGTTGAGTTCCAAAAGACATTGACCAAGCGCGCGTTGCGCTTCGATGTTGGCGGGTTCCGCTTTCACAGCGCGGTCCAATAAATCAGCCGCTTCTTTATGTTGTCCTTTATTAATATTCTGTAATCCAAGATTATAGAAAAACATTGACGCGAGAGGGGGATTTTTTTCAATCATTTTGATAAATGATTGGGTTTGTTCATCGATTACTCCTTTTTGCGCGTAGGCGATGGCCAAACACTTCCACGCCAACTCACTTTGCGAATCCAAAGTCACCGCGCGATGACCAATTTGAATCGCCCGTTCCACATCGCCGCCGCGCGCCAAGGCCTCGCATACGGCGCAGCATGCGAAGGCGTATCCGTTCAAACATTTAAAAACATTTCCTGATTTTTGCGCCGCTTCTTCATACTGCCCATTTTCTATCAATGAGATCACCGCTTCGAGTTGAATCACAGCGTCGTTTGGATCGGACCTATAGCTAAGATCGATAATCCGGCGGCGCATCTCGGCGCTTCGCTGCTGTTTCAAGACGTAGTTTAACCAATCCGGTGAGGGTGGATCGACCGTTTGGGCTTTTTCGCCTTTCAGCAGCCGTTGTTCGTAATCCTGAAATTTCTTCTCGATCGCTTCGGCATACTTGTCGTTTGGAGAAAACACGCGCACTCGATCTAACATCCGCCTGGCTTCACTGACAAATCCTTTAAGGAACCAGACCTCCGCCAAACGAGCCATCGCAGCCGTATTGTATGGATTCACCATTAAGGCTTTTCCCAAATTCTCTTCCGCATGATCCGGCGCTCCCGCTGCGGCCAATAGATCCGCCGCCGTTACACACTGGGTTTCAAGAACAACGCCTGTCGATTTTTCCCCCGACCCAAAACGCATATGGATGGCGGAAGCGAGAAAATCACCCTTCTCACAGTAATAACGGGCCATCGTCAGACAGGGCTCTTTTAAATCCTTAATCATCGGCGCGAAAAAGTGATGCAGAGCGTGTGGCAGCTGATTGTTTTCGAGATAATTTTTCCCAACATTAATCAAGGCGATTTGACCATTGGGATTAAGTTCCCATACATGATTCCAATACGTTTGCGGTGTCCGCGCGTATTGATTCAACTGGATGGTTTTCACTCCCCAAAACAACACGGAGCCGATAAATATGACCTGTACAGCGATCCTCAAAAACCGCCGCTGCAACCATCCACTAAGAAGATCGCTCAATCCACCCACGATCAAAGCGAATCCAACTAAGGGCAAATACAAGTACACCCAAGAAACATAATCAACAACCTGGTTATACGCCACCGACGCGTATGGGACCATCCCAAGGAAAAGAATCACCACACCGAAAGCGGCCCACCGCTTACGAATCAAGGCCCATATCGCTAAAGCGAATAGGAGACCGTCAAACATGATCCACAAGAGAAACCGCATATTCGACCAGTTATAAATCTGCACGACGGTTTCATGAAGAATTACAGGTATCTTTGCCCCCAGAAGAAAAGCCCCTGCGAAAAATCCTGAAGCGCCGGTGATTGAATAAAAACCATGCCAGAGCGATCCTGCATGCATTTGCACATACTTAAAGTGCAACGGATGCGGTGTTGTCATGAATAAGAGAGGAGCGAATGCAAGGGGGAGCAATCCAAACGGGATCAACCGGACAGCGGCGCGTTTCAAACCGGTCCGCTCGTAAAAGAGATCGTACGCAAGCAGGATCATTCCAACAGCGAACGCATACCGGGCTGTAAACAATGCGAGAAAAAAGAGAGCGATCGACAAGGCGTAATAGATCCAACCACCCCGCTTTGTAAATTGGATATATGCGTTTATAGAACTCAAGCAAAGAGTCAATCCAAGGATGATATGAAACTGATTGATATCGTTCACCATAACCGTCCCAAGAGGATGCAGCGCAAAGACGGAGGCGGCGAGTAATCCCGTAAACAATCGAGGCGTAAAATACCGGACGATCGCAAAGACCAGCAATGCGTTTATAAAATGAAAACTCATCAACCAGAGATGCCAGAAGAGAACGTTCTCGACGGGAACAACGCTTCGCACGATGGCCAGCAGGGCGTAGCTCAACGGACGGTATTGCCCGGCGGTATAAAGCAGGAAATCGCGGGTAAAAATATATGGTATATTGCCCGCATGAGAAAGCAACGGGAATCGAAGCGCGCTTTCTTCATGAAGAATCAATGTAGGCGCGTTGAACGTGGGATAATAGACAGCGGGTAAGACAATTCCGAGCCATAAAATAGCCCACAACCAGGGATATTTTTGCGCGGTTTTCCACATGCTCCATTGATTCCGAGGAACCGATGGATGGGGATTTTTAACTTTTTTCTTCTTGGACATGACGGCCGCCTTTGCTGAATTCCCGTTTATGAACCTCACGGGGCTCCGGCTCTACCCGGATTGCGTTGAACAGTTCCTTCTCCCGGATCGTTGGCAGATGCGCGGCGAATTCTGGAATATTAAAACTCGCCAAAGGTCTTTCTTCGATCGGAAGAGGAATGGCTGGAGACGCATGGCCTTCATCATCGATGTGAGATAGATAGAGATACGCGTAGACTCCCCCCTCACGTTTCGAAGCGAAAACCAGCCACCGGCTGTTCGAACTCCAGCTGTGCCACGAATCGGCGGCGCTGTCTACGTTGAATTCCAACCGCCGCGCGGGGCCGGTTAGATCCGCCGCTTTGAGATAGATATCGCTGGACGATCGGATCAGATCCCCCCCATCACTCTGACAGAAGGAGAGCCACTTGCCGTCGGGTGAATAATGCGGATAAAAATTACTGCGGGAATTGTTCGAGGCGCCTTCAATCGGCCGCGCCACAGGTTCGTTTTCCCCATTCAAATCCAATATGCAGAGATCGTAGAGAATATGCGCGGGATGATCTCCCACTGGGCTGCGCGCGAAAATCAACTGGCTCCCATCCGGCGACCATTCAGGATAGATTTCCAGCAAATTCGGATCCGACGCGCCCGGAACAAGATAGGTGTCATTGTTATCTAGGTCATAAATCGCGATATCCGACGTGGCCATTCCCGCCAGCTGAGTTTCAAAAACAATCGGCTTCAAGGCGGCGACTTTTTGATTGGCGGAATATGCAAGTTTACTTCCATCACGAGTCCAGGACATGAACGTGGTCATCTGAATTTCAAAGGGAAGACGGACTTTAAAACCCTTTTGTTTGTCGATGTCGTAAATCGCTAAATAAGTCGGCAGGTTGTTCTCCACTTTGACGAGGCTACGGACCTGCAGAGCCAGTTTCCCCGTCTGGCCCTGTTTCGATGAGAAATTATGGCAATTTAAACAATACTGCCTGCGGGCAGAGAGAAAACTTTTCGGTTTATCTTCCCGAATATCCCGCGAATAAATATCGGGCGTCTTGTACGAACTGAATGGAGGCGCGACAAGCCGGTAGACAATGTAGTTATCCGCTGGATCCTTGGAGATTGTGAAATGAACCGTTTCGGACGCTTGGATGGAACCACTCTTTTGACCTGACTCACCGAGTTCGATCCCTTTAACGAAAAGACAAGGTTTATCCGCTCCTGCGTTTTCACAGATTTGGCGCCAGAGAGATTTTGGGAACCGCCATCTTTTCTTTGACGTGATAAACGTCAATGGCTCGCTTTCCTCATTGAATTGAACACACACCTGCCACAGTGTGTTGGTGGGATCTTCCCACGACACATAGGGAGCGCATAGATTCGGTGGAAAAATCGATCCATCATTGGGAAAGACAATCTGGAGGGATTGGCTTGGACGGCGATCTTTATAAACAGACGCGTACCGCAGGCGGGTGAGATCTAAATTTTCTTTCACCCGGTCCGCATGTTTCCGCATGGCCTCTTCGACTTCATCCCGCGCTTCACCATCCACCCAAGCGATCTCTCCTGCGTCGGACTCCGTTGAAAACTTGGACGCGCCCCACATTTCGCTTGATCCATGCCCGTTCTCTCCGGCGGTATATTCAGCCGTGTTGTAATTGACTTTTGGATAAAAGGAAGGAGATTCTCGTTCACACACTTCGAAAGGGCCATCAAACAAGGCGTTTTGTATCGCGTTGTGATGGGCTTGATACGCCAACAATCCCCCGGCGCCGACCAAAATTATCAGAACTAAAATGATCCCTGCTTTCAGGGCCCATGGTGGAAAAACCTTCATCATTGATACTCCCCATACAATAAAATAATACAAAAATGAATATAAAATGATTAGGATATAATGTCTATACCTTCAATAATGAACTTTTTTTTCTGAGATACTGTCTTTAATCGGTAAAACCCGGATATGTTTGGTGATCTCGGATAAACAGTATGTTGGAAATGCTTGTGGAAAGTCATATATTGGAAAAAAGGGATCGCCTGATTTAATTATTTTTCCTCTTTACCGGTGAATTCCTTGATTAATTTCAGAGTTTCGCCGGTATCTTCCATTTCATAGATATGTGGTTGCGCTCCGAAGTTATTGGGTGAATGCAAAACCATCATGAGTCTTCCATCGAAGGTCGTGAATAGCATCCCATGTCCGGTGTCCTTATTAATAATCGGCTCTTCCTGCTGACGCCAGGGGCCGGAGAGTTTGCCAGAGTCGGAGATCGCGAGCCCAACTGTATACAAGGGAGAAAAGCTGGACCAAATCATAAACAATTTTCCGGATTTGCTCTGATAGAGATAGGGGCCATCAGTCACATGCTGGCCCTGTTCACCGCCAACTTCCCATGGCGCGTAACTGCCCCGGAAAAAGTTGTGTGGATTCTCCATCGATCGCCGAAAGATCATCCTTTAGTGGAATGTATTCAATCGTACCGTCCGTTATCTGAACCCATTCATGGCAAAAAACCATGTAAGGTTTTCCATCCTCAACCCAAAGCGTGCCATCGAGTGTCATCATATCCGGCGGTAATGTAGACCGGCTGGCAAAAGGCGTAAATGGGCCGGTTGGCTGATCCGCAACCAGGATTTGAGAGCCACGCGTAACGCGGGGCAGCCAGTTTCGCCATTGTTCAGGAAATTTATTGCGAGTGTCAAATGTAAGAAACAAGTAGTATTTGCCTTTATACTTGTGCAATTCCGGCGCCCAAATACCAATCACGCGAATATCGCCCCAAATATCTTCCGGGGTCCGGAAGATGGTCTTGGGGCCCTGCCACATTGTAAGATCCTTGCTGGTATAAACGCGAACGCTATTTCTTCCCGGTCCAACCATATAATAGGTTTCGGTGGCTGGATCGGGAAGAATACACACATCCCGCATCCGGATTGTCGACAGATGACGAATCTCATCGGAATCGGATATCATGTCCCGTCTAGGCTGGCTCCAAGCTGGCAAGGTTGATAGCAGAGCGGCAATCAACAATAGATACATATTTTTTGTTACCATTTCGTTCCCCTTTCGTAAATTAAATTATTTTCTGTATCTGTATAACTTTCCCCATTCTTATATTTTCATCATGAGAGTGGGGCTCTATTGCAAAAGTGGTGAGAGTGATTGCAAGTTGGTTTAATCATTTAGAAAAAGCGGTTTACTGTCAAGGTTTTGGTCTGAGACAATTCAAGTATAAGAGCCAATGAAACCTAGATACACTATCATAGAAACAAGACACTTGCCACATAAACATACGAACGATCACGTCTAACGTTTTCGAAATCGGCTCTCGCTTGCATGAATCCAATCACTTATTAGAATACTAAATTTAGAGTGTAAACACGGAAACCGGATAGCAGGGAATATCCAATGCGGCGATCACTTTTAATTGTTGACGATGAAGAACACGCGCGAGAGGGACTCCGGAAAGCCCTTGCGTCCAACTCCCTTCATGTGGACACGGCCGCGGACGGTAAAGCGGCTCTCGCAAAACTGAAAACAAATTCGTATGATATTGTCCTGACCGATATCCGTATGCCGGAAATAGACGGCATGACTTTACTTAAAGAAGTCCTCAAAGAATCCGCCCCTCCCACCGTGATCCTCATGACCGCCTACGGGACGATTCAAATGGCGGTCGAAGCGATGAAGTTCGGCGCCTTCAACTATCTTACGAAACCGATCAATCTCGATGAGTTGGAATTGCTCTTAAATCAAGCCTTTGAAAAGCGGCGGCTCGAATCGGAAGTGGAATATCACCGGGAAAAGAATAAAGGAAATGAAGGCTTAGACAGTATTATCGGCGCCAGCCCGGCGATTCAAAATCTTAAAAAGCAACTGACGCAACTGGCTCCATCAAAAGCGACAGTCCTTATCACCGGCGAGACCGGAACCGGCAAAGAACTCGTCGCCCAGGCGATCCATCATCTCAGTCCGCGCGCTAACCGCCTGTTTGTGCCAATCCATTGCGCGGCTTTATCGGAAACCCTTCTCGAAAGTGAACTCTTCGGTCACGAACGCGGCGCGTTCACCGGCGCGATCAAACAACGGAAAGGCCGTTTTGAACTCGCCGATCAAGGTACACTCTTTCTCGATGAAATCAGTGAAATCAACGCTTCCATTCAAGTCAAACTCCTGCGCATACTTCAAGAAAAAGAAATTTGAGCGCGTCGGAGGAACCGAAACAATCTCGGTCGATAATCCGTATCTTAGCGGCGACCAATCAAAACTTGGAAACGCTTGTCAAAGAAGGCAAATTCCGGAAGACCTCTTCTACCGCCTCAAGGTCATGACCATAGAAGTGCCCCCTCTCCGTGACCGGCTGGAAGACATCCCTTTACTGGTCCGCCATTTTACCAACCAGTATGCGGGAGAAAATGAAAAAGCGCCCTTGAAAGTATCCGATGAGGTTATCTCTATTTTCCAACACTACGACTGGCCGGAAATGTGCGGGAACTGCAAGGCATGGTTGAGAATATGGTCATCATGGCTCAAAAAGAGGAGATTACCGTAGAAAATATTCCCTACGAACTGCGTCAACAAACCGATCCCGTCTCCCCTCCCTTGCTCGCAGGAAATGCAACGTTATCCGAATCGAAAAACAGGTCATCTTGGAAACCTTGGAAAAATATAACGGAAACCGCACCAAAACCGCAGAAGCTCTGGGAATCGGAAGACGAACTTTAATTCGGAAACTGCACGAATATGAAGGCTCGAACGAAGAAGACGAATAAATTGCGAAAGGGGATTATAATGAATGGTCGCCTTATATCAATTCTCATTCTCCTGTTTCTCACATTTGGAACACAACCTCAATCCCAAGAGTCAATCCCGGTCACTGCAACGCTGAATGTTTTCGATCTGCCCTCCGTCAATCATGCAACGATCGCAATGAAAAGCGGTTATTTCCCCGTGTTGAACAGTGTGGGCAATCAATTGTTTGCGGTCTATCGTGGAGGCGGGGGGCATTTAGGACATGGAGGCTATCTGATCCTCAATCAAACCCAGGAAGACGGGACAACTTGGGGACAAGGAATCGTCGCGGCGAATACGTTAGACGATGACCGCAATCCGGCGTTCTGCGTTACGCCCACCGGTCGGCTCCTTCTCGCCTATCACCAACAAGGCAGTTATACATCGGAAGGAACATACGATCCCTCATTAAAAAAAGCCCGGTGTATGGTAACGTGGTCGGATGATGGAGGAAAAACATGGGAGGAACCGAAACCGCTGGGCATTCCTGGTTTGGAAAGTTGCTCTCCCTATGGGCGCATCATTTTAGGTAATGACAACACCTTGCTTATGAATGTCTATGGCCCTTTCACTGAAAAAATTCCCGGTGTTAACAATACACAAAACAATTTTAGGGACTATGCCTACTTAGTCCGTTCAAAGGACAATGGATTAACCTGGGAGCAGCCAAATTTAATCGCGGCGGGATGCAATGAAACAGCCATGCTGCGCTTGCATGACGGTCATCTGCTGGCATGCGCCCGGACCGAAAAGGGGGGACGTTTGAATCTCACACACAGCCGCGATGGCGCTCAGACTTGGACCTCCCCTTTGCGCTTGACCAATAATGGTCAGCATCCAGCGGATCTCATTTTTCTATCTAACGGGTGGATTCTACTTGTATATGGAGATCGGAGCGTAGAAGATAAGATGATCCTGGGCATGGTGTCCAAAGATAATGGACGATCCTGGGAACTCAATAACCGATGCGTTTTCTCCCGGCCGGTACGAGGGGATTTCGGTTATCCCAGCGCGGCGCGCCTCGCCGATGGCCGGATCGGGATCGCGTATTATTGGGCGGGCCACGCCAAAAACGCTTACGATTTCGAACACGCCCGTGGTTATATTACCCTCTTCCGCGAAGACGAATTCATCCAAGCCTACCAAAAAACATTCCCTGGATAATATTCGAATACAATAGCGGCTTTTATCCCTAAAACACGGATATATTCAATCGCAATTGAAGAAGATCCATCGCATCCGTTACACCATTCCCATCCAAGTCACCAATCGAATCCGCTCCATTCCAATAGGGTAAAAGAAAGAACAGATCCCGTGGATTGATGTGTAAATCCCCATTCAAGTCTCCCGGTCTTGAACGAATCGAAACGAGATACGCGATTGCCCCATCTGAGCTTGAGTCTCCTGGAGCGCTGACAATAATCTCGGGAGTCCCATCCCGATTGATGTCGCCCACGGGAGTAAAGGAAATCCCAACCAAATTCTCATGCCCACGTCCATAGATGATCGTTGACGCGGCGCTGGATAGGCGCGGCTCCACTTGACCGGCTTCCAACTTTAATCCATCAATGATATAAACAGCGCCTGTCACTTCCGTCGCCCGGTAGACGCTGGGTGTAGAAGGGGCGCCGAACGCGAGCCGGTTCCCTGAAAGTTCAATAGAAGACCGGTAGCGGATATCCCCCTGCCAATGTTTAATCACTGTGGTTCGAGGATGAGGGATTTGATCGATCACGAGAGGTTCAGAAATCGCCAGCGTTCCCGGCACAATCACAGCGGCGCTTGCCGTCCGGTCATCCCCTAGCGTGTTCCCACGCGGCATCCCACAAACCAGATCATTTTTCCCATCCCCGTTCAAGTCACCGCCACGGATTGTATCAATCGCCATCATGCCGGCTTGTGTATGTGTCCGGAAGGTAATGTCTCCCAATGCAATGGGCAATTCCTCAATTCCATACACACCCACGAGTTTTTCCCCTCCAGGCAGAATCACCAAGCGGCTTTCAGGGGGGTCCATTTGATAGATACCCGAGAATAGAGCGAGATCATTAAATCCGTTTCCAGTATAATCTCCGATGAAATGGGCGCATTGGGCGAAATCCTGTGTAATCACACCACCTGGTTTGGGACCATAAATCGTTAGAGTCAATTCGGGATCCAAAGAATCCGTTTGTATGATGGTTCCAGAAAAATCATCTTGTCCATAAATCATGTAAACAGCGCCCTGCCGAAAATCCCCCCCTTCTTGGAACGCATAGGGATTGGGAATCACCAGTTCATAAAACAGATCGCTATCTAAATCTCCCCCGTTCATGGGTACGCGGCCCAAATTTTCTCCATTGGTCCCTTCCACGATCGCAATAAATTGATTTTCATCTGTTACACGAACATTTGTAGGTGAAAAGGTTCCACCGAGTATATAAACCCGTCCGCCCTCCCCATCGAAGGGAGCGCCGATCGCGATATCCGGGAGAAAATCGTGATTGAAATCCCCGATCGGTTCCACCGTCACACCAAAATCAGTTCCCGTATTTCCCCGGATGGTGATCCCATCCACACGGAGAGAAGATAAATCGATAATTGGATTTAAACGCCGTTTACCGAAAATAATTGATACAATGTCGTTCTCTGGAGAACTGATAGCCAAATCATCCCAACCATCGCCATTAAAATCCCCGATATTCCTCACCACCTCTCCAATCGCCCCATTCAATGATCCGCGAATAAATCGAATCGTTCCATCCGGCGGCGCGTTCAAATCGATCGGTTGACAAAGAAGGGAAGAAACAAAACAAAGACTCAAGCCCATACAATAGATTGTTTTTTTCATTGTCTGTACCTAAAAAAATAAGTCTGCAATTCCTTTCCCGCATTATTGACGGTATCATAATAGCGCTCGATTGACCAAAGCGCCATTCGGACAAAAAGAAATCACTTTTTCGATAAAATGAAACCGTCGATCAGCGGATTATGAAATTCGCAATCCAAAATCATGAAGATCGTTCAATACTGACTGGATTAATAAAAATGAAGCGGCGTTCTATGAATCTATTTAGACCGCAAATCTTATAAAGTATAGGATTGAAAACTCCAAAGGCAAAGCGGATTTATTGATAAGGCTCCACGATGGCTTCTCTCAAAGGAAAAACGATTCTTCTGACCTCTGGTCCGACATTCGCTCCTCTCGATGCGGTTCGTTCTATTACCAATCATTCAACGGGGCGGTTGGGAACAGCCATCGCGCATGCCATTCTGCGGCAACAAGCGAATCTCTATATGCTGGCGGGAGAAACAAGCGAAGCGCCGGATCCCGATTTGTTTCCACGACTCCATTTACAACGCTTTCGCACAGTTCCTCAATTGAAAGATTCGATGATTCAAATACTTCAAGAACAGCCGATTGACACGGTTATCATGGCGGCTGCGGTGCTGGATTACTTCCCGGTAGAAAGAATGCGGTCCAAAAAATCCTCTCATGATGACGAATGGATTATCCGATTAAAGCGGGGAGAAAAGTTGATCGAACAAATCCATTCCTGGGCGTCGGGAACAATGATTGTTGGATTTAAATTGGAATCGCGGATCTCGCTGGAAGAACTGACCGGGCGCGCCAGTGATTTAATGGACCGCAGCGGAGCCCGTGTCGTCATCGCCAATCGGATTGAAGAGATCGGTGATGACAGACATATTGGTTATTTAATAGAGCGGAAGGAGAATTCTGAAAAACTATCTGTTTCCAAACCTCTGCCAACCCGTGAGACGATTGCGGAAGCCCTCACCGTACGACTAATGGATTATCTTTGAATCTCAAGAAAAAATGAGAATGTTTGCAGATTTTCTAAAAACAAAATTAAATGTTATTCATCCTATTAGGAATAAAAATATGTTGACTGGATTAATATTATATGGTAATTTTATATGAAAATGAGTTTCCATAACTATCTCATTCGCAAACTCTTCCACGACTCATTTTTATTTGCAGGTTGTGATCTCGATCATGATTGTTTTTATGAATTAATAAAAGAAGAATCTCTAGATTATCGTAGCAAATAATGTTTAACTAAAGATAATATATTTAAAACCGAAAATAATAAAGATTTAATCCCAGCTGGAGATGAGTAGCATGAGAGCATTATCTTCCTACCGCCCGTTCCTATGGACTTTCGTATGTTTTTGTCTTTTAAATCCTGGCTATCATGACGCCTTCGCCGATGAAAGAACGGGAGCGCCAACACTCGAAACAACCCAGATCTTCGTCCGACTGGCTGGCCCTTTTGGCTCGGTAAAAAAACTTTCTTACGATCAATATGGGAATGTAGACTTACCAATCTACATTGATCCAGCGAATCCATTGTTTCCAGACTGGCGCAGCCGCAAGCTGCCGATACTTCTCCGGCGAGGTAATTATGCTTTAGCGCACGTCTTTTTAACCGTCGCCAAAGAGCAAGCTCAATATTACATAACAAAAACTAAAGTTGAATTTCCCTTTCATCACGGTATTGAACTATTAAAAAATCCAAATTTATTATTCAGCCATCCCAATAACAACGATCCGCAACCGCTTTTTCCTCCCGTCGATGAATTTGATATTAACGGAACAGCTGATTTTGTTAAATATCCAGCTATGCCAGAATACAAATCCATCAGCCTTACCAATTTTAGTCTCATAATCGATTTTTCTCTTCTGCAAACTCAGCTAATTCAAATAATCAACACAGGCGCTCCTTTAACATTCCACTTCGGCGCGGTCATACTGCGTGTTCGTAACCAACCCTTATGTGGCTATGAACTCTACGAAAGACGTACAGAAGTGCAACCTCTGGATTCTCCTGATTTAGATACCCTGCCCGACCGGATTTCTGATGCGGCTATACTCAGGAGTGAACCGGATATCCCTCAGATCGCGTTTTACCCGTTAATGAAAGGACATCACATTCGTCTATGTAAAACCGGGGAAGAGGTGAACGGTGATTTCGTGACAACCTTTTACCAAACCGTTCTCATTCCAGAGGACGTTTTTGCCTCCCAATATCAATGGGAAATCAAAGCGGTATGGGATAATAAACAATTGAAAATATGTTATCCCCATCCCCCATTTATGGCATTTGCGCGCCTTCCCATCACAGGAGGCGCAAATGCCTGGGTTCCAATACCTTACAAGACCGTTGAAATTGAATCTATGATTTCGACGGTTTATAAAGAAGAAGTGGGATTGGAAATTACGTACCGGATCACGGCGCCGGTCTCATACGTGACCGGTGAAGTTGTGAATATTGTTCTCTATTTCTTACTTCGCTCTGGCGCGTTACCCACACCTGCAGATCCCAATATTCTGGCCCCCATCATGGTCATCGATCCAGAAACGGGCGCCTATATTGATGACGCGAATACAAAAGGAGAAATCTCAGACGTCCTCCCCATTGGTGAGACGGAAGAAGAGATTGAACCGTAATAAAGAAAATCCTCAATCAGCAAAACAATCCCTTAAGATAAGCCCTTCTTATGAAATAAACACTCCTCTACAATAATTCTCGTTCTCTGTATTCCTTTTAAACTTTAATCAATTCTGGAGCATACCGTGAAAAATGTACAATTATCCAGACGCGCAATGTTAACAACATCCGGCGCGTCCTTAGCGGCTCTTATGATGGAGCGGCCGGTGGAAGTTTCTGCGTCCAATTTAAACAAAGGCGAGGGCGCCGGAACGAGTTATTGTTTCTGCCTGAACACCTCAACGATCCGGGGGCAACAACTGGGATTGGTTAAGGAACTCGAAATCGCGAAACAAGCAGGTTACGACGCGATTGAACCGTGGACCAGTTCGATCCACTCTTACGTGAAAGAAGGAGGATCTCTCAAAGATTTTCGTCATCGAGCGGAAGATCTTGGACTGACGATTGAAAGCGCGATCGCTTTCAATCAATGGATCGTGGATGATGAAGCCACGCGGGCGAAGGGGATGGAAGGCGCCAAGATGGACATGGATGTTCTCGCTCAAATTGGAGGAAAACGAATCGCCGCGCCACCCGCCGGCGCCACGAGTGAACCGGGATTGGATCTCCTCATAGCGGCGGAGCGATATCGGGCGTTATTAGAATTGGGCGATCAGATGGGCGTAGTTCCACAAGTGGAAGTCTGGGGAAGTTCAAAGAATCTGCATCGATTAGGGGAGTCCGTCTTCGTTGCAATTGAAAGTGGTCATCCGAAGGCCTGCCTCCTTCCCGATGTTTATCATGTCTACAAAGGCGGCTCCGCGTTTTCCGGTTTGAAACTGTTGAGTTCCGCGATGATTCAAGTCTTTCATATTAACGATTATCCAGCCGATCCTCCACGCGAAACCATTCGGGACGGTGACCGGATCATGCCGGGAGATGGGATCGCGCCATTGACGCAAATCCTGCGCGATTACCACTCAACTGGGGGAAGAAAAGTCCTCTCCTTGGAATTATTCAACCGGGAATACTGGCAAAAAGACGCTCTTGAAACCGCCCGGATCGGCTTGGAGAAAATGAAAGAGGCCTTAGAGAAAGCCTTGGCCTGAAATCAGACATCACAAACACGGACCGCGTGGCGCAAGGCCGTGAGAGGATCCTTCCATGTTGGTATAAACTCCTGTGTCACATAACCTGTATATCCTGTTTCAAGAATCACGCGCATAATCGCAGGGAAGTTCAATTCCTGTGTATCGTCCAGCTCTCCCCGGCCAGGTACACCCGCTACATGATAATGGCCGATGTAATCTTTATACTGGCGGATACGCCGGATCACATCCCCATTCATGACCTGCGCGTGATACACGTCGAACAGCAGCTTCATCCGGGGGGAATCAACCTTTTTAATCAATTCGATGCAGAAATCCACATCATCGCCGAAATAGCCGGGATGTCCCTTCATTGGATGGGAATCGTCGCGCGTGTTGAGTTGTTCCAGGCATAGATTCACTTGTTTCTTTTCCGCGTATCCGATGACTTTCTTCCAACATTCAATACAATTCCGCTCGCCCCGGTAATCCGAGACGCCTTTTTCCCGCATGCCTGTAAAGGTAATCACATCGGATACGCCATATTCCGCGGCGGCGTCAATTCCTTCCCGCAATTTTTCAATGCAATGCGCGTGATTATCCACATTGAATGGCCCTGTTTTGAACGAATGGCTGCTCAGCATCGCCAAGTTCATTCCCCGTTCTTTTAATTGGGGAACGTATTGACGGCCGATATTTATGGCGGAGACACCCATGCGGTGACAGGCGCCGATAAATTGATCGATAGGGACGGACTGAAAACACCATCCATAAACAGCTTGTTTGATACGGCCGTTCTTAATCCGATAGCCTTCGGGGGGCGCGATTTGATTTGATTCCTCCGTTTCTTCCGATCTACTTTTCGGCGCCAGAACGCTCCACGACAAGGCCGCCGCGGCGCTCGTAAGCCAACCGCGCCGGGTTAATCCAGTCTTTCGTTTATGATTTTTTCCCATAATTCATTCTCCCTTTACTGCGATCAATGGTGACCTAAACCATGAAGCATACAGAATGTGTGTTCCAATGTTTTAAATATTTCACAAAGATATTCATCCACCGCTTTCACACTGCCGGGAAGCGTGTAAATCAGCGTAGAGCCCACTACAGCGGCTATGGATCGGCTAAGCAAGGCGTTGGGATTGTCCAAACCATATTTTAACCGGATCGAATCCATCACACCGGGGATTAATTTATCCGCCATTTCAGCCACTACATCCGGGGTAATATCCCTTGGACCGAGTCCCGTTCCCCCTGTCGTGATAATCAAATCCGTCTCCCGTTTACACGCCGTTTCAATCTCATCGCGGAGCGGCGCCGCTTCGTCAGGCAGAACCACGGATTCAATACGTGGATGCCAGCGTTTATCTTGAAAAAATTCTTTCAACCGTTCAACGATCCTTGGGCCGCTTCGATCTTCATACTCCCCCTGATTCACGCGGTCGCTCAATGTTATCACTCGTATGCGAAAGGGACGCATGACATGAGTAATAGTGGCGCCCAATTCGATCGATCCCCCCTTGATCACACGGCAAAATAATCCTTCCTTCGGCATCACACAGCGGCCTACCTCTTGAAAGATCGCACAACGGTCTCCATGACACGCTTTGCCCAATTGACGAACTTCCAAAATAACTTCTCCAATCTGGAATGTATCAAGAATCGCCGTTTGGCCTAGATCGAGGCCACGCACGGTCAGATTCTCGGCGAATTCCCCGCATTGAAATCGCCGGTCCGCTCCTACGGAGAAGCGTTCGATACTTTCCCATGCGAGTATACTCACTTGGCGATCCCAATTGCCCGCGTGAGCGTCACCTACGACACCGCGTTCATCAATAGTGATCCGGGGAACAGGCCGTTTCACAGTTCCCTTCTCCGTTGAAATATTAACGGAGACAATCTCACCGGTATGGGTGGAATAGTCATCCATTCAACAACGCCTTTCCTGTTTGACTTAATATGGAACGCATGAATCTTATCAAATCAATCAAGATCTGTTTTTTGTTTTTCCAGCAGGACTATTTCTCCAATTTTCATAGTTTGATCCACCGCTTTACACATATCGTAAACCGTCAGCAACGCTACACTGACCGCTGTTAACGCTTCCATTTCTACGCCGGTCTGTCCGGTTGAAGAGACTTCGCTCTCAACAGACACTCCTTCTCCTTTGAGTTTCGCCTTCACTTGAATATTTGAAATCGGAATTAGATGACACAATGGAATCAGTTCGAATGTTCGTTTCGCCGCTTGCACGCCGGCGATTTCGGCGACGGTCAGGACGTCTCCCTTTTTCATCTTGTTTTCTTCGATGAGCAGGATGGTGGACGCTTTCATTTGGATATAGCCAGCGGCTTTCGCTGTACGGCGCTGTGGAGTTTTATGACCTACATCAACCATAGCCGCCCGGCCTGATTCATCCGTATGTGATAATTGATCCATTGTTCTTCTCCAGGTTCAAACTTCTTATAATAACCGGACTGACGTCTTAGTCCCTTTCATAATCGAAGCGCAGCCAACCGGCAGGGAGATCAACCCATCCGCGCCGCATAAAGCGTTCACATGCGCAGAACCATGATAATCACAGGGCGCCGCTTCTCCATTTTCAGTCAGCGCAACTGGAATCCACGATTCACGATCCACCTTTTTTTGCGAGACCGTTTTGGATATAGGAGCCAAGACACGCTTCGGCCGGTACTCGTGTCCCATCATCTTAAAAAGGAAAGGTTTGACCAGCAATTCAAATTGGATGAATGTCGATACAGGATTGCCGGGAAGACCGAAACAGAATTTGCTAGAAGAGACAGCAAAAGTCGTTGGTTTTCCAGGCTTTACCGCAACAGAATTAAAAAGAATATCAAGATCGCTTTTTGTCATGCTGTCTGGTACAAGATCCAAGTCGCCCATCGATACGCCACCAGAAATCAGAACCACATCACTCTCGGCGAGCGCCTTTTGGAGCTGGTTATCGATCTCTTTTTCTGTATCTCCCACGATTCCAAAATAGAATGGAACGCATCCCATTTTCATTACTTGCGCGTAGAGCGAAGGACCGTTGCAGGCCCGAATCTGCGATACATCTGGTTTTTGACTGGGCTTAACCAATTCATCTCCAGTCTCAATAATTCCAACATGGGGACGGCGCGCTGTGAAAGGAGAATCACAACCAAGCGCCGCCAAGACGGCGATATGCTGAGGCGCGATGCGCTCTCCCACGCGTAAGACTATGGAGCCTGCGCTCATGTCTTCCCCTTGTGGACTAATGTTATCTTCCGTAGCTCCACCCGTGAAACGCATTGTGTTTTCAGAAGGATGTTCGGTGTACTCCACCATAACAACACAATCCGCGCCTTTAGGAACCATCGCGCCAGTCATGATTTTTGAACATTGATTTTTGTGAATCGCTTGTGTAGGCGTCCGCCCCGCATGGATTGTCTCAAGAACCGTTAGTTCGGAGCCGAGATCTTCCCGGCGGCATGCGTAACCGTCACGGAGCGATTTGTTGAATGGAGGGATATCCATATCCGAACATACATCTTGGGCCAAGATCCGATTCAACGCGTCCGCGAGCGGTGTCCGCTCCTTCCCCAAAAAGACAGCGCGATTCATTACAATATCATACGCTTTCGCGAATGGTATCATGGGCTTCTTTTTCACTTTCACGTCCTTCCCGGCGAATCTTCATATGAGAGTCAATTACTAACTCCCACTTTTGTCCTTCTGGATAATTGATATATAAGAGAATTCATTGTATTTTTGAAGGACACAGTATTTAATAAGGCTTAACGATTTCATCCAAGGAGCGAAGAACCTATGAGCGCGAATAGATGCGGCCGCCGTGACTTTCTTAGATTTGCAGGATTGAGCGCAGCTGCGTTGGGGGCGCCTGCGCGGTTACTAGCGAATTCCTCTGAACCGTTAAACTTTATTTTCATTGTAGCCGATGATCTCGGTTGGAGCGACTTGGGATGCTACGGCGCGGATCTGCATGAGACACCGAACATTGACCGGCTTGCGCAAAAAGGGACCCGATTCACCGACGCGTATGCGGCGAGTCCAGTCTGTTCCCCTACACGGGCTTCCCTCATGACCGGCAAATATCCCGCCCGGTTGCATATGACGATCTGGCGCGAAGCGTCAAAGAATCCCCCCCAGAACCGCAAATTGATTCCCCCCATCACGGTTGGCGACTTGCCCCATGAACAGACAACGATCGCTGAGGTTTTTCATAAGGCGGGATATCAGACCGCCCACATTGGCAAATGGCACCTGGGTGGCGCGGGATATTATCCGCAGACGCATGGATTCGACGTTAACATTGGGGGAACATTATGGGGCGCGCCCGCGACGTTCTTCTATCCCTACAGCGGCGATCAACGATATGGGAATGAATTCCGATACGTGCCGCATTTAGAATTCGGTAAAGAGGGCGAATACCTCACCGATCGACTTACGGATGAAGCGCTTCATGTGATAGACAATATGAAAGATAAGCCGTTCTTCCTCCACTTGGCCTACCACACCGTTCACACGCCGATTGAAGGCAAACCGGATCTAATAGAACGTTTTCGGAAAAAATTGAAATCCGGTATGCGTCATCAAAATCCTGAATACGCCGCCATGGCAGCCAGTCTCGATGAGAATGTTGGCCGCGTTCTAACCAAAGTTGAAGAACTCGGTCTTACGGATCGAACCGTTATCATTTTTTTCTCAGACAATGGTGGTTTTCTCGAAAATAGTGAATATGGGATAATCACGAGCAATCAACCCTTACGTTCAGGTAAGGGATCGCTTTATGAAGGCGGAATCCGTGTGCCGTTGATTGTACGCTGGCCCGGTATGACAAAAGAGGGAGCGATTTGCGATCATCCCGTCAGCTCGATTGATTTTTACCCCACGCTCCTTGAAATTGCGGGACTCACCGGCGCCCCCCAGCATAATGCTGATGTAGACGGTCTGAGCCTTGTTCCACTCTTGAAGAATCCAAGCGCTAAACTGGATCGAGATACGCTTTATTGGCATTATCCCCATTATTATCCCACTACATCACCCGTCAGCGCCATTCGTCAAGATCATTGGAAACTAATCGAATATTTTGAAGATAACCATATGGAATTATACGATCTTAATACGGATCTTGGAGAAAAGGATAACCTAGTGGAAGCCATGCCCGGAAAAGCCTCTGAATTGAGGAATTTACTCAAATCATGGAGAAAAGACGTCAGCGCGCAAATGCCGGAGCGCAATCCGAAACAGTGAGAACTGTCTTGAGATTCATACAGATGATCAACCAGGAGGGAAAACCGCTATGTTCCAATCGAACGGTCAGGTATCCCGGTTCGGGATGTATTCTTTCATGTTTCTTCTTGTTTCACTTGGAGCGTGTGTGATGATCGATCCCATCGGAGAACCGAATCCATCGCCGAAAACGCTTTCTATCGCGCTTGTGCAATTCGATTCAATCGCCGAAAAAACAAGCCATAATCTCAAGCAGATGGAAAGATTGACGCGCGAAGCGGTTCAAAACGGCGCGCGTCTTGTGATGTTTCATGAGGGATGTTTAACCGATTACACTCCTCGACTGGAGGAATTGGCGGAACCGGTTCCTGGACCAACAACAAAAAAGATGACAGCGCTGGCGCGGGAATTGAACTGTATGATCAGTTTCGGCCTATCGGAACGTGAGGATTCGCGATTCTATATCACACAAGCCTTTATCGATCCAGCGGGACTCATCTACCGGTACCGTAAATCCTGGTTATGGCGGGACGCGTCAGACAAAGGATATCGCAATGAATGGGCGCGATACGATCCAGGACCGGGTCCGGAACTCTTTAAAATTAATGGAATTAAAGCAACCTGCTTCATCTGCGCGGATGGCGAAGCGCCGCGCTGTATCGAGAGAGCCAAAGAATTAAAACCGGAACTCGTATTCTATCCAAACAATCGCGTCCAACTGCCTGACCATACCGATATGGGCGCCCGAGCCGCCATAATTGGCGCGCCCATCTTGGTGACCAACCGAATCGGGAAAAGCTGGCAGCATGAATGCGAAGGGGGATGCGCAATATACGGGGCGGATGGAACCGTCCTCGCCAAAGCGAACCGGGACGGAAAAGAAGAGATTCTATATTACACTTTAACAATCCCCAATCGATAGAACGATGTTAGCAATCACAATCGTTTAATCCTATAATAGATAACAAACACTGATCCAGGATTCAAGAATGAAAATTGTTCGATGGCTGTTCGCATCATTAATATTGACTGCGATATCTATATCCAATGGCTTCGCTGACCAGGCGTATATTGTGTCCTATCAGACCATGCCAACGGGACCGATTGAAATTGGAATCGAAGAGGTCAATCGCGTGTTGACCTCTCTTGACTGGCAAGTCGAAACTCGGCTGGGCAGTGGCCAACCGAACAATTCAATTCCTAAATTAGAAATTTACATAGCGGCCTTTGATCCAGAACAATCGAAAATCGAATGGCCAGAAGCAATCAAAAACATGATCCCCAATCAGCCTGAATCCTTTGCGACTCTCTTTTTTCCGCATGAAGGGGGGGCGCGTGTTTACGGGATTGGCAGCGACGATGTAGGGACGATGTACGCCGCGTTCGAGATCGCCGAACAGATTGAACTCGGTGGATACCGATCATTGAAGACTTTAAAGATTGAAGAAAAAAAACTGGCGCCATCGATACTCGTTCGTGGAATCAACCTTCTTATTCATACACAAGCGCTCGAAGACCGTTTTTCATGGTTTCATTCCGAGGATTTCTGGAGTGGTTTTCTTAATACAATCGCGAAAGCGCGATTCAATTTCTTAGACCTTCACGGCGCGTTCGACCTTGTCAGCACCCAATTCCCAAATCTCTTTCCCTATTTTACATATCTATCTGATTATCCACAAGTTGGGGTTGGTAAGATAAAATCAGATCTCAACAAATTCTCCCTGCGGCGCATTGTTGAGATGGCGAACAAACGTGGGATTAATGTATCTTTGATGAATTACAGCGTTCCATGGTCCATCCCTCAAAATCCGATTCCCGATACAGATCAGAATACACTGTCTCTATACAATTCTCAGGCCTTGAAACAACTGCTGGAAGATTGCCCGATGTTGAATGGAATCGGATTTCGTATCGGGGAATCAGGAGCGGAGCCGGATTTCTTCCAGGAAGCTTTTCTGAAACCGCTTGCTCAGGATCAAAGGAAACGGCCGCTGTTCGTTCGAACTTGGTTGACTGATCCACCCGCGTTGCGGAACTTGATTCAATCGTATCCCAATAATGTAGTGTTAGAAATAAAATTCAACGGCGATCATCTCGCGCTTCCTTATCCCGTGACGGGTGGGCATATGAAGGAATGGCATAGTCACTCCTATCTCGATTATTTCAATCAGCCCCGGAAGTATTCAATTCTATTTGAGTTAAAAGCGAACGGCACATACAGGATCTTCCCCTGGGGAGATCTAACGTTCATCCGGCGCACACTGCAATGCGTCAATCAGTACCAAGCGGAAGGTTTTTCGCTGGAGACCTATTCCACAGGATACCCTCATGTAGACGCGTATTCAAATACGGCGGTGACCGATTTCCGGTACTACGATTGGACTTATGAACGGGATTGGTACTATTTTCTAATGTGGGGCCGTTTGGCGTACAATCCACAAGAATCAGATCAAGTATTCATCCGGAGTTTTGAATACCATTTTGGCGAAAAAGCGGGCCGCGCTATATTCAACGCGCTTCAAAAAATCAGCCATGTAATCCCCACCATCACCGCTGCGCTCACCTCCGGCCCGGATAAACGCAGCCACGCGCCAGAAATTTCTCCCCCACTACCGGTCTCGGAAATCCTCAAAACAAAGTCATTTGATTCTTTCAGCGTACGGTCGATTGAAGAAGAAGCGGATCATTTAATCTCCGGACAAGCCGATGGAAGGCGCTCCCCCCTCACTCTTCTTTCAGACATCGCCAACGAAGCCTCACAAGCGGCTTCCGAAATGCGAACGGCTGTCTCCGAAATCAGACGCCCATTAGCAATGAACGCCTCGAATCCGAAGGAAATGAAAGCATATCGGGAATGGGAATCCTGGACACTGGATTTTCAAGCGCTTGAGGCGATGAGCCGGTTTTACCGCGACAAAGCCTCCGCCGCCGTAAATCTCGGTGTGTTTCAAAAGCGGGGTGATCTCCCTTCTTTAATCATCGCGACAGAGAAGATTCAAGCCGCCAGTAAAGCGTGGACAGAATTATGTAACTATACAACCATTCATTACCACCCGTTTCTTGAAACGTTTCTTATCGGTGGATCTCAATTTCACTGGAACCAATATCCACCCAATGCGGAACGGGATATTCAGGATCTGACCAACGCCTATCAAGAATGGCTAACCAAGAAAAAATGGATCCAAACACTAGGGCATATCCCTTTACGAAGAAGTAAACCCGATCAACCGCTTCTACTCACCGTTTCAATTCCTCCAGACGCCAATATTGGAACATTGCTGGTCTCCTACCGAAACAGCGTTGGAACGGCGGGCCGTGTGCAGATGAAATCCTCCAATATGCAGGGTGTTTATTACGCGCAGATTCCAGCGGAACAGGTTAAACCTGGAGTATTTGAGTACTATCTGTTTGGAACAGTGAATGGCGTCAATTTATCTGTTCCAAGTGGAGAAGGCGGAAACGCCTATACGATTATAATAACGGATGATACAACGCCTCCTCGAGCGCTCGGTATAAGCCATAAAATCAACGGTTCACGAAATCAGGTCACGGTAACGGGGGAATTTGAAGATCCATCCGGTATCGCGTCAGTGAAGTTATTTTGGAAACCATTTCCCTCGTACAT
Organism: bacterium; assembly: GCA_963663405.2. GTDB lineage: Bacteria > Hinthialibacterota > Hinthialibacteria > Hinthialibacterales > Hinthialibacteraceae. Next base: position 13,272 of record CAXXSM010000140.1, on the reverse strand, counting down.
CGAATGGAAAGAACTCACCATGACGCGGAGAAAAGAAGGCGTGTTTACGGGAGATTTCCCCTTGACCCCAGCTGGCGCGCAGTACGCGTTGGAAGCGATCGATGAATATGGAAACGCCATCCGCGTTCCCAACTCACTCAACGAAACTCCCTACCGGATCATCCACCCATTCAATTAAAAAAGGAACACGAGCGTCCCCGCACAAAACCAGAGATCACCATACGATTGATCTTGAACGAGCCAAAATCAATCGATACAAAAGTATCTCACGCTCCCTGCTTCAACTGTTGTTTCAATTTAAGAAATTCATCGTACGTTGAGGTGAATTTTGTTTCTCCATTGGGGAAAGAGATGAAATAGAGATATGTCGTATCGGGTGGAGTCAACGCCGCTTCAAGCGCCGCTTTCCCTGGATTACAAATCGCCGCCGGAGGTAGACCATTGTTTTTATAGGTATTGTAGGGTGAATCCAGTTCTAAATCTTTTTTTGTCAATGGGCGGCTCCAATCATTGAGCGCGTAATGAATCGTGCTATCCGCCTGCATGGGCATATTTTTTTTCAGGCGGTTAACAAACACTGACGCCACTAAAGGCCGGTCTTCCGGGCGCTTTGCCTCTCGTTCGACTAGAGACGCAAGTACGATGACACGGTGGATCTGCTGCGTCGAGCCGTATTGATCGTCCATCCACCACCACGTTTTCTCCTTATCTTCTGTGGCTTTGGTCTTAATTTTATTAAAAACTTGCTCGAAACGCCTGACCATTTTATTCGTGATCTTTTCAGGAGGGGTGTTTTTTTCCAGTTCGTAGGTGTCAGGAAACAGAATCCCCTCGACGGAGGCGTTCGCGTTTTCCGGCGCCTGAGCAATCACGAATTGAAAGTAATTTTCTGAGCGGCATTGTTGGAGAAAATCCTCTTTTGAGCAGACTCCAAGTTTATCGCATCGTTCGGCTATTTGTAATTGGGTAAATCCTTCGGGGACAACCACATTATGCCGGTACGCATAGCCAATAGCGATCATATTCACAATCTCAATGGGAGACGAGGCGCCATTGATCTCATATTCACCCGCCCGCAGTTTCGTTGCGAATCCACGCAGATCCGCCATCATTAGAAATCCTGCAGTATTTGGGATCGCGCCCTTTTCGTACAGACTATTAGCGATTGTCCGGGCCGTCCATCCTTTTTCAATATTGATATAAAAAGTATCCTCATCCGTTCCCCATGCGGTCGTCCATTTCCGGTATTCTACAAAAGCGAAAATACCCAGTATTAGAACCAGCAATCCTACACCTGCGACGATTCCTAAAATGATCTTCTTTTTCATTTTCCTTTGCCTTCTCTGTAATCGCTCCGGACATAAAACCGGATACTGATAATCGGACAAAATACTATATTCTCTTTATCGAAAAATAATAATACCACAAGGATAGTTCAAGTCAAAAGAGACGAATTTCTCTTCCTCTCTAGCTCTTTTTACAATAATTATACACGACAACCGTTTTCCTTGTACGATCCTCCTCTCAAAACATGAGTGCTCTTTGCTTTTTTCTCGAAAACAGGGCCTTCCGCTTCCCTATCAAATTCGAACAAATCATAATAAAGACTGTTATCGATAAAAAAATGAAGGAATTGAATACATGGATAATAAATCGTTCTACGACGATCCACCTCTGAATCCAAGAATGGCCGAAGAGAAACCATCGAAAAGCAAGCAACCCTACCTGACAATACCTCCCCAAACAACAAAAATGCCCAGAGGAATTCCCTATATTGTAGGAAATGAAGCCGCCGAACGTTTCAGTTTCTATGGCAACCGGGCGATTCTGACCATTTTCATGACTCAGTATTTAATGGGGATGGACGGTCAGTTGGACGTCATGACGGAAGAGGCGGCGAAATCTTATTTTCACTTCTTTGTTTGCGCCGTCTATTTTACTCCCATTATCGGAGCTCTGATCGCTGACGCCTTTTTTGGGAAGTATAAAACGATCATTGCTTTATCGATTGTATACTGTCTTGGGCACTTGGCGATGGCGATCGATCAAACGCGGTGGGGACTCGCGATCGGCTTAACATTAATCGCTATTGGTTCTGGTGGCATTAAACCTTGCGTATCCGCGAATGTAGGCGATCAATTTGGAACGCTAAATAAGAAATTGATCGAGAAAGTTTATTATTGGTTCTATTTTTCCATTAATGTAGGTTCTTTCGCCTCGACTCTGCTGACGCCTATATTAATGGAATATTTCGGACCTCATGTCGCGTTTGGAGTTCCTGGAATTTTGATGTTCATCGCGACCGTGGTTTTCTGGATGGGGCGGCGCAAGTTCGTCCACATTCCAGCGAAGGGAACAACATTCATCAAAGAAGTATTCAGTCCTATTGGCCTTAAGTGTATTGGGAAATTGATGATTATTTACGTCTTCGTCGCCATGTTTTGGGCGTTGTTCGATCAAACCGCTTCCGCTTGGGTGCTGCAAGCGGAAAACATGGACCGGCATTGGCTTGGTATTGAATGGCTTCCTTCCCAAATCCAAGCCCTCAATCCACTTTTTGTATTGATCTTCATCCCGCTGTTTTCTTATATTCTCTATCCAGCGATCAACAAGATATTCCCTTTGACTCCCTTGCGCAAGATATCAATTGGTATGTTCATCGCAATCCCCTCGTTTTTAATCCCCGCATGGATTGAATACCAAATCGGATTGGGAGAACAGCCTAACATCGCTTGGCAGATCCTTGCATATATTTGCATTACTGCTGCTGAAATTTTCGTATCTATCACTTGTTTGGAGTTTTCCTACACGCAAGCCCCAAGAAAAATGAAATCGGTTATTATGGCGATCTTTCTGATGTCCATTTCATTGGGAAACGCTTTTACTTCTTTAGTAAATCTCTTTATCCAAAATCCTGATGGAACCACCAAGCTGGAAGGGGAATGGTATTATCTATTCTTCGCTGGGATGATGCTCATTACCGCCGTGATTTTTATCTTTGTCGCGTATTTTTATAAAGAGCAAACCTTTATCCAAGGTGAGGACAAAGAATAGGAGAGAGATATGGATTCTGTATTAACCTATATAAAAGAAAATAGACAACGGTTTATTGATGAGCTGATTGAATTTCTGAAAATTCCCAGTGTCAGCGCTAAGAGCGAACATAAACTCGATTGTGAAAAGGCCGCTCAATTTGTTCGGGATCAGTTCACCGGTCTTGGACTCGAGGCGGAAATCCATCCCACCGCCGGAAATCCAGTCGTTCTGGCGCGTTATAACGCCGGCGCCGATAAACCTACAGTGCTGGTTTATGGTCATTACGACGTTCAGCCGCCGGAACCGCTTGATCTTTGGAAATCCCCTCCATTTGAACCACGTGTGGATAATGAAATTGTCTATGCGCGCGGGGCGACGGATGATAAAGGACAATTATTCGCGCATATTAAATCCCTTGAAGCCTTTCTCAAAACCGAGGGAACAGCGCCGGTTAATCTCATTTATATCATCGAAGGGGAAGAAGAAGTCGCGAGCGATCACGTCTCGATTTTCCTGCGGGAAAATCGGGATTCATTGCGCAGTGATGTGGCCGTAATCAGCGACACGTGCCAGTTCGGCCCTGGTCAACCGGCGCTCTGCTATGGGCTGCGGGGGATCTGCGCCACCGAGATTCGTGTAGACGCCGCGAATCAGGATCTTCATTCCGGCTCCTATGGTGGCGCTGTGCATAACGCGGCCAATGCGCTCTGTGAGATCGTCGCCAAATTGAAGGATGAGAAGGGCCGAATCCAGATACCTGGTTTCTATGATGACGTAGTTCCGCTGGAAGATTGGGAGCGTGAAGCGTGGTCTTCCCTGCCCTTTGATGAAGACGCATATCGTGAATCGTTGGAACTCGCGCAGCTCCATGGAGAAGAAGGATACACCACAATTGAACGTAAATGGGGCCGCCCGACGCTGGACGTGAATGGCATTTTTGGAGGCTATCAGGGAGAAGGCTCAAAAACAGTGATCCCCTCCTGGGCGGGCGCAAAAATAACGATGCGGCTTGTGCCCAATCAGAAACCAAATAAGATCGGCGGATTATTTGAACAATACGTCAAGTCAATCACACCGCCTTCAGTGAAAGTTTTATTCGCGCCGCATTCCGGTTGCGGGCCGGTTGTGGTTCCCCGTGAATCCGTATTTATTGATCCCGCTATAGAAGCTTTGAAACGCGGTTTTGACGCCGAACCGGTCTTCATGCGTGAAGGCGGCTCGATCCCCATCGTTCTAACGCTGAAAGAAGAACTAGGACTGGACACTTTGCTCCTCGGCTTCGGTCAACCCAACGACAACGCCCACGCCCCAAACGAAAAATTCAGCCTAACGGATTTTGAGAAAGGGATTATGACATCAGCTTGGTTTTACCATTTATGCGGGAGCGCATAATTCGCTTTAGGGTAGCGCATCTAAGTCAATACAAGAAAAGAAGTTAAAATCATTTTTATGGTGGTTAAGGTTCAATCTACTTTTTCATTGCATGAGATTTTATACGATTAATCAGCGGTTTGAACATTCAGGCTTCCCAGGTAGATCGCTCCGCTTGTGGGATTTGCAGGTCCAAGAAAGGCTGAATAGCCGTCTCGCGTACCGACCACGTTGGAAATGGTTCCTACTGAATTTCCATCGAAGGGAATCTTGATCAGGCGGTATCTCGATTGAGGGGCTGGGGAGCTGATTTGGATGTTAGAGCCTTCTACTTGAATCAACGAGCCGGTACCAACAACCAGTTCCTGTCCGTCGTCAAGTCCATTCAGCTCAGCCGCGGTGACACTGACAGATCCTGATGGATTGATCGTATTTTGCCACACGGAGAGCACGCTCTGGGTGGGACGAACAAAACCGGTAACTTGCCCATCTTCCACAGTTGGTTCAATGATGGAAATTACATTCAGTGGCGCGTCATCTCTTGCGTCTCCGTGATTATGGCTGTTCCCCTGACTGGCGGCGATAATCTCGTTGAGCCCATCACCGTTAAGATCCGCAACGGTCAACTCGACGCCTCCATCGCCACGGAACTGGAATTGAAAACCAGCGAAAGACGTTCTCGATTCAACTCGCCCGTTGTCATCGATGTCGATCAGCTGGAATTGGGTTTGCGAAGCAGGGCTGTTTGTCTGGCCAACAAGAAGTTCATCTCTCCCATCCCCATCGACATCTCCAGCGGTCAGTGTTAATCCGCCGGCGGTGTTATTCGTTTTCGCTGGTCCGGCCAGTCCACTGAACTGACCGACAACCCGCCAGCCGTTCGGCGCGGCTTCTCCCGTAAATTCTATTAACCGTACGATTCCGTTCCCGCCAACACCCTGAGCGGCGGCGATGATCTCCCTGCCTGGTTGTATGAAATCACCGACAGCGGTCCGGACTTCTCCGCCGTTGTAATTCACATCGGCTCCGGAGCCGGAGGGGAAGGCTTCAAACGAGTGTCCGATCACATCGCATGTTCCAGCGTCCCGGACGACAATTATGTTTGGATAGGTTGCTTCCGCTGTGATGGGGCCGAAGGAGACTACGATATCGTCTCTTCCGTCCCCGTTCAGATCGCCTGTTGAAAGATATGCAGCTCTTCCAGCGCCGCCGCCTACCGCATCAAGAAACGCGCCCGCCAATCCTTTGAACGAACGCAGAATCCCTGTTACAGTTCCTACGCATGAATCAAAATTACGAATATTGACAAATGTCTGCCCACCAGTTCCCTGCGAGATCACCAATTCATTAATCGTTGAATCACACTGCATATCCGTTGGAGTTGGAGTTGGAGTTGGAGTTGGAGTTGGAATTGGAGTTAGGGTTGGTGTTGACGTTGGTGTTGGTGTGAACGTCGGCGATGGCGTGTTCGAGGGAACGCTGGTGGGCGCCGGAGTGGATGACGGTTCTGGAGTAATTGTGTTTTCAGGAGTTGACGCCTCTCTTTGGGCGAGGCGGGACATCATCCACCAGAACGCCTTCCCTTTTTGTACGCAACTGATGCATTGGGAATGGGCGCAATCGGTTGTGCAGGAAGGTTCTTCGCCAGGATGTCTTGCGCGCCATTCGTCTGCCCAGTTTCCACCACCATAGTTCGTATTGTCATTCCCATCGTACCCTACGCCGAGATCGAGAAAATCGTTGCCGTCTGGATCGTACCGCTCGATATCGGCGAAGTCGAAAAGTATCTTATTATAGGTCTGGCAGTAGTTCCGTATTTGTTCGTTGCGGATATGCAGATTTCCATCGCTGCCTGTCCCATCCAAATGCCCGGTCATGTAAACGAACGTCACATCGGGATACTCCACCTCCAACTGTTTCATCGTATTAAGGTAAGTATTGATCCCCGATTCTGTGTTGTCCGAAACGCCATCGCACCAGGACCACATGATCATATTACGATCGTTCCCCGGCGCGTCCAGCGCTTCGCGGGTTCGGTCCGCCCATCCTAAATCTCCCTCATGCCCAAGATCAGTCGACTCCTCCTGAATCGACAGCGATCCCCCCGTTCCATCCCAACTGAATGCATATGGATCGTCGTTCATTGTCTCCATTCCCGTCAAAATCTGACCGCCATGCGATGTATGCCCATACCAGATCCGGAATTGGCTTCGCGCTGTGTCGATATCCGTCGAGGAGATGGTGGAGAGATCCGTGCAGTTGTGGTCTACGATCAGCGCGGTTGAGCCGGTGGAGGCGGGGAGCATGGATGCGCAGTCGTTTTGGGGAGATGATTTAAAACCGGAATTGTATACAATGAAAAGATCTTGTCTACTTCTATATTTCCCAATTCGATCTGTAAGAATTTGGATATCAATCATCGCAGTATCTGGATTAACACAACCTATGTAATTGTTTTCAACATTAACATAATCTCCTGCCTCAAGACCTTGATTGTTTACAAAACTTGTTAGGCTAGTTAGGTGGTTCTCGCTACAAATCAGTTCGTCTAAAGCAATGTTGTTAGAAACGTCTAATTCGGTCAATTGATTGTAACTGCAGCCAAGATATTTCAAAAAGGAATTGTTTGATAAGTCTAACCTACATTCCGCACATTGAGGATCTCTAATTTTCGAATTTATGCGTAGTAAAGTCAGCGGGTTAAGTACTGTTAAATTTACCCATAGTCGATCGTTTTAATCTCAAGGATGCGTGTGAGCATCTCAAGTTCTTGTTTGTGAAGGTCCCTCAAGAGTTTTAGGGCGTTTTTATGTGCCTTGTATTGCTCTGAAGCTTCTTTTACCCATTCTCGATCAGCGACGCGAACAATCTTGGTTTTCAGTTTTCCATCAACCCAGCGTGAGAGTCGTGTAGCGGGGTGACCACCTTGTTTATGGCAGTGGCAGGTTGGTTTGCCACAGCGAATAAGAATCTCTGCGTAGGTTCCCGCGACGAGTTTTTCATCGAGAGAGAAAAGACTCAGCACGCGATTTCGCTCGGTCTGAATCTGGTTCAATTGGTTGATAATTGTTTTCAGTTTTTTTGAAAGAGGCATTTTTTTGACTTGTCTTATCCTATAAATAAGTGTATAATAGCATAAGATGACGGGGGAGACAAGATGCATGTTCAACAAGGTTTAAAAAAGGATTCCTCTCTTAAGAAATTCGTGATTGGCGCGCATCCGATCATCGAACATTTTCTGGAACTCCTGACCGTGCGTGGGATTGTGGGCGCCTATATGAGGCCGGATAAGCGCATGAAACTCGACGATGACCAAGCGCTGGCGCTTTTGATCCACAACATTTTGACCACTCCCCATCCGTTGTACGAGATCCAGGACTGGCTCAAACCGTTGGATGCGGAACAAGTGGGTCTTCTCCCCGAAGAGATAAAATATGTCCAGGACGACCGTATTGGCCGAGCGCTCGTCCGCTTCTATAACTCCCGGCATAAGGAAGTCTTTTTTCGTCTGGCCTTGCGGGCCATCAAACTGTTTGCGCTGGATTGTTCGCAGATTCATCAAGATACCACCACAGTAACCTTTGCGGGGAAATATCCGGGCTGGAGCGCCAAGGAGTTACTCACCAACGGAATCAACAAGGACCACCGGCCCGATCTGAAGCAGTTGGTGCTGGGATTAACCGTGACAGCCGATGGGTCTGTGCCCATCTTGCACCACATTTATGACGGGAATCAGACGGACGATCACCTTCATCCCACGAATCACAAACGGCTCCAGAAACTCTTGCAGCGAGTCGATTTCATCTATGTGGCCGATTGCAAACTCGCCACCGAGGAAAATCTGCAAAAACTCTCGGCTTGGGGGGGACTCTTTGTCACGGTGATGCCCAGAACCTGGAAGGAAGACGGACAATTTCGAGAAAAAGTCAGACGCGGGAAAATCAAGTGGAAGTTCATCCTGTCGCGTAAAAATAATCGCAAGCCCCATTCAAAGGTCGACCGCTATTATGTCGCCGAGGGGAAATACAAAACCTCTCGTGGCTATCGATTGCATTGGATCCGTAGTACGCAAAAAGCCGAGCAAGATCTCGAGACAAGGAGACGGCGCCTCGAACAAGCGCTTGCAGAACTCCGAGCGCTTCAACCGAAACTCAATCGGTATACCCTCAAACGACGCCAACAAATCAATCAGCGAATTCAGGAAATCCTGAAGAAGCGACACTGCCAAACTCTTATCCAATACGAAATTCACGCGGCGCGAGAATACCGGCGCCTCTATCCCAAAAAAGGGCGTCCCACTCCAGGGACGGCCCCGCAGATCACTTGGAAACTGATTTTCTCAATCTCATTCGGGATCAACAAGGACGCCGTAAGCAAAGCGGAAAAGACCGACGGCGTTTTTCCCCTGATCACCAATCTCGACGAAAGCACATACCGCCCCAAAAAAATCCTTGAAATCTACAAGTTTCAGCCGTTCCTCGAAAAACGTAATTCCCAGATCAAAGCCTATCAGGAAATTGCCCCGGTGTACCTGAAAAACGGGAAGAGAGTTGTGGCTTTTCTGCACATCCACGTCATGGCCTTAATGGTCGCAACGCTTATTGAGCGAAAACTTCGGCTTGCTATGCAAAGCCAAGGAATCAGTTCTCTTCCCATTTATCCAGAGAACCGGCCATGCAAGACGCCCACGATGTTTGACATCGTCCGATTCTTTACCGGCGTCGAACGGTATGAAGTCTACGATGGTGACAAGATTACTATTTTTCCTGCTGAACTCACTAAAGCACAGAAAAAAATTCTCACACTCTTGGAGGTGTCACTGGCCCATTACCAATAGATTATGTCTATAATAACCACTTAAATAAATCTCAAATTACCTACCCGAGATGTGCGGAATGTGGGGTCTAAGTAAGACAATCGATTCTTTGCGCATTCGAGTTTAATTAATAATGTGTTATTATAAATATCTAGTCTGTTAAGCATATTGTTGCTGCATCGAAGAGATTCAATATTTAAATTTTCTGAGACATCTAAACATGATAATTGATTTTGACCACAGTCTAAATAAACTAAAGAGACATTATTAGATAAGTCGAGTATGTGTATTTTATTTTGTCCGCAGTCGAGTCTTGATAAATCGATATTATTTGAAATATCCAGATTAGATAATTGATTGAAAGAGCATATGAGTTCATGCAAAGCAGTGTAGTTGGAGACAATTAGACTAGTTAATTTATTGCCTGCGCAGTTAAGATATATCATATCAGTGTTATTTGGAAAATTCAGGCTAGTAAACAGGTTTTCATGGCAGTCGAAATGTGACAAATTATCGGAGATATTCATGCTAGTTAACTGATTGTGGCTGCAGTCAATATATTCTAAAGCAGCGTTATTGGAGATATCCAGGAAGGTTAATTGATTACTAAGACAGTTGAGATACTGTAAAGAAGTATTTTGGGAAATATCCAGGCTAGTTAATTCATTATGACTGCAGTCGAGTGAAATTATTGATGAGAAAAGTTCAATTCCGGTCATTGACTCTATATCGCAATGAGAACAATCCAATGTTCCATCTTTAATAGAGGCTTCAGCAGCTGAAAAGGATCCACCAGGTGGGACACTCATAAAATTTTCAACCGCCTTACGGAAATATAAATCTGGAAAATATTTTGCTGTATTTATATTTTGTGATTCCGGTACGCCCTTGTTGCATGCGTTTTGTGGTGTGTAATAAAAACTATTTCCAAGTCGTTCAGTGAGAATTTGGATATCAATACTAGCAGTGTTTGGATCATCACAGCCTATGTTATTATAGCGAATGTCCACCCAGTAAAAGCGTTCGTTAGCAACGAGATTTGTAAGGCTGGTTAATTGATTGTCATGACAGTTAAGATATTTTAAATTTTTATTGACATTCAAATTGATCAAGTAATTATCCCAACAATAGAGTTCTTGCAAAGTGAAATTATTAGAGACATCCAGGTTAGTTAGATGATTTCTTTGACAGTATATATAGAATAATGTAGTAGCGCCAGAGACATTCAGATTAGCCAATTTGTTTCTTTGACAATCCAGCTGTTCTAAAGCGATGTTATTAGAGACATCCAGGGTAGTAATTTGGTTTCTGTGACAATCAAGCCATACCAAAGCAACACAATCCGTGACATCCAGGCTGGTTAATTGATTGTTGTAGCATTCGAGCCTATCCAAAGCAATAGCGCCGGATAGATTCAGGCTGGTTAATTGATTATTATAACAACGAAGATAAGTCAAAGCTGTGACGGATAAATCTAAACTAGTCAATTGATTAATATAGCAGTCGAGATATTCCAAAGTAGTATTGGAATTGGAGATATGCAGACTGGTTAATTGATTCTCCGCGCACAAGAGTTCAGCCAAAGCAGTGCTGTTGGAGACATCCAGACTGGGTAATTGATTCCTCGAGCAGCGAAGATACTCCAAAGCGGCGCTATCGGAAACATCCAGACTGGTTAATTGATTGTTAAAGCAGTCGAGCCGCTTCAAAGCGGTACTGTTGGAGACATTCAGTTTAGTTAATTGATTGTTTGAGCATTCGAGTTCTTCCAAAGAAGTCGCGTTGGAAACATCCAAACTGGTTAATTGATTATTATTACAGCGAAGATACTCTAACGCAGCGTCGTTGGTGACAAGCAGGCTGGTTAATTGATTCTCTTCGCAACGGAGATATTTCAAAGCGGTGTTGTTAGAGACATCCAAACTAGATAAATGATTTTTATAGCATTCAAGCCGTTTCAAGAGGATGTTATTAGAAATAGTCAGAGTAGTTAATTGACTATCTCTACAGTTTAGAGATTGTAAAGCGGCCGCGCCTGTGACATCAAGGTTGGTAAATTGATTCCAATAACAAGAGAGAGTCTCTAAATCAGTATTATGTGAGACATCCAGACTGGTTAATAGATTCTGTCCGCAACTGAGATATTTCAAAGAGGTGGCGCCTGAGACATCCAGGTTGGATAGATGATTCCAAACACAGTAAAGAGTCTCCAAAGAAGTGTTATTGGAAACATCCAGGCTGGTTAATTGATTATGTCTGCATTCGAGACGTTCTAAAGCGGTGTTGTTAGAGACATCAAGATGGGTGAGTTGATTATCACTGCAGACGAGACATTTCAAAGCGGTGTTGTTAGAAATATCCAGGCTGGTTAATTTACTCCCTGCACAGTCGAGTCCAGTTAAACTGGGGAAATGTTCGACTCCTTTTAAATCTATGATATCGCGATGATGGCAATTCAATGTCCCATCTTTGATCGACGCTTCCGCCGCCTTGAATTCTCCACCGGGGGCTACGCCCATGAATTCTTCCACCGCTGTCCGGAAGTTTGGATCGGGAAAGTTTTCGGGAGTATTGATGTTCTGCGAGAATACATTTATGGTAATTCCAAGGAGCAGGATCGAGGCGAGAATAAATTTGAGCGCTCTTCGTTCGTACATGGTTTCCCCCCTGAGTTTGTATCGATAACGATTCGTCGTTAGATATAGTGATGGCTTATTATATTAAGTGTAAATTTATCAATCAACTCGCATCGTATAGCGCATAAAAAAATTATGGATTTATTAAAATTAAAAAAGACGCCTTGAATTGTTTGGACGCCTTTTTGTTATTAGAAAATATTCGTGAATTTCGGCACCAGTTTTGTGAATCTACGCTGTAGATTCGAATCTTCTCGAATTTTCTAATAACCATCCGAAGCGGCACAGCATTTCATAAGCCATCTAGATCCAATAAGTTTTTCGGAATGATCTAAGGAGTTATTTTAAGGGAGGTTGCGAGGAGGGGGATTTGAACCCCCACGTCCGAAGACACTAGATCCTAAGTCTAGTTGTATTCATTTTCCCTCTTTTTTATCTCGTTCCTCTTTGTTTTTATAAGTATATATAATACAGCATGTTATTAAACTCATTTTTTCCTTCTTATTCTTTCTACTTTCTCTTGATTTCCTTTGATTTTCGAATAGTATGTAACCAAATATGTAACCAGTCAAGAGTCACTAGACTTTTTCAAGGGATGGGGATCATGGCGTTCTTGGTCAAACGAAACGAGACCTATTACATTCGATACAACAAAAATGGCCGTATGGCTTGGCGGTCTTGCCGGACCAACAAGAAAGCGATCGCGAAGGAAATCTTACGAAAATTCACCGATGAATCGGCTCGTGTGGAATGGAATCTATCAAAAGGAAGAAAGATTTCCTTCCAAGACCTTTGCGCGAAATACATCGATTCCGCGTATGGGATCAAATCGGAAGATTGGATTAAGATCGAATCGATTTATATCCACACCCATTACCTTCCCTTTTTCGGCGCCAATGAACTGGCCAAGAACATCACGAAAGAGAGGATCGAAGAATACAGGATTCATCGCCTTAAAAAAGTCTCCAAAGGCACTGTGAACAAAGAAACCACCGTTCTTGTGTCGATTCTCCGAAAGGAGCGGAATGGGGATTGTATCCTCCCCATTTGGTTCCCAAAATCCGTAAAATCCCCGTCCAAAAAAGATCCCCCCGGTTTCTGTCTGAAGACGAAATGGAACGTCTGATCCTCACCGCGAAAAACTATTCAGATGAAATGGAACGCTTCGTGATGATCGCTTTGTACACTGGATTGCGAAGAAAAGAGATCCTCTCTCTGAAATGGGAAAAAATCGATCTGCATAACAAACAAATCATCGTTGAACAGGATACCAAAAATCGTGAATTCCGATCTGTGCCCCTTCCTGACCGTTTAGTGAAGGTTTTGAAGAGTACCGAACGCCATACAGAATCCGATTGGGTTTTCTATACGCCGGAAGGAAATAAACGGAAGACAATCCGAAACGCGCTGATG
>CAXXSM010000139.1:0-28224 GCA_963663405.2 bacterium | reverse complement strand
GATACCGTTTTAACAGGAATGTGTTGAGCCAGATTGGATGGATCAGTCTTGACCCTCTATTGATGAATGGGCTATTGTGCATGGAACGTATTCTTGTAAAGGGAACAACATTCAATCAAAACTATGCGGCCTGAATGTGTACTCGGTAATATACTCAATCAAGATGTTGAGGCAATCGTCAACGCGTGGAACCGGAATATCATTCCCTGGCGTCTTCTGCTTCCGCAGGGAGTTTCGGGCGCAATAAAGAAGGCGGGAGGGACTCAACCTTTTCGGGAACTCTCTAAGCATGGGCCGATTCCATTGGGGGGCGCCGTGTTGACGGGGGCTGGAAATCTGCCGTTTAAGGGCATTATCCATGTGGCGGGAATCAATATGTTGTGGCGCGCGTCGGAGCGGTCGATTCGTGATTCCGTTCAAATGCGATGAAGATCGTAAATGAGCGTCATTTCTCTTCGGTGGCTTTTCCTATTATCGGCTCTGGTTCCGGTTCTTTTAAGCAAAGCCAAGCGAAACAAATCATGATTGACACGTTCGCAGAGATTGATTCTGATGCCCACGTTCTGATTGTTGAATATAAAAAATAAACATGTTTAGCCTAAGCCACCCCCTCTCTAAATTAAGTGTAACGATGTGGATAGCCAATCCCTTTCAATCGTTATAGAATGAATTTCATTATAGAAATAGGAGGAATCTATTATGAAAAAATGGATAATTGTATCTTTACTGCTTACTCCGTTGTTGGTGTTGAATTGCAGTCATGGACAAAGGCGTGACAACACGCCACCCGAAGGCTTTACCGCATTATTCAATGGAAAAGACCTGACGAATTGGAAGGGGCTTGTGGCCAATCCGAAAGAACGCGCGAAAATGACGTCTGAGGAACTCGCCAAAGCCCAGGAAAAGGCCGATGAACGTATGCGCGCGCACTGGAAAGTGGTCGATGGCGTTATCGTTTTTGATGGCAAAGGAGACAGTCTTTGTACGGCGAAAGATTATGGGGATTTTGAATTGTATGTGGATTGGAAGATCAAGGAAAAAGGAGACAGCGGTATCTACCTGCGTGGTACTCCGCAAGTTCAGATCTGGGATCCGGCTAATAACGGAATTGGATCGGGGGGACTCTATAATAACAAAAAGAATCCATCCAAACCGTTGCGGAAAGCGGATAATCCCATCGGTGAATGGAATACGTTTCACATCATTATGATTGGAGAAGAAGTGACCGTCGATCTGAATGGACAGCGGGTTGTGGATCGTGTAGTCATGGAAAATTATTGGGAACGGGATATTCCGATTTACCCCACCGGTCAAATTGAATTGCAGAATCATGGAAACACGTTGTATTTCAAGAATATCTATATTCGCGAAATTCTACCGGGTGAGGGGCAATAGGAGGAAACGGCGTTAAGCCGAGCCTATCTTCCCCCGCATTGTTACTCTGCGATTTTTCCGCGTATTTTATCTTGCGGCTGTCTTTATACCAGTGCAACCAAGAGGAGAAAGAATGTGAACGAGGAATCTTTCCGTTTCGTGATTTCACTGCTCGCGCCGGACCGTGTGGGGATCCTTCAAGAGATTACGGCGGCGGTAGCCGATATGGGCGGGAACATCGACGGAATGAGCCAGACCGTTATTCATGGTTATTTTACCGTAATCCTTACTGCGAGTTTTCAGAAAAACTACAGCCAGGACGAGATCCGTGAAGCGATCCACAACCGCTTCGAACCGGGAACCGCGTCCGTTGTGACGCAGCCTTGGAAAGAGCCCACTGCGCAGGTTTCACGGAAATCGAGTGGCCGGTATATCTTTACACTCACTGAAAAGACCGGCCGGGGATTCTGAAAACGGTAACGGCCTATCTGGCGGAGAGCCGCATCAATATCGAAGACTACTATTTCACTATCCAAGGCGAGTACGTCACCCATATTGGCGAGATCACAATACCAGATGAACTCGATATTAAGCAGATTCAGGGTGAACTACAGACGCTAGTCGCTTCGATGCGACTTGTCGCTACATTGCAACATGAGAACCTGTTCCGGGCGGCGAATGACATTTTTTCAATTCAACAGTTGATTAAGGCGGAAACATGCGAAGAGTAGACGATATTCTCAATACCGTCCGGATGCTGGAAGAGGAAAACCTTGATGTGCGGACGGTCACGATGGGATTAACTTGGACGGCTGCGAACGGCAGAGCATCGCGGAGACATCCGTTCAAGTGTATAAAAGAATCCAATCGTATGCGCGCGATCTTGTGTCCGTGTGCGATGGGCTGACGACTAAGTATGGCTTACCGATCATTAACAAACGGCTTGCGATTTCTCCCGCGAGCCGCCTTCTTGAAGGCCGGGGGCTTGAAGACGCGTTGCATATCGCGAACGCGTTGGACCGCGCCGCCGCGGATGTGAATGTCGATTTAATAGGCGGGTACACCGCATTGGTTCAGAAAGGCATGACGGACGGTGAAGCCACTTTGATTCAATCGCTGCCGGATGTGTTAAGCAAAACGCAGCGCCTTTGTTCTTCGATCAACGTGGGGACAACGAAAGCCGGGATGAATGTGGACGCGATCCGGTCGGTGAGTGAGATTATCCTTCAAACCGCTGAAGCCACCAAAGATAAATATGGATTCGGCTGCGCAAAGTTAGTCGTGTTTGCGAATATCCCGGAGAATAATCCTTTCATGGCGGGCGCGTTTCTTGGCGCGGGGGAAGCCTCGTGTGTGATTAATGTAGGCGTTAGCGGGCCGGGTGTTGTCAAGCGCGCCGTTGAACGGCTGATCAAACAAAATCCAAGCGCCACTCTCGATGAAATCGCGGAAGAGATCAAGCATATCGCTTTCCGGGTCACGCGCACGGGGGAACTGATCGGACGGGAAGTCGCGGCGAAACTGGGCGTGGAATTCGGTGTGCTGGATCTATCGCTCGCGCCGACACCGAAAGTGGGTGACAGCGTGGGTGAGATCTATCAAGCGATGGGCATTGAGAAGATCGGCGCTCCCGGCTCCACAGCGGCGGTCGCGATGCTGAACGACGCAGTAAAGAAAGGGGGGATCTTCGCGTCTTCCTCTGTCGGTGGGCTGTCCGGCGCGTTTCTGCCTGTGATGGAGGATCACGCCTTAGCGGAAGCGGTGAAAGAAGGAACGCTCAGCCTCGAAAAACTCGAAGCTATGACGGCGGTCTGTTCCGTCGGCTTGGATATGATCCTCCTGCCGGGCGATATCCAAGCGGCGGCGATCGCCGGTATGATCATGGATGAAGCTGCGATTGGAGTCTTCAATGGAAAAACCACCGCCGTGCGCGTAATCCCCGTCCCAGGGAAGAGCGTAGGAGACTACGTCGATTTCGGAGGCCTCTTCGGCGCCGGCACAATCTGCGCGCCCCAAAGCCCCCAAGGAGCGGAAGCGTTTGTTGAACATGGGGGGCATATTCCGGCGCCGGTGAATAGTTTGCGGAATTGATGTATCCGTTATTAGACTCTACGATATCCCCTTGTGAACGAATAAAAGATAGTATCGATAAACACAAATTAATTGCTTGGAAATTTCATGTTTTCATGCGAACTTTTTCATAATTCTTCTAACGCCAATAGGAAAAGACTCACTATCAGAACCACTTTAAATACCTTTTAAAGATACGGCTATCCCCTCATCATATTTTATTACAAAAGACAAAAAATCACCTTGGGGAATATCGGTCGCGTCAAAAAGAAGGTCAAAGATAGGCGTTTTTTCTGAATACGCGGTAGTTCTCCATAAAAAACGAGGCATACTTTTAGTTAAAAACTGACGTTTATCTTCGCCATGATAATAAGAAGATGATAAGATATCAGTTTTTAAATCATTGATTGTTGTAAGGAAAATATCCCAATAGATCCGATGATCGAGTGGAATAATTGCATGTGATCGTCTGCTCTCAAAAAATTGATCGAATTGAATTATTATTTGAAGAATGAGTTTAAACGGAATACGAATCTTGGGGTATACAGGTATCAACATAAAACGAGGTGCCGCTAGCATATTATCACTATTATATCTAGTATTTTTCCACGTTGTACTCAATGTGTCATATTCTTCATTTGTTTCGTTATCAGTCACTTTTGTATCATGAAAATTCATTCTTGCAAATGGGCCTAACTGGTCATCATGTACGTAGATTTTATTAATACGGGAAGCAGTAAGGAGTAATTTGATATCCCAAAATGGTGTTGGATCTGTATTTGATAATTGATAACCTGTTATCGCAACTGCATGATTGCCTACACGATCAGAACGTATAATTGATGAGTTATTTCTATTGTTGATTGGGGCATAGAGGCTAAAAGTAAATAGGATAGGTATTTTTCCTCGCAGATAAGCATACAATGCATTTTTTAGATAATTGATATTATGTTCAACAGCAATTGTACATGGATCAAGTCCTAGATATTTGATTGCTTGAGTCATTTGTGGGATTGTCAAACCTTCGTTTGGAAACTCTCTATCATAGAGTAAATAGGAATACTCATCTTGAGATTTGACTGCCATTTTTGTAATTTCAACAGGCGATGGAATAGAATGCTGAAAAAGTTTCCCTGTTCCTTGAAAGACCGTCCAGAGAGCGCTGGTTGCGCAGGCGGATACTACCCTATCTTGTTCTTGAAAAGCAAGTGTATCAACATCAAGGGGGATGCCAAACAGATTGGCCTCATATTTTCTTAAACTAGGAAAATATCGAATCCCATCTTTTCCATCTTCGGAATATGTCTGAAGACAAGTCCGGCCAAAGATAGTCTGAGGAAGAGGTTTAACAACAATAAAACCAAGATAACTATTATGCAAATCAACAATCGTGATTGATTTGCTTTTTTCATCATCAACACCACTGCTTTCAAAGCCTTGGAGCAGTGATTTAAAATCTTCTTCTGAAAAGTCCTGTGTAAAAAAGTGGAGACGCGTACAAGTGCGCTTGTAGGGTTTAAAGCAACGAGCGTAGTAGCCTGCATAATCTTCTAAATAATCGTGGTCTATATATTCTTTTTCCACAACTATGATTTGAGGTTTAAGTTCATTAAAATAATGATCGAAATATGTGCTGTGATATTTTGATTCAATGACGGATAATGGAACTTCTGCAAGTTCGGATAGAAGTTGCTTTAGTTTATCGATCGAATAAGGGATTACTTCATAATCAGATGCCATGGATCACAATGTAATGGGTTCATGTAATTTTTTGGGATCAATCTTTGTAGATTTATCTAATTTTTCGTTGAATTCTTTGGCGATCTTAAAAGCCTTTTCAGCGCTCTTTTTTCCTTTTTCAGAAGATGCAAATTCTTTAGCTTTTTTATATAACTGCTCTTTCTCACGAGTATCCAGAGCCATGACTTATTTCTCCTCTTTTTAATTAATGGGTGATGATAGCTCAGTATAACTTGAAATAGCGCTTGTTGTCCAGATATATTTCTGTGAATCAAGATATAGATAACGCATGGATTGCCCGCGCTCCATTTATGCCTCAGGAAGCTGGGCGCCGAGGATGACTCCGGTGAGGCTGAGGAGTGAAAAGAGGAGCAACATGCCGGAGGCGCCGAACCAGGGGGTGAGAGCGCCGAGGGAACTGCTGAGCAACAGGATCGCGCCGATCACTGTGTTGCTGACCGCCACATAGTCCGTGCGTTTTGTTCCTCCCGCTAGATCGAGGATGTACGTCTTCCGGCCGATACGCACACCGCTGTGCGCGATGGATACCCCAAAGAACGCGAGGGGGATCACCCACGCGAAGCCCGCTTGCAGCACGCCGGTATGATCGAGAATAAAAAGAATAACTCCCAGCATGGAAGCGATGGAAGAGGCGGTCAAGATCACCGTTCGGCTGGATTGGTCCGCATACCGGCCCCAAAAAGCGCTGCTGACCGCGGAGGCGAATCCACTGGCCAGTACGAAGAATCCGAACAGTTCTCCACCCGCGCCGGATTGGTACGCCAGCATGATATAGTATGGCCCGGCGAGTCCAGTGGATATGAGCAATGCGCGCACGAGAACGAATCGGCGGAATGGAGCGTCGGCGCGCAGAATTTCCAACCGTTTGAGCGCTTCACCTAGAGCGTTGCCACCTCCCTCCGTGGCTCCCGGCGCTTCTTCGATGCGGGAAAAAAATCCTGCGGAGAGGAACCAGAGCGCCGCTCCGAAACCGAGGAGGAAAGTGAATAGCGGGGGAGACGCGTCCTTGCCCACCCACGTCACAAGCCCAAGCCCTAGGATCAATGTCAGAACGCCGGACACCGCCGCCGCATATCCCGTGAGCCGTCCCCGCCGTTTTTTGGGAATTGTTTTCCCGGTTACGTCTTTGGAAGCGACCGAACATAATCCACGGGCCAGACTGAACAACAGCAGGATGATTATCACCGCCGGTCCGGTCCAAGGACCACGCATGAAGAACGCAATCGCCGCGAGAGCCAGCAGCGCCAAACTTTGAAGTATGGCGCTTAAAGCCAGAGCGTTTTTCCGTAAAGTAAAACTGCGTACATAGTTCGCAATGACGAGCTGGGGGAGCATGGAAATCGATTCGCGGATCGGAACCAGAAAACCGGTCCAGAAGGAAGAGGCTCCAACCGATTCCAATAGCCAGGGGAGGACGGTTTTGGCGTTGGCGAGTTCATCCGCCAGTTTGGTTAATGTCTGCGCGGCGCCAAGCCGGAAAAAGTTCGCAGGGACATCCGAACACGATTGTTCGGGGATATCTTTGCATACGCGCGCATCCTCATCGTCGAAGAGAAATTGATAGAGCGTGTCCCTGTAATGTTTTGATTGAGTTATGTGATCTGACATTCCAATGAATTGATGCTATTTGTTTTGTTCAATATCAACGATTACATATTACGTGATCTTCCGGTGGATAGGCAAGCCTCTTGAACGAAACGAACTGACGTTCATTCCTTAATTTTCGTTGTGTTTCCCAGGCTGTCGTAATAGATCAGACCCATGCTTTTGGCTCCATTGGTTGGATCGAAGAGGTTGGAGCGCAGGGGTTTTGTTTCGTAAGGGACTTTGCGCAGGACCGTAATATCGTATTGCGGGGGGAGTTGCAGCGATGGGCCTACACTGAGGGCGCCCCAGGCTACATGCTCGTAGTCTTCCGCCAATTCCGATGTGAAGCGTGTTGGTTTTACCCAGTGCAAGGTGACTGGCGCCTGAGAGCGTTTCGGTTCGACTACTTGTGTCATGAATGGATCAATCGGCGGCTCCTTCAAGAGAGCGTCCGGTTTGGTCAGGAAAACGAGGCGTTCCGGCTCGGTGTCTTGAATGGGACAAAGGCCGATTCCAGGATAGAGCGTTTCAAAATCGGGTGGAAAGATCCGGCTTTCTGGATTGTCGAATTGATAGATCTGCAACGCGTTGACAAGGGATTGAATCGTTTGATACGAAACAGCGATCTGCGATTTCTCCCGTCCTTTCTCATATCCAGGAATAAATGTGACAGCCAGCAGCAAGAGAAGGCCGCTGAACACGAGAATCTCAACCAAATGTTTGAACACAAGGCTCGATAACCACGACCGAACCGGCGTGAAAGAAGAATCCACTACATTTTCCATGAATCTATATTGAATCCGTTTGAAACGGCGTATCTTTTCTAATAGTGTGAATGTTTATTCTATACTGAGTTTGAAACGGGGGGAACAGGAGTAAGTAACTCAGTAAATAAAGGTGAATATATTTGGTAAGATTATTTCGATCGGGGATGAGTTTTTTGATAGACGTCTTGGATGCGTGAGAGCGTGACGTGGGTGTACCGCTGTGTGGTAGAGAGGCTGCTGTGACCGAGGAGTTCCTGCACGAATCGGAGATCGGCTCCGTTTTCCAGCAAGTGGGTGGCGCAGGAATGCCGGAGCGTGTGGGGCGTGGTTTTGCCCAGACCAAGGGATCGCGCGAATTTTTTTAGCCGCAACTGCGCGCCTCGTGGGGTGAGACGTTCACCGAATCGTCCGATAAACAAGGCTTCGGGGGCTTTCTTATTCCGTTTAGTTTCCGGTTTTGATAATAGAATTTTACGCGCGGCAAGATACGACTTCAATGATGTGACGGCCACATCCGTTAAGGGAAGAATCTGATCTTTCCTGCCTTTCGCCAAGATGTGAACGGTGGCCTGACGAAGATCCAAATCGACAAGATTCAGACGTGTCAGAGAGGATATCCGCATGCCTGACGCGTATAATACCTCCAACATGGCCCGATCACGGAGCGCCAATGCGGATGTTGTGTCATTCTCTGTTGGGGAAGATACATCCTGCGTTGGATGTTCGACGAGTTGTACGGCCCGTTCTTGGTCGAGAAACACAGGCAGGCGTTTCTCTTCCCGCATGAAGGGGATGGGGGTGATGGGATTCTTCGAAACCAAGCCCCTTCGTTCAAGAAATGTGAATAACGAGCGCAAAGCCGCCAACCGCCGGTTGATGGTCCGTGGAACGTTTCCACGATCAACGAGATAGGTCATAAAACCGCGTATGCAGAGAGTGTCGATAATGAGAAGATCAAAATCCGGCTCAGATTCAGAGTCTGAAACGGATGGATAGCCTGATTCAGACAGGTATGTTTTCAGAAATTTAATATCCCGCCGGTAATTTTCAATCGTATGAGGAGACCGCCATTCTTCCGTGATCAAGTATTGAAGGAATTGATTGGCTGATTCTGAGAGAGTGGTCATGGAATTGCTACTCGTTAATTGTCTGAATCTGGATGGCCAGGATTAAAGGATATTCATGATTCTTATTACCTATGTTATCCAGTCATAAATAAGAAAGAGTGGATAATGATGACTTATATTATATATCCCTTAATATAAGTTTAATAGATGTTTCTTGATTTTTTGATAATTTGTACTTTTACGTTATCCTTTTACTTTCTCCGTCCTCAGCATGCAGGATGGATCTATAAAGCATGATCCACCCTACTACGATTCTCGCAACTCATTTTCGTCTGCACGTTGTAATCTCAATCATGGTAGTTTATAGTATTTGATTTATTAATGGAGGAAAATTCAGGATTGTTTTTTTCGTTGTTTCAGTATGTTTTGATCTAGGTTTTGATAAATACTCAAGACTGCCAGCACAGTCACCGTTTTGTTATCTTCATTTATTATATAGATAATCTTGTTGCCTTTATATATTTTAATACGGATACCAAGTAAAACATCGTCCCGTGTTTGACAATGTTTTGGATGCTTTTTTTATTCTCTATTATTTGTCGTTTCAATTCATTTGAGTATTTTTGTAAATGTAATTTACTCCATTTCTGTGCAGAATATTTGATTTTTTGTCTTATTTCTTGCCTTGCTTCTTCAGTAAATTCTAATTTATACATGTGATTAAGTAAATAGTTCTGATTCGATTTCATCAAACACTTCATCAACGTCGTATAATTTGGCGGTTCCATTTTGTACGGCTTCAAAACGTGGTTTTACAATTTCTCTGATTTTTTCTATTTCTTCGGGAGTCATTATTTCTTTCCGCTCTTTCATCTTACCTTCTCCGCCCTGAGAATAATGGTTTCTGATGCGAGTGTGTATGGGTGCAGGAGGAAAGGGATCATTCCCCGGTAGAATTGTCTTTGAGATGGATTTGATACGCGGAAGAGCAGGTTAGTAACCGTTGCGATTGAGACAAATGGGTACCATACGGCAAGGGGGAGATAGGATAGCCATTTGATCTGGTTGGGAAACAGCCGGTCGATACGCATGCCGCATGCGTGAAAGTAGTAATAGAGTAACGGGAATTCGAGAGCAAAATTGTGGGTGTGATACAATTCCTCCAAGGGCAGATCGTGACGGGGAAATGGTCGTTTACGTTTATGAAAACCGGTTAGAAAAAACGCGCTGCGCGAACGCAACCGCATCAGATTCGGCGTAGAGAGAAAAAGCCAGCCTCCCGGCCGGAGGATGCGTGTCAATTCCTGAATTGCCATGACGGGATCGCGGACGTGTTCGATAACTTCGCAGCTGATGACGGCGTCGAATGAGGCGTCATCGAAGGGCAGTCCTTCGATCAGATCAACGCTGGGTGTTATGGGTATCTCTTCTGGTGTATCGTTGTATACGCGATGGTTGGTTCCTTGCAGGTTGGTGAATCCCCGCTCACGAAGGGCTTTTAAGATAACGCCCCGCCCGCAACTGACATCAACGATCTTCGCCCCACGATCCAGTGGTGTCTCATCAATCGCCTGCAGCAGGTTTTTTTCGATGTATTCTTGAGACATCTAGTACTCCATCATTATCTTACACATTTTCCGATAAGTATCTCTATCGATGATTGCATAGAGTATAGTTTGAAAATGCGGCAAGGAAATCCGTAGATGGTTTGTGGAGATGGATTGTTGGTATCTGGAATGACCGGGGAGTATTCTTTATGAATTTCACATGCTATATAGGCGATAACCTGCTATTTGATACGAACGCGCACGTCTCCTTGAGAATGGTTTTTTTGGGGATCGAAAAATGGGAATTCTTATGGAAGAATTAAAAACTCTAAACGCGATGGGAAAAAATCCGAAAGTGGATATTCTAAGGATCTCTGTTGTTACCCTCGATCAAATGAGCGTTATTCTAAGTTAGGGAGCGCATTTCTTCTCAAGGGCGGAAATGCGGGCGAGGAGTTCAGGCAAACGTTCCAAGTATTGTTGAAACGTTTTATAACCGTCCTCTTCCATTGCGGGAGAGCCGATCATCCGCGCGCCGTCCCGGACATCTTTGCTGACACCGGCGCCGTTCTCAATGTTGGATCCATCTCCAATGCGAATGTGACCGACCAATCCCGCTCCATGTCCAACCGCGACGGAATTTCCAATTTTACAGCTTCCACAGACTCCAACACTGTCACCGATCTGAGTCTCTTCTCCTACAACAGCATTATGTCCGACTTGCACCAGATTTCCGATCCGGCTTCCTTTACCGATGACCGTTCGGCCGAGAGTGGCTCGATCAATTGTGGAATTGGCGCCAATCAATACTTCATCTTCGATCGTCACACGGCCAACTTGAGGCACTTTGCAATTCACCCCGTTTTTCTCTTTCGCATAACCGAATCCATCACTGCCGATCACCACACCGGATTCAATGATGACTTTGTTTCCTACAACCGTTTTTTCCCGAAGTACCACTTGAGGATACAAAACCGTCTGAGCTCCAATGGAACACTCTTCACCGATATAACATCCAGATAAAATGACTGCTTTTTCTCCGATTTGAACGCCACGTTCGATAACGGCGTTGGCATGGATTTGCGCGCCTTGTCCCAGGCGCACACTTGGATCCACGACGGCGGAAGGGTGAATGAAAACTCGTTCTTCCTGCTCGCATGCATGAGGATAAGATGTCGCTAAATTCGTGCTCGAGGCCACACGTTTCATGGGTGATTGTCTCCTGACTCTCTCATCTTGACGGATCGGGAGTTTCTTTTGAAAAAACTCATTCATTGCTCTCTTTACATCGCAAAAAGGCGGATATTCAAAGCAATCTTTTGTAAAGCCGCAAGAAATATCTACTTTATCCGTCTCCTTCGAGCAAAGCAAGAAGTTCGAGTCTTCAAATCGATAGAATTACACTCTAAAACAGTATCATACACCACAAAAAAAATCATTCCTAATGAGTGATACAATTCATATAAGATGCGGCGGTGATTCATTCCTGCAGAAAAATTATGGTCTCTCTTGTAGATTAACCCATAAATATCTTTATCGGCAGGTTTTTAAATTTTGTTTTTCCCTTTTTTATATGAAAATGAGTCCCTATAACTATCTCATTCGTAAACACTTCCACGACTCATTTTCATTCGCGCGTTATGATCTCAATCATGGTGGTTTAAACAAAATGAAAGGCGAATCGATTGAAAATCATTTGTCTCATTCTGATATACGACCGCGCTACGTTTTTATTGAAATCCTTTACCGCCGCAAGTTGTTCTTTTTAACTTTCCTCTTCTTTCCCAGATATACGAATTCGTTTTTCTATTCCAAATACTATAATTTTAAATATATTCGTATTAATAATATGCTAACACATAATTTAATAAAAATCAACAGAATAATTACTACAAAATCATCTACCTCAATGGGATGTTTCACCATTTCAAATTGAATGATTTTTCCATTCCCATGTGTGGCAAGTTGCTGACCGTCAGTTCTTTATTCTGTTCGTAACAAACTGATTTTAATGCTCTTACTTTTATTCTTTCTAAATTTTATAATAAACTGCAATTACTAAACTCGTTATCTTACCGCGAACGGACTGGATTGGAAAGTGGTATTAATAAGTATATCGCTATACTTTGGAAATATCGACAGAACTCTTTTGAAAAAGTTCTCACAAAACCTGCAAGTGGTTTGAGCGATGAATCGTTAGATTGGATCCTGATAAGAATCTATTATCCTGCGCGCAATGGAGCCATATACCATTCTAGTATTCTTGGTCCAAAAAGCAGGCAAAGATACGCTCCCATCGCGAGATAGGGGCCAAAAGGGAGATGACCGTATTTCTCGATCTTTCTTGACACTTTTAGACTTATACCGACGATCGAACCCAAAAAAGAGCCTAGAAAAATACACAACAGCGCTTGCTCCCATCCAAGAAATCCACCGATATAGGCCATCAACTTGACATCGCCGAAACCCATCGCTTCCTGGCGAAAAGCCCAGGATCCCACAATTCGGATCGTCCAAATCAAGCCGCCCCCCACTGCGACACCAAATAGAGCGTTCTGAATATTCCCTACAAAAGCCTCGGGAAACAGGGACGTGTACTGCGCCAGCGCGCCGAAGACGATCGACACCGGGATCATCGGTAGAGAAAGCCTGTCAGGGATATATTGATGATCCCAATCAATCCCCGAAGCGACGATCAGGACGGACGTGAGAAGAAGATAAAGAAGCGACGTTGGAACCGGTCCGAAACGATAAACGATTCCCATAAACAACAGCGCCGTCATCAATTCGTAAAACGGATACCGAAGGGGGATTCCCGTCTGACAAAAACGACACCGTCCTCGAAGAATGAGATACGATAGAACGGGAATGTTATCATACCAGGGGATTAGTTTCTCACAGCAGGGACAATGCGAGCGGGGTACAATCACAGATTCTTCTCGCGGCATGCGCCACACGCAGACATGAAAAAAACTGCCCAGCGCCAGACCGAAAACACCCGCGCAGAAGACAAAAAAAAACATCCGGTAATACGGAGAAATCAATCATTCGTTGTTCCTGTTTGCACGCTAGGAGCGGTTTTAGAATAGGCTGTTTGATTATTGGATTCTACTCGATTTCTTCCAAGAACCGATCCCCTAGACAATCTACCGCCCTTTAAAATAAGACAAATACAAGTTAAAAAGGTTCACTCCAGGAAAAAAGGAATTACTTTTTTCCAGCGGAAATTGGATCAACCGCCGTTATGGAGATTCGAAAATGGAGATTCTATCGTGAATGATTCCTCTCAATCGGATTGTATATTCTGCAAGATCGCCAAAGGAGAGATCCCCACAGAATTGGTCTATGATGACGAGCTGGTCTGCGCCTTTAAAGACCTGAATCCACAAGCGCCGCTTCACCTTCTCGTGATTCCTAAAGAACATATCCCAAAGATCGGTGATATGACAGAGGATAAGCAAGCGCTGCTGGCGCGTCTCTTCACCGCCGCCAATGAACTGGCGAAAAAGAACGGTGTCGATCAAGATGGGTACCGGCTGGTGATTAATTCCGGCGATAATGGAGGCCAGACGGTCTATCATCTTCACATCCATCTACTCGGTGGCCGGTTCATGAAATGGCCTCCCGGTTGATCCCTAAAGACCTGCCTTTCCTGCGGAGAAGCGATATGATATTGAATGGATACAAATATCTTCATTCAGCTCCGGTTCTCTCTTAGAGCGCAATCTGGATTCGTTCGAGCGTGTGGCGCTGAACGGTGGATTCCCAAAATGAACAACAGGCCTTTTCCATTCCTGTCATTGTTGCTCGTATGCGTCATCACCGGCTGCGCCACAACTCCCCCGCGCGCCGGTCACAATCGCTGAAAAGACTCCAACGGTTGAAGAAACTAAGGATAATGGGCTAACCGAACCAATTCCACAGGAGCCAACCAGTCAGGAAACCGCTACGGTCGATATACCTCAGGCGAAGAGCCTTCCCGCGAAAGAACGCGAACGTCTGTTCAGCCAAGTCATGAAAGGGGCGATTCTAGAGGAAAGCGGTAAATACGAAGCGGCCGGCGCTGAATATTATAAAGCGCTCGAAATCCTGCCCCAATCCAGCTACCTTGGAGTGATTACGAGCAACGCTTTTCTTAGAGCTGGTAAACTGGACGAGGCCATCCAAATCGCAGGTGAAACGGTGCGCAACGCGTCCATGGAGAAAGAGGCCTACCGGATTCTTGGCCGGGCGTTCACAGCGCAAAAAAAATGGAACGAAGCGATTCAGCATTACGAACACCTCAGGGGATTGGAACCCGATTCGCTGGACACGCTTTTGAATCTGGCCAATCTGTATTTATTGGCGAAACAGTATGATGACGCGATTGGCGCGTTCCGGGAAATGTGTCGCGTCAATCCATCCCATTCGGTGATTTACCAACTCCAAATCGCGGCGATCTTGTACCAGAACAGGCGGTATGAGGAGGCGTTAAAAGAGTATACAGATCTTTCCAATCAAGCGCCGAATGTTTATGAAGTACACTCTCGAATCGGCGCCATCTGCGAAATCCTGCAGAGAGAGGATCGCGCGATCGAAGCCTACTTGACCGCGTTAAATAATGTGCGCGATCCCCAGGATGAATTGGCCTTGCGCAAGCGGCTCGGAACGCTCTATCGGACGAGAAAATCCTACCCAGAGGCTTGCTACCAATACAAACGTATCAAAGAATTGTTCCCGGACGATTTGGAATCTAGAAAGATCCTTGCGTCTCTGTATATCGAACAGAAGAACTATCAAGACGCTTATGATGAAGTCAATGCGATCGCGGAAAAGACACCTGATAATTACCGCATACAACGGCTTCGTTTTGATATCCTGAAAATGTTGGACCGTGAACAAGAAGCGTACAAGGGATTCCTGGCCGCGTTTCAGCACGCCCTGAAGAACCGGAACCGGGAAGAAATATTAATGTATCTCTGGGATGTCGTACAAGAAACTTTCTTGGAAAAATCAACGGAATATAAATTCCGAATCGAATTGGTGGATTGTCTTACACAGGCGGCTGGAATTGAACCGGTTATCCCTCGCGCCCTGTTCGCGCAGGCCCAACTCGCTTTTTTCGACGGTGACGAATCATCTTTAAAAAGCCGGTTGGAATCGATTGTCTCCGTGATGAAGCAGGCGGAAATCGATCGAGATAAAGAGATTCTGGAAGACGCCTGCTTTGAATCCCGCTTCTGGTTCTTGCTGCGTTATGAATTTAAAAACTGCGGACTCACTGCGGACGTCATCCAAACGCTGAACGAAGCCCGCCGCGCGTTTCCTCAAAATCCGCATCTGTTATACGCCCTCGGCCTCTTTTACATCACGATACACAACTGGACGGACGCCGAAACAGTCTATTTAGAATGCCAAAAAGCCATTGATGAAGAGTCCCCCCTATACAAAGACGCGCTGTTTCAATTGGCGTATCTGTATGAGAAGATGGACCGGTTGGCGGATATCGAGCGTCTAATGCGCGTAGCGATGGAGCGCTATCCAGACGACGCCGAAGCGTATAACTTTCTTGGATATACATACGCCGATCACAATGTGCGTCTTGATGAAGCGCTTGCGCTGATTGAAAAGGCGCTGAAACTCCGGCCTGATGATGGAAATATCATCGACAGTCTGGGATGGGCGTATTACCGGATGAGCCGCAATCAGGAAGCCATCGAACAACTTCGCAAAGCGTTGGAACTGGAAAACGATCATCCTGTGATCCTCGATCATCTCGCCAACGCGTACGAACGTGAAGGGCAATTCGATCTGGCGGTCCAGCAATGGAAAAAAGCGCTGGAGACCGGGCCGAAGCATCCCTTCGAATTTACACCCGAATTTGAATCCAAAATTCATGAAAAAATCCACAAATTGGAGACTCAACTTCAACCGTGATCGATCATCTTCCATCATCCGCCGTCGAACGCCTCCAGAACACACTCTCGAAAAAACGGTTCCAACATAGCGTTGGAGTCGCGGAAACCGCGTTTCTTCTCGCCGATTCATGGAAGAACTATCCCGTGGATTCAACCCTGCTCGCTTGGGCTTCGTTGTTTCATGACTGCGCAAAGGAATCCCGCAAGGAGCGATGGACCGGTGAAAAACCGGTCTTGTATGGAAACGAGTTGCTGGATATTCCCAAATTGTTTCATGCCCCCATGAGCGCATGGACGCTTCAATACGAGTATGGAATTGTTGATCCAAGCGCTCTCATGGCGGTGTCGTATCATCCAACGGGGCATCCCGATTTCACTCCCATCGGCTGGATGGTTTATATCAGCGATTTTCTTGAACCGGGAAGAGTATACTTCGAACAGCGGGAAGAATTCCTGGAACAAGCCTGCGCCGATCCACTGACCGGTCTTCGCTTGGTGACCGGCTTGCGCTTGGAGGCGGTCCGGAAAAAAGGAAAACCCATTCATCCCATCGCGCAACGGTTCAAGAAATTCCTTGATTCCAAAAACAGTCTTTAATCTTCACCAGTTGAAAAACATTCTGATCCCTTACGTATAGATCTGAAAGAATTCGATTTGAATTTTCTTAATCACCTCCACAATCACTAACAAATTAACAAATTGCATTCTCTGCCTTTTTCGTACTCCTCCAATAAAACTTTTTTGTCATCTTATCTTCCAATAGAGTCTTGATTGCTAGATGAATATTTGATAAAAGTAACGTGCGGATTAATTCACTGAAGCGATCGTCTTATTTATCAAGACAGAAAGGAGGCAGCGTAATCCATTAGAAAACTGCTTGATTGATTTAAAATCTAATACATCTTAGAGGAGAATATAAAATGAGAAGAAGATTTGTGCCTATATTGTTCGTATCTTTAATTCTTGCAACCGGTTTACCGGTCTCATCCCAAGTGCTTGATTTTGATGAAACATCCGAAGGCCCTTGGTCGGATATCGACGCGACGACGTTGACCGTTCCCAAAGTAGTGAATGATTCCGTGCAGTTGGATGGTATCATTTCTCCCGGAGAATACGGCGATTTTGAACCTATTTCTGTGATTCCCGGAGAAAACGCGTGGATTTTGAATTACCCGACTGTGAAAGAATGGGACAGCCCGGAAGATACCAGTTTCACATTCTATCTCGCCTATGACGACAACTATCTTTATATCGCCGTAGACGCAAAAGATGATGTCGTCCGCTCGAACGATGAAAATCCCCGCTTCTGGTCTGATGACGCGATTGAATTACTCGTCGATCCAACCAATACTGATTTCGATTACAATTGGGACTCTACCCCCCCCCGAATATGGCGGCCACGTCTATTTCAACTACGAAGGCCGTTTCTCCAACTGGGATGATGCGCTCGACGCTCCACAAGATCCCATTCGCTGGTCCCTGCTTGTGGATTGGTATTATGGAGAAGATCAGCAAGTGTACGGTTATGGACAGGAAGTTGATGGCGGCTGGATTTTGGAAACCCGGCTTCACAAAATGAACTTTGAAGATGAAGAATTAGGCCTCTCCATGGCGCCTGGTCAGGTTTGGGGATTCAATATCGGTATGGACGATGACGACGGCGCCGATCTCGCGCTGCAATATTGGTGGGCCAACCGCGTCCATGCGATTAGTTTTACCCCTGAAAACGAATGGTATGACCTATTGACTGATGAAGAATTGGAAAGCAAAGCTTACCTCGATCCGGAATCGGAAGCCGCATTTTGGGACATCGGCGTCAACGCGAATGGCCGTCTTTCCCCCGCCGGCGCGGGAGAGATCATCTTTGGTGAATTTACCGCTGTCGCGGAATGGTGTTTGTATTAATCGAGTTTGAATAATCGTTCTGAATTAAATTACGCATGATTATCTTGGCGCTGGTCTGGCGCTTTTTTTTTCTCATTCTCCATCCATAGATTTATAGATATTGATTTGCGAATTGTATATCCTTGTTTCCTTCTTCTCGATCTATTATATTTTAGAGAACGCCGGTCAAAGTCTCCCGCAAATAAAGCCGTTTTGAACCGATCTTACAAAGGATGGAGTATGCAAACACCAGAAAATGGCTCTCCCCGGAAAGTCACTGCAATTGTTCTTACCTACAATGAAGAAGAGAACATCCGTGACTGTATGGAAAGCGTCAAATGGGCCGATGAAATCTTAGTCGCGGATTCTTTCTCGACGGATGGAACGTTGGAGATTGTCCGCTCCTATGGGGCGCGAATACTACAAAATCCATATAAAAACCATGCGGCGCAGAGCAATTGGGCCATTCCTCAGGCTGCGCATGAATGGATTCTGTTCGTTGACGCCGACGAGCGTGTGACGGATGAACTGCGCGAGGAAGTCCAACATCTTCTCGTAAAAGGACCGGAGCGGGACGGGTATTTCATCTATCGCCGGAACTTCGTATTCGGAAAAGAAATCAAACACGGAGGGTGGGATCGTGATAAAACCACGCGCTTCTTTCACCGTGACCGGTGCCGCAAAGAGAACCGGGAAGTGCACGCTGATTTTAAAATTAATGGAGAGCCGGGCTATCTAAAAGGAAAACTTCTGCATTACACCTATCATAATTTCGATCAATATTTCGAAAAATTCGGCCGGTACACAACATGGGCGGCTAATGACTTGTACAAAAACGGTAAAAAAGTCAGTTTGATTAACCTGTTTTTCCGCCCGGCTTTTGGATTTATGAAGCGATATATCCTTCGGTTGGGATTTCTTGATGGCGCGCTGGGATTGATCTTGGCGATGCTTTCCGCTTTCGCTACATTTACGAAGTATGCGAAGTTGTGGTTGATGCGGCTGAAGAAGAACGGTTGAATGGCGTCTTACATTTCTTTCCGCCCATAGAAAATAAAACTACGCACCTTTGCGGTTTTCGCGTTTCCATTGGCCGGTGGTTCACCTTCGATCCACTGTGGATTCGTCAATCCTGATTGGTGGAACCATTTCCGCATGTCTTCTTCTTCGAATCCGAGCCATGTGTCGGCCAATTCATCCCGCATCCATTCCTCGGCATGTTGCTGTAAATCGATGATCGTGACCGGTCCTCCCGGTTTCACGACACGGACCATTTCCTGGATCGCCTTCCGTGGATCCGGGGCGTGATGGAGGACGAGGCTGGCGAAAACCGCGTCTACTTCTTCATCCTGCAAAGGGAGTTCATCGATTTCTCCCTGACGGAGTTCGATATTCTCGACACCGGCGTTACGGGCGTTTTCTTTTGCATGATTGAGCATTTGGGGGGAGTGATCGACACCGATCACTTTGCGAGCGATGCGCGCCAAAGGAATCAGAAGATGCCCGGTTCCCGTCCCGACATCCAGAACAGTCAATTGGGGTGGGATCAAGGATTCCATCGCTTGCAAGGTGACGAGTTCGCCGCATTGTTTCATGCGGATCTCATCCCAATGCGAGGCGTGTTTGCCGAAAAAACGCCGGCTGCGCATCCGTTTATTGTGTAAAATTATTTTTAATCGTTTGTGATCGTTTTTCGCCTCTTCATGACGTCCGGCCCATTCACGGACGAATTGCCAGGCTTGGGCGATTTCCCATTCAAGGATTGAATCGTCCGGTTTACGGTAATAAACCCAGGTTCCTTCACGGCGGCTTTCGAGAAAATTCGATTCCCGGAGGACCGTAAGATGGCGTGAAACTCGAGATTGTGTCGAGCCAAGGATTTCCGCCATGTCGTTGACGCTCAATTCATTTCCATCCAGCAGCCAAAGGATACGGAGACGGGTTTCATCCGAGAGGGATTTAAAGATTTTAACGGGATCTTTTCGGCTGGACATGATACTTGTTTCTTATCCTGGTCCGAGTATAATTGCATATATTCGTTTGTATGCATATACTATTTAACGATTGAAATTGTGGAAGGTCAAGAGATTCCAAAATTCTGGAAAAAAAGGGAGCCATCTTTCCTTCAAGTCAGGATTGAACTAACGCGCTCCGATCAATTTATACAGAAAAGAGAGGAAATCAGATCATAATGGCCAAAAAAAGAATTATTACTTCTGAGTCTGTTACTGAAGGTCATCCCGATAAGATCGCCGATCAAATATCCGACGGCGTCCTGGACGCCATCTATGAAGTCGATCCCTATGGCCGTGTCGCGTGTGAAACCCTGATTACAACGGGCTTGATTGTGCTGGCCGGTGAAATCACAACGAGCGCGAAAATTGATTATCAAAAAGTCGCTCGTCAGGTAGTGGATGAGATTGGCTATAACGATGCAAGTTATGGTTTCGATTGCAATACCTGCGGAGTGTTGGTGTCGTTGGATCGCCAATCCCCCGATATTGCGCAGGGGGTGGATCAAACCGATGATCATGAACAGGGGGCCGGTGACCAAGGCATGATGTATGGATACGCCACGAATGAAACCGAGGAATACATGCCCATGCCGATCGTGCTGGCGCACCGGTTAACACGCCGGTTGTCGGAAGCGCGAAAAGATGGAACGCTTTCATGGGCGCGGGCGGATGGGAAATCTCAGGTAAGCGTGGAGTATGATGGCGATAAGGTTATACAAGTTAAGGCAGTAGTGATCTCTACGCAACACGCGCCGGAAATCAGCCAAGCGGAGATTTCCGAAGCGATTACAGAAGAAGTAATTAAGAAAGTGATCCCCGCGAATCTTCTGCAGGAAACTAAGTATCACATCAATCCAACGGGCAAATTTGTGGTCGGAGGTCCAATGGGTGATTGCGGATTGACCGGCCGGAAGATTATCGTTGACACATACGGAGGCGTTGGTCGTCACGGAGGTGGCGCGTTCTCCGGTAAAGATCCATCGAAGGTGGACCGCAGCGGCGCTTATGCGGCGCGTCACGTCGCGAAGAACGTCGTCGCGGCGGGATTGGCCGATCGTTGTGAAGTGGCCGTGGCGTATGCGATCGGCGTGGCCGAACCGGTTTCGATTAATGTGGAAACATTTGGGACCGGAAAGATCGAAGAAGAGAAAATCGCCGCTCTGGTCAAAGAACACTTCGACTTGCGTCCGGCGGCGATTATATCCCGTTTAAACCTGCGGCGTCCGATTTACCGGCCATCCGCCTCGTATGGACATTTTGGACGCATCGAATTTCCGTGGGAACAGTTGGATTACGTGGACGCGTTGAAAAAATAAAATAAACCCAAAAGGGGGACAAATCCTATGACTCAAGTACTTGAACGGTCTGGAATCGATCTCGCGGGCATCGTGTTGCCGGATTATTCCGGCCTGCCCAATAAAGTCGCCGATAAAGCCTTGGCTGATTTCGGACGCAAAGAAATCACGATTGCGGAAGAGGAAATGCCGGGCCTGATGGCGGTCCGTGCAAAGTACGGGGCCGAAAAACCGTTGCAAGGAGCGCGGATCACCGGTTCGCTTCATATGACCATTCAAACGGCGGTGTTGATTGAATCGCTCAAGGCGCTGGGCGCGGATGTGCGCTGGGCTTCCTGCAATATTTTCTCCACGCAGGATCACGCCGCCGCCGCTATCGCGGAAACCGGCGCGCCGGTCTTCGCGTGGAAAGGCGAATCGCTCGAAGAGTATTGGGAATGCACGCTTCAGGCGCTTTCGTTCCCCGGCGGCAAAGGGCCGAATCTGATTGTGGATGATGGAGGCGACGCGACGTTGTTGGTCCATCGCGGCTATCAGGCGGAAGACGATCCCACACTTCTTGATGAACCGACGGAAATCAAGGAACTGGCGATCATTAACGCGTTGCTGAAAAGAGAACTCCAGAAGAATCCCACGAAATGGCACGAGATAGTCAAGGAGATTCAAGGAGTTTCCGAAGAGACAACGACGGGCGTTCATCGGCTATACGAAATGATGGAGAAGGGAACGCTTCTGTTCCCGGCAATCAATGTCAACGACTCTGTAACGAAATCGAAATTCGATAACCTTTACGGCTGCCGCGAATCGTTGGCGGACGGTATCAAACGGGCCACGGATGTGATGGTCGCGGGCAAGGTCGTCTGTGTGTGTGGATATGGCGATGTCGGCAAGGGCTGCGCGCAGTCGATGCGTGGCTTTGGCGCCCGTGTGCTGGTGACCGAGATTGATCCAATCTGCGCGCTGCAGGCCTGCATGGAAGGTTTTGAAGTGACGACGCTTGA
Source organism: bacterium (assembly GCA_963663405.2). GTDB lineage: Bacteria > Hinthialibacterota > Hinthialibacteria > Hinthialibacterales > Hinthialibacteraceae. The sequence goes on along the minus strand of CAXXSM010000139.1, from coordinate 5,959 downwards.
AGACGCCCTGGAGGAAGCGAATATCTTCGTCACAACAACCGGCAATTGTGATGTCATTCGGGCAGAGCACATGGAAAAGATGAAGGATCAATCCATCGTTTGTAACATCGGTCATTTCGATAACGAGATCCAGGTCAACGCGCTCGAAAAGATCCCTGGGATCAAGAAAATGAATATTAAACCGCAGGTGGATCAGTTCACTTTCGCGGATGGCCATTCGATCTTTATGTTGGCTGAGGGGCGTTTGGTCAATCTGGGCTGCGCTACGGGACATCCTTCATTCGTGATGTCGAACTCATTTACCAATCAAGTCTTGGCGCAGATTGATCTTTGGAAAGAACGAAAAGCGACCGGCGTGTACCGTCTGTCCAAAGAATTGGATGAAGAGGTCGCCCGTTTACACTTAGGTAAACTGGGGGCCAAACTCACCAAACTCACACAGAAACAGGCGGATTATATCGGCGTGCCGATTGAAGGCCCTTATAAACCGGAGCATTACCGGTATTGATTCATTAGGGGATTAGGTTGAAGACTGAAGGCTGAAGGTGTTGTTCCTTCGGCCTTTTAATTTTACTTGTTGAGCGGGTGTTTTACCTTGTTGAGACTTACTCCTTCGCGCCTGCCTTTTTCAGTATCACAATCATTTCTTCGTCTTTGTAATCTTGGGCGTATTGAATGGGGGTGACTCCTTTTTTATCTGGGTGATTGACGTCCGCACCCTTTTCGATTAGGAATTGGAGTGGCTTTAATCCACCATGAATCACAGCGGAAGTTAATGGCGTGTGACCTTCTTGGTTGGTTTCGTTAGGATTTGCGCCCCGCATTAATAATACTTTCATCACCTCGATTTGTCCGTTTTCCGCTGCAATTGTCAAAAGTCCGTGTTTGTTGACACCGTTTTCTAGAAGGAGATCGACGATTTCGGCATGACCTTTCTCAACTGCCGTTTTTAGGGCCTCTAATATGCCTTTACCGGCTGTAATACTGGCTCCTTTTTCAAGAAGAAATCGTACCGCATCGAGATGACCGTTTTCAATCGCGTAATACAAGCCACTTTTGTTAATTGAATTCGTTTCATCGAGATCAGCGCCGTGTTGGAGAAGAAATTCCATTGCTTCTATATTTCCATTTAATGCCGCGAAATAAAAACTTCCTTTCACATTAGCGCCTCGATCGAGTAGTTTCGTCATCAATTCAATGGAATCTTTCTCTCGGCGCGACGCGGCTTGCATGGCGGTTTGATAAATTGTGGTTCGTTTTTCTTTTTCAATCTTGTCTAATACAAGATCGATGATTTCCAGGTTACACCGGTAGCAGATGTCATAGAAGAAATAGTCTTCTAGTATGCTTATACTTGCTCCCTTTTCCAATAATAAATTGATGAGATCCGTTTGTTTTTCCCAAATCGCGTATCGTAACGCCGTGTAACCCATTCGATTTGGAATACTGATATCCGCTCCAGCTTCGATCAAAGCTTTGGCGATATTGACGTCCGGTTTTTCGAGAAATGTGTGTCCACTGTCGAGACGTGTCCACCGTCCCCGGATCGCGATAAGGAGACCGCTATACCCTTTCTCGTCTGTCGCGTTCAGGTCCGCCCCGTATTGGATCGCTTTTTTCACTTCTTCCAGCGATCCACTATTCACGGCTTTGATGATGGGAGGGGTAGTATCGGCGCATGATGTGAGGAGAAGAAGCAGGGAGAACAGAATTCTTTCCTTGCGTATCCAAACCGATTGGAAATATTTACCCGCGCCGGTCATTGAGTGGGCTCCGATTCGCGCTTATTCCTTCGCGCCTGCATTTTTCAGGAGTTTTATCATTTTTTGATCTTCAAACTCTTGGGCGTATTGGAGGGCGGTCATCCCGTTCTTGTCTGGATGGTTGACGTCCACTCCGTTTTCTATAAGAAATTGAACCGCGTCATATCCCCCGCGAATCACCGCAACGGTTAAAGGCGTGTAGCCATCCGTATTGGTTTCATTGGTGTTCACCTCCCGCGTAAACAGTTTTTTCATGATGCTCACTTGACCTTTCTCCGCCGCGAGGACCAAGGCGCCGCTTGTGTCGATTCCCTTTTCAATGAGCAGGTCAGCGATTTCTGTGTGACCATTAAATAGTGCGTAGTATAGGGCGTTGTATTGAGTATTTTCTTTTGAAAGATCGGCGCCGCGGTCAAGAAGAAATCGTACTGTTTTGAGATCGCCTTTAAGAGAGGCGCAGGCCAATCCACTTATACCACTAGAACCAGTTTCATTTACATCAGCGCCATGTTGGAGAAGAAATTCCATCGCCTTCAAATTTCCGCACTCCGCCGCTGCGTAAAAACTCCCTTTTACACTGGCTCCCCGCTCGAGAAGTTTCGTCATGATCGGAATCGCTTTGGCTTCCCATTCCGCCGCCGCGCGCATGGCGGACACGTAAGCTGAAGTTTGTTTCACGTCTTTTGTCTTCTCAAATAGATAATTGAAGATCTCAAAATTTCTACATTCGATGGCTTTTGTCAGAGTGGAATCATCGAGAGCGTTTATTTTCGCTCCCTTCTCAATCAACTGTTTTATAAGATCGAGTTGAGCTTTCCCGATGGCGCAGTCTAATACTGTTACGCCACTTCGATTATCGGCGTTCACATTTGCCCCGGCTTTGATCAGAGCCTTGGCGATATCGAAGTTCGGAGATCCGTAACTGTAGATTCTGTTCCCATAATCATGCCGTTTTCCTTGGATCGCAATCATCAGCCCTGTATTGCCGTATTGGTCAACCGCTTCCAGATCCGCTTTGTATCGAATCGCTTTCCGCACTTTTTCAAGCGAGCCGCTCTCGACCGCCTTGATTATCGGCGGCGTCGCATCCATGCAGGAGGCGAGAAGGATAACAAGAGGGACAAGGATGGTTCGTTTCCACGTACAATAATGAGAAATGGAATGTCTCCTGGCGCAGGTCATTGTGTTCGCTCCTTTCGGCGCTTACTCTTTCGCGCCCGCGTTTTTGAGGAGTTTTATCATTTCTTCATCTTCACACTCTTGGGCGTATTGCAGGGCGGTTTTTCCGTTTTTGTCTGGGTGGTTGACGTCGGCGCCATGTTCAATCAGGATTTGGACTTCGTATAATCCTCCATGAACAGCGGCGAAAGTTAAAGGAGTGTATCCATCGGGGTTGGTTTCGTTTGTATCCGCGCCGCGCTTCAGGAGTTTTCTCATGACATGCGCATGTCCGGTTTTTTCTACAATGAATAAAGCGCCGCTTGTATTGATGCCATAATCAAAAAGGATATCCACGATTTCATGATAACCGCGTTCCTCCGCCAGCAGCAGGGCGTCAAATTGATATTTGCCTTTTGACAAATCAGCGCCTTGTTCAAGAAGGTATTTAACTGTTTCAAGATGTCCTCTTTTCGCGGCGAGAAACAAACCAGTTACTCCATTGAAATTTGTTTCGTTGAGATCTGCTCCGTGTTGTAGCAGGAATTTTACCCCTTCCATATTTCCGTGTTCCGCCGCAATATAAAAACATCCTTTAACGCTGGCGCCTCGATCCAATAATTTCGTCATGATTTCCACGGTGTTTTTTTTGATCCCCGCTGCTGTGTACATGATGGGCTGCCAAGATACGGATGGATTCGTCTTTATTGTTTTTTTGAATATGAGATCGAAAATATCCAGGTTGCCACAATAGATGGAGTGTTTAAGGGAAGAATTATCGAAAGTAGTTAGCGGGGCGCCCTTTTCAAGAAGCAGTTCAACGAGATCCGGTTCATTTCGCAAGATCGCTAAGTCTAACACCGTAGTATTTTTTTTAGAGGTATCTAAATCCGCCCCGGCTTCAATCAAGGCTTTGGCGATCCTGGTGTCTAAGGACGTTAAATGGATTTGTCCATTGGGGAGACGTGTCCGCACTCCCCGGACCGCAATCATTAGCGCGGTCATCCCCTCCTCATCAAGCGCGTTCAGGTCCGCGTTGTATCGAATCGCTTTCTGTACTTCTTCGAGCGAGCCGCTCTCGACCGCTTTGATGATCGGCGGCGTCGCATCCATACAGGAAGAGAGAAGGAAAATGAGAGGGATAAGGAAGATTCTCTTCCACGTACAATAATGAGAAATAGAATGTCTCCTGGCGCAGGTCATTGTGTACGCTCCTTTCGGCGCTTACTCTTTCGCGCCCGCGTTTTTTAGGAGTTTTATCATTTCTTCATCTTCAAACTCTTGGGCGTATTGCAGGGCGGTCATCCCGTTTTTGTCTGGATGGTATACATCGGCGCCGTGTTCAATTAGGATTTGAACCGCTTTTTTATCGCTTTGAATCACAGCGATGGTTAATGGAGTATAACCCTTAAGATTTGTTTCGTTTAAATCCACGCTATATTTTAGGAGTTTTTTTATGATCTTCACATCCCCTTTTTCCACCGCGAGAACTAAGGCGCCGCTTGTGTCGATTTCTTTTTCGAGAAGAAGATCGACGATTTCTGAGTGTTGTTTATCTACCGCCCAATACAAAGCGTTGCGCTGGTCTTGCATCATGGATGTATCGGCGCCCTTTTCGAGTAGAAATCGTACTGCTTCGACATGACCGTTATACGAAGCGGAAATTAATCCGCTCCCACCATCAATAGATGTTTCGTTGATGTCGGCGCCATGTTGGAGTAGGAATTTCATCGCTTCCACATTTCCATATTGCGCCGCTTCTCGAAAATATCCATGTATATTGGCCCCTCGATTGAGGAGTTTTGTCAAGAATTCAACGGTGTGTTTATCGCTCGAAACCGCTGCCTTCACGGCGGATCCATATGCTGTTTCTGGATACTCATATTCTGTTTTCTCTAAAATGAAATCGAAAATCTCTATGTTTCTGCAGTGTATCGCGCGAACGAGGGTGGAATTGCCTATATCGTTTATTTTGGCGCCTTTTTCGACCAGCAATTTGAAGAGATCAGTTTTACTCCACCATATAGCGTAGTCCAAAACGGTAATGCCGTTTTGATTCTCGGCGTTCAAATCCGCTCCGGCTTCGATTAATGCGATTGCGATATCGTAGTTTTGATAACTTTTGTCTTGCTGTGTTTGTTTTGCTCCCATCGCAATCAGCAGCGCCGTTAATCCCCTTTCGTCAACCGCGTTCAAATCCGCTTTGTATCGAATCGCTTTCTGCACTTCTTCGAGCGAGCCGCTTTTGACTGCTTTGATGATTGGCGGCGTTGCGTCCATGCAGGAGGCGAGAAGGAAAACGAGGGGAATTAGGAAAATTTTCTTCCACGCGCAATAAAGAGAAATGGAATGTCTCTTGGAATCAGTCATTTTGTGCGCTCCTCTTTCAGGCTTAATTCTCTGCTCCCGCTTTGATTAGAATGTCCGCGATTTCTTTGTCTTCATACTCACGGGCGTATTGAAGGGCTTTCTTTCCATTTCCATCCGGTCGATTGACATCGGCGCCGCGATCGATCAGGATTTGGACTATATTCAATCCTCCGCGAACGACCGCGCAGGTTAATGGGGTGTATTTGTTGTTGGTTTCGTTGATATCCCCGCCATGATCCAAGAGTGTTTTCAGGATTTCCTCATATCCTTTCTCCGCCGCGATGACCAAGGCGCCGCTTGGATCGATTTCTTGTTCGAGAAGAAATTTGACGATTTCAGTATGGCCATTTTCCACTGCATGGTACAAGGCGTTATATTGACTCTTACCTTTTGATAGATTCGCCCCTTTTTCTACGAGAAATTTCACTACATCGAAATGACCCTTCTTAGCGGCGAGGATTAAACCGCTTTCACCGTTATAATTAGTTTCATTGATATCCGCGCCGTGTTGGAGAAGGAATTTCATCCCCTCCAGGTTACGGTGTTCCGCCGCATTATAAATACATCCTTCGCAAGAGCTCCCCGATCTATTAATTTCTGCATGATTTCAATGGATTTTTCACCGAGAGCCGCCGCGGCGTACATGGGGGTTTGGAAGGATGTGGATC
>CAXXSM010000138.1:0-25355 GCA_963663405.2 bacterium | reverse complement strand
TCCCAAGGATAGAGACTGGCTAATTTCTGGTAAGTCTCCAAAGCTTGGTTGAGTTTCTTGATCCGTTCGTTATCGTAATAACTATACGCCTCTTGGTAGTAGGATTCAGCGATCTTCCGCAACGCGTCAAATCCAACGGTCCGCTCCAGGGGCAGCCCCTGACTCTGCCGGCGGCGGATTTCTCGAAGAGTAGGCGGTGGATCGTTTTCGAAGATCCCTTGGTACACTCTTCGGGCTTTGTCATACGATAATTGCTTTAAATAGGCGTCGCCCAGTTTCATCGTCACCCGGTTATTACGGTCTTCGAAGGCGTTGTTGAGATAGGTTTTATAGTAGGAGATGGCTTTACCATAATCGGCCAGGCGGACATAAATGTCACCCAGCCGTTCAATCGCGGGTGGGATGTAGGGTTTGGCCACCCGGTGATCGTTGAATTGCTCCAAAGCGCTGTTGAAAAACTGCGCGCTTTCTTCCAACAATCCCGCCTTATACGCGCTGTGTCCCCGGTTGAATGTAACTCGAATCAAGTATGTTTCATTGATCGTATCCCGGTGGATTGAATTCTCGCGGCTGTTGATCGCTCTGGAATAGGCGTCTTTAGCCTTTTGGAATTGATCACGCGCTTTTTGACGCAGTTGTCCCGCTTCGGCCTCTAATTGAGCGTCCCCCCCCAACTCTTTGGCCTGGCGTTCTTTTTCCACCGCCTGAGAGACCAATTCATCGCCGTAATCTTCCAGGGCTTTTCCATAATAGCAGAGAGTCAAATACGAATAGCCCGTTTCCGGGTAGTTCTCGACGGCTCGCTGAAAACGCGCGATGGCCTCTTCGTATTTCTTATCCAGCAGGAAATACGCGTTGGTCAGCCGGATTTCGGCCAAATGGCTGATCTTTCCTTTCTCCTCGGCGGGGTAGAACGGATCCAATTGCAGCGCGTCCCGGTAATACCGTTTTACTTTACTGTAATCCCCCGTACTCGCCGCTTCCTCCCAGGCGGCGTTTCCCAACAGGTAATAGACCTTGGCCGCCATTTTTGTATCCAGATTATTCGATGGATCCAACAACTCTTCCCCAACGGTGATCGTCTGTGGAAACTCCCTGAGGATATAGAGCGAATAGGCTTTGTTGTACATGATTTCCTGAAACATGTCTGGTTCCAGCAAATCCCGGTCACGCAGCAATTCATCATAGAGAACGCCCGCTTTATTAAGATAGCCCTCAATCGTCGCCCGCTTCCGGCCGATCGCGTCCAACAAGGTCTGCTTGAGAGGACTTCCCGCTGGAAATGATTCAGCGGATTTCTCCATATCCTCCCATTCTTCGCTGGCCTTCCAACCTCTAATCAAGTTAAAATCCGCCAAGGTTTTAAATACGCGCTTTTTCTCTTCAATGGGGAGATTATCAAGAGCCCGAAGTTCCGCTTCGGCCAATTCGTAATAGGCGATGGCGTCACCCAAGTGGGCGTCAGCCTTTCCTTGTTCATCGCCGGCGGCGTCGGCTTTTTCATAATTTCGATACTCGATATCTCCCAATCCCGCGTAAATCTTCGCGCGTTGTTCCCGCTCGGTTTCCCCCATGTGATCGAGCGCATCCTTGTATGCGTCAATCGCGTCCTTTAAATGGCTGGATTCACTCTCCTTATCCACATTCGCCCAATCCCGGTAGGTGTCTCCGATATCAAGCAGCGCTTCCCGCGCTTCTTCTGAATCGGGAAAACGCCCGGCGAATTCCCGTAATTTTTCTACCGATGTGTCAAATTGCAAAAGACGGCGCTGGGCGTAGGCGATGCGGAACATGGCTTCTTTTTGTTTGTCAATATCAGGGAACGAAGCGGCCACATTTTGAGAATCTTCACTCACCATCCGGTTGGCCATCCGCTCCAAATACGTTAAAAACTGTTGGTAGTATTCCGCCGTTTTTTGGTAGGGTTCTTCACTCTTTTCCTGTCTGTCTGAATCCTCATAGTCTTTGGCCATGTTGTAATAACTGCGGCAGGTTCGATGAAAGGCTTCTCCCGCCAGGGGATGATCAGAAAATTTGTCATAGAACTTGGCGTATGTCTCCGCCGCACGGCGCCAATCCTGGACGGATTTGTCATATTCGCTGAGACGCTGCGCTTCCTGGGCGCTTTTAAAATACTCCTCCGCCTGTTCCCACAAGCCTTTCTGAGCCTTGGGGCTTATATTCCATAACCAATAAAACGTCACGCCCAACACAAAAAGAGTGATAACGGCGCCGCCGCCCATCATCGTGTATAATTCGGTTTGAGTGAATTGAAATCCTTTCAGATATTTCCCCAGAAAACCGGGAGCGGGTTCTTCCGTTTCCAATTTCCCGGATTCGAGAACCGGGGCCAGGTCTTCATCAGACGCCTCTAATGCTTCCTCCGCGAGTGATCCATCGATCTCAAGTTCTTCATCGAATTCCTGGTCTTCGATTTCCAATTCTTCCACACCGAGATCTTCTTCTTCCAACGAGGAAAGGGCCTGCAATTCCTCATCATCCAGTTCGGTGATTTCTTCTTCTTCCTCTATTTCGACGGCTTCCAGTTCTTCTTCGCCTTCGAGTTCTTCCAACTCGGTTAAGCTGCCATCGATTTCTTCCATTTCCTCCGCAAGATCAGAAAGCGCTTCTTCGAGTTCCGGCGCCTCTTCTTCGAACGTGTCTTGTATGGTTTCCATATCCCCGGTTTCTTCGAGGAAAGAATCCTCCCGTTCGACTTCGATAACAGGCATAGACGCCGGTTCGGCTTCCGATTCACCGGATTCCTCAAAGAGGTTTTGCAGTTCCCTCTTCCGACACATCATATTCTTTAAGACTTTGGGCGATCTCTTTTTTCTTGCCGAACAAACGTTGAAAGAGCGAAGGTTTTTCCGCGATGGAAGTTTGCTGAAGAATTTGTGGAGGAATCCGGGCTTCGGAATACCCCAATTCACTCGCGCCCAAGGCTTCCGCCAAGATTTCATCATCGGCGAACGGCTGTTCCGTGATTTGACGGCGCTTCGCTGCGTCAGCGGCGCGGGCTGCGATTACGCCCTTCTCAACCATCCGTTCAACGATCGACTCCTGTATTTCCGGATCGATCGATATGGATAGGTTGTCCGCCTCCAATCCCATTTCCCGCATTACCGCAAGAACGGTCTCGTTTCTCACACCGAGTTCAAGCGAGAGAACAAAGATGGTTTTTGACGTTGCGGCTTCGGGCAAAGGTTCCATAATCGCCTCGAAACAATCATTCTAAAATCTTATTCATTCACAGCGCTTAATGACGGTTCTTGGTTCTGTTTCTTATATTCATTCAACTTATTGCGCAGCGTGCGGATGCTGATCCCCAGGATTTCCGCGGCGCGGGTACGGTTGTCATTCGTGCTCTCCAAGGTTAAATGGATCAATTGTTTTTCCATTTCCGCGACGGTCATACCGACTTGTATCCCGGGTTCCGCTTCTCCATTCTCCATCGGAGCGTCCTTGAAAATTTCAGGAGGCAATTGTGTTTTCCCGATTGTCTTGGATTTGCATAAAACGATCGCCCGTTCGATGCAATTCTCTAACTGACGCACGTTGCCCGGCCAATGATAGCGGAGAAGGATCTGTTCCGCCTCTATATCGAATCCCTCCACCCGTTTGTTCATCTCCCGGTTGTATTTCTCGAAAAAGTGCTGAGCCAATAATGGAATATCGCTCTTCCGTTCGCGCAGTGGCGGGAAGGAGATCGTAACCACATTCAAACGGTAATAAAGATCCTCCCGGAAGTGTCCCCTTTTTGATCTCTTCTTCTAAATTCCGGTTGGTCGTCGCCATGACCCGAACGTCAACAGGCACCGGCTCCCGGCCCCCGACTTTATCGACTTCTTTTTCTTGAAGAACGCGCAGCAGCTTGGCCTGTAGTTTCGGACTCATCTCACTCACTTCGTCCAGCAGGACCGAACCGCCGTCAGCCATGATAAACTTCCCTTCGCTGGATCGGATCGCGCCGGTAAACGAGCCTTTCTCATGCCCAAACAATTCACTTTCCAACAACTCTTCAGAGATCGCGGCGCAGTTGACCTGCACGAACCGCTTATGCCGCCGCGGGCTGAGATAGTGAATCGCCCCGGCGATCAGTTCTTTTCCCGTTCCGCTTTCTCCATGAATCAAGACGGTGCTTTTCGTCGGCGCCACGGTCTTGATTAATTCATAAATCTCCAGCATTTTTGGATGCTTGCCGACAATCCGGTCGATTCCATATTTCAGCCCGATTTCTTCACGCAGAGTGGTGTTCTCCCGCTTCAATTCAGCCACACCGAGTGTCTTATTGATGACGATTTTCAACTCATCGACATCAAACGGTTTCTTGAGATAATCCGCCGCGCCTAACTTCATCGCCGCGACTGCGCTCTCAACGGTGGAATGGGCGGTCAACATGATCACTTCTATAGACGCCTTGATCTGTTTGAGTTCATCCAGGGTTTCAATTCCGTCTTTTCCTGGCATTTTAATATCGCATAACACGAGATCGGGGTGGATCTTCTTTGACCATGGCGATCGCTTCATCCCCCGATTCCGCCGTGCGGAGATCGTATCCCTCCCCCTTCAAGACACGGCTCAGAAGATTCCGGATACCCAGTTCATCGTCCACAACAATGAGTTTTTTTTGCGTCATTCCACTGATCCCCGCTTTAATATGAAAATGAGCATGTAGAGTGGGCTAAATACCTGCGCTCACGCCGGAGCCTTAAGCGAAGCGTAGCCCACCTTGAACCTATTCTCGTGAATCATTCCCGGTGGGTCGAAAAAGCGTAAGGCGCCCTACCGTGACTCCCATCACTCATTTTCATTTGCCCTTTGTAATTTCAAATCATTATGGTTTATTTGTTTCCATCAGCCAGAGGAAGTAAGATCCAGAACCGGGCGCCTTCTCCCATCACGCTGTCAACCCGTAAAAATCCCCCATGCTCTTCCACGATCCGGTGAGACAGGGAAAGTCCCAGCCCCGTCCCGGAATCTTTTGTCGTAAAAAATGGATCAAACAACCGTTCCAACACATTCTGTGGAATCCCCGGCCCATTGTCGATTACCTCCGCGACGGCGTACGTTTCCGGTTCTTCCGTTTCGTTCAGCCGCTCATTCCGGTGGGAGAATCGCGCCCGCACTTCTCCCCCTCTTTGGATCGCTTCGACCGCGTTCATGAACAGGTTGATAAAAACCTGCTTGATTCGGTCCTTGTCGACTAAAACGAGACACCCATCAGGATCCTCTTCCACAACAAGCCGCGCGTTAGCGTTCTCGAATTTGTCCGAAAGAAACAGGCCCACTTCTTGGACCAGATCCGAGAGTGAAGCCACTTGGAGCTCGGGCGAAATCGGCTTGGACATATCAAGTAAATTTTCCGTCAACCGGGTTAGACGATCGATTTCGCGGATCAGATTCTCGGAAAATTCCTGGATAAACTCAACATCGTCTTTGTTAGCAGGGAGAATTTGCAGATATCCGCGAATTGTGGTCAGCGGATTCCGCATCTCATGCGCGACACCCGCCGCTAGTTCGCCCAGCGCCGTCAACCGGTCGGAACGGCGGGCTTTCTCTTCCAAGAGCCGTTCCACGCTCAGATCGGCGAACAAACACGTTGTGCCTATCACGGCGCCGTTACGATCCAGTAAAGGGGAAAACCGCCCACGCAGATAGACTGGATATCCTTCGCTATTGGTGAAGGAAATATCATACCGCGCGTCCGTGGCGCCATCACTCTTATATTGATTGAACGCGGATTCGCATGGTTTAACGATTTGGATCAGCGATTGATTGATCGCGTCTCGTTCCTTGACTTGGAAGATCGTTTCCGCCGCCCGGTTGAACGTGAGAACATTTCCGTTTCGATCGAGCGTAATGAGCGCGTCGGTGATGGAATTATAAATATTATAGGGATCAATCTCCCGGAATCGGCGTTCCAGGCGTTCGTAAGAGAGACGCAGTTTTTCTGTGTTCTCGTTAAATAGAGAATAGATCTCAAGCAGCGCCTTGGGATCGGCCGCCTGAGGCGTTCCCTCCTCATTCGACTGTTCGAGGACACCTCGTTTCACCACGGTAAACCACCCTCAACCTGGTGTCGTTGCTAACGCCTAGGAAATTAAAAGATATCCCAAGCGCTGAAATACAGAATTACCCATTGACATAACAAAACATAAAGAATCGTTTCCCGGATTCGCTCAATCTACTTCCTTTTATCAATGAATCGCGGGGGGCCGCTTTCGTATTTTAAATACGCGCGTGTGGCGGAGCGGCTTTTATACAATAAGCGAAGTTCTTTATTCACCTCGTCTTCACACTGTTTAATTCCTTCAGAGATACGTTCTTCCAACATCTGCAATTTTTGCAGAATTTGTGTGTATCGTTCTTTCTTCCCCGCGATATTTTCCCGCTGCTCAGGGGAATACAGGGAGGCTTGTTTCCTCCATTCCTCCCGCGCCGGGGTATGTTCATCATCCAACCGCCGGATCTCATCCAACAACGTGATTTTTTGATGCATCAAGTCCGCGATCTTTGTCTCATCCGGACGTTCTTTTTCAATCTCGCCGATCTGTTTTCTCGGATAAATCCAGCATTTTCAGATAGAGTACTAATTCAGAATCCAACGCCTCTTCCATCTGTTGGAGAATATCCGGCTGCTCCATCACGTTTTCCAGTTAGTTAAATAAATGCCGCAAAATTCAACACTTACCTAGAATCAAGTTTAAAGGAAATCCCATATCTCTTGTAGCGAGTATAAGTTATCTTATTTTTTTGTCAAGGAAAATTTTTCCGGGTCAATCGCGAGAAAAACACATAAATCCCCGCCCACACAAGAAATTGATGAATGATTCGCTAAACATATCAAGATATAGTGGTCTATAATGGAACACGGACGTCCCGCCCGCAGAAAAAAAAGCCCAAAGGGCTATACATAAAACTCCAAGAAATCAGCTGACTTATTCACTCTCTGACCTATTCACTCTCATTAAAAAAATCCAAAATCCTCTCCGCCCGGTGTTTATAGGTATGTTCGTTCTCAATCCGCGTTTGCGCCCTGGAGACAACCGCCACCCGCAGATTATCATCGCTCAGAGCCTGATCGATAATTGCGCGCAGTTCATCGATATTCTTAAACCAGAACAGTTCCCGCTCTTTCTCAAAAAAGTCTTCAATTCCCGGAACCCATTCCGCCGCGAGAAATCCACCCGCCGCGGGCACATCAAAGAGTCTTGAATTCACGAAACCAAAGCCCTGCAGACTATTGACACAGAGGTTTATTTTGCTGCGCCGATATAAATTTCCCAATTCACGCGCCGAGTTGATCGAACCGAGATAACAGCGCCGCAGCCGTTCATCCGGAAGAACACGCTGCCAGCTGGAGGGGCCGTAAATCCCCAAACTCGTCTGGTTTCGTAAAGATCGCATGATTCTTACCCGCCTGCGCGTGTTCGCCTCCGCATAAAGAAAATACATAAGGGCTTGTTCATCGGTCATCATCCTGGTCTTAGGTAAAATTTTCCGCAGATTTTCGGCCAGTTCAGTTTGGATCGCGGGATCGATGGGATGGGCGGCGAGGAGATCGGCCAGTGGACGCATTGGTTGGGCGATCTGCATGCTGACAATCGTTTCCACCCGGCGCCGCGTGTTTTTATCCATTGCGTTTAAAATCGATGAAAAATCGGAAACCGAACCGACATAACTCACGTTATGTTTCCATTCCGGATGGAGCGCTGGTTTTTCAAAATGAGAAGCGCTGGCGGCTTGGACCACGCCAATTGTTTTTCCCCCCCGCCGCTTGATTTCGGGAAAAAATGTATCTGAAACGGCGGCCACGCGGTCCAATGGATGGAAGGGAACATCGACCGTAGTCGCAGGATCATCGACAAACCAGATCAACCGTGGAACGGGGATCTCTTGAGCGAAAGAGGCCGTATAATTCGATGAATGATTGATCCCAAGCAACAGATCGGGGAGAAATGAAAAAACATCATACACACACCGGTGAAAGCGCGTAAACAAGCGGTCTTTAAACCGAAGCGCTTTCGATTCCAAAGCAAGAGCGCCGAATCCCTCCGACAAGCCTGTTAGAATCGCGCCCGAAGCGCGGTCATCCGTGATATGCGTCCAAACACGCTGAATCTCTGCGCGCGGAGCGGACCAATGTTCTTCCGCCTTACGCAGCAGCGTTTGATAGCCTTCCCGTCTTTTCGCATGCTCGTTATGAAAAACCTTCAGCGCGTATTCGTAATCGTCCTTGCGCTCTGGATCATTCACCTGATAACCAGGCGCCGTATGGATTTGATCGGATTCCAAAATCTCGAGATGATGATCCGATAGAATCTGCCGCAGCGCATCCCCCAAATTCGGCCCTAGCGCAAATAGAATCCGGCCTGATAACAGTACCGCCCGGTAGTCGTACATACACAATCCGGCGCACAACAATCCTGGATCCTGCTCTAATACCAGCAAGCCTTTCGGTTCCCCGCGATGGCTCCGTTCCAAATAGGCGGCAAGGGAAGGCAATACAATACCCATCCCAGCGCTAACACATAAGCACAACCAAGTTCCCTTTTTAAACGCTTCACGAATGGGGGTGGAAAACCGGACGATCTCTTCTTGAATCGAATCGGCGCCATGAACGGTAAACTCTCCACCGGCTGTTTTATAGAGACATTCAAACCGGTCCGATTCATCCCGCCGGAGAAAGATATCCGATCGATCGAAATGCGTGTCGAGCCGGGGAACAAGGTAGGGCTGACTCACCCGCAGCGCCGAGAGATTCCCCTTTAAATATTCATGTTTAAATTGAGCGAGAGAAGTCCAATTCCGGCTCATATCTTTCGATCCAAGATGGCTATCCGTGCAGGGCAGGGCTTGTGTCTGCGAATATAATTCTGTCAGAATCAGGATAGACAGGATAATAGGAGAAAGGTTTATCATGACGTGATTGTCTGAACCATGATTCTAAGGATTAAAGGATTACCATGATTAAAATCAAGAAAATTAGGCAAATCATGTAAGACAGCGCCAGATGGCTGGCTTTTTTAATCATGGTTCAGAAAAAAAATCCTGCCTATCCTTTTATCCTGTCTATCCTGATTCTGACAAAAAAACTCATCGGTTGATTCTCCCAAGATCATCCCCGCAATCATTTAAAATCCACAAAATCAATAATCCAGAGGTCGAAGACCAATGGAAAAACCATCAGCCTTCAGTCTTCAACCTTCAACCTATTCATAAACCGGCAATTCAATTGTGAAAGTCGAACCTTGATCTTCCACGGATTCAAAATGGATTCTCCCATGGTGCGATTCAACGATCGATTTCACAATGCACAATCCCAAGCCGGTTCCACCGATATTCTTTGTTTTGTCGTTCTTTACCCGGAAGAATTTCTGGAAGATTTTTTTCTGCTGTCCAGCGCTGATCCCAATTCCTGTATCCTGGACCGCGATATAAATACGCCCGTTCCGGCGCCCGGTCTGCACCGTCACGATCCCATTTTCCGGCGTATATTTAATGGCGTTAGAGATGATATTGGTCAACGCCTGCTGCAACCGGTCGAGATCGCCGGAGACCGCGCCTGTTGAATCGGCCTGGAGCTGGAATGTCAGGTTCTTTTTCTCCGCCTGCGGTTTCATGGTGGTGAAGATGTAATCACAAAGGAACTTGATATCGACTTTGCTGAAGGTCATTGCCATTTTGCCCGCTTCGAAGCGGGAAAGATCGAGCATATTGTCAATCAAATTCGACAACCGGTTGGCGTTGGATAAAACGATAGAAAGATAGTTTCTCAAACTTTCATTCAAGCCGCCTGCGTTCCCCGATAGAAGCAGTTCCACATAGCCTTCAATCGATGTCAGGGGGCGAACGGAGTTCATGCGAAACGATGGAGATTAAATCCGACTTCATCCGATCGATTTCGGCTTGCTCGGTTCGATCCTGCGCGATCAGAACAAATCCAAACGGTTGATCTCCTTCATCCAAAAGAGAAGAAATACGCACCCGGAGATCTCTTCCCCCTAGAGAAAGATCAATTTCTCCACCGGGCATGGTATCCGGCTGAGAGGGATCAAAATGAATGGCGTGGGCGATTTCAGGGCACAACTCCGCGAACGCCCGCCCTGTGAGGTCTTCGTCAGGAAGTGTTAATAAGTTAATCGCGGTCTCATTGTGCTGAATGATCATTCCATCGGCGTCACAGCCGATCAAAGCGTCCCGCATACCATTAATGATGACGAGAATCTTATTCTGCTCTTCCGCCAGTTGGATGGTTTTTTCCACCAATTCATCACTGACAATGGCGAGTTTTTCGCGCAGCCGCTCAACCCGCTCATCGTTCAACTTGGCAAGTTCTTTCAAGTCGTCAAGCGTCTTCGATTTTTCCGTCAGGCCGATCAAGAAATTGACCGGCTCGCCAGAGGAAGAACGCTCCAAGGGAGAAATCCGTAAAGAACATTCAGCGCGTTCATCAAAGCGTTTCCGGATCGTGATCCGCTCAATCAACACGGATCGTTTTTGACTAAATGAATCTTCCAACGCATCAGAAAGCGCCTCGATTTCCACCACAGAATCGAAAATCGAATCGATTTCACCAGAAGAAGGAAACAGACGCTCCGCCTCCGGACTCCGTTCCAAAATCAACCCATCCCGCTCAATGATAAGAAACGGTTCCTCCGACACATTCCAAAGGGATTGAATATATGAAGATAAATCTGGATTCATTATTAATTTATAAATAGTTCACAAAATAGAAAAGTTGGCGCTACGAGATTGCTAGGTTAATAATTCTTCGATGTCTGAACCTTGATTTTCATGATTCGCATGATTTTCTTGATTTTTCAACCATGATAATCCTTTTAAGACAGCGCCAGCTGACTGGCTTTTGAATCATGGTTCAGACAAATTAGATATATATTATTCCGTATCACCCAACCAGCCAATGATATATCCTAAACATTCATTCACCCAACGCCACCGCCGGAATCGGTTGGAAGAGATCGGGGAAATGATCCCGCAGCCAGGTTTCTGAAATCAATACGCGCTGGAGTGGATCGTTATATATTTCGCGGTGTAAAAAGAGAACGGTGTAGGAATTCCGCTTTGCCGGGACCGGAATCCGGCGCACGGAAGAAATTAGATCTTCTCTCCCCTGATCGAATAAGAATTGGTCCAGAATCCCTTCGGGAACGGCCGCGGCTTGGATTGTGCCGGCAAACAGATGGAACAGCAGTTCCTGCGTTGAATAGAATGACACCCAATCCACCGTTCCACCGGTTTGTTTACGCCAGTATTCGATCTGAATCCCGCCGCTTAAATACAGCGAGGGATGAACGACTCCCAACACCCCTTTCCAAGGCTCGTCCTTGGCAGGATACACGATCATGCCGCGCATCGGCTTTGGATTCTTATCTTCAAGCAAAACACGCAATAAAGGGATGTAATCACCATCGGCTTGGTTCCGATTGATCTCTTCTTCAATAAATTGAGGATCTCCCTCGACGCAGCTGGGTTTAGTACTCAAAATGAGCTCTTTATAGGTATCGAGGGTATCATCCTTTGGAAAATGGAACTGAACGTCCCGATGGAGATAGGTTTGCATGAGCGCCTGAAACCAGGAACCAGCCAAACGCTCTTCAAGTATTTCAGGCGCAGTGACCCAATCGATCAATCCTCCCCGCTCCGGCCATAGAAAAACATCAAACCGCCGCCCATTGACAGCGCCGGTTTCCTGCGCCTGCAGGTCCAGAACCACGGGCGTCACTAGAAGTATCAATAATCCGAATTGATAGATAATCGCTTTCATCATTATTAGAACCATCATAATTTAAGATCACAACTGCAAATGAAAATGAGTTACGTGAGTAGGGCGCCTAATTCGAACGAGAATTATTCATGTAATCGGCGCCTCATAAAGACGCGACCCACCCTACATGCCCTTAAAGACTCATTTTCATATAAATGGATGAGCCAATTTATGGATTTAATACTATTCATCCTATCACAACTTGAATCAAAAAACAAAGAAACTCATTGATTATTTTATAGTTGTGTAAAATCATCGAAAATTGTTCCGTCAAAAACAGATCCTTGCCGGGACAAAATAATAATCCCTTATTTCCCGTTGAATTCAATAGAGAATCCCCCGTGAAGAGAATCGTTTTTAGAAAATAGTAAAAAAATCAGTTAGATACTTGCCATTTGTCCATCTATTTAGGATAATGAATTAGTAGGAACAAATATTTACATATCATGTGTTTGCGTGTTATTTTTGAGGGAACGAGAGATGAGAAGCGCTAACTGCAGGTTTTTCATGCAATTACGCTGCAGGAAACGATCTGGATCGATTTTCCTGGCGCCGGTTTTCATGACTACGCTTTTCAAGATAACGCCTAGTAAAAAAAAGATATATATGGACTCCATCACAATTCCAGATCAACATTCACGCTTCTCCAACATTGATCCCGCCCTTTCACACAATGGTCCGCATATCAATCAAAAAAGTGGAAACCATTATCTTCGTTTTTATAAATCCGTGAAAAACGCGGCGTCAAAAAGGTTCCTGAATGTAAAATCGCAGATATTTTATATGAAAATGAGTTTCCGAGACTTTCTCGTTCATGATTTCTATCGCAACTCATTTTCATCTACAGTTGTGATCTCAATCATGATGGTTTATATGAAAATGAGTTTCCGAGACTTTCTCGTTCATGATTTCTATCGCAACTCATTTTCATCTGCAGTTGTGATCTCAATCATGATGGTTTATATGAAAATGAGTTTCCGAGACTTTCTCGTTCATGATTTCTATCGCAACTCATTTTCATTTGCAGGCTATGATCTCGGTCATGATGGTTTATATTAATAGACTTTTGTGTAACGTTAAATATAAGAGATTTTCCTGATTAGCAAAAAAGAAACTTTTTCCGCTGACCCGAAGACAAATCGTAATAGACTGAATTCTAAAAAGATGTGGCTTAGTATAAGGAGCGGCTATTCACTACAATAGAACATAGATAAGAACGATCAACCGCAAATTCGGCTAATTGCTATTTCGTTATTGAATGGTGTCAACCGTTCGGTCAACAAGTGATCCGCTGGAGATGAATCCATACAATCGGGGAGACGGCGATCAACGGTACAACCGAAAGCCAGACCGGCTGGAATAGCATTTTCCAATAAATGGATCCTATCCTGGTACTTTTGGACCTTACGGCGATTGTCTGTGATGGAAAGGTTTTCGAAAGATTCGATGACCTTCTGCGTAATAAGGAGTCAAAACGGATGACCTACTCGCTTGCTTCAACGAGCCTATATAAAGAGGACACCCTCTTTCATGAAGATGACCTCAATATCGGTATCGATCTGGAAGAAGATGAAGATGTCACGGACTCGATGTTTTTATCGCCCGAAACAAGGAATATAGCGTTTCAAGACATCCCTTCCTTGGAAAGAATAGACGAACGAGGGATGCGCGGATCCAGGCGATCGGCTCATAACAGCCTGCGCCTCTATCTGCGCGAAATCGGCAGTATTCCCCTCTTGACCAAAGAAAGCGAACAGGAAATCTCCCAGCGCATGCAGGATGGAAGACGGCGGATCTGCGTCGGTGTGGCGCACAGCGTCAAAGCCCTGGAAGATTTAATCGCCATTGTCGATGAGGTCAAAACCGGGCGGCGGCGGCTCGACGTGATTATGAATTCCGCGCCGGATAATGTTAAAACAGAGAAAGATACAACCCGGTTCGTCAGCAATCTGCGCCGCCGCATTGCGCGGGTGATTACAAAATCACAGGACGCGATCGATCTCTTTGAAACGGATTGGGAAAAAGCGAAAGAAATTCTTGTCAAAACCGGCGGGGATCTCTACAAAGCCGCTTTCGCGCCGGAAACCGTTCAAGAAGTCGCCGATGATTTGAAACGCCGCGCCTTTCAAGCCGACCGAGCGTTTAAAGAATGCGAACGGATTGAAAAACTCTTTAAACTCACCCCCCGCCAATCCGACCGCCTCGCCTCCCGAAACCGGTACACAGATAAAACCCTTCACTCGCTGGCCCAGGTTTCTCACGTCAAAAAAGAGATCGTTTCCAAAGAACTCAAACGCCTTAAGGAAATGAAAGAAATTCTCCAGCGGCTTTATGACGAGGGTGAACATCCGGTCCGCTTGTTCCGATCGCATAAAATCATCCGCCGCGGAGAACGGGAAGCTCAACGGGCGAAAATGGACCTCGTCCGCGCCAATCTGCGTCTTGTCGTTTCCGTCGCCAAAGGATTCCGTCACCGGGGCGTCCATCTCTTGGACCTGATTCAAGAAGGCAACATCGGATTAATGCGGGCGGCGGAGAAATTCGATCACTTGCTAGGTTTCAAATTCAGCACCTACGCGACCTGGTGGATCCGCCAGGCGATCTCCCGCGCCTGCGCGAGCCAGGCGCACGATATCCGCATCCCTGTCGGCTTACAGGGCACTTGGCACCGAATTACCAAAGCATCGGAAGAACTCCAACAGGAACTCGGCCGCGAACCTTCACCGGAAGAGATTTCCGTGCGGGTCGATATCCCCTTAAAAAAATACATGAAGCTAGCGCGGGTTGTCCAACGGGCCGTCTCTCTCGAAACGCCGATCAATGACAGTGAAGATAGTTTTCTCGGTGATTTTATTGAAGATCAGACGGTCATCTCACCTGTCGACACCGCCAGCCACAACTCCCTCGAAACAGAGATCGTCCAGGCCCTGGAAACGTTGACGGAACGGGAAGAATCCGTTCTCCGGCTCCGCTATGGTCTTGATGACGGGCAACCGCGAAAGTTGGAAGAAGTTGGAAACCGGTTTGGCATCACACGCGAGCGAGTCCGTCAGATTGAGACGAAAGCGATCCGTAAATTGCGCCACCCGCTCCGGGCGCAGCGGCTAAAAGGCTTCCTCGACGGCCTGACCGCGGCCAGCGCCGCTAGTGGCGGATAAGCGTCCTTTTACTAATTTAGAACAGTCTAACAAGGGCGCATCGAAAGATTTAAAAGAAATATGTAGTGATCTAGCCGCAGAATTTGACGTAAAGTTACTTGAATTGGCAAGAGAACTTTGTAGGATGATGAAAATATAAAAACAAAAATGGAAACCAATCCCTAGTTCACAGAAATCCCTGTTCCCGTAAATTCAAACCATCTTTTTCCTCAGTGCAAGGACCAATCCAATACCGCCGTTTCACATTCATTCTGTGGCTCGAAAGCGAAACCAGATCGAAGTTCTCCCCAGTCGTTAAAGACGGCTTCACCAATACGCGCCGTAAGAATTTGGATATCACTCATAGCGGTATCTGGATCAACACAACCAATGTAATTGTTTCGAACATCCACATAGTCTACTTCCCCCAGCCCTTCGTTGGCTACAAGACTTGAAAGACTGGTTAATTGATTGTCACCGCATTCGAGCCACTCCAAAGCAATGGCTCCTGAGACATCGAAGCTGGTTAATTGATTTTCACTGCAAGATAGTGATTTCAAAGAGGTGTTGTTGGAGACATCCAGGCTGGTTAATTGATTGTTCCAGCATTCGAGAGAAGTCAAAGCGGTGTTATTGGAGACATCCAGGCTGGTTAATTGATTGTTCCAGCATTCGAGAGAAGTCAAAGCGGTGTTGTTGGAGACATCCAGGCTGGTTAATTGATTGTTCCAGCATTCGAGAGAAGTCAAAGCGGTGTTGTTGGAGACATCCAGGCTGGTTAATTCATTTATACCGCACCTGAATTGAGTTAAAGCGAGATTGTTGGAGATATCCAGGCTGGTTAATTCATTTATACCGCACCAGAAATGAGTTAAAGCGAGATTGTTGGAGACATCCAGGCTGGTTAATTGATTTAAGGCGCAATAGAGTTTAGTCAAAGCCGTATTGTTGGAGACATCGAGATTGGTTGAAGGATTGTTCCCGCAGTCGAATCCAATTAAAGCGGGGAAAAGTTCAAGCCCAGTAAAATCTTTAATACCCCGCTCAGAACAATCCAATGTCCCATCTTTTTTAGAGGCTTCCGCCGCCGAGAATTCCCCGCCAGACGTCACTCCCATAAATTCCTCCACCGCCGCTCGAAAGTTCGGATCAGGAAAGTTCTCCGGCGTATTAATGTTCTGAGAAAATGCGTTTACGGAAAGACCAACGAAAAGGATTGAGAAGATAAAAAAAGACTTCATCATTTTCCTCCGATCAATGTTTTATCTTACACTATTACACTATAAAAACGGCCTTTCTCTCAATGCAATGACCAATCCGATACCACTGTTTCACATTCTTTCTGGGGCGAGTAGAAGAACCCGGAAAATCCCGGGAAAACACCTTTTCCTAATCGCTCTGTCAAAATTTGGATATCAATCATAGCCGCTTCTAAATCAATACAACCAATAAAATTGTCTCGAACATCCACATAGTCTCCTTCACCAAGTCCTTCGTTGGCAACAATACTTGAAAGGCTGGTTAATTGATTGTTACTGCAGTAGAGAGTCACTAAAGCGGTATTGTTGGAGACATCCAGGCTGGTTAATTTATTCTCTGCGCAATCAAGCCACTCCAAAGCGGTATTGTGGGATACATCCAGACTAGTTAATTGATTACACGAGCAGTCGAGTCTCGTCAAAGCAGGGAAATGTTCAATCCCGGTCATATCATTCGTAACCAATTGCATATTACATTCCAATGTCCCATCTTTTATCGAAGCTTCAGCCGCCGTGAATTCCCCCCCTGGCGCCACGCCCATTAATTCCTCAACCACCTTCCTAAAACCTGGATCGGAAAAGTTCTCCGGTGTGTTGATGTTCTGGGAAAATGTGTTTGAGGAAATAAAAACGAGAAAGATTGTAGAGATGTAGGATTTTATTATTTTCCTCCGAACAATCGATGAATAGTACATATAACATACACCGATTCCTATTAAATGAGAATCTCTATATCGCTTAATATTTTGAACGAAAATATGTCAGCGTATAATCGCGCTTCTTCGATGGGGAATAACTAAACTTAATCCGCTTCACGATCCCCGTGAAAACTGCCGCCGGAAATAATCGAGAAACACGGCGAAAACGATCATGAATCCGATTACGATCAATTTTATATGATCGGTCACCTCCATCAGATCCAATCCGTTTCGAAGAACGCCAATAATCAACGCGCCGAACAGCGTTCCCAGAACAGTTCCCTTCCCCCCAAAGAGGCTGGTTCCACCGATGATCACGGCGGCGATGGCGTCCAATTCATAGCCTTCTCCCGCGTTCGGATCGCCCATAAAGAGGCGTGAAGTCTGTACAATGGCGGCGATAGACACACACGCGCCAGAAACCACAAAGACGAGAAAGCGATTCCACTTGACAGGAACACCGCTCAGGTAGGCCGCCTGCGCATTCCCTCCCACCGCAAGAACATGACGCCCGAAACGGCATCGGCTAAGTAAGAGAATCCCAATGACAACGATGGTTAGAGCGATCATGGACGAATACGTGATCCGGAATCCCCACAATTCAAACCAGACACCGGAACCGATCGTCATAAACTCAATCGGCAAGCCCGTCACCGGCGCGGCGTTGGTGAGATACCGCGCCAATCCCCGGTCGATCAGCATAAATCCCAGCGTTACGATAAAACTGGGCACACCCAATCCAACGACGATCAATCCCACCAATCCGCCGGATAGAATACCGGGTAACATCGCGAAAAAGAGAAAGATCAGCGCCGTCATGAAGCGCCACAGCAAAGGGGAAAGCCAGTTTTCATTCATCGGCCCCGCGATCGAATTCATTACACTTAGGGGGAGATTCAATCCGGTTTCGGGATCGACTTTTAGGATAAACGCAGTGACCATCCCGCATAACGCCAACAACGATCCGACCGAAAGATCGATCTCCGCCGCCGAAATCACAAACGTCATCCCCGTCGCGATGATAATATTCACCGACGTCTGGATCAGGATATTCGTAAAATTATTTGTCGTAAAAAACAGATCGGATTGCGTATAAAAAATAAAACAGAGAAAAAGCAGGATCAATCCAATCCCAAAAGAATCGATGAACCGTCCCAGTTTACCCATTCGTCATTTCTTCCATTCATCCCAATTGACATACATGATTCCGCTCCCACAATCCATGCCCGCTTGCGTCGATCCAGGCGCTTCTACTTGCGGGAGAGATACCGGCGTACTATACTTTTTATTAACGTGCTCTTTCATATACTTTTCAAGGAGAAGGTTATGGCTGCAATTGAAATCGCAGGTGGAAATTTTGAAACAGAAGTAATGAATTCGGATATCCCCGTATTAGTAGATTTTGGCGCCGCGTGGTGTGGCCCATGTCAAAAAATTGCGCCGATCGTTGAAGAACTGGCTGATGAATACAATGGACGAGCCAAAGTAGCCACCGTTGATGTTGATAATAACCGGGAATTAGCCGGTCAACATGGGATTATGAGCGTCCCCACAATCATGATTTTCAAAGGCGGACAGAAGATCAAACAATGGATCGGTTTTACAGCAAAAAGCGAACTTGCCGCTGAACTGGATAAAGCGATCGAATCCTGATTCTCAGAAACGCAGTACTTGAACGCAGAAAAAGAGTACGGCGCAAACAACGTAATAGTGATAGCGCTGTTATGTAGTGATGATTCCATTCAAAAAGGCTGCAGGTTGATTCCTGACAGCCTTTTTTCGTCTACTCACAATACTTTTCGTTGTTTTATGCGCTAACAAAATAACCAATCTCCCATTTTTCCTAGACTTAGACACCCATGAGCGCCTCTATTTCCTCCTATTGCGATCACGGTTACTCTATCCAATCACCAAAAAAATCCATATTTTATAAAAGGATGATTCTTTTTTTCATCTCGTTATAATTGAAACATGAACTTTTTCTCACATCCATCCGTTTGTATTTAGAAAAAAGTAGAACTAGGTTCCTGCACAGTAAAAAGGAACCTGCATCGATTTTTTGACTGTTCGGTCAATCAATCCAAATTTGTATACAGGACAATAGCGGTATGAGTGAACAATCTGATTCGAATCCGATCCAGCAAACCCGCAATCCTGAAATCCAAGCATTCATGAATCGTAAAGAGAATCCTTTCCTCCTCATACAAAAAAAAATCATATCCCTATTATTTTGGATTCTGGATACCATTCGATTTTTAGGAACCAATCCAATTGTTCTGCATGAGTTTGTGCGCACACTCCGCCGGGGCCGATTGTTCTTTCTTTTATTTATCGTATTGGCGGTGTGTATGTCGATTGTCTGTATGTTGTGGGAAATGGCGGATTCTCCCTTGAATCCAGTAGGGCGGACCCTCTATTTCTGGATGCTGGGTGGACAGATTATTGTGATCTCTCTGATGCTACCCGGTTTGGTAGCCCAGTCGATTATCACGGAACGGGAACGAGACACACTGCCGCTTCTATTGAGCACACCACTTGGACCCAGCCGGATTCTAATGGGGAAATTGATCTCTACTCTAGGCTACGCGGCTCTTCTTATCGTTTCCACATTACCGATTATCAGTGTTTGCGTAGCGCGGGGAGGAGTTTCCCCTACCGAACTCGTTCTGGGTCCATTATTCGTGCTGTACTTAGCGCTGATCATCGCCTGTACGGCGATCTATCACGCGCTTTCGGCGAAAAACATCAACCGGGCGACCGTGTCGACCCTATTCACTGTTGCAATGGTGTTCTCCGTAAGCGCAGCGGCGTTTGTCTTCGCAGGCGCGGTGATCGCGGGAACCATGGCGTTCCTTTTTCATGTATGGGGGAAAACTCCCAATATATCCCCAGAAACCGTGTTTAAAATCACAGCGGCGTTCTATTTTCTCTCTGGTTTAGTGGTTCCCTTCTGGTTGTTCTATTCGTCTCACAAAAAATTGAATGAACTCGAATCGAAAACACGGTATTCCTGGGAGATGATCAGGCCATCCACATTCCGGTACCGGCTCAGCCCATCGGGTAAGAAAAAATCGATTGTGCAAGGCTCCTATTGGCGATACCAGGACGGGCAGAATCCTTTCTACATTCGGGAGCGCTTAGGATACATCGCCTCGCTTCCACCGTTCTCCGTTCCCTCCTGGTATATAGTTATTATTTTTTCTCATTTCCTTTTCCCCTTGGCGGTGATTCAAGAAGGACGCTGGGTAGCGATACTCGTGTTGTTGGGAATCGCCCAGTTGGGGCCGGTTTTCAGCGCAGATCTCTTCGCGGGGGAGCGAGAGAATAAAACCTGGGATCTTCTTCAAACCACCGCCTGTACACTGCGTTCATTGGTCTTTGGAAAATGTATGGGAGCGTTGTATCAATGCGGGATTCGCTCAATAGCGCTCTTTTTCCCACCTTTTCTGCTTGGATTTCTGCTTTTGGCGTTTATCACGGTCGTATCGAGACAGAATTTCAGTTTATTCCCTGCTGTTCACATCCCGTTCTTTCTATCCATTCTTCTCACGCAGACATTATTCCTCGTTATGTTAGGCGCGTTTTTCTCCGCCCGCGCGCCACGGGTGAATCAATCGCTTGGAGCGACATATGTTTTCGCGCTCGTTTATTTTATCGTTCCATTGATCCTGCATGCGTATCAATATCGGGGGAAACCGTTCCTGGGGGAAGGATGGACGAATCTTTTAAGCCCCTTATATCTCCTTGTGTCGATCCCGCAAGAAATAGAAGCATTTTTTAGTGAAAATTGGCTATTCTATGCCATCGGGCACATATTGATCTTTTTAAGTGGAAGCGCGCTCCTATTTGTATTCACTTGCCGTAAACTGAAAAAAACGAGCGATTAAGAAGAGGATTTCATTCACCATGAACGCTCCCTTTCGAATCGGATACGGGCTGGATATTCACCGCTGGGAAAAAGGACGCCGTCTTGTCTTGGGCGGTGTGGAGATTCCACATGATATGGGATTGTTGGGACATTCGGACGCCGACGCGTTGACGCACAGTGTAATCGATGCGCTTTTGGGCGCATTGGCATTAGGAGACATCGGCCAACATTTCCCCGACACCGATCCCCAATACAAAGACGCAGACAGTCTCAATCTGCTGCGGCGGACGATGATTTTCATCGAAGAAAAACAGTATACTGTTGGCAACGTGGATTCCATCGTCATCACAGACGCCCCCAAATTGGCGCCGTATATTCTCCCCATGCGCCGCGCGTTAGCGCGTGTTCTAAAAATTGAGGATGATTGTATAAGCGTTAAAGCCACCCGCACGGAAGGCGCTCTCTTCCCCGTCACAAACGGACTTCTGGCGGCGTCAACAGTTCTACTAATTCAAAAATGAAAGGTATCTAATCACCAGAAAACGAAAGAAATCTCGAACGCTCCCTTCAAAGCGAACCTTCAGCCTTCAGTCTTCAACCTAAACCCCTAAAAAAAAACTTTGTTTTTTTTCTGACACTTTTCAAATTCTTTGTTATCTTTTTTTGTAAAAAGATCAGGAGCCATCTTGAATTGGCTTGCTAATTGCTATTACAAAGAAAAAAGAAGTTACAAATAGAAATATAGACCGTACTAACAAAGTAAAAAATATAGAGGAACGAAAGAATCTATAAAAAAGGTGTAACCCCAAAATTCACCAAAAAAGAGATTCGTTCTCCTATTCTCCTAGGATGAGTGAGGTAGTCCCCCTTCTTCTCAACTCATCCATTTTTTTGTCAACAGAAAAAAATGAAGATCAGAAGAGAAAACCTTTGTAAGTGGATACAACACCACCGTACAACAATAATTGACGTCGAATTGCTCCGCTTCCCCTTATCGAAGATCTATCAGATCATCAAATACTAACAATTTTCATGCGAACTATTCTCATTTCAAACCAGCGGCGGGCTGGGGTGTCCTGCTATCCGGTGGTATCATATTATAGATAATACTAATCTTATGAGGAGAAATGATTCCATGCGAAAACTGATTATTGCTGGAAATTGGAAAATGAACGCGGGCGCGGCGGATGAAGCCGTCAGCCTCGCCAAGGGAATTGTGGACAAACACGGCTCGACGGAAGCGGTTGATCTCGTTTTCTGCCCACCGGCTACGTCACTTCGCGAAGTCAGCAAAGCGATCGAAGGATCTCGTATCGGATTGGGAGGACAGAACCTCTATCCCAAAGATAACGGCGCGTATACGGGTGAAATTTCACCCCTCTTTTTGAAAGACTGCGGTTGCCAATACGTTATCCTGGGCCACTCAGAACGGCGTACTATCTTTAAAGAAACCAATGAGTTTATCAACGAAAAAGTGAAATGCGCGTTTGAAAACAGCCTGATTCCGATCCTGTGCATCGGCGAAACCGAAGAAGAGCGTGTCAGTGGAAAAACGGAAGCTGTCGTAGAAGATCATCTCCGGGGTGGACTCGCTGGAATCACCACCGATCAGGTCAAAGGCATGGTCATCGCTTATGAGCCGGTCTGGGCGATTGGCACGGGCAAAACCGCCACTCCCGATGACGCGCAAGCGGTCCACGCCTTCGCGCGGAAATTGCTTGCTGAGATGTATGACGAAGAGACCGCTCAAACGGTCCGCATCCAATACGGTGGAAGCGTGAAAGCCGGAAACGCCAGCGATCTTCTCACCCAACAGGATATCGACGGCGCGCTCGTCGGAGGCGCCAGCCTGACCGTGGACGCTTTTGTTGGTATTATTGACAATTCAGGCGCTCTCTAAATCCTAATTTGAATAGAATGAAGTAATTCAGCGTCAAATTAAAGTACATTAGAATGAATTTACAGTGGGAGCGGTTTCTTAACCGCTCCTGCCTTGGTTTCTACTCTAAAACGCGAAGTCTAAAGATATTGAAGATAAGGGAGAAACGATCGTGAAAAACACGTCCAAATGGTTTACTTTTATCGGCGTCTTCCTACTCGCCAGCTGTGTCAGTTTGACCGTCAACGTATATTTCCCTACGACAGAGATTAAACAAGCCGCCGAAGAGATCGAAAAACGGGTGCGAACCGGTCAGGGAACGGAAGGATTGGAGCAAGAAGTATTTCTCCCAACCGAAATCCCTGCACGGCGGTCGATGTACCGCATCTGTCTCTCATTCGGCGCCCAAACCGCCTGCGCTGCCGAAAACGATATCAATATCGATCTAAAAAATCCTATCATCCTAAATGTAATCAAACAACGGACCAAACGATATAAAGAGATCGAACCGGAAATGAAATCCGGTCTTTTGGGTGAAGGGATGGATGGATACCTCGCGATACGGGAAACAAAGGGGACTCGATCTGAAAGTACTAACCAGTCTAAAAAAATTGATCAAAGAAGAAAACGCGGACCGGGAAATTCAGTACAAAGAAATCCTAAAAGGAAACGATCTCGAGATCAACGATAAAAACATGATCCGCGTTGGAGAAACCTTCGCCGAAGTCATCCGGAAAGAACTAAAAGAAGGATACTGGTACGAGATCAAAAAAGATCCCAAAGACGAAAAAGGAACCTGGATGCAGAAGGAAAAGAAGAAATAATCAATAGGACTTAAACAAGAAAAAAAGGCTCATCCAGTAGGTGATTACTATTAGCAAATGTACTCCTAATGAGAAAGCACATTCCTCTATCCCCAGGATTAAAATCCTGGGCTATTTTCTTTTGTCCCGGAGGGACATTATATACTAGCCCAGCCTTTCAAGGCTGGGCGAACATTGTTACGCATTTTTCCATGAAAAGTGAATAATATTTTACTTTGCGTACTCACTTACCGGCTGAGCCAAAAAAAAAGATCACCCCATCCATTTCATTGCTCTTCCTATCTCTCCTAATCTTTAAATCCTCTGCGCTTCGTTCTATCCTAGAAAATCGAAACATCACTAATTTTTATTTGAAAAAGGAGAATTGGCTGTGACACGCAGATATCAAAGTGTATTGTTAACCTGCTTCGTTGTCTCATTGATTGTCTCACTGACTGTCTCATCTGAGACATGGGGAGCCGCGAAAAAATACAAAATCGCACTCGTCATGAAAGCCTTATCAAATCCATTCTTTCATGCGATGGAGGTAGGAGCGAGAGAGGAAGCGGAAAAACTGGGTGTGGAATTGTTCGTTCAGGGGACCAATAAGGAGACTGACGTAACCCAACAGATCAATATCATCGATAATTTTATCACGCGCCAAGTAGACGCCCTCGTCGTCGCGCCCGCCAGCTCGACAGGGCTTGTTCCAGCGTTGTATCGCGCACAGATGCAGGGGATCTACATCGTCAACATTGACAATCCACTGGATGAGAAAATCCGCAAACAGATCGGATTGAATTGCCCCTTTGTTGGATCGGACAACGCCCTTGGCGCCGCTTTGGCCGCGCACGACCTCGTCGCCGCGATGGGGGGTGTGGGAGAAGTGGCTATTCTTGAAGGCATTCCCGGCGTCATCAATGCGGAACTTCGTAAACAGGGTGCTCTGCGTGTGCTCAATGCGGAAAAACAGATCAAAATCGCCGCCATGCAAACCGCCGAATGGGAAACCGAAAACGCCTACAATGTATTCACTAATATGCTGACGGCGCATCCCAATATCAAAGGTCTTTTTGCGTCCAATGATAGTATGGCGCTTGGAGCGGTCCGGGCGATCGACGCCGCCGGGAAAAGCGGGCAGGTTGTTATTGTCTCCTACGACAACATCATAGCCGCGCAGGAAGCGATTCTCGAAGGAAAAATCCACTCCACCATCGAGCAGCATCCTGAACTCATGGGCGCTTATGGAGTACACGCCGCCAAAGATCACCTTGATGGGAAAACGGTTCCCGATTATATCCCCACACCCCTTGAGGTAATCGATTATGGATATTTGAAAAGACAGGAGATTAGGTAGAAGGTTGAAGACTGAAGGGGGGAGGATTTACTTTCTTCCCATAAATGGGGAGATTCTGAATGAGTAAGTTACAAATTGTTCGGTGAATCGATAAAGCGTGGTTTATTCTACGTTAGAAATAATGAGTTACTTTCCCAAGCCTAAATAGTTAGATAAGTAATGGAGCGCGGGTGTCCCACCCGCAGATACAATAAACTTTTCTCTCAAAATCGGCGTTTTATTTTACAGTAAAAAAATATTCAAAGGCGTATCCATGAAACTAAAAATTTTTTTTGCATTCCTATCCATCACAATTCTCCTTTCTGGATGTGGAAACCAAACTGGAGAAGACGCTGATGAAACCGCGAAAGAGATCAAAGTCGATGGGAAGGGGATCCCTGTTCCACTTCTTGAATACACCAACGCGACCTTCCGCAATCCCTGGTTGAATCAATTAAAATATGGGTACCGGGAATGGGTTGATGAACCTTTCGCGTATAAGAAGATCCTCTTCGATATCTCGTCCGGAGGTGTCATCAGTCTCGGTCCAGGCGAGGAAGTGACGATTCCAATCGAGCGGCCTA
>CAXXSM010000137.1:0-13352 GCA_963663405.2 bacterium | reverse complement strand
GAATCAATACCCGCGCGCTTTCATAGGAAGCGATTTCCAACAGCTGGGTAAAGTAATCGGGATGCGACGCAGGATGGACAGTGTAAAAGGTGTCGCAAAAGGTTGAGCCCGCAATATCCGGTGGGGAGTGAGTATCCGTGCCTATGACGCGTACTGGATATTCCTCCTGCGCGCGCAGTCCCTTGATAACGGAGAGCGCGGTGGTTGATCCAACCGCAGTGACGAGGACGGGCATTTCACGCATGTTCCGTCCTCCAATAGTGTTCCCGGTTCCGGCGGTAAAACTCGATGGTCCGGCTGAGCCCCTCTTCGAGAGAGACGCGCGGTTCCCATCCCAGCTGCGATTGGATTTTAGTTATGTCCGCGTAGTAATGCCCTGGTTCGACATGTTTCCGTTCTTTGGAAAACGGAGCGAAAGCGCAGCAGCCTGAACCCGCAATCCGGACAATGGCTTCCCCCAATTGATTGAAATCGGTAGGTTTTCAGTGCCCACATTGAAGATTTGCCCATACGCCTCTTCACATGCGGCGGTCGTGAGCAACGCGTCCACCAGATCATCAATGTACAGATAATCCGTATAATCTTGCCATCACCCATGATCGGGATCGTTTCATTTTCGAGCGCGATGCGGATGAACCAATTGACGACGCCGTAGCGGTTATGCTTCATATGGTGGCGCGGTCCATAGGTGTTCGTGATGCGCAGGCAGACACCGGCAGCTGATGGACGTTGTGGTACATCAGGATAATCTTCTCGGCGGCGAGATTGGTGATCGCATAGATCCCTTTGGGATTGGTGGGCGCGTCTTCGTTCACAGGAAGCGTTATCGAAGAACCGTACTGCCCACGTGTGCCGGTGAAGATAATCTTCGCGGCCGGATTGTATTGGCGGCAGGCCTCAAGAACGGCGAGGGTTCCATTCACGTTTATATCCACATCGGTGAATGGATCGAGGACGCTGTCAACGTGGCTGACCTGCCCCGCCAGATGAAAGATGTATTCCTGCCCCTTCACAAGATACTCGATCGAAGGCCGGTCGCGCACATCGCAGAAATTAACATGTACGCGGTCTTTTATGCTTTCGATATTGAATAGATTCCCCCCATATAGGGGGAGCATATTATCCAGCAATGTAACACGAGCGCCCAGCGAGACCAGCCGGATCGCAAGATTCGACCCCACAAAGCCTATCCCACCAGTGATTAGAACACTCCGGTCAGCAAACCGCCGTTCATAGAGAGAATCATTCATAAGCCTCAACCATCGCAGATCGATCGTTTAAATGGAGATGTTAACGATCGCATTTTATTATCATTATCAGAAATTTTAAAAATAATATCAAATGGAAAAAGTGATCTTCGAGAAATCTGTCAAGAGTTGTCTTGTTAGTAAAGAAAGACAATCTCAAATTCTTGAATATATCCTATTCTTTTTCCTCTTGTTCCACTTTTAACTCTACTTCACATTTTTCAATATAATCTTCCGGCTTTAATATTCTAATGCGGTTTCCATTATCTGTTTTGTGCTGATTATCTCTTGCTAAGAAAGGTCTTGGTTTCTTGTTGTCTCTTGTAATTACTATATTGCAGTTCATAACTTGCGCTGTGCCTAGATGAATCGAATCATATTGACAAAGACTTATATTACTAAGATTTCTAATTTGATTTGCTCTTATTGCTATTTCTATACCAACCGCGATTACAGAATCCCGTATGGAATCAAAAAAATCCAAAATATATTTAACTTGCATTGGCGGTAATATACCTTTTAAATGCACAGCCTCGACGATTGCCAACGTCGAACAAAAGATATCAATATCACCTCTTTCATATTTATCCCAAATCTTTAAGATGGAATGAAAATACTTTGTATCGCTGTTTGGAATAGATATATTATTCCGATTGTGCATAATTTGTATAAAATCGATAACAATGCATGTATCCCATAATACTCGCTTCGAATCTGTAATCCTCATCACTCATGACCCTGTCGAACCTGTTGGATATAATCAACAGAATCAACACTCCCCGTTAAATCTAAAATTCCATGCGGTTTTATTTCAGAAAATTTAACTTTTGGTTTCAGTATTTTGTATTGCGTTATTTCAACAATTTCTACTGGTTGATTGTATTTATCAAATTTTACTTTCCCAAAGATCGATACATCGATCGGATTGAATTGAAGATTGTCTCGAATTTCTTCGAACATTTTACCATTAAAATAGCATATTATAGTATTATTATACAATTTAGAGTATAAATATAAACAAGGTTCATGATCGCTTTTTTTATCCTTACTATCAACATCTTGTAATTGACCAATTAAAGTAGTCCATTCATAGTGGAATGTTCTCTCGAGTTTTTTAAGTATCGATTCCAGATTGGCGGCAAATTCCTTTGTCGATATTACACAACAATATTCACCGGAAGATATTTTAATTTGGCCGTTTATTTTCTGTCCGACGTTACATACTTTTTTTATAGATTGTAGGATTTTTTTGTTAAAAAATATCGGTAATTCTTTTCCTGATTGTATACATTCCAATCCTTGAAAAAAATCTTTTCTGGTTTCGCACCCTATCTTGTTATCACTTTTGTATATAACGCAAGCAAGAAGTGGTGATTGCATGGATAAATAATTTATGATCCACTCATCATCGTTCATATCCTTGTCAATTTCACTGGAAAGATAACGCAAGGCGTCTGTGACACCCAACAGGATATCAGAGATGTCTTGGGCGGACATTTCAGCGGTATGACCGAAAGTCTCTATTCTAATCTCACTATTCGCATTCATGATGATAAACACTGTTTATTCAAGAATAAAATACTTATACTGTTTAAGATATCACGTTACAATCCAATGAGAAATAATCCACTATTATTATAGCGGAGAATTCACCGTTCCCCCGCTTCCCCCGTCATAGGCACAAACCGCACAGGAATGATATCTTTTTTCTGGGTTCCCTTTTCGGTTTTGGAAATCAAGATCAGTTCCTGGTAGGTTTTTCCGACGGGGATTACCATGCGGCCGCCTTCTTTCAACTGATCGACTAATGGCTGGGGGATATGGTCGGGCGCGGCGGTGACGATGACGGCGTCGAATGGGGCTTCTTCAGGCCATCCCTGGTAGCCGTCACCGATTTTGACATGGATATTTTTATAGCCCAGCGATTCGAGCAGTTCCTTGGAGCGCTTGCCTAGTTTTTCCACAATCTCGATAGTATAGACCTCTTTCGCCAATTCGCCCAACACCGCCGCTTGATAGCCGGACCCGGTCCCAATCTCCAGAACGGTATCCGTTTTCTTCAGTTTCAGCAGTTCGGTCATTAACGCTACGATATACGGTTGAGAGATGGTTTGGCCTTCACCAATCGGCAGAGGATTGTCATCGTACGCGTAGCGGATCATATCTTCGGGAACGAACTTGTGACGTTCCACTTTGCGCATGACGGCGAGCACGTTGTTGTCTTTCACTCCCCTGCCTTGAATCTGCCGGTCGACCATCCGTTGACGCAATTTGTTCAGCACTTGCTCGTTCACTCCTGAATGCGCGTAAAAAGTCCACCCCACAATCAACGCGAGCGCGATTACGCCAATCGTGAACACATCGATTCCGCTCAGTTTTTTAGCGAGGAGAGTTTTCATAACAGTATCCATGATCCATCTCCTTCTGGCGCCTATGAGGGTTTGTGATATCCTATCTATTGTAATCTAAAACAACGACCCAGTCTTGTGTTTTCTTCGGAAAAAACAGGATATGAAAGGTACCAATCCCTCTTCCAAGGCGATTGAACACATACAGGCGGAATCTATATGTTCCATCGAATGTTGAAATTCCTCATCATTGCTCTCGTTATCATAACCAGCCATAGGACGGAATGCGCTCAACCCAGTGATATCATTCCTCCCGTGCCGGACCGGATTATCACCCGCATCCAAGAAAGGGGCCATCCCCTTCTCCTGGCGGATCGGATTCATTTTAGAAAAACACGCAATTTAATCAACAAACCATTTTTCGAAGAACGAAGGGATGAGTTCCGGGATCGAGTGGAAGCGTACGTTGACAAAGAATCACCCGGCTGGCTGGGTGAGGGACCGTTTGATGAAAGTGATACCTTCAATCCCAAATTTCTGAACGATGAAAATATGGCCGCCTATACCCAGGCGCTCTGCGAGATAGCGTGTGAATATGGACTGAA
The DNA here is from genome assembly GCA_963663405.2 of bacterium. GTDB lineage: Bacteria > Hinthialibacterota > Hinthialibacteria > Hinthialibacterales > Hinthialibacteraceae. The sequence goes on along the minus strand of CAXXSM010000137.1, from coordinate 9,152 downwards.
ACAGGAAAAATGGGCTGAGAAAGGATTGCAGATCGAATTCTACCGGTTGCTGGATTATTTCGAACCCCAAGAATCGATCTCGGAAATGGGTTTTCCCGTCATTGAATTTGACGCCCGGCAGGCGGCGCTGCTTGCGTTGGATGTGATCCTTTACGATACGATCTATAACCGCATCGACACAATCGACCGGCATGATCCCAACCAACGGTTTAAGCGAATCCTCAACCGGCTGTCGGTTTTTTGCTCCACATCCGAACCGGACAGGTTTTCACCGGAAGAGAAAACGCTGTTAGGAGCCGCGCTGGGAATGACCGCTCTATTCTGCATCTCGGTCTATCCTTTTGAATGGGAAAAAGACGAGTTGTTTGCCGTTCAAACGTTTTTACCAGACTTATACCGGGCGGTGACACTTACACGAGAGGGGATGGAGAATCTTGTGACGGAGGATAATCAGTTCCGTCATCCGCTGCCGTATTATGAGACCATTCTCCACCTTGCAATCCCCTGGATTGAATGTATGAAACGAATGGGATACCCCCACATCGGACGGAAGGAAACATACACGAAAATCGTGTCCGCGCTGGAAGCCCATCGCGTTCCCGGCTCATCCCATCTCGTTCTGCCACGGATTACGTTCCCGATGCTCGATCCCTGGGCGCCGGACTCAAGCGCCTTGTTCATGGTCGCGGCGCCGCCGGCTCTGCCAGAGGAGGATGCGGAATTAGAGGAGGGTAAAGAAACCGAATCTCCCATTGAACCTCCACCCAATCCCGGCCTTGTGGGGCCGGTCTCCGCGTTGGATTATAAAGATTCGTTAAATGATGGCATGCGGCGGCTCACCTTGCGGGAGCAACTGGAAATGTATATGCAGCCCCGGCCGAAGACATTTACGCCTCCTAAAGAACCACCGACCCCTCAGGAGCGGGAAGCGGGTTGGCGTAAACCGGTGGATCTAAAACTGCCGCCGGTCTGGGGGCCGTTGTATCTATTAGCTTCGCGGGATGATCCCGATTCGAACGCGGGCGTTGTCTGGGCGGATTACGCCGCGGACACAGATTCCCATCCCTACACATTCCTCTATTGGCATGCGCCTTCCGCGCCCAGCGGGGCCAATCAGTACACAACCGATTTTGTCTCCTATCCCCGTCATCGGTTCGCCTTGTTTTCGAATCACACACCACGGGGATCGTTTATGCTAGGATCACAGGCGGCAAAACAAACGATCTGGGGCGGAACGGTTGTGATTGACCACGATAGTTTTTTCGCATACGACAATGAAACGAAATGGCGGTGGCATCATGAAATCCCCTCCTCCACTGAATCGATTTCCAGCGCGACAGAGATCGCGCCATCAACTTACGTAATCCCATTAATCGAAACCGGTTCGGTTGATTCACCACAAGAGGCCACTCCATTCATCACGCCAATCTATTCCTGCTGGAATACGTTTTCACCTACGGGACGGACAATCGCCGTTCACCGTCATCAAGGGGGGATCGGCCCTCCGATCTCGGTGATCGCTCATTTTCCGGAGAAATCCAGTTCCGCCAAGCGGATTGAATACATCAACGTCCAATTGCCTGATGAGAGCGTCAGCGCGGTAGATGATGAAATCCCCGGCTCATTCTTCATCATTCCCAAAGACGCGCAGGAAGAAGAGGAATACATGTCTTTAGAAGAATGGAAACTTATCCGCAACGCCGAACGGGCTGGCGCCATCAAGACGGAAAAAACGGGAATTCTTAATCTTCTTTTCTCACCCGATTCAATCCGCAAAGCGGGATATTCCACTGGCGTAATGGGCCGTTTCTTTGAAGCGCAGCTGGCGAATCCCAAGGAGCCGTTCTTCTATTGCGCCACGGTCGAACAGCGGGGGCGGGAGAAATTCGAATTGAAATACGCGATTCTTCCACTGCCGGGAATCCGGGTGTTGGAATGGCGCGCTGGTTTAGAGATTATAGCAATCAATATGGGAAAAGGGATCGATAATGAATTCGTCAAGTCGGACGCTGATCTCGTGGTTCTTTCCCGCAATCGCGTAACGAAGCGGTTTACATATCTCATGGTCAACGGCTCGTATCTCCGCGCGAAATTTTCTCCAATGTCAGATTCGTATGAACTCTTCGCGGATACAAAAGGCCGCGCTCTCACGGCGGCCTGGTGTAATCGGCGGGTGTATACAGACGCGCCCCCCCGCTCGATGAGTGTTTTTCATTCCCCTGACGCGATCGGTTTCGAGTGTCCTGGAACGATGGTAGAATATGGACGTAAGGGCAATCAGATCGTTGTCTGGGGCAAGAAGAAAGAGAAGTGAAAAACGAGCGCGTTCGTTCATCTTATCCTGTTTTCATTTCTTTCTTCCCCCAGCATTTTCTCTAATCAAAGGTTATCGACATGCTTTCGAAAGAACAGATCGTTTCCGCTTTAAAAGGTTTTGTAGATCCGGACCGTGTCTTGAGCGATCCGGAGGACGTCGTCACGTATTCATACGATGGCACACCGCATATATCCGCCGCGCCCGCCGCGATTGTCCATGTTGTCAGCACAAAGGAAGTGTCCACGATTATGAAATGGGCGCATGATAATAAAATTCCCGTTGTGCCGCGTGGTTCCGGCACCGGCTTGTCCGGCGGCAGTGTGCCGATTGAAGGGGGGATCGTCCTCAACTTTGTCCGTATGGATCGAATTCTGGAAATCGACGAAGAAAACCTCACTATCACGACGGAACCAGGCGTCATCACGGCCACCCTCGCGGCGGAAGTAGCGAAGCGGGGATTGTTTTATCCCCCCGATCCCGGCTCCATGAAGATTTCAACAATCGGCGGAAACGTGGTCGAAAATTCCGGTGGTCTCCGCTGTTTGAAGTACGGCGTAACGGAAGATTACGTGCTTGGTCTGGAAGTGGTTCTTCCGAATGGGGAGGTGTTCTGGACCGGCAGTAAATCGAAGAAGGACGTCTCCGGCTACAATTTGAAAAAAATCCTGGTCAGTTCCGAAGGAACACTGGGCATTGTAACGAAAATTCTATTGCGGCTGCTTCCTCCACCCGCCGCGAATAAAACTCTGTTGGCGTATTTCCCTGACATGGTCTCGGCGGGCCGGGCGGTGGCGGGAATCATCGCGGGTAAAATTATTCCCTGCGCGTTGGAGTTTTTGGACAACGTGACGATCAACTGTGTGGAAGATTACTCGAAAATCGGTCTGCCCCGCGACGTGGGCGCGCTGTTGTTGATCCAGATCGATGGATATCCCGCCCAAGTCGAAGAAGAGGCGAAAGCGGTTCAATCGATCTGTGAAAATTTAAACGCGTCCGAAGTGAAGGTCGCTCAAAACGCGGAAGAATCCGAACAGCTCGCCCAAGCGCGCCGGATGGCGCTGGCGGCCTTGGCCCGCCGGCGGCCGACGACAATTCTGGAAGACGCCACTGTGCCGCGCAGCAAAGTGCCCGAAATGCTGGCGTTCATCGATACGGTTCGTGAGAAATACAATCTCGAAATCGGGACGTTCGGTCATGCGGGAGACGGCAATCTGCACCCCACTTGCCTCACGGATGAGCGAGACACCGAAGAGATGGAGCGGGTGGAACAGTGTTTTGAAGAAATCTTCAAAAAAGCGATCGAACTGGGCGGCGCCGTCACGGGGGAACATGGCGTCGGTTGCGTGAAAAGTAAATACCTGCCTCTCATGGTCGGCGAGACGGGAATCAAAGTCATGCGCCGGATCAAACGCATCTTCGATCCCGAAGGCATCCTCAATCCCGGTAAAATCTTCGTCGACCGGGAACCCGCCGAAGTACAATAGAAGAACCTGGAAAACACGCAAGACAAAACCAGTCCCATGGCCCCGGCAGGGAGGGAACACAGGGATTAGGGCGGTAGGAATAGAATTATAGGCTTGATATGTACGGCCTTAAGCCGTACAATGGTAATAAATAAGTTTTAATTATGGAGACGAACATGCCCACAAGAACAGAGCGTTTTGATACTCGTCTTAGCGCAGAACAAAAAGAATTGTTTATCAAAGCGGCGGCGATTCAAGGTATGACGTTAACAAATTTCATTATTAACAGCGCGCAGGAAGCGGCCAAGAAGGTGTTGCATGAAGAAGAGATTTTATCTCTTACGTTGCGGGATCGTTTTGCTTTTGTAGAGGCTCTCCAGGATGATACGCACCCTAATGAGACATTGAAAAGAGCCGCCAGAAATTACAAAGAAAAACAAGGCATTTCGTGACAAATTCCCCTTCATGCCGAGTTGAAAAATTAGCCTCGCGCCTCAAAAGGGATTTATTTTCCTGTGGGGAGGATTCTCTGGATACGTATTTTCATCATTACATCCAGCAAGATAGTAAGAAAAAAATCTGCGCGCCTTATGTTTTAATGGATAGCGATCTGAAATCCATTATTGGATATTACACCCTCTCAACCACCGGAATTCCCATTCATGATTTTCCTGAATCCATTATCAAGAAACTTCCTAAATATCCAGTTCTACCCGCCATTCTCATTGGCCGCCTAGCCATTGATAAAAATTATCATGGGCAAGGTTACGGCGATTTTTTATTAATGGATGCTCTGTATAAGAGTTTGCAATATAGTCAGGACATTGGGGCTTTTGCTGTGATTGTTGATGCAATCAATGAAAATGCGTCCGTATTTTATCAACGCTATGGCTTTAGTCCATTTCCTGATACCCCCCGAAAATTGTTTTTGCCCATGAAACGGATTCAGGCAAGTTTTTAGGCAGGGAGTAAGCGCAGGATACTACGCGCATTCATCCGGAAATGGGTTTCCGTTCAAATGCGCCCGCTGGTCCTCGCATTCTCTTTCCTGCAAATCAATTGGATTGTTTTTTTTAATTTCTATTATTTGTTGACATATAAACAATATATAGATATACTATATAGAGAAAAGAATCAATCACGCCGCTGAATAGGGGGAAGAATTCGATGAGAACTTTTGTATTTTGTGCGCTCGTTACCGCGCTCTGTCTCTCTTGTCATCTCACACCTGTTGAATATGCTCCGCCTTGCGCGTCGCGGACGCTGCCAGACAATGGGTATTCACATGAACAACGTTTCAAGGTGGAAATTTTACTGACCGGTAACGCGAAAACAGTCACGGTCAATGAGGTTCCGCCCGATGGATGGATCGTCAATCAAGTCCATTCAAAAGGGAAATTGCGGGATGGAGTGATCTCGTGGAATTTGGCTTCACTTCCCGGTTCGAAAAGACTCCAATATTTTGTGACGCCTTCCACTGATTCTGATTGTGACGCCGTCTTTACCGGGCAAGCCGATGGGATCGAAATCATTGGAGATTCCACACTCCCTCATTTCATCCCGGCGCCGGGAAAACAGGCGCCGGTGATGTCGGATACGCATTACGATTATCTACTCTACCTCCCCAAGACGTATGGTGAAGAAGAGAAGGAATGGCCGCTGATGATGTTTCTTCATGGAGCGCACGAGAGAGGAGATGATTTCAAAGGAGTAAAAAAATATGGCCCTCCGAAACTGGTTGCGGATAGACAGGCGCTGAATCAGGTTTTTGGTGGCGACTTCAATTTTGTCTTAGTCTCTCCGCAATGCCCTGATAACGAATGGTGGGACAACGATCAATTAAGTGAGATTTTAGATGAGGTGATCTCTCATTACTCGATCGATACCAAACGGATCTATCTAACAGGTTTCAGCATGGGAGGTTTCGCATCGTGGAGTCTCGGAAGCGCCGAGCCGGATCGATTCGCCGCGCTGGCTCCAATCTGCGGCGGGGGAGACGCGTGGGGCTTGGCGAAGGGATTCTACGACACAACGCCCGATATTCCCAAGGCAAAACCGGAGGCTTTAATCGATACACCGATCTGGGCGTTTCATGGCGGTTGGGATATCCTCGTTCCCAAAAAGGTACAGGAAGAGATTGTCAATGAAGTTAAAGAACTGGGCGGAGACGTTACATTTACGATCTATCCACGAGTGGGACATAGATCCTGGATTCGAGCGTATATGGATCCCAATTTGTATCAATGGTTTCTTAAACACCGGCTGACTGACGGAAAGTAAAGAATCAGTAAAAGTTCATTCATAAAGGGAGAATGGATTGAGAAGATCATATATGATTTCGATCGAGTAATTTTATTTACTTGAGGACTTTTATTGTGATCGAATATCTTATCCTGTTAGGAGCCGTCTTTCTCTCATGGGCGCTCTATTCGGCGCTGGGATGGAACGCTGTGTGGATTGTCGCGCCGGTTCTTCTCCTAACGCTGCCCTCTCTCTATGGCTTGCTATTTGGATCGCCCTATCTACCCACTGATCATCCCACAGTCCGGCGCATGATCGCGCTGGCGGAGATCCATCCGGGAGATGTCGTAGTGGATCTGGGCTGCGGTGATGGAAGGCTGCTGCGGGAAGCGTCCACCCTCAGCGCGCGGGCGATCGGGTATGAGATTTCTGTATACCTATTTATCCTAGCCAAAATATACGGCAAAGCCGAAATTCATTTTAAAAACTTCTGGACGGCGGATTTACAAAACGCTGATGTGATCTTCTGCTATCTAGGTAAAAAGGCCATGACGCGGTTTGAAAAGGAAATCTGGTCCCAATTAAAACCAGGATGCCGCGTCGTCGCTCAAGCGTTCCCCCTCCCCAATCTCACCCCCACAGCCACGGATGGACATGTTTTCCGTTATGACAAAGGGTAAATCCCGCAACGATTAGTTCATATTCATGAAAAGTTCCCAATCCGCATGGGATGTAAGATGGGAGATGTCGATTAGGTAGGCGTCTCCTCCGGCGCCGTAGCCGATTGTTTTCCCGTCGGGGGAAAAGACTTTGCACGTGGTTTCTTTGCTGAAGATGTTTTGATCCAATGATGTAAGCTCGAGCGCTGTTGATTTATCGCTTACTTTAGATAGACTTGCTTCTCCACTGTTATATTTTCCATGGAGAACATAATTTATATCCGGGGATAAAATATCACTCCGGTTGGGTAAATATAAGTCCGCTTTTTTTCCTATGAATTCTCCCGTTCCCACATCCCACTCTAGAAGTTCCCATTCATCTGTAGGCTTTGTGTTGTTTAGACAATAAAAACTCTTTTTATCTTGCGATAACATGTAAAAGGTTTTTTCCGTAATATATTCAGAACGTACGAGTATACCTGTTATTGTGTCGATAATTCTATATCCCGGAAAAAACCTTACAATAATTCTCTTGCCATCCGACAAATATTCCATCTGTTCTTGAGGTAAAGATGATTCTGGATATTCACCTTCTCCGAATCTGAATTGATGGATTGTCTCACCAGTTTCCGTATCTATGACAAAAAATCCAACGATAGAAGGTCACAACCAGTCTCTCTCCATCAGGTGAAAATAGCATCGACTTAATATTATTCGTTATTTGTTCTATTTCATCGTAGTCAGGAGAACCATATCGTATCAAAATCTTTCGGTACATTTTCTGTTTTTTTTCAACATCAAAAATAGAAAACTGGCCATACTGTCCGGATACCGCAATATATCGCCCGTCCATCGAATATTCAAGTATATCAATTATTGTCTCATGTTCTTCTAACTCATCTAGCAATTCTCCAGTTCCTACATCCCATAAGAAAACTTTATTCCATGAACCGCCCACTGTAGCCACCATTTTTTTTATCAGGTGAAAAAAGCGATATCACTTACTATTTTTGGTGTGCTAATCATGGAGGGGAGGATGGTGTAAAATTATGTATTCATTCCCTTGCGCCATCGTGTTTTTGAACCGCAAACGCGAATGCGATTCCAGCCAATAAAACAGTGATAGGCTTTCATGTTCTTCCAATCTCCTTTCGCCGCAGGAATAACGCCTGCCCTATTTTACAGCGTTTAATCCATCCCCAAGATTGAAATTCTCATAAAAAACAGGAAGAATATCAATAAGAATCCATATTCTACAAGATTAAAAAAGGAAACAATAAATGAGAAATAAGATAATATCGATCCAGTTTCTCCTCTGCGTGGCGCTGGCTGGTTTGCTGCTTGGGTGTGGGCAATCCAACCGGCCTGTGAATGTCACATTCAGCCATATTCTCAGCGATCAATCCGAGTGGCATGTGGGGGCTGTGAAGTGGAAGGAATTGGTGGAAGAGAGACTCGGTGAGCAAATTCCCATACGGCTTGTGACCAATTCTTCCCTCTCCAAAAACAACCAGCGGACCGAGTTGGAAATGGTGCAGGCGGGCACGTTGGGCGGCTCGTGGGAATCCTCCATTCTTCTCACCGTGATCGATCCAACATGGACCGTCTGGTCGCTCCCTTGGTTGTTTGATTCGTATGAGGAAGCCGAAAAAGTTTGTGAGAGCGCATTGGGGCGGGAGATGCTTGATTCCCTGCAAGCGAAAGGAATCGTTGGACTGGCATATGGATTCAACGGCTTCCGGCGTCTGACCAATGGAAGGCGGCCGGTCGAGAAACTCGAGGATCTGCGTGATCTGAAAATCCGCGTGCCATCGATTCAGATGTACATCTCCTTGTTTCGGCACTGGGGCGCCGATCCAAGCCAGATGAATTTCGGCGATCTCATTGTGGCGCTGCGCGAAGGCGCGATGGACGGCCAGGAAAATCCGCTCCACGTGATTCATTCCACAGGCCTGCACGAACTGCAGCCCTACCTGACGCTTTGGGAATACTCGTTCGATCCGCTGATCTTCTGCATGAGCCAGCGCGTATGGGATCGCTTTACGCCGGAACAACAGCAAATCCTCCGTGAATGCGCCCAAGAAGCGGCGAAGTTCCAACGGGACACCGTCGTAAAAAATGAAAAAGATCACCTTGAATTTCTAAAAGAGAAGGGAATGCAAATCAGCGCACCCACGCCCGAAAGCGCGCGTGAGTTTAAAGACGCCTCCCAACCGGTCTATGAGGAATACCGCCCGGTTATCGGAGACGCGCTGCTTCAACGTTTCCTCGACGCGGTTAAGGATGAATGATTAAACCGTCTCATTCGTAATCAACCAGTTCAGTAATCGAAGGATTTTCACCGCACACCGCGCAGCTCGCATCGCGTGGAATGGGGACTTTGCGAAATTCCATTGCAAGCGCGTCGAAAGTGAGAAGGCTCCCATTCAGCGTCGAGCCGATCCCCAACAGGACTTTGATCGCCTCAACCGC
>CAXXSM010000136.1:0-8804 GCA_963663405.2 bacterium | reverse complement strand
AACTTATCAATTCATTTAACCCAAAGTCTCAAACGAAGGCCCCTCTCTATCTATTTCTCGGCGTTTTTTTAATTTGATTTTTTCCCCTCGTTCACTGATTCATCGATCAGTGAATTCTTCACAGCAATACTCTCAAAAACACATTACCACATAATTATTCTGCATCGGAATAAGCAGAATACATTTTGCTATGGAGTATAAATCATGAAATATTTTCGAAATGACTCAATTCGAGATAGGAACTTTTTGATTGTCTTTTTAGGATTATTGGCCGGACTGGCATTGTCATCCTGCGCAACGACACAATCTACAATTCCTGCTCGATCTGAATTCAATATTCCAAAAGTCGATTCAACATATTCACTAAAACCTTCAGAGGTTAAATCTGATGATGAAAGAGAAATCGTTCCTGTTTCACTGGAAGAAGCCATCGAAATGGCGTTGTTAAATAATCCCAAATTGCAGGCGCTATATACGCGTTTCGAACAATTATCACTTACCAATGCGCAGGTTTCATCTTTACCCGATCCTAAAATTAACTACACCCAGTTTGTTAAAGGAATTCAAACGCGTACGGGTGAACAGGAATTCATCTTTGGCGTGAGTCAGACATTTCCTTGGTTTGGCGCGCTTCGTTTACGAGGAGAAATTGCCGATCGTAAAGCGTTGCAGGCTTTGGAAGAATACCGAATCGCTATGCTCGATATTCGTAAACAAGTCTCAGAAACAGTCTATCGACTGGACTATGAAAAAGCGGCAGTGGAATTGGTAAAAGAAGACCGGGCGGCTTTGGAAGAATCATTGGAAGTCGTATCCGCCTTGTATACAACCGCCCAACGCAGCCGGGAAGCCTTATTGAAAGCGCAAACGGAACTTGCGATGGTTGAAAATGAACTAACCGCTTTTCCCGCAAGGATTTCCGCATTGGAATCTGAATTGAACTTTCTTCTCCATGACGATCGACACATTGTCATCCGGGATTCATTCTCAAGAGAAGAACGCTTGTTGTCTGACATTAGCGATGTTTCACTCATCGAATTAGCAATCCAAGAACGTCCAGAGTTAAAACGAATTTCGTTGGATCGGGAGATTGCCGGTCTGGAATACGAACTCGCTAGAAAAGACGATTATCCTGATGTGACGCTTGGATTGAATTATATCGGGATCGGGAATAGTCCGATGAATCCAATTGACGAAGGTGAAGACGCATGGAATATCGGAATTGGTTTGAACGTTCCCATTCCCAATGCCCGCCGGAAAGCGGTGAAACGAATCGCCTATAAAAAACGAACCGAAGCGGAATACAGTAAACTATCCCAAGAAGATCAAATCGAAAAAGAAATTGCATCGATCATACCTGAATTAAAAGCGCTTCAACAACAACGATCCATTCTTCAAACCAATTTAATTCCCTTGGCCAAAGAAACATTCGAGGCCAGCCGCATATCGTACGAATCCAGCCGGGCGACTTTTCTCGATCTATTAGACGCCCAACGTACCTACATCAAGGTAAGGGCTGATTTGTTAAAAGTCCAACGTGACTATCGTTTGGCGGCGGTAAAACTTGAACGGGCAATCGGCAGCATTATCACCGTTCCCCAAAATGAGGAGGAACCATCATGAATACATTACTTTCTATACTTAAACAATGGACTCCATCGATAATTCAGATCGTAGTTATTTCAGTCATCGTTTCGACTGCCTTTATTTTCTATAATCTTGGCGCGGTTCAACGAAATGAACCTCAAACCGCTGAAGTACAGGCGGCTGCTACGATTGCAAAACATCCAAGCGATCTCAATGGTGATGGAATCATCTATACCTGCTCCATGCATCCCCAAATCAAACAGGATGAACCGGGGAAATGCCCGATTTGCGGAATGGAATTAGTCGAACAGAAGGTCGAAAGTGTACAGAAAGACAATGGAAAAGATCAACACAAGCATGGCGATAATGAAAAACCTCTCGGATACGCTTGTCCGATGAATTGCGTTCCCCCATTACCGGAACCAGGAAAATGCCCTGTTTGTGGAATGGAATTGCAACCGGTCTATAACAATCAAAATGAAGATGATGAAATAAAAACACAAAGGATGTTGTCCATTTCTGAAGAAGCGCGAGCGTTAGCCGACATCCAAACCTCGATAGTGAAAAAAATTCCAGCAGAAAAAAATATCCGTCTCGTTGGTCAACTTGCGATCGATCCATCGCGCCGGACGCATATCAGCGCCGATGTGGGTGGCCGGATCGACCGGCTCTATGCAAAATTCGATGGCGATATCGTTAAAAAAGGGCAAGACTTGGTTCTTTTCTATAGTCCGGAATTATTGGCGGTACAACAAGAATTTATTCAGGCGTTTCGTTCGTTCAACAATCTGTCCTCCTCTACATTAAAAACTGTAAGAGAGTCCAGTCAGATGGCTGTCGAAGCCGCTCGCGAGCGTCTGCATCTTGCTGGACTTACAATGAATCAAATCGATGAAATGACAAAATCGAATCATGCCCAAGTCAGTGTTGTATTCAAAGCGCCAATGGGTGGAACCGTAATCAAACGTCACGCGGAAGAAGGCGAATATGTGAATAAAGGCGAACATATCATTACCATTGCCGACCTGTCCTTGATTTGGTGTGAATTGGAAGCGTACGAAAGCGATCTGATATGGATTAAGGAAGGACAATCCGTTACATTCACAACGCCTGCTTTCCCCGGTCAAACATTTTCCAGTAAAGTCGCTTATATTGATCCTATTCTCAATCCTGCGACACGCACAACGCGAGTGCGAGTCAATGTCGATAATTCAAAAGACAAATTAAAACCGGGAATGTATGTAACTGGAAATATTCAGGCCCAATTGCATGATGGCGAACCGCAACTTGTGATTCCCGCCAGCGCTCCATTGGTCACTGGAGAACGGGCGGTGGTCTATATTGAAATTCCCGATCAAGAAAAGCCAACCTTTGAAGGACGTGAAATCATTCTCGGTCCACAGACACAGGATGGATATATTGTTATAAAAGGTTTAGAGGAAGGGGATACGATTGTAACCAATGGAGCGTTTCAGATCGATTCCGCTCTTCAAATTATCGCCAAGCCCAGCATGATGAATCCCGAAAATGACGCTTCTACGAATGATCATAATGGACATGACCATGCAGTAAAAGAAACTGAAAATGAATTGCCAAAAGAAAACAATTCTTCGATGATCAGTCTGGTTGCGCTGAAAACGATTGTTCCGATCTATCTCGAAATACAACAAGCATTAGCAGGAGATAATTACAAGCAAGCGAATGCTGCATGGAATCGCCTTCATCAAGAATGGAAAAATCCACCTGAATTCATTCATGCTGGGAATAAAGCGAAAGATATCTCCGCTTTACGTGTATCATTTCACGAGCTAAGCGACAACCTTATCGCTTCATTACACAAGTATGGTAATCCCAGCTCTCAAATATTACATCTTACACACTGTACAATGGCCTTCGATTTCAAAGGAGCCGATTGGATCCAAATAGGTGAGGAAGTTCGCAATCCTTACTTTGGTTCAGAAATGTTGATGTGCGGCACATTCGAAAAGGAGTTTTAGTCCAATGATTAGTCGAATCATCGCATATTGCATGGATCAAAAACTTATTGTGTTTACAATCGCCTTTTTGGTGATCCTATGGGCTTTTATTGTCTCCCCTTTCGATTTTGGTTTGGATGGGCTGCCACGCGAACCGGTACCGGTGGATGCGATTCCAGACTTAGGAGAAAACCAACAAATTGTCTTTACCGAATGGCCTGGACGATCTCCGCAAGATGTAGAAGACCAAGTCACATATCCACTCACAACCGCGCTGCTTGGAATCTCCGGCGTCAAAAATATCCGTTCCAATTCCATGTTCGGTTTTTCTTCGATCTATGTGATCTTTGATGAAGATGTTGATTTCTATTGGTCACGTTCTCGAATTTTAGAAAAACTCAACAGTCTGCCCGCTGGAACGCTTCCACTTAAAGCGCAACCCGTATTGGGGCCGGATGCGACTGCGATGGGACAGATTTTCTGGTACATACTCGAAGGCCGGACGCCGGATGGCCAACCTGCCGGCGGCTGGGATTTGCAGGAACTTCGTTCAGCGCAGGATTGGTATGTCCGGTATGCCTTGCAAAGCGTGGAAGGCGTTTCAGAAGTGGCAAGCGTTGGTGGATTTGTCAAAGAATATCAGATTGATGTAAATCCCGATGCCATGCGGAGTTTTACTATTACGCTTCCACAAGTTATTTCCGCTGTCCGCCGATCCAACCTGGATGTCGGAGCCCGCACGATTGAGAGTAACGGCGTGGAATATGTCATTCGAGGACGTGGATTTATTCAAAATCTAGAAGATATCAGAAATACCACTGTCACAAGCAGGAATGGTGTTCCCATTACGCTCGATCAAATCGCCAGTATTGGATTTGGACCGGCCCTTCGGCGGGGCGTACTTGATAAATCGGGTGTGGAAGCGGTTGGGGGAGTCGTTGTAGCGCGTTATGGCGTCAATCCAATGGAAGTAATTGAAGGTGTAAAATCGAAGATCAAAGAAATTTCACCCGGACTTCCACAAAAAACACTCGCTGATGGAACGATTAGCAAAATAACAATTGTACCGTTTTACGATCGAACCGGATTAATTGAAGAAACATTGGGTACCTTAAAAAACGCTTTACGCGATCAAATTCTTATTACAATCATCGTTGTCTTATTAATGGTATTTCATTTACGCAGTTCGATTTTGATCAGCATGATTCTTCCTCTTGCCGTCTTACTTGCATTTATATTAATGAAATTGTTTGGAGTACAGGCGAATGTGGTTGCTCTAGGGGGTATTGCGATTGCCATTGGAACCGTTGTGGATATTGGGATCGTGTTGACTGAAAATATTCTTCAGCACTTAAAAGAAGCAGATAGAAATGAACCGCGTTTCAAAGTCATCCATCGCGCAGCCAGCGAAGTCGGTGGCGCCGTAATGACGGCGGTGATGACTACCATCATCAGTTTTTTGCCTGTGTTTACGATGACTGGCGCGGAAGGAAAATTGTTTCAACCTTTGGCCTACACGAAGACATTCGCCTTGTTCGGCAGCATCGCAATCGCGCTGTTCCTGTTGCCGCCATTGGCTCTCATCATGATGGGATGGAGAGTTCCTTCTCCACCTCAATGGTTTCAGCGTGGTTGGAGATGGATTCATATCACGATTGTTATCGCATCTGCAGTTTGTGTGATTGTTTTATTGTCTTCAACATGGGAACCATTGGGGGCGCTTCACTCCTCTGCGGAAAACTTCAGTATGGTCGCTCTCGCAGTGATTGGTTTGCTTGGTATCTTCTGGATTTTTCAATATGTGTATCCTTATCTGCTCAAGCAATGTCTACAGTATAAGATTATTTTCTTATCAGTCCCAACGTTTTTAATTTTAGTTGGCGCTTCTATCTGGCTTGGATTTCAATCCGTTTTTGCATGGCTTCCACCATCATTCTTTCAAACAAGCGCCGGACAAGCGCTAACCAAATCGTTCCCAGGTTTAGGACGTGAATTCATGCCAACGCTCGACGAAGGCAGTTTTCTGTACATGCCTGTTACGATGCCCCACGCCAGTATTGGTAAAGCCGCTGAATATCTTGAGAAATTGGATATGGCGATCCAGGCGATTCCTGAAGTGGAAACCGTTGTTGGAAAAATTGGACGAGTGGAAAGCCCACTTGATCCCGCTCCGATCTCCATGATCGAAACGGTGATTCAATACTATCCAGAATATCGTCAAGATGTGAATGGAAAACGATTAACATTTGCTTTCGACGCGAATAAACACGTTTTCCTTCGAGATAAAAACAATAATCTCCTACCGGATCCCAATGGCCGCCCCTTTCGAAACTGGCGGCCTGAGATTAAAACCACAGATGATATTTGGGATGAAATTGTAAAAGCGGCGCAGTTTCCCGGCCTGACGTCTGCGCCTAAACTTGCGCCGATCAGCGCGCGTCTGGTCATGCTTCAAAGCGGAATGCGCGCGCCGATGGGCGTGAAAGTTCGCGGCCCGAATTTGGAAACCATTGAAAAGGTTGGTTTACAAATCGAAGACATTTTAAAATCAGGCGATGTAGAAGGAGTTCGAACCAGCGCTGTCATCGCCGAGAGAATTGTGGGCAAACCCTATTTAGAGATCGTGCCTGACCGGCAAACCATCGCCCGGTATGGAATTCATATTGAAGATGTCATGCAAGTTATTGAGGCCGCCATTGGTGGCCGTCCACTAACGCGCACGGTTGAAGGGCGTGAGCGTTACCCAGTTCGTGTACGATACCAACGCGAACATCGGGATTCGATAGAAAGTCTAAATGATATCTTAATCCCGACTCCGCCAACACAGGTGGGAGAATCACCAATCCAAATCCCCCTTAAAGAGATCGCGGAAGTGCGCTATGTCCGAGGGCCGCAATCGATTAAAAGCGAAGACACATTTTTAATTGGATATGTGTTATTCGATAAAAAAGATGGCTATGCGGAGACCGATGTTGTCGAAGCGGCCCAGACGGCGTTGCGAGAACAATTGGATTCACAATTACCTGCGGGCGTTTCATATGAGTTTGCGGGAAGTTATGAAAACCAGGCGCGAGCGGCTAAAACTTTAGCGCTTGTTTTACCCTTAGCGCTTTTGTTAATCTTTCTCATACTCTATTTACAGTTTCGCTCATCTATCGTGACGATGTTAATCTTTATAAACATCTTAGTCGCTTGGTCCGGAGGCTTTATCTTCCTTTGGCTTTGGGGACAGCCCTGGTTTTTCGATTTTGCGCTTTTTGGAACAAACCTGCGCGATCTCTTCCATATGGGCGAAGTCAATTTGTCCGTCGCGGTCTGGGTCGGATTCTTAGCGCTATTTGGTATCGCAACAGATGATGGAGTGATTATGGCAACCTATATCAGAGATAGCCTTCGAAACAATCCAACCAAAACCATCAAGCAATTGCATGAAGCAATCATTGAAGCGGGACGTAGACGTATTCGTCCCTGCCTGATGACCAGCGCTACATCGATTCTCGCGTTGCTGCCCGTACTGACATCAACGGGAAAAGGAAGCGAGATCATGTCACCACTCGCCATTCCTGTTTTTGGAGGAATGCTGATTGTCCAGATAAGTGTGTTTGTTGTGCCAACTCTTTACAGCGCTTTGGAGGAAATAAAACTGCAGATCAAGAAGGAATTTGAATAATCCCATCTTCGTGTTGTCCTAATAGGTCAGTCAGAGGAATCCATCTCAATCAGATGGCTGACCAATTACATTATTTTCATCACACAACTAGGCCGCTTCACTCCCCACCAAACTCCATCACCGGATGTTCCAAATGATACCCCGTCGCAATTTGATATCCATGCGCTGCGGATAACAGAACATCTTCTTCATATAGCCCAGCGATGAAACTTACGCTTATAGGCATTCCTTCTTTGTCGAATCCGTGGGGGATGAAGATGGCGGGGTGTCCAGTCAAGTTTGTGATGGCGGAATTCGGTGTGCGGTCATCGTTAGGGGCGAGGTAGAGATCGATGGTTGACATTAGAGCGGCCATTTTTTGCATGAGAAGCGTTCGGATCCGGTTGGCTTGGATATATTCCACAGCGGGAATAAAACGGTGCGCGCGGAACAGATTAGGCCATGACCATCGTTCTTGTTTGATGAGAAGATCATCCCGGTTCGACCGGGTCAATTCATCAAACGCGGCGGCGGCTTCCGTGATGAGGATAAAGTTCATCGTCTCCACATCGATATCCGGTAATTCGATCGGAATCAATTCAACGCCCATTTGTTTGAGCGTTTCGACAGCTTGAGCGAACGCGTCCGGCTGGGGCGTCTCTCCTTCCAGCGCTTTGTGTAAATAACCAATGCGCAATTTCTTCCAATCCAATTCAGCGTCAAAGTAGACAGGCCGGTCAATTACGGTTAAATCCTTGCCATCCGGCCCCGCGATGGCGTTGAACGCAATCGCGCAGTCTTCGACAGTGCGGCAGATGGGGCCGATTTTATCCATCGTCCAGCACAACGTCATCGCCCCATGACGGCTGACACGGCCAAATGTGGGACGCAGGCCGGTCACACCACATTGGCGCGACGGTGAACCGATCGATCCTCTCGTCTCAGATCCAATGGAAAACGCCACCAATCCGGCGGAAGTGGCGGCGGCGGAACCAGCGGAGGAACCGCTGGAACCTTTTTCAATGTTCCAAGGACATCGCGTCTGCCCCCCGTACCAATAATCACCCATCGCCAACGCTCCCAGCGTTAGTTTCGCAATTAACACAGCGCCCGCTTCTTCCAGCCGTTCCACAACTGTCGCGTTTAGATCGATCGTCTGATCTTTATACGCGGCGGCTCCCCACGTGGTTTTATAACCTTTCACCGCCAGCAGATCCTTCACCCCATAGGGAATCCCATGCAACAATCCACGGTATTTTCCCTGCGCGATTTCTTCATCCGCCCGTTTGGCCTGCTGAATCGCGAGTTCTTCAGTTATGGTGATAACGCATTTGAGTTTGGGGCCATACTTTTTCAATCGATCCAGATACAGTTCCGTCAACTGCATGGATGTGATCCGCCGGGCGCGAATCAATTCAGCTAAATCCCGCACAGAGTAAAACGCGAGTTCTTCAAAATTGTCCGGAACCTTCACAGCGCGCGGTTCGCTAACGCGAAATACACCTTCTCTTGCTTCGATCGTCACACCCGCCGGCACAGGATTAAATAGAATGGCGGGGGAAACGAAATTATTGAGTTCTATCGCTCGAATA
>CAXXSM010000135.1:0-14026 GCA_963663405.2 bacterium | reverse complement strand
GGCGGGCGGTGGAGGCGATGGGCTCCGTTTCGAAGATCTGGGTGAAGAAGGATATAGAATTTCTCCGAGATTACTGCCGCCGGTTGTTCTGGATGCTGAATGATGAATCGGGGAATATGTGCTGGTTCGCTCCCCAAGCGATCGGGGCGATCCTGGCGGAGAATCCGGAAGCGTTGAAAGATTTTTTACCCAATCTGCCTTCAATTCTGGAGGTAGAGCAGACACCAGAGATTTTAAATGGGATTCTGTGGGCGATGGGGCGGATTGGCCCGGTCAATGAAGAATTCACCAAAGAAGCGAGAAAGTGGATTCTTCCCCATCTCACGACGGGCAGTCAAGAAACCCGCACGATCGCCATGCAGAGTTTAATCCAATTTGGAGGATTGACTCCAGACTGCCGATGCGGCGGGGGTATGTGCTAATTTGCTTTTTCTATCGTTTCTGTTCAAATTAATTATCTCACCTTTTGTTCTTGCTTTTCGAAGCGGGGGAACTCCTTACGATTTTTTATACGATGAATGATTCAACTCACGAGCCTAGTAGACGAGTTTTGAACCGATGGCTCCCCGTGGTTTTTACGGGGATTTATTCGGTTGTTTTAGCTATATTGATGTTGTACCCGGATACTTGGCTGTATTGCTATAGTGAAGAAGAATCGATTCATTATCTCTATGGTCATAGTTTTTTTTCACCCGATGATTCATCTTCCCTTCCTTGGGCGCCGTATCCCGCGCAGAGCCTCAATTTATGGACGGTTCTTGCGATCGCTGGTTCCCGTTGGATTCCTGTTGGGCGGATTTTTCTTTTATGGGTGGTTCAATCATTGCTCTGCGCGGCGTTGCTGTGGCGGATTCGTATTTTCTTGCAGGGATGGGTCAATTCACAGAACCACACCTTTATCTTTTTGCTGTTGGCGGCGCATCCTTGGTTTTGGCGATTGCTTCTCTTTTCTCCGTCGATGGTTCTGACGCTGCTATTAATTTTTGAATGTTTAAATCGACTTTCTGAAGGAGAACGGGGGGCGGCAGGGTGGTATATTTTTTTGACGGCGCTTGGATTTTCCGGTTCTGCGGGATTCTTTTTTTCACTTTTGCTGGCTGTTTTGCGGTTTGTGTTCTACTTCCCTGCTTGGTCTGAGTGGCGTCGTTTGGCTTCCCATGTGATGATCTCGTTTTCTCCGGTGATTCCCGCGTTTGCGTTTTATCTGTTATTGTCGGTCCAGAACAGGACGCTGGGCGGGGCGTATATAATTGGTTGTCCGGCGCTGTTACCAGCGCTTTCGGCTGTAAAACTGTTGACAGGAGAATGGGCGGACCGGTTTCATTCTTTGTTGGGGTGGTTTGGGAATGGGCTGTTGGATTTTTCCGGCGCGTTTCTTTGTTTTGGTTTTTTGGCGCTATTGGGCGTTTTATCCCGGTATCAGGAAGCCCGTAATTCATGGCGGCGTGAACTGGTTTTAATCGGTTTTGTTGGCATTTCCGCCGCTGTTTTTTCGTTTACGCCGTGGGACGCGGCTCGATCGTGGCTCGCTCCATTTATTGTGATTTTTGTTGTAATGATGGTTGAGGGGATCGTATGGTTAGCGCTGTGTTTTGGGAGTGGGGCTTTCTATTTTCGATGGAGTGGTTTTTCCCTGCTTTTGATCGCGACTTTTGTTTCTTTCCCCACTGTCTTTCATGAAGTGTTTGACCGGGCACGGTACCGCTTGGATGGCGCTGTAGCTGTCCAACGGACATTGAATGCGGTGGATCGATCGAACGAACTGGTTGCGGTTTCGTTTGAGCCATCGATTTTTGCCAGCGCGTTGGGGGGCCGGCGAGTAATTCCGTTGAATTTCGCCATCCAGGCTCCCTATGAAACGCCGGAGAACCATTATGGAGGGCGCCGCGTTGGATTGAGTGTTGCGCTGAGCCTTGGAGTAGACAAGATTCTTCTTTTTCCTGATTACGATCAAGTCAAAAAGGGAGATCGGGGGGATATCCATTCAACGTTCTTAGCTCCGTGGTGGGAGATTTTAGAGGAGGAATACAACCACGAGCGTTATCATAATCTGGAGATTTATACTCGGCGGGATCGCAGCGCGGAGAAGGTGATGAAACGCTCTTTTCTCCAATTACGGGAGGAAGACCGGTTGGAAGAAGTGATTTCTATCGCGCAATGGCTGGGTGTGGACGAATGGCTTAATGAACGGCGGGCGCCTCTTTTTCAAACTTTTGCGAAGATGAAGGAACCGGTCAGTGAAGGAATACGTTGGACCTTTGAATCCGGGAATTCTTTTACGGAGACCGTTGGATTCGCCTATGGATTTTCGCCGGATCGCAGTACAAGCGCGGCCGGGACCGCCAGCGCGGGCGCCAACGGCGCCGCGGAGAGAGAGTTGGGATCGATCCGTTCGTCTCCGTTTGTGATCGAAGGGGACGAGTTTAGGTTTTATGCGGATATTCCGTCCGATTCGACACGGTCGCTGGTTTGTTTGGCGGTCAAACAGCGAATCGGATTCGGCGCGGATCAACGAACAAAATGCGCGCGGCATGTGTTCGATCACCAACCGGGTGAATCCTTGATGGATGAGACGTTTTTTTATATTCAACCATCGGAGTTGCTCTATTTACCCGGAGAGATCAGTGGTTGGCGGGTCGTTCGAATCGAGCGGGGCGGCGCCGCGGCGGGATGGCGATTTTACAATTGGTCCCTGGATCCTTGGCGAGGCCGGCCGGCGGTTTGGCTGTCGGCGGATTGGGATTGGCGGGGATCGGTCCGGATCGACCATTTGTTTCAGGCGAAACGCCCTAAAGGACTTTATTGGAATTTTGAAGATGGAACCTATCAGGGATGGTCGAAAACAGGAGACGCGTTTTTGGATACGCCTTCAACCGGCGCTTGTGGGAATCAGGATCCTATTGAAGGAATCGAGGGGAATTATTTCATCAACACATACACGCAGCGCGGGGATTCTGCCACCGGTGTGTTGACTTCCCCTCCGTTTGTCATTGAAGGTACAATTCTGGATTTTTTGATTGGAGGGGGGAATGCTATTGAGACTCTCTATCTTAGTCTCGAAATCGGTGGGAATATGGTGTACCGGGCGACTGGAGATCGATCAGAGTCTATGCGGCGCGTACGGTGGGATCTGCGCCCATGGAAAGGGAGAGAGGGACGGCTGTTGATTGTAGATTACGCGATGGGGCCGTGGGGACACGTCCTTGTGGATGATGTCCGTCTTTGGGAGCCTCCAAGTGAATCCATTTTCAAAAACGCGATGAAAGGCGCATTTGATTAACTGGTTTTTTCTTGTGCGAGAAAAGAGTGGCTGGAAGTCTGGATCTGGACAATTCCCCCCGAATGGATTTTTACATTTTCTCTTCCATCATCCGTTGTTCTTCAGCGGATAGGATTTTATTGATATCGAGGATGATCATTAATTTATCGCCGACTTTCCCCATCCCAGAGATAAAATCAGTATTGACTGATGTGCCCATTGGCGGGGGAGGGGAAATGTCTTCGGAATGGATCTGCATGACTTCAGAGACTTCATCCACCACCATGCCGATGACCCGGCCTTTGACTTCGACGACCATGATCCGTGTTGACCGGTCCGTTTCTTGTTCAGGAAGCCCAAATTTATCCCGTAAATTCACCACGGGAATCACTTGGCCGCGTAAATTCAGAACTCCTTCGATGAATTCAGGGCTCTGAGGAACACGAGTCAACGTGGTGTACCGGATAATTTCATGCACGCTAAGGATCGGGACACCATATTCTTCCCCATGCAATACAAAGCTGACATATTGTTGGATTTGACTTTCGCTTTGCTTGGTCTCGGTCATAAGTTTTTCCTCCCAAAAAATATTCTGAATCGGTAAATATTATATTATACTAAAACGGTTAGAAAGATACTATCTCATTACGCTTAATCCTGAATTTTCATTACAATACAGGATAAAGCCGGAATATAATTGTACATTCAAGGCGGTCTTTGGATTTGAACTGTAGATAAACATAATTCTAGTGCGTAAAAATAGTATGAAAAAGAAATTGAATGTCTGTCACTAACTTGTATCCAGTCGATCTTGTCCGTTCCCCATTTTTGGGGAATGATATTTCAGTGATTTATTTTTCCCATTGTGGTTCCCATTTTTGTTATGTCGTGATAGAACCGCGTCGATAGAATAAAAGAGATTCTCTTTAAAAGAAGGAGAGGAAAGATCAAACAGAAGATTAATCCCCATTTTGTGTAGATCGGTTGAGAGGTTTTCGCTTCGTCCTTTCAAGAGAGCAAAAATGGGACAACCGTGAAAATGGTCGCGAAGCCACAGCAGACGCTCCGTCCAGGATTCCGATCGTGTACTGCCATCCCATAACAGAAAGACAGGAGAATCGATCGCAATTAAATTTTTTTGCAGGATTTCTTCAAAGAATTGGACATGTATTTGGAACCGGCGCTGTAAAATTGGCTGCAGATCCCGGAAAAGATTCAAATCCGATGAGATTAAAAGAGCCAATTTTGACTGGTTCATAGCAGGGCGCCTAACATCAAGTGAGTTCTTTGGAAACGTGAAGGCCAATTCGTAAAAACGTTTGTATGTTGAATTTTCATCTTCCCAGACATGGGAATTTTTGTTCTTTGAATCTTCCCCGTATGAATCTTGAGAGTTTCGAGGAACGATAAAGACTGCAAGCGAATCTCTTTGACTCTGAGATTATAGTGGGTCAATGAAAATGAGCGATGAATGGTCCATCAATGCTGCGGTGTCTAATGCTCATTTTCATGACCGCAAAACTGGATTGCATAATGTAATAAATGCAAAAACGGCGCCAAGAGCGTCTATCAAGAAGTAGAGCGTGAATTTCATTTGCGTTGAGTCTTTTTTTCTGGAAATGTGCCCTGAGGTGTAATAAAATTAAGGTGTTATTCAATTTGAGGAGCTGAAGCGCGTTTAATGTTTGGTTCTTAACCGCCGCTCAACCGATTCAGTCTCTTTTAGGGCATAATGTTGATTTGTTACTTGCTCGATTACATGTAATGGATTTCGTTACAGAAATTTTGAAAGAAGCCGGAAAAATTTAATTATGAAATCATCCGAATCCAAATTAAAAAATGTGCCGGTTCTCGTTGTTGATGATGATGAGCATGTAATCAATATTGTTCTGAAAATATTAGGTTCTTTGGGATATCCCTGTACAGGCGCGAATAACGCGGTTGAAGCGATCAAATTAACAGAAAATAAAGCGTTCGCGGTGGCGATTCTCGATTACCGGTTATCGGACCGGACCGGGGTTCAGTTGATGCGGCAATTGCGGGAGAGGAATCCTGCGCTGATTGCAATGATCGTTACAGGATATGCGACAATCGACTGCGCTGTTGAGTCGATGCAGGCGGGGGCCTGGGATTTTCTTACAAAACCAATCACCCCGGATTTATTAAAAAGCAAGATGGAGCGGATTGAAGAATACTCCTATTTACGGCGGGAGCATGCGCTTCGTCAAAAAGCTCGCCACATGGAATTTGATTTTCCAGGAGTGATTTGTCCCTCACCTCTCATGCAATCCGTGTATGAGGCGCTGCTCAGGGCGGCGGAATCGACGTTGCCTGTTTTGATCGAGGGGGAGACTGGCGTTGGCAAGGAGTATATCGCGAAAGCGATTCATCTGAATAGTTCCCGCAGCCAAGGTCCGTTTATTATTATGGATTGCACCGCGACGCCGGAATCCTTGTTTGAATCCATTCTTTTTGGATGTTCAAAGGGCGCGTTTACGGGGGCTATCGATAAAAAAGGATTATTAAAAGAGGCGGATGGAGGTGTTTTATTCTTTGATGAAATCGGGGAATTTAATCCAGATATCCAACCGAAATTACTGCGGTGCTTGGAAACCAAGCGTTTTCGTCCTGTGGGCGGCGCCAAAGAAGTGAAGAGTGATTTCCGGATCATCTGCGCGACAAACCGGAATTTACTTGATCTGACGAAAAAAGGGGATTTTCGGACGGATCTCTATTACCGCATCTCCGCAGAGCGAATCGAAGTGCCGCCGCTTCGGGAGCGGACGGGGGATATCCCCTATTTAGTCCGTCATTTTCTTGAGACGATTACGTTTCGGGAAGAAATGAATGACGTCGAGTTTACGGAGCAGGCGATGCGTCATCTCTGTTCCTATTCTTGGCCCGGGAATGTGCGGCAATTGAAATTCGCTGTGGAAGCGGCGTTTTTCCATTCACAAGGAATCCGGATTGGTGTGGAAGGTTTGGACCGGGAGATCACGGAATCCGATTCGTCAATCACTCCAGAAGACGCGATCCATGCCACGATCGATAAGGATTTTAAGACATTCCGGGAGGAAATGACTTTAAAGGCGGAGCGGTCGTATGTTCAAAATATGTTGGAGAGCACGATGGGGGACGTGCGTATGGCCGCGCAACGGGCGGGATTGACACGAGAGGCGTTTTACCGGGTTCTCTCACGATGTGGGATTACTGCGAGTGATTACCGGCGGGATTAGCGCCGTCTGAAAATGCAAGTGGATGATCAAGCCTAACCAAATCTATTTGAATTCAGTTTCTGCAAATTCTTTTAGTTAAAGCAATCCTCGCGGCTGCTCGGTCTTATATGGATGAATTCCGAGAGGTAAATTTGCAGATTGGCCTTAAAAGAATCTATTGGAAAGGTTTTTTCAAACCTCCCACGCGGGGAGAAATGGAGGCGATCATAAAGGGGGGGATATCTTCAAGCGGGAATATTTCCGTCGCGCCACCGAGTTTGATCGCTTCTTTCGGCATACCAAAAACGACACAGGATTGTTCGTCTTGCGCGATTGTGAAAGAACCTTTGTCGTACATCGCTTTCATGCCCACCGATCCATCTCCACCCATCCCGGTCAGGATAATTCCCATACAACGGGAGCCAACCGTTTCACAGGCGGTATGGAATAACACGTCGACAGAAGGGCGGTGCCGGTTCACGGGGGGGGTGCTCAATAATTTCACAATATAACCGGTTCCGGCTCGCTTCACCGCAATATGATGGCTGCCGGGCGCGATGAGAGCGGTTCCCGGCTGGATAGGATCGTTGTCTTCGGCCTCTTTCACTTTAATGGAACACAAGGAATCCAACCGTTCGGAAAACGCGCGGGTAAATCCGGCGGGCATATGCTGCACGATCGCAATGCCGGGCAGATTGTTGGGCAGATTGACCAGGATATCTTTGATCGCTTCCGTCCCTCCAGTGGACGCGCCGATCGCGATCATGTCAAGGTTAAGTTTCTTGCTGATATGGGGGATGGGTCTTGGCGCGGCTGGTTGTGGGGGCGCGGCGCCGGGTTTGATGGGGAGACGCCTTCGGCGGAAAGTGGGTTTGATACTGGACGCCGTAATGATTTTTTGAGTTAGTTCTTTCGCAATTTCCTCGACGCTTCCGGCGCCGTAGGCTTGCGGTTTTGTCACGAAATCAATGGCGCCGAGTTCAAGCGCTTGAATCGTCGTTTTGGCGCCACGTTCGGTGTGGGCGCTGACCATGATTACGGGAAGGTTCGCCGTATTGACGATTTCGGGAAGCACTTCAAGGCCTCCCTTCATTCTCATTTCAACATCGAGTGTGATGACGTCAGGTTCCAGCTGCTCGATTTTTTTCATTACAAAACTTCCATCTTGCGCGGTTCCGACGACTTCAATTCTCGGATGTAGATTCAGCGCGTCCGTCAGCATTTTGCGCACGAGCGCGGAATCGTCTACGATTAATACACGGATTTTTTTGAGCATACTATCATCATCCTTTTTTCTAGGCAAAGTTCGACAGTTTTGGGAAACGCACGGATGATTAAACAGCGTATTCAAGTGTTCTTTGAATCAGCGTGTCGACGTCGAGAATGAGGATCACACGGCCGTCGCCAAGAATGGCGGCGCCGGCGATATATGCGGCGTTGGAGATTTCTCCGTCAAGGGCTTTGACGACTACTTCTTGTTCGTTGACCATCCGGTCCACAATGAGTCCGACAAAATCATTCCCATGCCGCAGTATGGCGACATAGATCCGATTCTCGTCAATTTCAGTATTAGACGCGTTGACAACGGTGCGGAGATTGAGAATGGGAACCACTTCATCCCGGAGACGAATCACCTGGCCTTGGCCTTTGACACGAAAGATATCATTGTTGGTGATTCGAATGGTTTCGGAAATGCTCGAGATGGGCAACGCGTAGAACTCATTGGCGGTTTCCACTAAAAGGGCTTGGATGATCGCCAACGTGAGTGGGAGTTTCAACCGGAACGTTGTGCCTTTCCCCATTTCCGTCTCGATGTCTACGGAGCCGCCCAATTGTTCAATCGAGCGGCGGACAACGTCCATTCCCACTCCACGTCCAGAGATATCCGTCACTTTTTCCGCCGTAGAAAAGCCGGGGCGGAAAATGAGATTGAGGGAATCTTTTTCGGAGAGCGAATTCGCCTCATCCGCGGAAATCACGCCTTTTTGGATGGCGCTTTTACGGATTGCATCGGTATTGATCCCTTTTCCATCGTCTTGGACGGTGATAATGATGTTATTGCCTTGATGGCTTGCGTTTAAATAGAGTTTGCCAGCGGAGGGTTTACCGGCTTTGATTCGTTCATCGGGTAATTCGAGTCCATGGTCGATGGAATTGCGGATCATGTGCATGAGTGGATCCCCAATCTGGTCGATAATTTTCTTGTCCAGTTCGGTCTCCTCACCTTCGATGACCAAGTTGATTTTTTTCTCCCGGGTCCGAGCTAAATCCCGGACGACCCGGCGGAAGCGGGAAAAGACCATCCCGATTGGAACCATGCGCGCTTCCATGATGGTTTCTTGCAGTTGAGAAAGAAACATTCCCTGTTGGACGATGGAGTCGAGGATTTCTTCTTCGAGTCCCCCTTTTTTGGTTTGTTCAACGAGGCGGCGGCATAATTCATGCGAGCGGCCTCGTTGAATGACCATTTCAGCCGCCAGGTTAAGGAGCCGGTCGAGTTTCTCGATATTGACCCGGACGGTTTGAGACAGCGAGCGGTCTTCGCGGCGGTCGAAGGAAGTGGTTGTTTCTTTTTCAACTGTGGCGGCGCCGGATTCTTTCTCTTCTTCCGTTTCTGATTCCGTTGCGATTTCTTGTTCCCCAGTTTTTTCCTCTTCGGGCCATTCGAATTGTTCGGTTTGTGTCGCGTCTTCAATAATAACGTTTTCGACTTCCGAAACTTCACAGAGTTTCTTCACCTTATCCATGTTGAATTGTGAGGAGTATAAGATGGCGAAGCAGTTATCGAATGCTTGGGATTCATCATCCAGATCGGGTTCGGTTTTGAGCACCATTCCGACTTGAGAAAGATTATTGACGACAAGAAATGCGCGTGTGGAGACCATTTCCGCATCTTTATTGAATTGGACAATAATTTCGTATATTTTTTCACCGCTCAGGCGGATTTCTTCTACCTTCGTCCGTGTTTCTGCGTCCATATGAATGCGTGGCAGTACGGCTTGTGGAGTGGCTTTTTCTTCTTCGGGTTTTTCTTCATCCGCGGCGCTTTCGCCGTGCAGGATTTTTTGAAATCTCGCGATCAAGGCGTCGGATTTATGTTTCAGTTCATTCCGGCTCGCTTCGGTGTCTTTATCCTGGAGCTGACCCATCATATCCTTGAGCAAGTCAAAGGCGTTGAAGAGAAGGTCAACTGTATTGGAATCGATTTCGATGTCATTGTCCCGGAGGTAGCCGATCAGATCTTCCATTTTATGAGTGAATTCACTGATGTGCATGAATCCGACCATGGCGGAGGAGGATTTGATCGTATGCGCGGCGCGGAAGAGGGCGCCAAGGGCTTCCTTATCGGATGTATTTCGTTCCAGATCCAACAAAGACTCTGTCATTAATTCAATATGCTCTTCCGCTTCTTGAAAAAAGAGTTCGATATATTGTTGGGTATCAAAAGACATGAATTCACTCCTCACGTGTCACGCCGGCACAGAGGTTTTTCTGTAGATCGACGGAGCAAGATATTGAAAGGATGTTTTCATTCCGTGTAATGTTTCACTGTGCCCAAGAAAGAGATATCCATCTGGGCGCAGAACCTGCCAGAATTTTTTAATGATTTCGGCTTGTGTGGGTTGATTGAAATAGATCAGCACGTTCCGGCAAAAAACGATATCGAAATTTTTGAAATGCCGTTGGAAATCGTGTTGTAAATTGACTTTTTTGAAGGAGATCAAACGGGTAAGCTCCGGTTTAATTTTGTACCGGTTATCGCCGCGGAGAAAGTACTTGCGCAGCAAATTGGGGGGGATTGGATTCACACGGTCTTGGTCGTAGATTCCCGTCGTCGCATGACGGAGACAGGTTTCACTAATATCGGAGGCCTGGATATCGATTTTCCAACCTGGATGTTTGGAGAAGTATTCCGAGAAACAGATCGCCAGGGTGTATGGCTCTTCGCCGGTGGAACAGGCGGAAGACCAGACGCGTAATGTTCCTGGAGGTTTTGTCTTGATCAATTCGGGGACCACATGGTGTTCCAAATAGGTGTAATGCTTTGGTTCTCGAAAGAAATCCGTTTTGTTCGTTGTGATCGCGTCGATCAATTCGGTCATTTCTTGCGTGCGATTTGAAGCGGTTTTCAAGTAGGATAAATAGGACGTGAAATTGTTGATCCCCAGAATACGAAGCCGTTTAGTAAGCCGGTTGACAAGGAGCGGTTTTTTATGGGGTTTGATCTCAATCCCCGTGATGTCGTAGATGAGTTGACGTAAGGTATTGAATTCTTTATCCGTTATTGAAAAGGAGAGAATGGAAGAGCCAGAGGAGGATGGCGTTGGTTTCGGTGTATTCAATATGTTCGTGGTTCGAGCCATCGAGATTACTCCCTAGGTGGTATCAGGATAATTTATCGGATTCTTCTAAGCCAATATAGATATCGATAACCCCTTCTTCGGTTTCCAGCGGGACGACGATCATCGGGATTTTGAGGGAAGAGATCCGGACGTTTTGGGCCATCACCAAAGTGGGAGGAGAAATTTCAATTGGATATCCTTCGGTTTCCAGGCTGACGGACGCTTTCCCAGTGATAATGTTACCCAGTTCACCGAGAGCGCTGCGCGCCATATCGTCAAATTCGGGGACTTCGGCGCCCATCATCATCCGGGAGACGATTCCTTTCGCCGTCGGCTCATCAAATCCATAAATGACTTGACCTTTGACGGTTCCTATGACGCCGAGAATGGCGCAGACATCCCGGAAAGGAGTATTGGGATCTTTCATGGAGAGCTGACCCCGTTGGGATTTCATGTTTGCAATTTCTTCTATAACTTCGGAAGCGGATTCAATGAAGGGATTAACATATTCCACCTTCATGGGGATCTCCTTAAACAGATATCAAATTAAAAAAAGCCGGAGAGGAATTCCCAATACATTAAAATGCCGGATGGCAAGAATGAATTCTGGTTCTGTTATCCAGCGGCGACTTTTTTTAAAGCGTCAATGATTCTTTCTGGTTTGAATGGTTTTACGATAAAGTCTTTCGCGCCGTTTTTTATAGCTTCGAGGACGTTTTGCTGTTGCCCGATCGCGCTGCACATGATCACTTTAGCGTTTCCGTCCGCTGCGCAAATATGTTTCAACGCTTCCAGTCCATCCATTTCCGGCATTGTAATGTCCATCGTGACGATATCAGGATTGTGAATCTTATATTTATCTACGGCGTCTTTCCCGTTGACCGCTTCACAAACAACCTCATATCCCCCTTTGACGAGAACATCCTTGAGCGTAGCTCGCATGAATGCTGCGTCATCTACGATCATTATCTTTTCGCCCACATTTGTCCTCCTTTTAAACGGTATTATTCGGGTTTCAATTGAGAAAGTATAAAAACATATTGC
Source organism: bacterium (assembly GCA_963663405.2). GTDB lineage: Bacteria > Hinthialibacterota > Hinthialibacteria > Hinthialibacterales > Hinthialibacteraceae. The sequence goes on along the minus strand of CAXXSM010000135.1, from coordinate 2,165 downwards.
TTTATAATAGTGTATTTCTTATTAAAAAAGAAACAATTCATAAATGCGAGTTTTATAAAAAAATTTATGGGAGTCTATAACTCCAGAAGATAGAAGTATCGATTTTATTGTATTATGACTATGGGAAATGGTATCTTCCCCGTATTCTGGAGAGAAAAATGATTGAATGGAGACATAGAAATTCAATATAAACCTATACAATCCTCTTTCAGATGAGGGATTCTATTAGCCGTTGACGTTTAGAGGGATTAATAGAAAAAAGGAAGACCGGCAGTGCGCCGGTCTTCGCTTGTAACGTTCTCTTATTAGAAGGAGATTATTTCTCTTTGGCCACCGCGCAAGCGGCCGAGTGGCGGGCGATTGGCACGCGGAAGGGAGAGCAGGAGACGTAATCCAACCCTACCCGGTGACAGAATTCGACGGATTCTGGATCGCCGCCGTGTTCGCCGCAAATTCCCAATTTCAGTTTTTTTCGTGTTTCACGGCCACGTTCGCAGGCGATTTGAACCAATTCGCCAATACCTTCCTGGTCAAGGGTCTGGAATGGATCGGCGGGAAGGAGGCCTTTTTCGACGTAAACGGGGAGGAATCCACCGGAATCGTCACGGCTGTATCCAAAGCCCATTTGAGTTAGGTCGTTGGTGCCGAAGGAGAAGAATTCGGCGACTTCGGCGATTTTCCCGGCGACAAGGCAGGCGCGAGGAATTTCGATCATGGTGCCGACCATATGAGGGATTTTCTTTATGCCGTGTTTTTCGGTGACTTCTTTGTAAATCTGTTTGACGATTTTGTATTGATCTTCCAGTTCACCGACGAGACTCACAACGGGGATCATGATTTCGGGGTACGGATCTTTGCCGTCTTTCAAGAGTTCGGCGGTAGCGTCGAAGATCGCGCGAATCTGCATTTCCGCGATTTCGGGGAACGTAACGCCCAAGCGGACACCCCGGTGTCCCATCATGGGATTCATTTCGTGGAGCGCGTCCCCCCGGCGCTTGAATTCGGACTGGCTGATCCCTAATTCGTCGCACAGTTTGGAGATTTCTGTTTTGCCCTGTGGAACGAACTCGTGGAGAGGCGGATCCAGCAGACGGAAGGTAACAGGCAGTCCATCCATCGCGAGGAGGGTGCCTTTAATATCTTTTTGAACAAAGGGATAGAGTTCTTCGAGGGCTTTACGGCGTTCCGCTTCGTCTTCGGCGAGGATCATCTTACGCAGTTTGGAAAGCGGCTGCTCGGAGCCTTCGCCATAGAACATGTGTTCGGTGCGGAACAATCCGATTCCTTCGGCGCCGAATTCGCGGGCTTTCTTTGCGTCTTCGGGGCTTTCCGCGTTGGTGCGGACTTTCAATTTCCGGACGGAATCGCAGATGACCAAGAATTTATCAAAGTATTCGTTGCCTTCGCCAGCTTCGATCAAGGGGAGTTCGCCTTCGTAGATATATCCCTTGGTGCCATTGAGGGTGAGGACGTCGCCTTCGGTGAATTTTTTACCGTCGACGGACATGGTTTTTTTGACAGAGTCAATTTCCAGGGCGCCGGCGCCGACGATACAACACATGCCCCACCCACGGGCGACGAGGGCCGCATGACTGGTCATCCCGCCACGGGCGGTAAGAATGGCGACAGCGGCGCGCATACCTTCGACGTCTTCAGGGTTGGTTTCTTCACGGACGAGGATCACTTTTTTGCCTTGCTTCTTCCATTCAACTGCGGCGTCCGCAGTGAAGACGATTTGACCGCTGGCGCCACCCGGACCGGCGGGAAGACCTTTGGCCAGGATCTGGGTTTTCTTTTCAACAGCAGGATCGATGATGGGATGAAGCAGTTCGTCCAGTTGGGCGGGTGAGACGCGGAGAACGGCTTCCTTCTTGTTGATCATCTTTTCTTCGCACATTTCCACAGCCATGCGGACGGCGGCCGGTCCATTTCGCTTCCCAACCCGGCATTGGAGCATCCAAAGGACGCCTTCTTGGATCGTGAATTCGATATCCAGCATATCGTGGTAATGTTTTTCGAGTTTCTTCTGGATGCCGTCCAATTGTTTGTAAATTTTGGGAGCGGCGTCTTCGAGGGAGTCGAGGTGTTTGCTTTGTTCCCCTTTACCCGCGTTGTTAATGGGGTTGGGGGTACGGGTTCCGGCGACGACGTCTTCGCCTTGGGCG
>CAXXSM010000134.1:0-11315 GCA_963663405.2 bacterium | reverse complement strand
CAGCGCTTCCGCGTACATGTCTTCCCGGCGGGACGTCAGGAACACATTCGCGATTTGGTTGTTCAACGAAATTGTTCGTTGATCCTTTCGCATCTTTTCTTCCGTCATTTTACGGTCGGTAATATCAGAAAATACACAGGCGAACCGATTTAACGCGGGCCGAAACGCGCTGACGGCAAAGTGTTTGTTGAAGGCGCTGGTATAGTTTTCGAAATGAACCGGTTCCCCGGTCAGCGCGACGCGTCCATAGACTTCGATCCAATGCGGTTCGGTTCCTGGCAATATGTCAAGAACGGTCTTTCCAACGATCTGTTCCGCTTTCAAACCCGTAATCCGTTCGAATGCAGGATTCACCGCTAAAAAACGATAGTTGACGGGATCCCCTTGGCTGTCGCAGATGATTTCATGCAGCGAAAATCCTTCGGTCATCTCCTGGAAAAGCGTCTGATACTCTCGTGCCAGCCGCCGGCGTTCTTCTTCTACCCGTTTTCGTTCCGTGATATCCCGGCGACGCTCATCAGCTGGGGGGTGTTCTGGATTTCCAGACGGGCAAGGATCACTTCGACAGGAAATCGTGTTCCATCTTTTCGTTGGTAATGTGACTCGATGGTTAGCGGTTGATCCAGTAAAATCGAATGGAAACACTCCTGGAGGGTTTCGGATGTTATCGTGGAGTCAATATCAAAGAGGTTCAAACGAAGAATTTCCTCGCGGGTATACCCGGTCATACGGCATGCCTGCTCGTTGACTTGAATCAGCTGACCGGCCGGTTCGCATACGTAGATTGGATCCGCGGCCTTTTCAAAGAGAATTCGCAGACGTTCGTCACTTTCCCGTAACGCGTCTTCGGCTTTTTTATTCTCCGTAATATCCCAAAAAATGCCTTGAATCCCAATCGTGTTTCCAACCGAATCCCGAATGGGCGTTTTTAAAACTTGAACGTACTTATTCTCTCCGCATGACGATCTGTTTTCTTCCACGCCTTGGAACAACTGTCCCGTTTGGATCACATGTTGATCGTCGCGCTGGTATTTCTCCGCCAATTCGGGCGGGAATAAATCATCATCCGTCTTACCAATGATCTCATTTAAACTCTTCCCAACAGCGGCGCAAAAGTTTCCGTTTACGAACGTGAATTTTCCTTCCAAGTCCTTTCGGAATATATTTTGAGGAAGGTTCTCAACCAAGGAAGAATAGAAAATTTCAGAGTTTTGCAGTTCCGCCGTCCGGCGCTTCACTTGCCTGCGCAATGTTTGCGACCAAATGAATGACGCAAGAAGAAGCAGGAGCAAAGGGAGGATTACGATCACGATGTTCTGAATAATGGCGCCCAGCTGAATTGGTTTCTTCTCATAGATCCCCAGCCATTTCGCATAAATTCGTTGGTACTCACCGGTGTCATGAAGAATTTTCAGGCCTTCCTCCAGTTTCGAGAGTAACAGTTTTTGATTGTGTGGAACGGCGTAACAGTATTCCGGCGCTAAGAGTGGGCTGTCTGAAACAATGAGATTCGTCCATCCGTGCTTCTGAATCCAATACAAAGCGGGTAACTTCGCCACAAGGGCGTAGTCATGTTGACCGGCGGCCAATTCCTTGAGCGCGTCCTCCTGGGTCGTGAAGGTTGCGATACGAACATCAATTTTTTGTTTCGTAATCCAGTCGTGCATAATGTCACCTTGCATCACGACTACACGCTTTCCAATGAAACCGGAACGGTCGATGGGCGGCGCGCCGGCGCCTTTGCGCGCAACAGCGGCATGATGAATTACGGTATGTGGGGGGGAGAAATCGAACAGCAGATCCCGCTCGACCGAGTAGAACATCCCATGAACGGCGTCAATATCCCCGTTGGTCAATCCTTGTCTGATATGGCTCCAGGAATCCAGCCGGATCTCAATATTGAGTCCTGTCGTCCTGGCAATGGCGTGTGTAAGATCGACATTGTAGCCTGCTGGACGGCCGCGTTCATCGAGAAACTCATAGGGCGGATAATCATAGTCACCACCAATGATAATTTGATTATCAGACGGCAATTCCAGTGGGGCAAACCATTTCACCTGGAGCCGCTTAAAGGTCCCGTCCGTCAGCGTAATGGCAAGCCCTTCATTGAGAAGCGCCAGTAATTCTATATTCCCCTCTTTAACCGCAAAACAGAAATCTTGACGTAAATCTAACAGAGGATGATCCACAATTCGCAAGTTCGTAATACCCCCATACTGTATAAGCCGTAACGCCAATAAACGCTGGATAACGACGGCGTCGTGTAGACCGTCCGATAACTCACGCAGGGCATCATCAAACGTAACGGTTGTATGAATCTCCACGTTCAGTTTCGATCGCCGCAGAAATTCTTCCGCGTTGTCTCCTTTCATGACGGCTACGCGCCGTCCTTTTAGATCGTCCAGATCGTGGATATCCGTTGTTCCTTTTGGAACGACAATCGCGCCGTGAAGGGATAAGTAAGGAAATGTAAAATCAAAGACCGATTCCCGCTCCGGCGTTCTTCCGGCGAGAGGCAGAGCATCGATTTCACCTCGTTCCAATCGTTCTTTGACCTCTGCCCAAGGCCCAACCCGGAACGTGACATCACACCCCATTTTTCGAAGCGCCTCCCGCATTAATTCAACAGAGAATCCATACGCGCTCTCGTTTTCATCTACCATACAAAAGGGTGGATAATCATATTCACAACCCGATTGGATTACGGTTCCTGTGAACTGTACAGTTTCATTGGCCAGGACTGACGTCATGAAAGACATCAAAATCATCATAATAAGAAAATTGATTACGATAGAACGCCTGGAGATAAATCCTTCTATCGGTGACCTTACAATACGCTTCGGAGTCAATGAAGATTTTCCCATTGTCTGACAATTCAGTAGCGGCCAAGAGAATTGAATGTCCATAACTTGAGAAGCATTTTTCATTACGGAGTAGGAATTGCCGTATTTCATTTTTATCCTCATAGTAAATTGTTACGAATCTATCTACGAATCCGCTGCTTCCCATTTGGCATCGTATGAATCAACTTCGCATTCTTCCCGATATTTTATTCCTTCATAGCCTGCTGATACTTACGATTTGGATTGAGCAAGTGCGAGTAATGCTTCTCCGCGCATTCCGGACACAGGCTATGGCTCAACATCACATCCAAATTCTTGCTCAAATAATCCTCCAACCGTTCCCAACATTCATGGTCGTTGCGGATTTTATGACAGTGCATACAGATCGGTAAAAGGCCCTGGAGAGTTTTGATATGCTCCATGGCTTCTTCGAGTTCCTGAATGCGTTCCTCCAGCGCCATTTCTAAAGCGACGACCTGCTCGCCGACTTGGATCCTCGATAACAGTTCCTGGATATCAAACGGTTTCGTAATGTAATCGTGCGCGCCCGCTTGTAGCCCATGAACAATGTCCGCTTTTTTGTCGCGGGACGTGACAAGTATCCGGTAGGGAATATTCCGGGATGACGCCTGCGCGATATTTCGGCAGATTTCGATCCCCTCCATCCCCGGCATCATCCAGTCGATGATCGCTAAAGGCGGAAACTCGTTTTTCTCATAGAGAGCCCAGGCGGCTTCACCCGAAGCGGCTTCAATCACCTCATAGCCCCATTCCGTCAGCTTTTTTTTGAGCATATGGCGAATCGAACGGCTGTCATCCGCGACTAAGATCTGTTTCCGCATATTTTTTTCCTGCTGATTCGTTTCCCTGTAATCGTTTTGTAATTTGGGCTCTGAAATAGGAGGGCGAATACGGTTTTTTGATAATATCCGTCACTCCATTCTCGATCGCGCGTTCGATTTTTCTTTCGTCCGACTCGTCCGTGCAAAGAATGATGGGCTGAATAAATCCTCTTGCCCGGAGAATGACCGTAGCTTCATATCCCGTCAGTTCCGGCATATGCCAATCGGTTAACACCAAGTCGAACGGTTTGGACAACGCTTTTTCAAGCAATTCTTTTCCATTACACGCTTCCTCGATTTCAATAATTCCACATTGTCTCAAATTGTTGCTATGGCATTTCCGAATATCCTCAAAATCATCGGCCACCAAGATTCGATAGGGATTTGACACGATTTCTCCTTCTAATTTTGATCGGACTCGTTCTCGTTGAATTGGTCTTGAATAGCGCCGCACAATTCCTGACAGGCGGTTTCGAGCCGCTTTACCTGTTTCTGGACTTGATCCATCGCATTCTCCCGCGCATTGCGTTCCATTGTTTGAGCGATCTCTCGCAACAAACTCGCCCCAATATTGGCAGCCTCCCCTTTGATCGTATGCGCGTAACGTTCCACGTCTTTTTTCTCGTCCCGATCTAAGCTTGTTTTCAAGGCCTGCACGATTTCCGGAAGATCCTCCAATACCAAAGAGATGACTTCCCGGGCGGTTTCTTCATCGCCTCCCGCATTCCGTACGGCTTCCTCCCAATTTAGGACTGGTTGGCTGGATGTATTTTTTCCTGTCATACTGTCATCACGCGTTCTCAATTTATCAAACTGATCCAGGGGAGAATCCGGAGAGATTTTCTCTGTTATAGATGCCGATTGGAGGGAAATCGGAGAAACTTCATGATTGGTTTGTTTCAAAAACGATTCGATCTTTTCAACTAAATCGTGGGGATTCACGGGTTTGGTCAAAAAATCATCCATCCCAGCGCGGATGCATTCATCCCGGCTTTCGTCCATGGCGTTCGCCGTCATTGCGATAATGGGAATCTGATGATTGAGGACCGGAGACTCCGTGCGCCGGATCGTCCGCGTGGCTTCGTAGCCATCCATGACGGGCATTTGACAATCCATGAGAACGATTTCATAGGAATGGGCGCTTAAGCGATCGATCGCTTCCTTGCCATTCGAAGCGATCTCCACCTGAAAGCCATATTTTTTCAGGATCGATGAGGCGACCAGCTGGTTGGTCCGGTCGTCTTCGACGAGCAAAATACGGCGGTGTTGTTTTTTCGCTTCGGCGATTGTGTGTTTGGTGATTATGCCATCTCTTACTTCCGGCCGCTCTTGTTTTTGTAAACCCAGCGCCAACGCCAGGCAATCGTGAAGTTGAGTTTGACGAATCGGTTTGGGGAGATAACCCGTAAATCCAATCCGTTCGAATTCTTTGGCGTCTCCTCTCCCGGCGATCGAGGTCAGCATGATCAATATGGTTTTCTCGATCGCCGGTTCGGATTTGATTTGAACGCCCAATGTTTTCCCATCCATGACCGGCATTTGATAATCAATCAGAGCAACTTGATACGGGATTCCCGATTCGGCCGCTTTTCGAAGCTGGGTAAGCGCTTCCTCGCCGTTCACCGCTTCGCCGTATTGACAGCCCCAGGACTGAAGCAGTGTCGAGACTAAAAGCCGGTTCGATTCATGGTCGTCAATAATTAAGACTTTGACGCCGCGGAGTTCAGAAAAATGGGATTCGCTGGTTGGTTCCTTCTCTGTCTGTTTCTCAAACACCGCCGTAAACCAAAAAGCCGATCCGTTTCCTTGCTCGCTCTCCACGCCGATCTGCCCCCCCATCAGCCGGGTTAATTCTTTGGAAATGCTGAGCCCCAATCCCGTCCCCCCATGTTTACGCGTCGTGGATTGATCGGCTTGCGTGAAAGGGGAAAACAACGATTCCCGGCGGTGAAGAGGGATGCCAATCCCCGTATCCGTGATCGTGAAACGCACAGTGACCGATTCCGCGGTTTCTTCTTCTAATTCCACCGCTAAAGAAACTTCCCCAACAGACGTGAATTTTATTGCATTGCCGCATAGGTTAATCAGAATCTGCCGTAACCGGCCTGGATCCCCACGGAGAAGGGAAGGAATTTCAGGTTTGATTAGATATGTAAACTCCAATCCTTTTTCCTGCGCCCGCAAGGCCTGCATCTCCACCACGTCTTCAATGGTAAGCCGAAGATCGAAATTCAAAGTCTCCAATTCGATCTTCCCCGCTTCAATTTTTGAAAAATCTAGAATGTCGTTAATCAGCCTCAGCAGCGATTCGCCGCTGGAGCGCACGATTTCGGCGTAACGATATTGCTCCTTGGTGAGTTCTGTTTCCAGTAATAAACCCGTCATCCCAATGACCGCGTTCATGGGGGTGCGAATCTCGTGGCTCATATTGGCTAGGAACACACTCTTCGCTTGAGTCGCTTTTTCCGCCTTGTTACGCGCATAATCCAATTCGATGTTTTTCAATTCCATTTCGCGCGCAAACGCGTCCAGGTTCTGAGACACCTTCTCCGCTTCTTCCCGCGCCTCGACCAATTCCGTCACATCGATGAAGGATTCAATCCCCCCTGTACTATGCCCCGCTTCGTCATGGATCAGATCCGCGTTTTTAAGGATGATCAGACGGCGGCCGTCTTTCGCGCGAATCGAGCATTGTTTGCGGTAGATCGGATCTATACGATCGGGATTATAAAGTCCACACATCGTCATGCAGGGCTCTCCCCTTAACATCTGGCAATGCCGCCCTACTGTTTCTTCTTCACTGTATCCCGTCAGGGTAGAGAACTCACGATTGACGCTTGTGATGATCATGTTAGGATCGACTGTGAAGACGGCTGTGGCGGCGGTATCCAGTATGCGCCGCTGAAAATTCTGCGCGGCGCGGCGCTCATGCTCGATACGCTTGCGGTCCGAAATGTCACGCAGGATACCGATGGCGTGCCATTGGCCTTTGATTCGGGCCGCTGAAAGAGAGAGTTCCACAGGGATTTGTGCGCCGTTTTTGTGCAACCCGTACAGTTCCACTGTTTTCCCAATGGCCGCGCCCTGACCACTAACGCGGAATTGGGCGAAGGCTTCTTGATAGGCCGATCGGTAGTTATCTGGAGCGAGAACCTCGTGGAGAACCAGATGCAGCGTTTCTTCCGCGGTGTATCCGAAAATCCGTTCAGCGCTCTTGTTCCAATGGATGACTTTGCCATCGTTGTCAATCATCACAATCGCTTCCTGCGCCGATTGGCTAATCGCGGATAATACCGTTTCCCTCTCCCGCAGTTCCTCCTCGGCTCGTTTACTCGCTGTAATATCTTTGTCTACACCGCGATACCCCATAAGGTTTCCTTCGTTGTCAAAACGAGGAACGCCGTTTGTCAACAGGTAGACTTCCCGTCCATCTTTCGAACGGTTCAAATTCTCCAATTCAACAATAGGTTTTTCTTCTTCTATAATTTGTGTGTATATCGTGGATACGCGCTCGATCTCTTTTTCCGGCATGAAGTCAAATGGCGTTTTCCCTAACAGTTCTTCGGGCGCGTAGCCCATGATTGTATCCATTCCACTCGAGACATAGGTATAACGGCCTTGCGCGCCGGTTTCCCAGATCCAATCCGAGGTGCTTTGCGCGATATCCCGAAAACGCTCTTCGCTCTCGCGTAATTCTTTCTCCACTTGTTTTCGTCTTGTGATGTCCACCGCGATCCCCAGAAATCCAGTGATTTCCCCTTTTTTATTGCGAATGGCCGTCACGTTCAGGCTGACATAGATCAACTCCCCATTTTTTTTTCTATAAGTCCACTCGCTTTCCTCACTACCGTTTTCCCGCGCTTTCAAAACAAAGACTTCGAAACCGGTTACAGGCCGGCCGTACTCCTGGCTCAGTTCCCTCCCACGAGTTCTGATTTCCGATTCCAGATGAAAAATGGCGGGGGTCTGTTTGCCGGCCATTTCATCCGCGCTGTACCCCAACATACGTTCTGCGCCGGTATTGAATATTGTGATCAATCCCTCCGGATCAGACGCGATGATTGAAACCTGCAAAGCGGAATCGAGAACACTCCGTAAACGTCTTTCGCTCTCGGCTAACTCGGTTTGTTGTTTTTGGATCCCCAGATCCGTTCGGCGCAACACGATATACAGAAAACACATCAGAGCTGAAAAAAGAACAAGCGCTCCCCCCGGCACGATGGCAAGAAGCTGGTTTAAGGTTTTTTTTTCTTGGCTGATATCATACAGGACGATCAGATCCCCCACTGCGGCGCCGGAGACATCCTCGATCGGGCTGACCATGACGCGCCATTGTTTATCGTTGAATTCAGTTTCAACGTTCACAGTCCGATGGATATGGCCTTCTTCATCAACGAAACGATCGCATGCGGATGGAAAATGCGGCAGGGATGAATAGATGAATACAACATCGGGGTACCGATCCCAATCGGCGTCCCGTCCGAGCATCTTCATCCCCTTTTGCCACTGCTCTCGATGCAATGCGGTCTTTCGAATAGCCACCGCCAGTTCGAGATCCGGTTCGGCGTGAATACCGGCCAAAGCGTCCTCGATCTCTTTACCCAGTTCTAAGTATCCTAGGAGAGCGCCACCGTCGAAAACGGGCCGTACGGCTCGCAGTGTAAAAGTGCCCAATGGCCCCAATTCGATACCGGAAACCGTTATCCCAGTTCGCTCCGCCTCAAGCGCTGTGTAACGTTCGATCCGGTCGCCGTACGTTTCCGGTTTGTGAACGCGGAGCAGGTTGATCCGGCCGGGAGAATGGAAATAGAAATGTGTAATACCATAGTGTTCTCGTAACTGAGCGAAAAGCGGTTTGTATTCCGCAAGCAGCCGTTCCCGATCCTGCGCTTTGAGCGAGCCGCGCAGTTTATTTTCGTTGACCAGAACCTGCCCCAAGGCGGACAACTCTTCCGATTGATTCGCGAGTGATTTCTTCAGCTGGGCTGAAGTGGTTTTCAATGTTTGTTGGCAAGATTGATCCAGATTTCTGTACTGTAACTTGATTAAAATGATGCCGAAACCAGCGACGAGAAGAAACAATACGGTTGATAACGGGATCAGTAAACGGCGTTGAACCGGCTTGACAGAGATAGAAGCGCTGGATTGTGGAGCCACGAGTCCAGAAGCCAACAGAATCAACACGATCAACACCAAACTGGCAGGCGGAGATATACGAGCGGCGATATCCCACATCCAGTCCTCCGCCTTGCTCTCCATGACGAACATTGCCATCGGTTCGCCGGTTTCTGGATCGAGCAGAGAGATCTGCGCCGCTATCCACGTTCCCGAGGAATCGGTTATTGGACCGTCCACATACGCCGTTGGAGTGTAGTAACCATGATCGGTTACTGGGATTATCCCTTCGTGAATCTGGCCAGTGGACGAATCTTCTTTCGAATTCTCCGGTTCGCTGTCCACGATGAAGTAAACCTTCCCATCCGGTTCAAGGCCCAGGAGATAGATATGCCGGCATTTCTCATTCGCTTGTTTGGCGCGCGCTAATTGTTCCTTAAGTTCTAGATAATCCAGCGAGTTAAGGTCAACCGTTGTGCCGGATAGCGCCTGGACATGTTTTAGATCCACGGCTCCCACGGCTACCCGCGCCTCCTGGAACGCGTCCTTACGCAGTTGCCGATCGGTTATCTGAACTTGCCAACAAATAAAAAGCAACCCCGTTAGGACTAATAGAAAGATGAATCCCCTTTGCCGCCAATTCATAGTACGATGATCCTGTTGAATGTTGAATGTTGGATACGATTATCCGAGCGCCTGCTGCCCTTCTGGTGTCGGCTTCAACGCGCGCAATTCCTTAATCAAACCGGTGGCGCGTTTTCCGGCTTCATCGATTTGGATGAGTTTATTGTAGGTGGGACCATTTTCATGAACATCATTCATCGCGAGACAGGTATAGCCTAAAATCGTAGTCAGAATATTATTTAAGTCATGAGCGATTTTCCCGGCCTGGATACTCCTTGTCTCCATTTTCTGTGGATTGGGCGGAAGGGCCTTGCATTCGATTCCACCGGTTACGTCACGGCCTACTTTGACATAATTTACAATTGCGCCCGACCGATTGCGAACGGGCGCGATTACGGCTTCTTCTTCGTAAATGGATTGATCCTTTTTTTTATTTGCGAACCAACCTCTCCAAATCTTTCCCTGCGCGATCGTATTCCATAGATCACTCTCAAAAGATTCTTTGTGTTTTCCACTATGAAGAAGATACTGCGTTTGGCCAGTCGTCAGCTCATGGAGAGAGAATCCCGTCATGCGCTGGAAGGCGGGATTGGCGTATTGGATCAACCCGTTGGAGTCTGTGATCACGATCGTGTCTGAAATAAACTCAGCCACCTCTGATAGCCCCATCCATTTTTCTTCGATTTGTTCCTGCGCTTCAAGTTCTCGATGCAATTTCTGTAATCTGGCGGTGGTATGCGCTAAGTCAGCGATCCCCTCTTCCTTTCGCCGCTCTAATTCGTCAAGCGCGATTCGCAGCGCTTTTTCCGCGCGCTTTTGGCGAATGATATTCCTCAAACGCATCCGCAATGCCTCTCGCTCGAAAGGTATTGTGATGAAATCATCCACATCTTTTTCATAAGTTTTCAAGGATGAAGTCCAATCGTCTGGATTTGCCAGAATAAGAACAGCGCTGTTCTTCGCCGCTGGACAATCACGCAGCCGGCGGCAAACCTCGTACCCGTTCACCTCCGGCGCTGTCACATCCAGCAAGACCGCGTCAGGCGAGAACGCTTCCGCGTTTTGCAACGCTTCTGATTCGTTGGCCGCAAAGACGAGATTGTAATTCTCTTCCTTAAGCAGCGATTCGACCATTCCTTGTGAATTCCGATCATTGTCCACGATTAGAATGGAGAAGTTGGATCCGTGATTGGATTGCGTTATCGCTGTCTGTTCCACCGGCATAATTTCCTCCTCTACGAACGGCGTCTTGAAAAAAGTGTGGAACGATGAATTTATTCATGCTGAAAAGCCGAATCATTTCGTTCCTTATTCGTATCAGATTTTTAACCGGGAGAGAGCGTTTGCTCTTCTACACGCTCTCTCCCGGTTCCTGCGTGCCTCGTTTCACACCGAATTGATTTTTAAAAGTCTGTATTCGAAAATATTGATCTTCATCTCCATATCTGACTTCCTCTTTCACGCAAAAACTCGACAACGGTGAAAATGTGTTCGTTCAAACACTCTTGAACTCATCATCAAATGTCGATTCATGGGGTTTGGAGGAAAATGATCGGTCTGGTAATGGCGGGGTTGTTTCGCGCGTAAACGATTGAGCGTGAATCAGTTCTCGATTCGACGGGGTTGACGCCATACTCTGCTGGCCAGTTCCATTGTGAATCTTAAATTGGCTGACCAATTCCTGTAGAGCCACCGCCTGCGCGGACAGTTGTTCGCTGGCTGACGCGCACTCTTCACTCGTCGCTGAATTTTGCTGGGTTACCTCATCCAGCTGCGTGATCGCGGTTCGAATTTGATCGGCCCCTTGAGTCTGTTCTTCGCAATTCATGTTAATTTGTTGGACCAGTTGCGATGCATTCTTGATGGCAGGCACAACCTGTTGAATGAGTCC
>CAXXSM010000133.1:0-63106 GCA_963663405.2 bacterium | reverse complement strand
GGCGTCTCTATTGCCGGAGTTGGGGAGAAGAAAAACCATTGGATTCACGGGACGCGGAAAGCGCTTACCGGTTGAATCGGCGAGTGGAATTCTACGCGATTCCTGTTGGCGGCGGTTGAAACCGGTTCGATCACCAACACTCATCCAAACACGCGAAAAAAAGATACCAAACGCACGATCCGTGGATTTTGCGTACCAAATAAAGGACAAACAGGAGGCATGGCTAAATGCAAAAGCAGTATGGAACATGGATACAGGGATTGATTCTATCACTGGCGATCGCTTTTACGTTCGGATGCGCAAGCACGGACACAGGCAGAACCGGCGCACAGGTGAAAGCGATAAAAGGAATCTCCTCCACAGGGGATGATAGCGGCGCCGGTGGATCGGGATTAATTCCGCGTGCCGATCTCGCCGGTGAACAAATCCCCCTGACAGAACTGGAAGAATATAAAAGCGCCGGGTTGTGTCAAAGAATTCACTTTGATTACGATAAAGCCGAAATAAAACCTGAATGGGTTGATTGCTTAAATAATGTCGCCGCATTTTTCGCGGATAAACCGCAATACATCCTCATCATTGAAGGACACTGCGACAAGCGAGGCACCAATGAATACAATATCATCCTCGGTGAAAATCGAGCCAAGATTACGGCCGAATTTCTCATCGAACGTGGGATGAGCGGACAGCGCATCGTCACTCGCAGCTGGGGAGAAGAACGTCCTCTCGCACAGGGCGACAGTGAAGAAGCCTGGGCCCAAAACCGCCGGGCTGAATTTTTCTACGTCGAGCAGTGATCTATAGTGTAAGCGGAATCATTTTAGATTAAATTCAATACGCGGGCGCCCAGGGCAAGTACCGGCGCTTTCGCGGGTGCCCAGGGCAAGGCTTTTTTCTGCCCTGGCGACTTTCCGGAAATTATGCAAGGAAGCAGGGTCGCGTCTTTATGAGGCGCCATTTTCATGAATCATATTGGGAGATGAAAACTTGGGCGCGGCGGATTGAAGCGCCATACAAAGATCTCGCATCCGATAGTGTGCTGGGGTATGCGTAATCGTTCCATATCTGCTTTATCCGATCGGAGAATTGAGCTGAGTGGAATCGATTTGGAATTCTTTTACTTTTAAAGATTGAATTGTGGGTTATCGGGATGGAGAGCAAGAGAAGAAAGGCTGAAGAACAATATAAGAATGAATCCTTATTCCGAAATTTGCGATTGAATTCTACTCCGTTTTCGTTTTAAGGTATTTCGGGTACTATTAGATAAAAATTAGGATCAAAACCACCAAGATTACATATATTCTTTCCTGCATTTGAATCGGTTGAATTATTCTCATGTGTTTTCCTTTTCTTCGACAGTTGCGCTTCTCTTTCTATTAATATCTCAGTTGGAAACCGGATAGGCGTAGTCGATATTTTTGATAATTTTTCATCTTTCGCCAATTGCTCTTTAAGAATCAGTAATTTCAGACCTCCTGAGCTGGGCCGGGGGATTCCGTAGAGTTGATGATTTTGGCAAGATACCTTTTTGGGGATAAAAATGCTCGATCCGAAAAGGAGCCCGGTTGATGCCACAAGGATTCTTACCCCACTTTGCCGATGTCGAGGAAGGCTACATCACCGATGTACTCTCGTACCGGAAGCAGGACGGTTCGGTCTATTATTTTCATGGCGCCTTTCCTATTTACACGCATCCGGAAACCGATCAAAAGAGTTTCCGTTTGATTACCAGTCAGTTTGTCGTGAACGGGCAATGCACGCAAATGGAGATTGTCCGAGCGTTTGGCGTGAGCGCGATCAGCGTGAAGCGGTGGGTCAAGAAATACCGGAAAGGCGGAGCGGCGGCGTTTTTTGAAACGCCTCGAACGCGAGGCGCGCATGTCTTGACAAAAGACGTCCTCCAGCAAGCGCAAGAGTTCTTGAACGAGGGGCTCTCTCGAGCGGAGATCGCCGATCAGTTGGGCCTTAAGCGGAATACGTTGAATAAGGCGATCCAAGCCGGCCGCCTGGTGGAGCCGCTAAAAAAAACGATGCCGGAGGCCGCCCGAAAAGCGAGCGAAGCGTAGAAGACAGCCAAGCGGCGATGGGGATGGGCTGTACGCGAATGGTGGAGCGGGTCTGCGCGGCGACCGGGCAGTTGGAGGAAGCCCCGACTCGTTTCGAGACGGAATTGGATGTGGCGCAAGGCGGCGTGTTATGGGCGATGCCCGCGTTACTCGCCAACGGGCTGCTGAAGAATGTCTCGAAGAACTTTTCTCTCCCCAAAGGATTTTACAGTTGCGTCCACATTTTTATTGTGTTGGCTTTCATGGCGTTGACGCGGATCAAAACGCCGGAACAGTTGCGCTATCATCCCGCGGGGGAAGGGGGCAAGTTACTGGGCTTAGATCGAATTCCCGAAGTGCGGACCCTGCGGGAAAAAATCAAAATTCTCGCCCAACCAGACCAGATCAAAGAATGGGGGGACGAATTGTCCCGGGAGTGGATGGAGGCGGATCCGGACGCGGCGGGCGTTTTATATGTCGATGGTCATGTCCGCGTCTATCACGGTTCGCAAACGAAACTGCCCCGCCGCTATGTCGCGCGTCAACGATTATGTTTGCGTGGACTCACCGACTATTGGGTGAACGACGGCGAAGGCCGCCCCTTCTTTGTGGTGAGCACTCCATTCACCACCGGCTTGTTGGATCGGCTCAAACAAGACATTGTTCCACAGTTGCTAAAAGATGTTCCCCATCAACCCACGGCCGAAAACCTTGAATCCAATCCCTATCTCCACCGGTTCGTCCTGGTGTTCGACCGGGAAGGCTATAGCCCCGGATTCTTCGCTCAGATGTGGGATTCGCGGATCGCGTGTCAAACGTACCGCAAGTTTCAGGGAGAAGATTGGCCAGTTTCAGAATTCGAGACAGTGAATGTGCGTCTGCCTGGTGGGCATGAATCGCCGATGCGCTTGGCCGAGAGAGGCGTCTTTCTGGGAGGAAAAATCTGGGTGCGGGAGATTCGCAAGTTGGGGGATACAGGGCATCAAACCGCTGTGATCAGTACGGATTATACATCGGATGCGAGTCAACTGGCGGCGCATATGTTCGCGCGTTGGTGTCAGGAAAACTTCTTTCGGTACATGATGGAACACTTTCATTTAGATGGACTTATCGGGTATGAAACGGTCTTGCCGGATGAGACGGTGAAAGTGGTGAATCCGGCCTATCGGAAATTGGAAAGTCAGATCAAAAGCCTGGCGGGGAAAAAGACTCGAAAGCAAGCGGAATTCGGCGCCCTTGTCCTAAAGGAATCCTCCGATCCGAAAGAGATCGAATGCTATGAAATCCAGAAAGGCGCCCTCCTTGAAGAGATCGGAGGGATGGAGAAACAACTCGATGAGTTCAAGCGGAGCCGGAAGCAAACGAAAAAGCATATCGCGTTTGTGGACTTGCCAGAGGAGGCAAAATTTCACCAATTGGCTCCAGCGAAGAAACAATTCATGGATACGATTCGAATGATTGCGTATCGGGCGGAAACGGCGATGGTGGCAATCCTGCGGGAGGTGCTGAGCCGGGGAGACGATGCGCGTTCGTTGGCGCGGGAAATCATGACCACCGAGGCGGATCTGATTCCCGATGAAGAAAAAGAGATTCTCACGGTTCGGCTCCATCACTTGACCAACCGCCTTTCCGATCAAGCCGCCCGTCATTTGGCCGCTCAATTGAATGAAACCGAAACCATTTATCCTGGCACGAATCTACGTCTCGTTTACCAATTGGTGTCAGATCAATATCCCCCAGATCAGGAGGTCTGAATTTGGAAATCCTTTTTTTTAGAGAATCAAGATCTTCGATTTTCTTAAAATCTTTGTCATACAAGCCCTTCACTTTAACATTATCTGAGTAAACAATTCTGTTTCCATCTAATGTAATAGGTTTTATATACAATGATTCCTTCAAAATACGATACTTTTCCTTTTCATTGCTTTTTTTTTTCAAAAAAGAGAAGTATTTCCGATTCTTCCAAACCTTTCCATTCGCTGTGATTGTAATTTGTTTTAATTTTGTCTATTGAGTTGGATGATTCGCCCAACAAAACAGTCTTGACATGAAATGACATTTTCTCATTTTCCACCTCACAGGTGCAACATGCGATCAAATCGGACTTCAGCACAAGCAGTTCAATACTTGGACAAAATTCTATTGACGAGTAACTGCTCTTGACAAATAATGACAGAATAACGAAAGAGTAAAAGAAAATTCTCATGATTTAATTCCTTTCTATGGAGCGGGCACCCAGAGCAAATACCGGCGTTTTCGCCGGAGCCTTTACTTTTTTCTGCCCTGGCTACTTTCCGGAAATTATGCAAGGAGAGAAAAAACCTTCCCCTTGCTACCCAGCTACTCTATGCGATTGTAATCTTCGCTTCTCATTACCAGAAACAAGCCCGTTGAAAGTTAAACATGGATTGAAAAGCTCAGATTATGCCCGCGCTCAGTATACAAAAAGAGATTCTGTTCAGTGATTCACTCCGATTAGGATTTTCTCTTTCTTAAACACCTCTCATAACACTTCTGAAATTCCTCGGTCATCCGTTGCGCGGAAAATTGCTGATGAATTCGTTCCCGTCCCGCCGCTCCCATCTGTTTCCGTTGTTGTGAATCCGAAAGAAGACGCGCGAGAGCGTCACACAGCGCATCCAAATTGTTTGGTTCTATCAGAATTCCTCCGGTGTTATTGGAGACGATCTCCGGAATCCCACCCGCCGCAGCCGCTACGACCGGCAGTCCCGCGTCCATGGCTTCCATAAGAGACACCGGTTCCCCTTCCACAAGGGAAGGCAGCGCGAAAACATCCATCCCGGCCAACAACCGGCGCGCATCGGACCGGTACCCCGCGAAGATCGCTTTTTCGTTGACGCCTAATTCCTGCGCGAGCCGTTTAAGTTCCTTTTCTCTTTCCCCCTCTCCGATCATCAAGAGACGGATTGATGGAAACCGGTCCTGCAGCCGGGCGAGCGCCTGAATCAGAAAATCATGTTTCTTCGCCGGGCGGAACTGCGCGACAATTCCCACCACCAGATGATCATCCGTCCATCCAAATTCATCCCGCGCTTGCTTGCGGAGAGGCCCATCCACGGGGGAGTCGTTTGTGATCTCGATCCCATTATGAACCAGCGCGAGCCGCCTATCCGGCAAGCCGATCAGATCCAACACGTTCCGCATCCCCAACTCCGAATTGATCACATAGAGCGAGTCGAGGGGATGTGTAAACCGTTCCAGCCAGGCGTAAAGCCGCCCATAGCCTTCATAGGTATACACCGTGCTGATTCCCGAAAGGAGTTTTATCTTACGCCGGAATAAAACCGTCAATCGTCCCAACAGGTTGGAATGGATCAACAAACTTTGGATCACATCCGGCCGGAACTCATTCAAAAACCGGCGCCATTCCTTCCACGCGGCCCACTTCGAACGCTCTCTCATCCGCAGATTCAGCGCCGGATAACCGAGCTCGCGGGCGGCGTCACAGAGATCGCCTGGTCCCCAAAGAGTCACCAACGACGCGTCATACTTTGTCCGGTCGAGATGCGTAAGAAGCGAAAGAATGATCCGTTCGGTCCCGCAGATCGCCGAATCGGTGGTCAACATCAGAATACGGGAGCGAGATACATCTACATCCTGGGTTTGGAAATTGGAGGCGCTCATTGATTCCTACTCGGTGTGTTTCGCGCGCTTTCCTCACTCATCTGAATCGCGGCCGCTGGTTCGTACCCGTATTGCAGAAGAGTTTGATGAAGTTTCTTCGCGTCGGATTCATCGATGACAAAATAACGTTCTCCAATCCGATCGCGTAAAAGCGTTTTCACATCCGGAATATGTTCGATTTCATCGGCTAGATTTTTCCCTGCACATTCCACCAAGACGATTCGCTTCAATTGAATCTGCCCGTATTTATTGCGCCATTCATCAACGTGATAAAGTACGTTTTGCGGAATCCGTCCATCCGTGATCTCATTCAGAAACGAATACACCGCTTCGGACGTCCACCCTCTTCGCATAGCAAAGAGAACGCTCTGCTGCGAAATCCGGTATTGGGTCAAGATATCCCGGTGGATCAATTCCGCGATCTGATCGATCTTCCACAAGGTGGAATATCCGATGCCCGGAGGAACCAGGAGTTCAAAATTGGCCTGCAACACACAGGATTCATGGGCGGGCGGCTCCGGCTCCTTCTCCCTATCCAAGCCGAATAAAAGTTTCAACCCCGTCCGGGTGAAAGTAATCCGTTGGGGAAAATCATACGAGTCCAATACGACACACCCAAGCGCCGCGATTAGATGCAAATACTGCGTATACTTTGAATCCGGATGCAACGATTCCAGACTCGTTTTTTCTGAATACACGCCTATCAAATCGCGCCAGCGAATCACAGGTACTTGATCCGGCGATTGAATATCTTTCTCCAGGGATAATAGCGGAATCAGGAAATGTTGAAAATGTGGATCTTTTAAGATGTAAAATTCCAACACGTATTGCCATAAATCAGTAAGGCTCTCCATCCGGGGCTGTTTCAACCAGTCAGTGACTTTGTTCGTTGGCCGATAATAATTTCGCTGAAGAATTAAAAGCCCTTTCTGCAGCGCATATGAAAAAACAATGTGAAACCATTCTTCACTGGGCGCCGCCCCCCCAAACCGCTGCTTCCAGAATTCATAGACTTTCCCATGAATGGCGCCCGTCTGCGTTGGCCGGCAACGTCTATGACGCAGCGCCGATAGTAAATGAAATAGAGACTCAATCCCCATCTCAACATTTGGCTCCACCAGTTCCACGATTTCAGCCGTGGAGAGGGCCGGTTGAACGAATGTAAGAAAAATCGAACGGAGAGCGCGTTTGATTTCAACAGGGAAAAGCACAGTCCCTTCTTCTCCATTCACCTCCTGAAACAACAATCCACGATTGTACAATTCCCGCAGCCGATCTTCCAAAGAAACACGCAAACACCACGCTTGGACCAACGATTGAGGGATCTTGATACGGCTTTCTTTCGAAGGCGTAAAAAAAACCAACGCGCGTAATAACCCCCGGCAGTCTGGATCAAGTTCGCTAAGGAGATCGGAAAGAAAACTCTCATCCTTGTATTTTTCACTGACTTCAGTAAGCAGATTCCGCCGGGATGGAGTTCTAGAAGAAAGACCGAACTCTTCCGCCAGCCACTGCAGTTGTTCGTGTGGAATCTGTGAGAGAAGATGAAATAGATTCATACTTTGCTTTCGGCGCAGCCCGTCTCGATCTCCACGGGTTGGATCTCTTCATCCGTGAAAGTTTGTATGGAATACCGGTACCCTTGTTCGGTTAAAAACCGCTGCCGTTTTTGCGCAAACTCGCCTTCAGTACTATCCTGCGTGACGATTGTGTAGAAATGAGCCGAACGCCCGTCTTCTTTCGGACGGAGAATCCGGCCAAGCCGCTGCGCTTCCTCCTGGCGGGATCCAAAACTCCCCGAAATCTGAATCGCTACATTGGCTTCCGGCAGATCGACCGCGAAATTGGCCACCTTGGAAACGACAAGTTGTTTGATCTCCCCTTTCCGGAACGCGTCGTAGAGTTTCTCTCGTTCGGCGTTCGAAGTCTGTCCGGTCAGCAAAGGAAGCCGGAACGCCGAGGAGACCACCCGCAGCTGCCGTAAATACTGCCCGATGATCAACACTCGATCCCCTTTATGACGCTCCATCAACCGTTTTCAACGCCGCAAGTTTCATTGGATTTTCGGAAGCGGCGCGATATTGCGCTCTGGGCTGGGCCATAACGTATTCCCGCCGCTGCTCCAGCGGGAGCGGAAGCCGGATTTCATTGCACTCCGCCTGCGCGATCCACCCCTGTTTCTCCAACGCTTTCCAGGGCACGTCGTAACACTTCGGCCCGATCAAACTAAAAACATCACTCTCCAACCCGTCTTCCCGCACCAGCGTCGCCGTCAATCCCAACCGGCGGCGCGCTTGAATATCCGCGGTGATACGGAACACCGGCGCCGGCAGTAAATGCACTTCATCATATAGAATCAATCCCCAATCCTGCGCTTCAAACACATTTAGATGTGTGAATTCGTCCGATTTCTTTTTCCGCGAGGTAAGAATCTGATAGGTGGCGATCGTCACCGGTCCGATCTGTTTTCGTTCTCCGCTATACTCGCAGACTTGATCTTCCTCCAAATAGGTTTTATCCAGGATTTCCCGTTTCCACTGTCGAAGCGCGACGATGTTGGTCACGAGAATCAAAGTCTGCCGGTTCATCTCCGCCATCACACCGATCCCGATGACGGTCTTCCCCGCCCCGCACGGCAGGACCACCGTACCGCTTCCTCCCGCTACGCTGCCTCCCCGGTAGAACGAAGATACCGCTGCGCGTTGATAGTCTCTCAACTGAAAAGGAAAACCCACGAGGGTCTTTTCCCGCAGGCGGATACAACATTCATCGCCTTCCACATACCCCGCAAGGTCCTGAACGGGGAATCCAACCTTGATCAGATCCAGTTTCAGGCGTCCCCGGTATGCGCCACCAATTTCCAAAACATGGGGATCAGGACGTGATTCCACATACACGCAGGTTTTTTTGTGGTTGCTGATTTGATCCAGCAACAGAGTATCTTCACTGCGCAGAATCAACCGGCCGCCATCTCGCTCCAGCACAAGCCGTCCATACCGGCCCATATACTCCCGGATATCCGTCTCCACATTATTGGGGATTGGATACCGGGAATAACGCCGCAATCCATCCAACACATCATCGGCGGACAGTCCCCGAACTGGCGGCGTTCCATAACGAAAGGGGAGAAATCCGGTACGTGTGAATATGTTCAGGGCATTTCACGAGTTCCGCGAAGCCCCCCAGCGTGTCTCGCGCTTCATCGAAAACGGGGGAATCCACTTCGAGAAAAACAGTCTGATCGCTCTGAACGATCACCGGCTTATCCAAAGACATCAGCTCTCCACGATGGCAAGAGTAGAAAATAGCTAAACGTTAATTATATCTAGTCGTGGAACTTTTCTAAAGTGGGCGTTATGCAAAGCAGGGATATGAAAAAAACCCGCCGCGTACTTCAACACGGCGGGTTTTTGTGTAATTCCTCGGATATTATTTGATCTGATTGGTAATACTAAAAATTGGCAGATATAGACAAACAACGACCGTTCCAACAATTCCACCCAGCATAACGATCAATAAGGGCTCGATTAACTTCGCCAGACCATCGACCGCGTCGTCGACCTCACGCTCGTACGCTTCCGCGACCTTCAGCAACATCTTGTCCAGCTGACCGGTCTCTTCCCCGACCGCAATCATGTGGCAGACCAGTGGTGGAAAGACGGGGAACTGTTTCATCGGCTCGGAAACAGTGTCACCGTCTCGAATCGATGAATGAATCTCCACCATCGCGCGCGAGACCACCTCGTTTCCGGAGGTGTCCTTAACAATAACCAGCGTTTGCAGAATGGGAACTCCTGTATCCAGCAAGGTTCCAAATGTCCGCGTAAACCGGGCGATCGCGGATTTCTGAATAATCGACCCAAAAACAGGCATCCGCAAGAGAACCCGGTCAACGACATAACGCCCCGCGGGTTTGCTCACAATGATTTTAAACAAAACAATCAGCCCAATAATTGAGGCCAAGGGTATATACCAATAATTTTTCAATCCGTCACTGACGTTAATCAGCATCTGCGTCGGACCGGGCAAATCACCGCCAAGGCTCTCGAACATACTAGCGAATTTCGGAACAACGAAAATCATAATGATCGACACAACGCTCATCGCGATGGTGATAACGACGGCGGGATACCACATCGCGCCTTTCACCTTCGAACGAACCGCTTGACTCTTTTCCTGGAACATCGCGAGACGGTCCAAAACCTGTTCCAGCGCGCCGCCGATCTCACCCGCCTTCACCATGTTTACATAAAGTCGGTTGAAGATTCGTGGATACTTCGCCATCGCCTCGGAGAGAGAACTTCCTCCCTCAACCGATGCGATAATTCCATCCAGCGCTTCCTTGAGATTACCGTCTTCCACTTGCTCGTGCAAAATCTGAAGACTGCGTAGAAGAGGCAGACCCGCGCCGATCAGAGTCGCCAGCTGACGGGAAAACGCGGACTGGTTCTTCAGGGAGACTTTTCCCCTTGTAATCACCCTTCCAATCCACCGGAAAATCGGCAGATCCAAAAGATCGACCTGTCCGACACCCTGTTTGTGTTTGCTGATCTGGGTTACAAAGTACCCCATACTCCTTAGTCGCTCGACGACGGCTTCTTCTCCGGTGGCGTCGATACTCCCTTTGATCTCTTTACCACCTTTATCAAGCGCTTTATAACTAAACGTTGCCATAACTCGCCTCCACTGCCCGTGAGGATCTCAAAATAAAAACTTAAACACAGATTTCTGTTACTCTATTATAGGATGATAACGAGAATTTACCTAGACTGTCAACTTATCTCACTTAATTCTTACAATATTCTACATTTCTAATTATATTTCAAAACGAACAGAAAGAAACGGATATCATTGACTACACGATAATCAGACTGAATCCAAATATAATTATTGAGTGGAGATATTATAAAGGAATAGATCCAAACAAATAATAACTATTTGATCTTTTTAAACTTATAAATACTACACAGGCCGGATTTCTCTCTTCTCCGGATCAAACATCATTCTCCGGTTCTCTTTGCAGGCTAAATCCCCAAGAATACAGGCGACACCGTGCATGTACCCCGCTTCCATTTTGGCGTTGGGTTGTTTCCGGCTCTGCATGCAGTGAACCCAATTCATCATATGATCTTCTTTCGTCGTGTTATCGAGGATTAATTCTTCTTTCACTTTATCGGGATGTTCGCTCCCCTCGCCTGAAATCCGTGGACCGATGCCATCCGTATTTCCATCAGGATCATTCAACGTCATCGTCCCTTTCGTTCCGAAAAATTTTGTGTAATTATTCGCGCCGTTACCGAAGTGGGTCATAAACAACGTAGTGAATCCTTCCTTGTATCGCAGGATCGTGGTCACCGTATCCGGCGCGGTTCGCTGCGAATCCGATGTGGGAGAATAGGTCCCTCCATCCGAGACCGCCGACAAGGGAAAACCACATCCGGTCACAAAATGAAGGAAATCGCTGAAATGACTCATCCAGCCCCCGATTGTCCCGCTGGAAAAATCGGCGTAGCCCATCCAGCTTCCATGTTGATCCGCGTCGAATGGCCGGGCGCTCCGATCATAAAGGAACTTCTTCCAATTGGTTTCGGTTTCGTTTTTGGGTTTTTCGTAAGCGTTCCAATACGGCACATAATGGCTGCGGCTTTCTTCAATCCGGAGAATTTCCCCCAATTTCCCTGATTGTACGAATGCGCGCGTGCTGGCGGCGCCCCGGCTGCTGCGTCCCTGTGTGCCATGCTGTACGATCTGCTTCGACGCGGTGACAACATCATATGTTTTGTTCAGAATATTGAGATCGACCGCAATCGGTTTTTCCACGTACGCGTCTTTTCCCGCTTGGACCGCGTCAATCAGGTGAGGACAGTGGAGATGATCCGGCGTAGCGATCACGACCGCGTCGATCTCTTTATTCGCCAATAAATCAGTATGAAACTTATAGGCGGTGGGAACCAGATCAAAACGCTTTTTCACTTCTTCTACGCCACGTTCACGGTTCACATCCCAAATATCACAGACCGCTGTAATCTTGACCTTCTCTTCCTCTGAACAACGGTCAATCCAACCCATATGCCAACGCCCACGGCCGCCACAGCCGATCGAGCCGACCCGGATCGTATCATTCGCGCCGTACACCCGTTTGTAACTGACGGCGGTGAATCCAGCGGTGATAACGCCGGCGGCGGCGCTTCTCGAAATCCCTTTTTGAATAAATTCCCGGCGATTCTCTTTATTCATGATCGATTCCTTTCATCTCAATTGCCGATAAGTTCGTTCAGATGTTTCAGGCTTCGTTCCGCCTGTTCGATGGTTCCACATTCCACTGACATGACAATATCGCGCTCTAATGGCCGAAGCAGTTCAATCACCTTCGCCCAATCCACAACACCATCCCCGCAGGCGACCCCTACGGGAACGCCCGTCACTTTACCTCGCTCCTCCATCTGCGCGCCGCCGATATCTTTCGCGTGCAGGTGGATGAGTTTTGACAGACACGGTTTCAACATCTCGATCGGATCGTTGCCGGACATGAACGCGTTGCCAGTATCATAATTAATTTGCAGAAACGGTGAATCAACCAGGCTGGCGATTTTAAGAAGCCCTTCAATTCGCTTCGTATAGATTTGGTGATCTTCGATGCCGATATAGACTTCGTACCGCTCCGCCGTCTGCAACGCCATGGTGAGTGTATATTCCATCACGTTAAACGCCGTCTCATCGTCCATCCAATCCGGCTTTACCCCTTCATCTGTATTGACAATCGTAACACCGATATCCGCCGCGAATTGGATCGCCCGCCGTAAATAGGGAACGCTGATCTCCGGACGCATCAATGGACAATGCGCGGATAAACCGGAAATTTTAACGTTGTGCCGATCACAAATCCGCTTCATCAACCTCGCGTCTTCCTCCATACTAAAAGAATGAAAATACCCCGCCTCGCTCAGCAGTTCGCGGCCCGTATGGACCATAGGCTCTATATACTCATACCCGATTTCCGCCGCGATTTTGACTCCTTCCGCGAAACATTTATCATGGCTTCTCACAAATTCCATATTAACGCCTGCATAGATGTTCCCCATTCTTTTCTCTCCTTTATATCGTTAAATCGTGGAACCTATTACTATCATGATCCTATTAACCTTTCTATTGAAGCTAAAGAAATGGCATTTTTTAATTAAAATTATCGGATTTCAAAAAGCCAAGGGTGGGTCGCGTCTTTATGAGGCGCCAAATTCACGAATCATTCCCTATTTAAGCTGAAAGATAGATTTTTTTCAATTAACATCAACGGATTCTTTTTAAAACTCCCTTGAATCAATCCGGCAATTTCTGCTGACATCACACTGGCTATCGGACGAAGTTACCCCTCGCATATCGTAGATACAATGCCTTAACTATCTGTTAATTCTAAAGTTAAGTTAATGGCATATGGATTGCTTCGCTTTATCACAACCTTATTATTGGAGGACTATAATGGGACATGTTGTTTCCATACCCGTTTCGAATAAAACCGATCGTTACAGCGACCGGCTGGAAACGATCGGCGCCAAATGGAGCGGGAAAGAGAAAAAAATAATTGACCGCATAGAGTTTCTCGAAGCGATGCTTATGGTTTTAGACGATGTTAAAATGACCAACATCCAAAACCGCGATTACGCCATGATGGAAATCATCTCAGAAGAAATTATCCAATATCAAAAACGCCTTGAAGAGGAACGAAAATCGTTCCTCCAGCTGCGCCTTCAATCAAATGCGTCCAGCGAACAATTTGGTTCGTAAAAAAAAAACTTTATCTCAATTCCAGAATCCTCCCTCAATCCTATTAACCACCACGATCGAGACCACAACCTACAAACGAAAATGAGTTGCGGGGAAAATCGATTACGATCAAGTCTCTGAAACTCATTTTCTTATAACAAACATACGAACGGCCCCCTTTATACTTTTCAAACAAAAAATATCATAAAGAGAATGTAAATAGAAATAAATACATTCAATTTTTAGGTAATTGGAAACTCTTTCAAATAAACAAGTCCTCATGGCTGTCCGGATTATTAATAAATATACTTAAGATACGTTTGTGGATTGTTCTTGATAGAATCGATATTGCCTTTTTCTTTTATTGTGAGTTGAAAAAGAGATGCCCAATCAATCGCCGATCATTCTCTCGACTTGGTCGTTCGGCGCTAAAGCCAATCAAGCCGGATGGGACGCGCTCTCAAACGATGGAACCGCGCTGGACGCGGTTGAAATCGCGGCCCGCGTAACCGAACTCGATCCGGACAATACAAGCGTGGGATACGGCGGTTATCCAAATGAACATGGAATCGTCCAATTGGACGCGGCGATCATTGATGGGAAAACAGGCAAAATGGGCGCCGTCGCCGCCTTGGAAGGCTTTCGCTCCGCGATCTCGATCGCCCGGAAAGTGATGGAAGAAGAACCACACATTTTCGTCGTAGGAGACGGCGCGAGAGAATTCGCGATGAAACACGGCTTTAAGGAAGAAAACACACTCACCGCGCAAAGCGCCGCCTGGTACGCCGATCAGTTGAAAAAGAAAGAACAATCCCCCGGCGGTCACGACACAATCGGCGTTCTCTCCCAAGACGCGCAGGGCGATATGGCTGTCGCCTGCGCGACCAGTGGAATGTCGATGAAGTGGAACGGGCGCGTGGGCGACTCGCCGTTGATCGGCGCGGGTCTGTATCTGGATGGAAAAATCGGCGGCGCGACCGGCACAGGAACGGGCGAACGAGCGATTGAAGTCTGCGGCGCGTTCGCGATCGTTGAATTCATGCGGAATGGACTTTCCCCGCAAAAAGCCTGTGAGAAATTAATCACCCGAATGGTCGAACGCAACCAACCTGCGATCGATTTTCAATTCGCTTATATTGCATTGAACGCGGATGGCGCAACCGGCGCCGCCAGTGTCAAAGAAGGATTTCAATACGCTGTATGCCGCGCGGGGCAAAATGAAATTCGATCCAGCGCAGTGTATGGTATCGATTTTATGTAAACATTTTTGTAATACCCTATTGGAAATCAGTTAAAAACGTCGTACACTTGGAAGAATTAAGGACACAATTTCGGGTTAAAATAATGCGCCCGTGATTTTGGAAGTATGGAGCATCCCATGTGGAAGAAATTTAATATCGAATCGGCGGTCGAACAAGTGGATGATTTATCGATCCAAATTGTTCGTGTGAAAGGGTATCTGGATTCCAGCACGTTTCCTGAACTCTCAGATCATCTCGAATCCCTGATCTCTAATGATGAATACCGCATCCTTGTGGAATTTGGAGAACTTGATTATATCAGCAGCGCCGGGCTGGGCGTGTTGATGGGGATGCTTCAGCAGGTCCGCCAGAATCATGGGGACTTGAAGCTCGTTAATATGTCCTCCAAAATCCGTAACCTTTTTGATATGTTAGGATTTTCCCGGTTAATCCGGATTTACGATACAATGGATGAAGCCAAACAGGCGTTTCTCGAGGAACGAAACGTTCCGGTTGAACCGGAAGGAGAGGCGAACGCGGAAGATAGTTATTAACGTTACCCATTCCAATCGATACGCCCTCAAACCTTAAGAACGGGTTCGATAGCGGTTCTCATCCGCAATAGGAACGAAGGGCGAAAAGGAATATATGATTACATGAATCATTGCTCAGGGATTCACCCCGATATCGCCGTTGAAATCTGCCCGAAGCATCAGCTACTGGTTCTCGTTCGCCAGATGGTCAATGCTTTGGCCGAAAATCTTGGTTTATCGAAGGAAGATACCCTGCAACTCGTCCTTTGTGTGGATGAAGCCTGCGCCAATTCCATCCAAGCCGTCCAGGAAATTGGAAGTGAGAATCCCGCCGAGAAAATTCGCCTGGAAATCAAAGTGCAACCGGAATCTCTGCATGTGACGATTATTGATTGCGGGAAAGATTTTACCCATTCCCTGCAAAAAGCCGGTCCTCTTTCCGATGATACCGACCGGACTAAAAAACGCGGCTATGGCCTGCAAATCATTAAGACATTCATGGATGAAGTCGAATACGTTCATGAACCCGGATCAGGCAATAAACTCTCCCTCATGAAACGGATTACAATTACGACAACCGAAACCGTTTAAAACATTCCCCTCTACTTCCAGAATCCATTCGGAATTCATACACTCTTTTTCAATACATCAATTCCAAAGGATTTCTAATCATGCCATCGTCCAAACTACATGGTGAACATATCCCCATCGTGGGAATCGCCGGGGGTAGCGGCAGTGGAAAGAGCGCGCTGGCAGAGGCGTTCTCAAAACAATGCCCGTTTCCAGTTACTCTTTTCCCTTTGGACTGGTACTACCGGGATTTATCGCATTTGCCTCTGGAGGAACGGGCGTGTAGTAACTTCGATTGCCCATCCGCGTTGGATTCCGAACTGTATCTCTCTCACCTCCAACAGATTCGTCAATTCGAAACAGTCGAGGCGCCAGTCTATGATTTCAAAACACATACCCGGAGTGGAGTTACAATCATCAATCCCAATACGATCATCCTGGTGGAAGGCGCTCTGTTGTTCGCCTTTCCAAAAATCGTCGAAATTCTCGATCTGGCGGTATACCTTCATGCGCCGGATGATATCTGCCTCCTGCGCCGGATCCAACGCGATCTCACCGAACGGGGAAGAACCTTCCATTCCATCGCGCAGCAATATCAAACCACTGTCCGCCCTATGCGGCGCCAATACATCGAACCATCCAAAAAACTCGCGGACTGTATCTTGAATGGAGAAGATGACATAGACACATTATTGAAATCGCTCATGAATCAAATCCAGAAAACCATCCCTTCCTTACGTTTTTCTTGATCCATGACACCATTTTCGCTATTTTGGCTATTTTCCCCACGCATGGAAAATACCAGTAGTGGACTGTTTTCAAGATGACCTATGATTTCTTGAACCTTTTTATGCCTATGTTTACAACTTATTACAATTTACCTAATTACTTATGAGTTTTTTTTCCGTTCTATTGTATAAACTAAGGAATAGAAAGTTTGATCGAAACGTTATTAGACAAAAAGGGAAGATTTCAAAGAGAGAAGGATATATAGTAATAATTAATTTTTTATTTAAATACGTAACCTAATTTTCAAATATGATCGTTCATTTATTAAGAAGGAGTTACCGAAACGAATCTGAAACGTTTATCAAACAGAAAACAAAAATAAGGAGATTATAAAGCATCATTACCTCCCTCCACAGATTTACACCACACATTCCCAACTGCTACGGTTCCTCCCGAACCGTTCCCCTCTGGTACACCCTCCGCCAGGGGGATTTTTTTGTTTAGATGTAACGTCTTAGCCATTAATTCTCATCAACATGCAATGTTTCGTCATATCTTTGTCGTGAGATTGATTCTCAGCGTAAAATTTATTTACTTCTTCTTGCATCTTTCTTAAAACAATCAACCGATCTTGGTGCCAGGGAACTTCAAAATGGATTTGCTGGGTGAATACGCCTGGATTTCGGAGTATTTCCTCACTGATTACCATGATGCGGAATTTCCGCTGCCGGATGTTTTCCGTCCGCTCGTAGGTGAGGGAGATCCAGAACGCTTTTTGTTCGATCTCACGCCCCATTGCTTTTTGCCACGTGCCGGGATGGTTTGTTTCAGCGATCGCCAGCCGTAATTGATTCAGCACCAGCCACCGGTCATCTTCATTTTTTATGTATATAAAAGGATCTTCAGGCGTCGTTTTTGATGCGGCGGATTGGATCAATTTGACCGCGTATGGATTGGGAATAATCTTCTCCGCGGGTTCTTCAAAAATGGTGTCGAGAGTGAGAAAGGGCTGATCCTCTCCAGCGGTGGATTTCGAGATAATTGTATTCAATGACGCGTGGATGATCTGATACGATTCACGGAGAAACCATTGCCTGCGATTCTTAAAATAAATATAGAGACCGGAAATCGACGCGCCGATGATGGTGAATACGATGCTGATTAAATAATCTTTTAATTCATCAAACATGCCCACTCTCCATTTAGCAGAGACGTTTTGAAGTATTTACTTTAATTCGAATAGGGAGTTGAGTCAATTTAGGATTTGATGAAAAATAGGAAGACTCATTTAGTGAGTGGATAGGTGGGATTATTAGAGTACGTTGGATTTTTTTTTATTCCATTGTTAATCATAAAAAAAATGAAGAAACCGATCTCAATGCCCACGAAACTCATCGCCCCTTGCGGGATGAACTGCCGCCTTTGTCGGGCATTTATTCGTGATAAGAACATCTGCCCAGGCTGCCGGGGGGACGATCGCCTGAAGCACGAATATTGCGTTACCTGTAAAATCAAAACGTGTGAGGAAGCAAAGCGGGGGAATTTTAAGTATTGTTTCGCCTGCAGCCAATACCCTTGTAAACGTCTCCGTCATATGGATAAACGATACCGGTCAAGATACGGCATGAGCGTGATCGGAAATCTAAATGAAATTCAAGAACTTGGCATCAGACGTTTCGTGAGAAACCAAAAAGAGAAGTGGATATGTCCTGAATGTGGACATCTGTTATGTGTCCACAAGCCAGAATGCATCTCCTGCGGGTATGCGTGGTATGAGAAATGCGCCGGAAAGATTTAGAATCCTTTAATAAGTGAGTCTAGTGAATTCTGAAGCACGATCAAATGATGTTGCGCGTTAGCCAGATTGATCCGAGATATGGGGATACAATGATTGAACAGCAAATCCAAGAAATGGTCGATCGCGAGACGCGAGCTTGGGATACACAAGATACGGAGGCGCTCGTTTCTATCTTTCATCCTGACATGGTGTGGCCTTGGCCACCAGATCCTCATTCGCATGATCCTGTTGAATGGATCTTCCCGCTTGGACGCTACGATCGTCAGCGGTGGAAACAGGGTTGGGAAGAGCTTTTCCAGACCTATGAATTGATACACAATCGGCGTCATACCGTGAAAATAACCGTTTCCACGCAAGGGGATGGAGCTTTCGCGGTCGTCGATGTCGATACACTCTGGCGCCACAAAAAAACAGGGGAGGATTTTCATTGGATAGGAAGAGCCTGCAAGGGATACACAAAGATTGGCCATGAATGGAAACTTATTTATCACACCGGGCTCCTTGATTACAAACATGCTGGAACCAGTGGTTAATCTAATAAGTAGATACTGTTTAACGCTGTATAACATGAATTGAGAGAGGATGATTCATCATGAAAATTTATATATCCGCTGATATGGAAGGGATTACGGGGGTTGTGACGTGGGATGAGACGGAGATGGGGAAGCATGATTATGACCGGTTCCGGCGGATTATGACAGACGAGGTGAACGCCGCTGTGGAAGGAGCGTTGGAGGGGGGAGCGACGGAAGTTCTCGTGAATGATTCGCATGATTGTATGCGCAATATCCTGATCGAACACTTACATCCCAAGGCGAAGCTGCTAAGCGGTTCCAGTAAACGGCTCAGTATGATGGAAGGGATTGACTCCAGTTTTGATGGTGTATTTTTAGTGGGGTATCATTCCCCGGCGGGCACACTGGCGAGTGTGCTGGATCATACCTATTCTTCCCGAACACACCGGGTTTGGATCAATGAACAGGAGACGCCGGAGTTCGCGATTTTCGGCGCCGTGGCGGGGTATTATGGGGTACCCGTGAAACTGGTGACGGGCGATCGAACCGCCTGTGAATTAGCGCATGAGTGGTTCGGGGATATCGAAACGGCGCCGGTGAAGACGGCGGTGTCCCGCCAGGCCGCGATCTCAGCCCCACCTGCCGTCACCCATCCCCAAATCCGGGAAGCCGCCCGGATGGCGATGAAACGGAAAGGAAAAGTTCTCAAATTTGACGCGCCCGTCACACTCATGGTTGAATTTCACTCCACACGGGAAGCGGATGAAGCGTCGATTGTCCCGCTGGCGCATCGGGTGGACGCATATACGCTTGAATACATTCATGAAGATTATTTAGTGATTATCGACGCATTCCGGGCAATGTGCCATTTGGCGTACCGGTAGGAATTTATCAACTTTGATTTTCCTGATTGGCTTTATTTTCTTGATATTAATCACTGATGTTACGCAAATCTACCAATAGAGATTGTTCTAAAGGTTGTTTTCGTCTGAATCAAGATGGCTAATATTAAAGGATGTTCAGGATTTTTTTCACTTGATTAATTGATATTGCCATCCGCTGATGGTTTCCACTCTGATGATTCCTATCCTGAAAATCCTAATCATCCTGGATATCCAGATTCAGACAAAGAAAGATAAATCCATCAATTTTCTCTGTAAATGAATGGATTATTTGTCGAATCTGCATAACATCAGTTAATCATGGAAATCAATGAATCCTTAATATCCTGCTTCGGACGATCACACACCCTCCTGACTTAACCCATTCCAATTCCATTCGTAAAACACCTCAATTAACATAAGAAAGAACACCAGCAAACAGGCTTGTTTTTCTCATGTTACGAAATTTTCTATGAATATTTAGAAGTTATATTAAAGATAATGCATAAAATTTTTCAAATTATTCCCTGACACCTTCGATTATTTGCTATACAGTACATGTAAAATATGTATCGAAGGAGTGTATCACGACAAAATACTATAATGCTATCTTATTATTGATTGTCGTAATTCTAACCTTATCCTTATCTTCAGCAAATGCGCAAGATAAAAGTCAATTGGAGACGATTAATGAATTAGTTGATATCGTTGACGCCGGTATTTTGTCTGGAGATCGTGATATCGCAAATGATACGGTGTCACACTTCATGCTTCGAGGGAGAGGCGCCAAGGTGGAGATGGTGAACCTGCTAAAAAATGAGTGGGATATCTCCAACATTGATTATGTGAACCAAGCGTTTATTCGGCGATGTCAAGACAATCTCTTCCCAATCACAGAAGAAAAACTGGAGCTCATCAAAACTCATATTTCGAAATTCGCCGCTTTTAAAGCCGCGGTCAATTCTTCCTGTCCACCTTCGGAAGAACTGGGTGAATTGATTGCGCTTCAATTAAACCGGGGGATTAAATTGGCAAAACGCGTTTCGTATCCAGATGATGAGATTCGAGAAAAAGCAAAAGGGCATATTTCGACAATCTTAAGCACGGTGCAAGAACGATTGATCTCGTTGTGTAATGACGATCCAAAACTTACCGTTGCCATTCAATCTGAAGTTGAGAATTTCATGGAAGGAATGATGTGGCGGTGCGATTCCCCTTTTTTCGCTGTTGGAAAAGTTGAAATGAAAGATGAAGAATTTCAATATATTTTCAGTGAAAGTTTACCCAGACTCGAAAAACTCAGCCTCAATTTTCTGGCTATTCCCGAACATTTCGAAGATGCGCCTGATGAGATAAGGAATTCTATTATCGGCAATCGAGTCAAGAAATGTGTCGATCTGGTATATGCCCCCTATCACCGGTTTTATGCGATAAAACTGAGACCATTTCCAACCAAGGAAGAGGCTCAAGAGATGGAATCTTTGTTTGAAGCGATTAAGAAGAAAAAGGGGGCTGATGATAGGGAAAAATACAATTCAGGACGGAATTAGCACTGCGTTCCGTCAAGTACCAGCTTCGGAAAGTCTCCTTCGAACAATGGGGAGTAGGAATTTGATAGTAAATCAGGATATGGGATAATGAACATTCTTCTATTTTTAGTATTACTATGTAGTAATAGCGCAAATCAGTTCGAGAATGATTCCATCGATCCCCGGATTTGTGAAACCTTCTCGCTGATTTCAAACCTTGCGATCTGTGAGCATTATATATTAGACAGCACCGAAGAATACAATGTTGGTGTGGTAATGTATAATGGTAATGTCAAACACAATGATGAAAACTATTTGTTTTGTTTTTCATCGGACACGAGAAACATCTATATCAAGAAGAAACCAGATTTGCCTGAAAGGGAATTGCTTGAAAGTGGTAAATATCCAGCCATTCCATGGGCTTCACAAGTCAAAATTGAAGAACGAGTTCAATCCATTCTCGATCGTATATCGAAAATACACGATATCCCTTTATTGCCCTATCAACTTGAAAAGTGGGATAATTATATGCCCTGTTGGCGGGTCACTGCTTATCGTAAAGATAAAAGTGGTTATCCACATCGTGATGATATGGTGGGACTGTTTTATACACCTATGGGAGAAGTCCATACGATTCACACCTTTTTTGTATCCACGCCTCCAAAAGATTTAACCGTGAAGATCAAAAAAGAAGACGCGGAGGCGATCGCTCTGCGGCTCGCAAACGAACCGATTCATGACTTGTTTCCAAGGAAGAAATATGATTTGCATATCTCGGATTCTCATCTAATCATTCTAAAACCCGCCCGGATCTTTCAACCGTTTAACTTTGGTTTTGTGGGGGAAGATCTCTACAAGTCAAAACTCGTGTGGCAGGTTGTCATCGTGCCATCCCGGAAAGGGGAAAAATACGATCCCAATAAACGGTTGGAATTCCGGCGGTATTATATGTGCCTCGATCCCGTCACAGGCGAACCATTCGGGTGGGATATGGATTCGTAACCGTTTAAACCATCAAATATAAGTTTTACGTTTCGCTTAAAAGCTATGGCGCTAGCGCCATTACTTAGCCCATCCTATGAGAACTTGATTTTTAATCATGGAAATCATTTAATCCTTATAATCAAGGTTCAGACGGTCATGCGCCAATTCTGCTTGTTTTAATTCTGCTTTCTCAACCGGCAGGCGGAGGATGATGGCGTCTTCTTTGGGGCGGCGGTAGTAGTTTCTACGTCTTCCGGTTTCGGTGAATCCAAATTTTTCATATAACGAGCGGGCGGCTTTGTTTGACTGCCGGACTTCTAAAGTGATGCCTTCGATGGGGTGTTGATGGGCGTAGGCGATGGTTTCTTCGATCAATGAAATCGCGATGCCCTGTTTACGGTAGCGGGGATGAACGGCGATGTTGGTGATTTGGATATCGTCTTCTTCGATCACCCAATAGAAGCAATAACCGGCGATTGTGTCCGTGCGGGTATCGACAGCGACGCGGGCCTGACTGCGATTCTGCGCGGTGATTTCGGAGAGGAACATCCGGCGCGTCCAAGGATCGGAAAACGACATCTGTTCGATTTCATGAACGGCGGCGAGGTCGCGCATATGGAGTGGGCGGATTTGAATGCTCATGGCTGTTCTCCGCGTTGCCGCTGGCGTTTCTTCCAATTAATTTCCGCCTGGGAGGGGCCGAGGTAATGGGGAAGCAACTGCTCTGGATCGATGGTATTTCCTTCCCGCACAGCCCGCGCAGCCAGTTCGGCGAGAATATCCGCCCGCGGGCTGTCAAAGACCAAGGGTAAATTCACGAACGCGTCTCCTAATATTTCTTGCAGCATGATCCTATAGGGATTAAGGCCCGGCCCGTAGATGAGGGTGGGTTCTTGAATTTGGGTGATTAATTCGTCTGGTTTGATATATAACTCATCGGTAATTGGCTGCGGATTGGCGTCTATCCATCGATAAAGACGAGCGTAAAGCCATCCTTTGCGGGCGGGCAGAACCGGGCAAACCGGATAGACGGCGTGGGGGACGCTCCATGCGAGAACGTCCAGCGATGTAAAAGCGGCGCAGGGGAGATGGTTCGCAAACGCGATTCCCTGCGCGGCAGCGGCTCCGATGCGTAATCCGGTGTAGGATCCAGGGCCGGTGACGCAGGCAACAGCGGTTAGATCGTCCGGTTTGAGGCGGGCGCGGTTGAATAGATCATCGACTGCGGGCATTAGGCCTTCGCTGTGTGTTTGATCTACGCTGACGGTAATGAGAGCCACTAAACCCGAATCGTTGCGCAGGGCTGTGGAGCCGGTGGGGCTTGCTGTGTCTATAGCTAGGATTAGCATTTTTATACTATATTATTTGCGGACGAGACGTCCGCCCTCCATTGAGTTTCTCTTGTTTTTTTAGGGGGGTGAATAGGGTCCATTCACGTTTGGTTTCGGATTTTGTTTCGGCGAACAGGTGAATTGTCGTTTTGGGTAGAATGGAACCGAGACGCTCCGCCCATTCGATCGCGATTAGGCCGGGGGATTGGATGATTTCCTGCCAGAATTCTTCCTCATCGGGGCGGATCGATTCGAGCCGGTAGCAATCGGCGTGATAGAGCGGAATGGTTCCGTGGTATTCGCGGCAGAAAACGAATGTGGGGCTGGATGGTGTTTCCGGCGCGTTCAGCGCCGACGCAAGCCCCTTAACAAACGCGGTTTTTCCCGCGCCGAGACCGCCGTGCAGCGCCAATACATCTCCCTTGGTAAGACCTCGTTCGATCATAACATGGGCGGCGTTGTGGGTTTCAGATTCATCATTGGTGGTGAAGGTTGAAAATTGAGGTTGATAGACGCATTCTTCCGTAACCGTGAGATCGATGGGAACATCCAGGGATGTAGTTTGAATGGCGTGTGTCATTTGAAACTCGTACGCTAATCCGATGGACGCCGCCTCTTCATTTTTCCGCGATAACGCCCGGTCGTAAAAACCACCCCCGAATCCGATGCGGCCTCCAAAGGGATCGAAACCGACTCCAGGGACGAGGAATAGATCGATATCCGCGATCGCGATGGGAGCGCAACGCGCAGGATCCGGTTCCCGGATTCCGAACGCGCCGAGAGCGGGAAGATCCCGTTTTAAGTTTTGAACGTGAAAGAAGTGAATCTCGTTTCCGATCACTTTCGGCAGCGCTAGTGTTTTCCCATTATTGATTAATGAAGAATTGATCGAATGGGTGTCAACTTCTTCATCGATTGACGCGTACGACGCGGCGCAGTGGGCTTGTTGCACGCAGGGAAGAGAGAGAAGACGTTCTGTAATGCGGGCGCTTTTATACTGAGCGAGACGAACGTCTTGACGGGCGCGTTCTTCGCGTAAGTGATTTCTGATTTGTGATTTATCCAGGATGTTCGATGGGGAAAAAGCCCGCGCTTTCAAATCCAGGAGAGCCGCATGGGGATAGGAGAGCATACTCTTCCATTCTCGAACCGGCCGCTTTTGGCCCGGTTTGCGGGTTAGGGATTGATGACACCCACCGGTTTCGCCTCCAGCCATTCAATCTTTTGGTTGGCCAGCATTCTCCAAGGCGAATCGCTTGAGATCGATTTGTAGGTTTCAATCGCTTTGTCAATCGCGTTCAGATCTTCGTAGCATCCGGCTTTCAAGTAGAGAATCTGTTCTTTAAGTTCGTCTGTTTTGACTTTGGATTCGAGAGATTCCAGTTCGTTGAGCCCTTGTTCG
Source organism: bacterium (assembly GCA_963663405.2). GTDB lineage: Bacteria > Hinthialibacterota > Hinthialibacteria > Hinthialibacterales > Hinthialibacteraceae. The sequence continues at coordinate 38,142 of CAXXSM010000133.1, read as the reverse complement.
GGTTTGTTGAGACTGCGCAGCGTTTGGACCATCGCCAATTGAACGGGAATTTTATCCAGTTCGTTTAAAGAGGGCAGAACAGATTGAAAGGTCTCGAGAGCGAGATCGTATTGTTGGTTTTTATGATAACAGCTGGCCAGAAGGATTTTCCCTCGAAGCGCCACATCGGTACCAGAGTATGATTTGGTTAGTTCTTCCAATTCACCTAACGCTTCCACATAGTTATCCTGCTGAAGGAGCGCGTTGGCGCTTCCAAATCGGATTTGGGAATTGTAATACGCTGTTTTGCCGTTTACTTTCCATAAATATCCGGCGGTGATGATCAGCGCGATCGCGATGACGGCAAAGACGATCTGGCGTCCATAATTAGTGATGATGTGTCTGCTTTTTTCAATGAATTCCTGAAAAAATACCTGGAGTTCGTCTTCTTTCAGACGGCGCTGAAGTTCTTTGTGGTCGACTTTGTGTGCGGACATAAAAAGAATACCTGTATGTTAGAGATTCGTTTAGGGATGACGGCGTAAGGTTTGTTTACACACCATTCCACACGATTTTCCTTTACTCTTTAGGATCGTGAAGAAGTCATCTATTATTATTTGCGCAAAAGAATATTATTTTTTTGCGATCCCGCTCTGTCAATGGGTATAAAGAGCCAATTCGTAAGAAAGCGCGTTCTGTCCAGAGGATTAATCCAATCCGGCGGGGCAGCAGCCTTGACAGCAGGAGGGCATGGGTTGCGAGAGACCACAAGCCCCGCTTTCACAAGGGGATTTGTGCCCGGACGAGACGCCGAATGTCGAGAGCGATTTACTAACGTTTTTACTGCCGCAATCCGGGCAGTTGATCGTCTCGTTTGTTGAGAAGACGAGTTCTTCAAATTGTCTATTGCATTGGTTGCATGTATACTCAAACAGAGGCATGGATGGTCCTCCCGGCCGATCTTTTATTAAAATAATGACTATCAATATCCTATTCTATCTTTCGTGGTGGAAGAGTCAACACAGGGGATAAGGCGCCATGAATTGTAAAGCCGTGTAAAGCGCCTAGCCTTTATGATCCAGTGTAACGAGGTTAATCATTATTGCCCTAGTGAGACAAAAATGTTAGTTCCGATCATTTTCTTTGCGAATATGTAGAAAAAGGTTGTTCATTATTGATCGGCTTGAACTGTGCTGACTTGGCGAAAGCATCAAAAAAAGAGAAACGAACATACAACTGTTCCCTAGCGACTAACGTAATACAGATTAGAGAAGATTCGCGGAGCGGGGCGAAAAAAGAGTATTATAGTTCTTTGGTGGAAAGAATTCGGTTTGGATTTAAGCGTGAGGCGTCATGGCTCCATCAATCAGTGATTTCGATTTGCAGGAAATATTGCAAAATTCCGGTCTTGTTTCGGAAGATCAATTTCAACGGGTGAAACAGGAACAGCAGGAAACCGGCGATCCGCTCGATGAGATTCTCTTACGGCATCAAATTGTCAAAGAGGATCGTCTGCTGGATACGCTCAGCCAGGCGTACTGTGTGCGGTGGCTGGAAATCCCGGAGAAACTCCCGCCTAGCGTAGTCAATTCCGTGCCGGCGGAATTCGCGTTACGCCATTGCGTGCTTCCATTATTAAAAGAGAATGGGACTTTGACCGTCGCCGCGTTAGATCCTAATGAGCTACAGGTTTTTGATGATCTGCGGATGTTGACAGGATGCGAGATCGAAGTCGTGCTGGCCCGGAAAAAGAATCTGCTTGAAAATATCGAACGATATTTCGGAACAACGATCGAAAAAATGATCGCCAACCTGAGCACAGAGGATGATGAGACTATTAAAGGAACGGGAGATGATATCGGTGATCTGCGGGAGATGGCGAAAGAGCCGACCGTTGTAAATCTGGTAAATCTGATCATCTTCCAAGCGGTGCAGAATGACGCCAGCGATATCCACCTGGAGCCGTTTGAGAATGAATTGAAAGTACGGTACCGGATTGACGGGATGCTGCGTGAAATGCCGCCGCCTCCCAAACATCTCCAATCGGCGATTATTTCCCGCATTAAAATTATGTCCGAAATGGATATCGCCGAACGGTATACACCGCAAGATGGACATATCCGGTTGCGCATGGCCGACCGGGAACTGGATTTTCGTGTCTCGACTATTCCCACCACATTTGGCGAAAGCGTCGTAATGCGGATTTTGGATAAGACCAATGTTCTGCTGGATATCGACGATCTGGGTTTTCTGCCTGAAATCAAAAAACAATTTACCCGGCTGCTGCGGCGGACATATGGGATCATTTTGGTGACCGGTCCTACGGGATCGGGGAAAACGACAACGCTTTACGCGGCGTTGAATGTGATTAAACATCCATCGGTCAAGATGATCACGATTGAAGATCCGGTAGAATACAATATCGATGGCATCAACCAGATGCATGTCAATCCGAAGCGGGGATTGACGTTTGCGAATGGATTGCGCGCCGTCGTGCGGCAAGATCCCGATATTATCATGGTCGGTGAGATCCGCGACTTGGAGACGGCCGAAATCGCGATCCGGTCCGCTTTAACGGGACACTTGGTCTTCAGCACGTTGCACACAAACAACGCGTCGGGAGCCGTGACCCGTTTGATGGACATGGGAGTCGATCCGTTTTTAATTTCTTCTTCTTTGGCGGGTGTTCTCGCGCAGCGCTTGGTTCGAAGAAACTGTCCAAAATGCCGCGAGCCGTATATACCCGATCAAGAGATCATGCGTTTAGCCAATTTCACCATTCCAGAAGGAATTCAGCTCTTCAAAGGGGTGGGATGTGAATACTGCCATAATCAGGGATATCGAGGGCGGACGGGGATCTTTGAATTGCTCGTGTTAAACGACGCGATCCGGGATTTGATCCTGACACAGCCCTCGGCGAACCAAGTCCATCAACTCGCCAACATTAAAAACTTGCGTGAATACGGATTTGAAAAGGTTCTTGATGGAACGACGACGCTGGAAGAGATCGTACGCGTTTCACAAGAAGAAGATACAACGGATTAATCGAACAACATAATCCAAACTTTTCTGACTCCCTAAACGTTACATATACTAAAGAGAGATTCTTCGGGGATCAGCAGGACCGCTCATGCCAAATTTTGAATACCGAGCCGTAACCACAAATGGACAGACCGTATCGGGCGCGATTACCGCCGGGACTCGTCCGGAAGCGATCGCGCAGCTGCGGGAGCGGGGGATCCGTCCGTTGAAAGTGGAGATGGAAACCCTCGCGAAAAGGAAAACTGCAAAGGCCGCGAAAGTCAGCCGCCGTACGCGGATCACCCGCCGCGACATTCAAGTATTTACCCATCAGCTGGGCGCTTTGTTGAAAGCCGGAATCGTGATGTCGCAAGCGCTTTCGATTCTTGAGGAACAAACCGAGAGCGAAAATCTTTCCGTTATCACGCGAGATGTGCGGCTGGACATTCAGGGCGGCACAAGTCTTTCCGAAGCGTTGGGGAAATATCCTAAGTATTTCGACACATTATATTGCAGTATGGTACGAGTTGGGGAATCCGGTGGTGTGTTGGACGCGGTGCTCCGGCAGTTAGCGGGCTTTATGGAAGCGGAAAACGCGCTTCGATCGAATATCGTCACCGCGTTGACATATCCCAGCCTGGTCGTGTTTGTCGGTTTGGGATCGATCGCGGTTCTCGTTACATTTGTGATTCCACGTCTCAGCGCGGTGTTCGCGGATTTCGGCGATCAGCTTCCTTTTTTGACGGGTATGCTAATCACGTCCAGTGATGTGATTTTGGCGTATTGGTGGCTGATTGTTTTGGGTATTGTTGGATTGGTCTATCTCTTTCAATGGATTCGAAAGAATCCTATTGGCCGGGAAAAACTCGACTCGATCAAGGAGCGGATTCCCGCGTTGGGACCGATGTTGATTAAAGCCCAGGTCGCCCGATTTTCGCGCACAATGGGCACGCTTGTTTCCAGCGGGATACCGGTGCTCAATGCGCTGAATCTGGTCGTGGACACGACCACGAGCATGACGTTGTCCAATTCTCTGCGGCAGGCCGCGGAGAAAGTCAAGAGAGGGGAAGGCTTGGCGGCGCCTCTAAAAGAGACGGGTTTCTTTCCTCCTATGGTAACCAACTTGATCGCGGTGGGTGAGGAATCAGGCACATTGGATGAAATGCTGGTTCAGGTCGCGGAGACGTACGATCAGGAAGTGCAGCATGCGATCAAGCGGTTCATCACCTTGTTCGAACCGCTTGTTATCGTATTGATGGCGATCGGGGTCGGCGGGGTTCTGTTCGCGTTTCTCCTGCCGATCTTGAACATCAGCAAGATGGTCGGGTAAAGGCGGTCTCACATGAATCAGCCTGCAAACAAAAAACAGAACGCTTTCACGCTGGCGGAATTGATGCTGGTCATCAGCATCATGGCGATTTTGATGGGAGCGATTGTGCCTTCCCTCAATCACGCTCTCAGCGGGAGTGTCTTGAAAACCGCTTCGCAGACAATCGCCAATGTAATGCGGTACGCGCGCAGCATCGCGATCGAACGCAGCCGGATCAGCAAATTAATCTTTGACCGTGAATCGGGCAATATTGTCTTTATGGTGGAAGGCGATCCAATGACTTCGCCCGGCGTGTTTGCCGAAGAATTGATTCCTGTCCGATTTCAAAAAGACGTAGCAGGGAAGGTCCAAGTCGCGCAGATCATGAAAATGAACCTGGAAGGTTCGCAGGAGGAAGACGAAATCTCGTTCAATCCAAACGGATCAACCTCGGATACGTTCCTCTATCTCACGGATGAGCAAGAACGGGTGTATACGATTGGAGTAGTCGGTCTGACCGGGCAGGTTCTCGTTTGGAACCGGCGCGTTGAGAGTTTTTATGAAGAGTAAATGGAGTTCGAAGGCATCGTTCTCCCTGGTGGAGGCGCTGTTGGCGATGACGATCCTGGGAATCGCCATTTCGGGGATTCTGACGACGTTTTCCGCCGCCTTGGTCGCGGGCCGGGTATCGGAAGATTACGCCACCGTGGCCAGTTTGATGAACGAACTGCGGACGCAGGTTCGAACGAATATGCTTTCGCCGGATCAGGTGAATGAAGGCCAGTTTGCTTCGCATCCGGAATTTTCCTGGCGCGTAACGTATTTCTATACGGATATAGAGAATTTATATCAGGTCCAATACGCGGTCTATTGGACTCGCGGGCGGCGGGATTATCAAGTGGTTTACGATTCATTTCACTTAATTCCCGTTATGGAAGAAGAAATCGAACAATCATGATGATGCGATGGATGAGATAAAAACGCCCACTGGGCGATTCTTTTGGGAGGTCGATTCATTCGCGAAGTGGGATAGACGATGAAGAAGCGCAACGCGGGATTCACATTGATTGAATTGTTGATGGCGGCCACGTTGACAGCGATGGTGGTGGGGGGAGCGTTTGTGTCTCTTTCCGTTGTTCTGAAAGCGTATAAAGAACATGGCCGAAAAGCGAATACGCCGCAGATCGCGCGCTTAATCCTTGAACGGATGCGGACGGATTTACAGAGCACGTTTCTTTCGCCTCATGATGACAGAACCCGTTTTGTCGCGCAGGATTTTACGAATGGTGAATTTTCAGCGGATACATTGACGTTCATCAGCGCGGTCAACAAACCGATGGAGTATGGAGCGGGAACGAGTGATTTAGCGGAAGTGCAGTATTACATCGATCAGGATGACGCGACGCCGGAGAAGTGGCTGCTGCGCCGCTTCGATCCGACTCCGGACTCAGATCCTTTTTCCGGAGGGGAAGCCGCCTTGCTGGGACCGAAAGTGGTGTCTCTCGATTTTCAATTTTACGATGGAGAGATGTGGTGGCCGGAGTGGGATTCGATGGAGGAGATCCCAATCTGCGTGTACGCCGAAATCGGATTGTTTGAACCGGAGCGGCTGGGCGACACTCCTACAGTGACGAATGTAGAACTTTTTTCTACGATGATCTGGATCGCGTCGTACCGGGAACCGCCGGAAGACAGCCTGGGCCCCATGGGAGGGACGGAAGCGTTGGAAGAAGAAACGGCTGGAGGCAACGCGGACAACGGTAGTAGCGGGCAAGGCGGCGGCGGTGGACAAGGAGGAAATCCCAGCGGGCAAAACGTCCCAGGCGGCGCTGACCGTTGATGGATCGAGAAACCAAACATGCGGGAAATTTTGGAAACGCGATCGCCGTATTCATATTGTAAGGATTAAAACGAATGGCTGGATTGACAACACATAAGCGGGGGGCCGCTTTGATCGTTGTTTTGTGGGTCGTGGCGATTATCGGCACGATCACGATGGTCTTTTCCCGTCAATCCCGCCTGGCGTTGAAGATCAACCGGAATATCGTGGAAGGCACACAGGCGGAACTCCTCGCCGAAGCGGGAATTTACCAGGCGATGGCGGCGCTGGCCCGGGATAAAGAAGAAACGTTTACGGATCACCAATCCGAGGAATGGTACAACAGCCAGCAGTTGTTTGGAGATGTGGTTTTGGGGAAGGGGATCTTCCGGGTGACGCATTCCGATTTGGATACGGAGACCGGCGTTCTCTATGGCCTGATGGATGAATGTGGGAAATTGAATTTGAACACCGCCTCGCGCGAAATGCTGTTGGCGCTCCCCTTCGCGGAGCCGGAAGTTGTGGACGCTCTGATCGATTGGCGGGATGAGGATGAAGAGATTAGTGAATTCGGGGCGGAAAGCGAGTATTACGAAAGCCTTCCCGAACCCTACAGCGCGAAAAATACGCAACTCGATACGATCGAAGAAGCGCTGCTGGTTAAAGATATGACCCTGGATCTGTTCTATGGAGAGGATACGAACACTAATGGGATTCTTGATCAGTGTGAGAATGACGGAACGGCGTCTTATCCGTTGGATAACAGTGACGGGGTGTTGAACCGGGGCTGGTATCCCTATATCACGTGCCTCTCGTACGCAAGCAACGTGGACGCCGAGGGGCAGCCGCGGATCAATGTGAACAGCGCTTCCCGTGAAGAATTGGAAGAAGAGTTTGAGGATATCTTAACAAGCGCGGAGATCAACTCGATCATCACCACCCGTGATGAGAACAATTTTGAGTCGATCGGCGACTTATTAAGCGGGGAGTCGAACGGCCCCCTGAATCGGGAGAAATTCCAACAGATCGCCGACCGGATCACTGTGTCGGATGAAGAGAATTTATACGGGCGCATCAATATCAATACGGCTCCCGCAGTTGTTCTCAAGTGTCTCTTTCCAGAGGAAGAAGGCGTGGCTGAGGCGATTGTGGAATACCGCCAATCGGAAGAGGGCCCTTTTGAAAATATTGGAGAAGTATTGGATGTGGATGGAATGACGGAGAATTTATTTAGGCAGATCGCCAATCAGATTTGTGTAAAATCGTCCGTCTTCTCCATTCGATCCGCTGGGTATATGCCCCAGAGCCAGGCCTACCGGGAAATCTTCGCCATTCTTGACCGGGGCGGCGAGAATCCAGAAATCCGGTATTGGAAAGTGATTCGATGAAAGTGAAACGCGCAAAACATTCAATTTTACTCCAGACGGTTTCCGATTTTCTCTATTGGCTGGAAGTCAAACTGGAGGAAGAAGATTTACAGGTGTTGGGAGGGGGAAAAATCTCCCTTCTGCCGCCGGAAAACGATGACAGTGAATCGGAGGAAGAGACTCTTTCGCCGGAGGATCTGTTTCGCAAAGCGGTCATCTCGATCCAGAAACAGTCGCATGTGGGATGGATGTCGAATTATGAGGTTCTCTACATCGTTCCCTTCCATCGGATGACCGCGCGGTTTTTAGAGACTCCCCCTACGGAGGATGAGAACATCCGGGAGTTGGCCGCGTTTGAAGTGGCGGAGGCGCTGCAAGTGCCGATTGAAGAGATCGCATGGGATATGCATCTCTCTTCCCGGCATGGGGATGAACCGGAGAAACAGCTTCTCTGGACCGCTACGCGGGAGGAATTCGTTGATTCCATCTTGGATTCCTGGCCGCCGAATCATCTAGTCCCCACGCAACTGACCGCGGATCTCTGGGCGGTCTATGAGTTGATCTTGGGAGAAGACGAAACTGTTTTAAGTGATCCAGCGGTGATTGTCTCGCAAGAAGGGGAATATGCGACCCTGATGGTGGCCGATGAAAAAGCGATCTACTACACCCGGTCGGTGAATCTTGATCGTCCCTCTCCTGGAAGTGGAGGAGCGCCGGTTGCGGAGATGAAAGAGCGAGTTTTGGCGCTGGAGATTGAACGGACGCTATCTTACGCTTCCGGCCGTTTCCCACAGGGGACGATTCATACAATGGTTCTTTGTGGATTTGAAGACTGGGCGTTGGAACGGATTCAGGAAATGGCCAACCAGCGCTCGTTGCGTGTGACGCGGATCACATTGGACGATATTAAAACGCTGTTTCAAGTGGCCGACGAAACCGCGTTGGAACAAGCGCATTTCTCCATGCTCAGTATCGCCTATTGCCGGTTAGACCGGGAACTGGATGGATTGGAACTGCTGGACAAAGGGGAAGAATCCAAATCGTGGCATTCGTACGTGCCGGAAGCGGCGCTGCCGTCGAACCAATTTCTCTATATGGCCGGAGGTCTCGCCGCGGCGATTCTGGCGTTGTGGATTGGCAATTGGATTTGGTTCAATTCAGCGGTGTCATCTCGGTTAATGGAAGGACAGGAGTTGATCCGGCTTGCGGACAGCCTTCACAAGGAAGAGATCGGGCTTCGCCAACTCTCCCAAACCGATGTGAATTATGGGGACCTGTTTGTTTTTTTATCCGAAAATCTTCCCAGTCAGGTGCTAGTGAAATCCATTAGTCTCGACACAAAGACCGGTGTTGATCTGATCTTGACCGGTGGGAACAATCAGACGGTTGTGGAAATCGTGGATACGTTAAATAAAAGCAAATTCTTCCGGAATATTGTGGAAGAACGGGCGGTGGTCGAACAAGATGGTTTTACTGTTTACCTTAAAGGGAAGTTGAAATTATCGAGTTAGGCGGAAACGGAATCGTTAGGGAGTGCTATGGGATCGCTTTCAAACCGGGATAAACGCCTTTTGATTATCACGCTGGTCATCTTAGTGATAGGCGTTATTTATATTGGCTCGAAGTTAATGTCGAACGGCGCGCAAGACACCGTTGTGTCAGCGGAGACGGAAAAACGCTTTGAAGATCTCTTTGACAAGATGGCGAATGTCGAAGAACAGAAAAGCCAGAATCTTCTGCTTCGTAAAAAGATCGGCAACGAACGGGGAAAATTCGTTTCTGAGAAAGAGATTTCAAAATTTCTCGCGGAAATCGAATCGGTGGGAGGGCGCAGCGGTGTGACAATCAGTGGTTATTCCCCTTCGGTCAACCGCCGTTCACGTCCCTTGGCGTCGTTGGAAGTGAAAGTGAATTTTCAGTGTCAATTCAATAATCTTGTCCAGTTTCTCAATAATGTACGGGAGGCGAATTTGTTGATGCAGCCTTCAACGCTCAAAGTTTCATTAAAGGATAAAAATAAACCGGATTTGGAAGGGCAGGTTACGTTGATCACATATTTATTGAACGCACAGCCCGCTCCGGTTACACCTGGGAATACGATCGCAGGAGCGCAATGATGAGTCCACAAACCTCGGAGCGAATTGGAATGCTCGCCCGCGCTTATTGGCAGCCGTTGGTATTGGCGGTGTTGATTCTTGTCGTTGTTGGTCAGCTGTTTTCATGGGGAGCGACAGTGGTTGAGTTCGCGAAAGTCGACCGCATGATTGAGGAGACGGAGAATGTGGATTCTCCTGCAACGGAATCAAATGAACCAGAGAATCCTCGGCAGGGCCCGTCCGGTCCCAGCGCCGATTCAAACCGCTCGAATCAGACGGCGCGGAATATATTTAAAAACGAAAAACAGTCCTATACGCTGACGATGATTTATATGGATACAGCGGTGATTAACGGGCAAAATTTGAAAGTGGGAGATCGGGTGGGAAAAGCGGTCGTGCAATCGATTGACCTCACCAGTGTGGAACTTTTAGAAGATGGTAGTGAATCGCCCAAAACAATCGCCATGTTTCAGGGCAGCGGTGATTCACCGGGTGGAGGACGGCGAGGCGGCGGCCCTCCCTCAGGAATGAGACATTCAGGAACCCAAAGAAGTGGGAATAGATCACCGGCGCCGGCGGCGTCTTCTGGGGGAAACCAGGGAGGTGGTGACATGTTTGAGCGGATTCGGAACATGTCGCGTGAAGAACGGCGGTCCTACTTCCAAAATTTGAGCGAAAGTGAACGGGAAGAATTGAGACAAAGAGCGAGAGAGCGCTTTGGGGGCCGTGGCCCCGGTGGTGGCGGCCCTGTCATTATGGAAGTCCGCCGGGGACGGTGAAGGTTTTGTCTAGCGCACAAAAACGAAATGATTCTTTTTGATTTGTTGATTGAAATGATAGGGAGATGAATTTGAAACATCGCGATCGAGGCAGGAAGATTATGAGGTCTATTCGACAAGTATTGATTAGCGCCGGAGCGTTATTATTGATGATGAGCATGTTGACTCCGGCTGGGGTATGGGCGCAGGATTCGGCTCCGTCCGAAACCGGTTCCGCCACGGAAGCAAGAGCGAAAGGTTTGGGTGGGCTGGTTGCGGATTCGTTACAGGATCTACTCCGCAGTGGCCGGATTTTCACACCAAACGGCGTGAGCGCGCGGCCAATCGAGTCAGCGACGCCTGGCGAACCGGAAAAGTTTAAACTGAACTTCAACAATGCGCCAGTCGATCAAGTGCTGAAGTTCTTGAGCGATCTGACGAAGAAATTGGTCATCAAGGGTGATGACGTCAACGCGAATTTCACAATTATCAATCCTAATGAAGTGACAAAGGAAGCCGCGATCGAAATCCTCGACGCCGCGTTTATGTTAAAAGGATTGACCTTTCTGGAATCCGATCAGATGATCGTTGTGCTGCCAACCAGCGCCGCCAAGCAGAAAGGGGTGGACGTGGAGGTCGGCGTCACCAAGGAAGGCTTAGGATCGCGGGTGCAGACGTCGGTGATCCAATTAAAATACGCGCCCGCTTCGACGTTGCGGGAATCGCTCTCGCCTCTCATCTCGGAAAACGCCAGTATCATCGCCGATGATCGTTCGAAATCCCTCATCGTGACTGACACCGCGTCGAATATCAAACGGATCGAATCCATCATTAAGCAATTGGATAAAGAAGACGCGTTGAGCGGGGTGGCGATCCGTGTGTTCCGGCTCAAGTATATGGACGCGAACCAGATGGCGCGGAACATGAGTGATTTACTGGAAAATATTGTTCTTTCCAAAATAGCGACGGGACAGAACCGTGGCCGCAGGCAATCAGCGAATGTAGAAGTGCTGGCGGACCGGACGACCAACTCTTTGATTGTATCCGCGCCGGAAGAAGCCATCGATGAAGTGGGGGCGTTTATCGAAAAACTAGATGTTCCATCGACGGACAGTCTGGTGACAAAGACCTTTACGCTAAAAAACGGTGACGCGACAGAAATCGCGCAGAATTTATCGGAACTCGCGGAGGCGCGCAGATCCAACATCTATAGGCCGGTTGTTACATCAGACGCGCGCACGAACACGATCATCGCATTCGCCTATCCCGAAGACATCAAAATACTCGAAGAGTTAATCAACACTCTCGACAGCGGTAAAAGTTATGAAAAAGATACGCGGGTGTATCCGCTTGTAAACGCTGACGCGATCATTCTCAGCGAGATGATGGTTCAATTGATCGGCCAGGACAGTCAATCGTCCTCGTCCGGAGCCGTTATGGTTACAGCTGGGGGTGGGGTGGCCGGTACGGTCAGCAAGAGCAGGAGGATATCCGCATCATCGAAGACCAGCGGATGAACGCATTGATTATTACCGCGAAACCCGGCGATTTCCCCATGATCGAGGAACTCGTCAAGAAGCTGGATATGGCGCTTCCAGAATCAAAGGTGGAGCCGCGTGTATATAAAATCGAAAATGTGCGAGCGCTGGATCTGGCGAACTTGATGAACAATCTGTTTGATGAAAGTTCAACAACCGGTGGTGGGCGGCGGGGATTTATCTTCTCACCATTCCAGGATCAGCAACAAGGCATCACGGGATTAAGTGGGAAAGTGAAATTGATCGCCGATACGACAACCAACGCTTTGATTGCCATCGCCAGCACACCACGCGCGTTTAAAGTCATTGAAAAACTGATCAAAGAATTGGATATCCCAGATGATATCGCAACAACAAAAGTGTTCCACCTGGATAATGCGAACGCGGATTATCTCGCCGATCAATTGAACGCGCTCTTTGAAGACCAAACAGGCGGGGGGTGGAAATCGAGGATTTTTCTGGTATCAGAACAGTTCCACGATGGGGGAAGATGAAATCAGCAATCTCGTCGGGAATGTGCGGATCGTGTCAGAAACACGGACCAATTCGCTGTTGGTGACGACCAGCGAGACGTATTTCGAAGCGATTAAAGGACTGATCGATCAATTGGACGAAGAAATCCCTCAGGTTTTGGTTGAAATTTTGATCGTCGAAATCATGGACGCGGACGACCAAAAACTTGGGATTGATTGGCCGGATAATATACCCGTTACCGTAGAAGCCTCTCTGGACGCGCCTGTTTCGGGAATCAACCTAGATCGCGCTTCGATTCTTTCGACTTCGAAGTTCAGCGCCGTACTCGATATTCTCGCGTCGGACAGCCGGACACATGTCTTGGCCCGGCCGAATATTCTGACCAGTGACAATCAGAGCGCGTTTGTGGAAGTGATCACCCGTGTGCCGGGTGGTCTCCAACATCACTGTAACTAACTCCGGTGTCCAATCGGAGACGAGTTTTGAAGAGCCTGGATTAAAACTGAATGTAACCCCGTATGTAAATCGTGTGCCTATCAGTAGCGCATACGGAAAAGGTCAAAGGTACGGTGACGGTCAATGTCGATCTTGAAAATGGGCAGGTGTTGGACAGCCTGGGATTGGAAACACAGGGTGTGATTATTCCTGCGTTTACCCGGAGGACGGTACGAACCCGGTTGACGGTAATGCATGGAGAAACGGCGGTTTTATCCGGTGTATTGGATACCCGCTATGTTGAATCCGAGCGGGGCGTGCCCATTTTAAGGAGCATCCCAATCCAGGGATACGCGTTTAAATCAAAATCGAAAAACCGTTCAACAACGGAACTTATGGCGTTTATTACACCCCTATATCCTAAAAGGCGTAGATGACCGGATTGAAGTGATGAGGCAGCATCAGAACCGGCTCGAAATGTACAAAGATTTTAAAGAGCACATGGCATAAAAATAATATTCGATTCGGCACGGTGAATAACTAAATTCTCCCATGATTTCATACGTAAGTGTTGTTCCACTTGGTTTCACATGGATTGATTGTCCAAAAAGAATACTGCCAATGAATAAAAATTTAGTAGTGTTACTCGTTTTTGTCTGCGGGATCGCCCTGCGGGATCGCGTTGAAACCAATTTTTAGGTAATGCGGATGGACCGAATAACGGCGCCCATCATCGCGGTACAACCTGATTCGGATGCGGAAGAAACTTCCCGGCCAAATAGCGATCAACCGCTTTCGATCGCGCTGGTGAATAATGTCCTCCCCAATACATCTCCGCTTTGGCTGCTGCTCGAACTGGATACGCTGCGGGAGCGGGGGGAAGAGTTTTCGGATCTTTTAAACAAAGAGCCGGTAGCCAAGGTGCTCAAGGATTTTGTGGCGGCCTTACCACAGTCTGTCACACCCGCCATCAAAGCCGTCATCGATCATTCGGACCGGGTTTCTCTTTTTATGATGCCTCCAACCGATGACAGTCACATCCCGGCGTTTGTCGGCGCGTTCCGGCAATCTGATCGAAGCCGCCACAGAAGCGCGGCAAGTCGTGCGGGAACCACTTCTAGCCGCTTTTTCCAGATTCTTCCACGAAGGAAGAGACCTATGGAACTTGTAACGGTGGAATCAATCGACGCGCCGTTTGGGACGATCGCGTATGGATATGATACAGGAACATTGTGGGTCAGTAATCAGCGGGAATCATTCAACCGAATGTTCGCCACTCCTCCCCCGCCGGAAATGATGGAGAAACCCGGCGCTCATTTGGAACTTATGAATGAATTATAGCGATACAGCGGCCGCTTTGTTCTTGAACGCCTCTTCGGAAGGGCCGGCCTCGGTTCCGTATGGAATGCTGTCGGAATTTATTACCGCGCTCGGAGTGGAACGTCTCGCCTGTCTTTACCGGCTTCCTGATGGACAGGGTCAATTGACTGTGATCGCTCCATGGAAAGAGACGCCCGCATGGGTATCCAACTGGGAGCCTATCGATGCGTTCCCCTTCAACGCCTCCGATCCAGCGGGATTGGTGGAACTGGCGTTTCGATGGCCTGCGCAAGTGTTTTCCGCATCCAGCGCGGGAGAATCGGATCGATTCATGGGTTCTGGAAACCGGATGTTTCCGATGGATCCAAGCATGATGGGAGAACGGGGCTCTCGCGGTCGTGGTTCAAGGGGAGAGGATTCAAATCCTGGCATGATGCGGGAGCGGGGGAATCGTGGAACGCGGGGGGAAGAGGGAGAAGGAAGCGGGGACTCCCGATCTCGTAGATCGCCGGATGATGATTCAAGCGGTAGAAAACCGATCAAATCGAGGAGATCGAAGCGCAAGAGGTGATTCTTTCCGTCAAAGAGGAGAGGACGGGGAGGGAGGACGGCGCTCATTTGGCGGTATGGATGGAGAGGATTTTAGAACTAGAGGCTCAGGCCGGTCCAACCGTTTTGGCGGACGCCGGGGCGGGGCGTTTCAATCGATGAAGTGGCGTATGCTGTCTGGGATGTTTCCACCGGGAAATGTAGTAGGGATGAATATGTATGGCTTCTACGATGGATCCCCAGTGATGACGATCGCCTTTCCGCAGTATGATCCAGAATCGTCGTCGCTCTCGCGATTCGAGCGGATGCCTGGATTGGATAAATCAGAAATCGAAATCGCCAAGATTCCTGGTACTCTCTATCAATTTGGGGAAAATCCATTCTCTCAAATGCTCGGAATCGAGCAACTGATCTCAATCGAACGGGATGAGACGATGTATCTTTTTGATGTGGAAGAAGCCGCCCGCAATTTCTTGGGAGATGTGAATACGCATCCGGAGGGGAAGACAAGGCGAAGTAAAGAGATCCGCGATCTATTGGGAAAAGTCCGCTCTCCGGCGCAGATTGAGGCGGTTCTTTCCGAAGATTTTTTCGATCAGATTCTCGATATGGAGAAAGCGCGGTTTGCCGGAGACGCGGCGTATGAGAAAGAAATGGAAGCGTTATTCACGGAATTCAACGATCGTATCGAACCGATGGCGATCAGCGCGGGCGTCGGAGAAAACGGATTCTTTCTTGAAACATATACCGCTTCGAACGTAGGACATGCGTTAAATTCGTTGATTTTAAGCCTCGCCGCATATCGGTTTCTAGGAAATTGATTCCCTTCACAAGGTTTGCCTCTTTCTCCCATTTTTGTTATTTTATTTACTTACACCATAAGGCCTTTCGTTTGAGAGGATCATTTTACGATGGATACGTATGTCTTTCGATGCCGCCGCTGCCGGTCTACGTCCGTTGAGTCTTCCTCCTCTTCGTTGCAGAACCTGCATTTATTGTTAGGGATTCTCACGCTGGGAGCGTGGTTCGTTCTTCGCGGATTTGAGCGGGTGTGGACATTGTACCGTCTATCCCGCTGTGAAGATTGTGGGAGGCGAAACCGCTGGCTCTTGTCCTTATTGGTCTTTTTCGTTATGGGAACTCTTGAAGTTGGCTGGCTGGTCTATTACTTCGTGGAAGTGGCTCCTGAGAAGATTGTGCGTGACGCCAGTTCTATGGATTTTCCTGACCTGCAGTTGGATCTTGAGAACATGGAGTTGAAAGAGGAATTAGACCGGGAACAGTATTGGGAAGTAATCAATTACATTCTTGTTGTGGGTATACTGCCGGGAGTGGGATCTTTTATCTATGACAATTGGCCTTTCATTCTACTCGCCTGGTTTGGATTGATCGCCCTTGTGGGATTAATGGCGCCATCATGGTATTTGAAAAAGACACCGCTTTGAGTGAAAGAATTGATCCCCATCCATTCCTCCCTGGTTTGAATCGCTCAACAAAAATAAGAACTTCATAAACTTTTTTGTGGATTTATTGGGGTAGATTGATTTACATCGGGAAAATCTCGTGCTTTGGATCGAACCAGATTAGGAAACAATACCGCGTATCGCGGAATGCAAAAACTCGGAACGAGCCATCTACTCTTAATTCAAAGACATTAACATCCGTTGGGATGTTGGATATTTTCCTCAGACTCTTTCGAAGATATCCCCTGTCAATTTGCTGGTATCTGATTCCTTTGTCTGTATAAACCTCTGCCCATGTCGATTCATGGATTCTGTCTGTGAATCTTAAAAAACTCTCAAGTTGTTCCCTAGTTAAATCGTGGATAGTGTATCGTCCTGGATCAAGATATTTAAAGCGGAGAATCGGCGTTGTTGTGTCGATGGCGGGAAGTGTTTCTTTTGGTTGGCTGGATTTTACAGAAAGTGTTTTTTGTTTTATTTTGGAAGGTGGTTTTTGGATTTTCTTATTTTTACCCATCGGCATTCATTACCTGCGTATAATAATCCTTCATTGATTCTTTGGTGATTATCCCTCTGTGGCCAAAATCATCCGGATCATACACATTTTTCCAAGGATCTTCATCGTGTGTAAGTTTACTCAACTGTGTCGCCGTCATTCCCATAAAGACATTTAAAACCTGATCCATAACATCCCGGCTTTCTTTTGGAATTATTTTGACCGGTTCAGTTTTAATATCTTCATGCGGAATCGCTTGACATCCTTTATCTTTGAATCGTTTATACAATGACGGAACGACAGGACCGTATATCCACGCTTGAATATCCTCATCGAAAAGAGGACGATCCAAAAGAACAAGATGCCATGCTTGACAGTAGTAAACCAGTTTTTGGAGTTTGAGGTGAGTGATCGAATCACCTTCCTCATAGTTCTGTGAGGCAAGGATGTAATCCGCAGCGGCATTAGGGGTGACAGCGGACATTTTCCCTACTCCTTTCAATGGGAACGTTTATAACCAAGAAAACACCACCAATAGCATAATGAATTATAGCGCGTTTTTGGAGGGGAATACTTAATGACTGTCTGCCCACTCTAAATGTTCTCTAAATCTAATGATCTTCGATAAAGCTGGCGTTTCCCGCCATACAACTAGAATTAAAGACAAGGCAGATGAAAAACCTTGCCCTGGCCACCCGCCTGAGTAGCAAGGGAAATTTTTCCCCCCTTGCATAATTTCCGCAACGTTGCGCTTGGGCATAGGATCGAAAGACTTGAGAGAAAAACCAATAAACCGTATTCTATTCCTATTCATTTCCATCCTGATACAAACATCCTATGACCGGTTACATTTCTTTGTGGGTATTGATCTGAAGTATCCTTATAAGAAAGTGAGACTTCTACATGAAAACCACAATCTGGACCGTATATATAATCCTGATCGCAGCATTCGCGCTCAACGCCAAAACCATCACGATCCCCGGTGACGCCACTGTATTACAAGACGCGGTGGATATGGCGGAAAGTGGAGATGAGATTTTGATCCAAACAACGAGAGTTGAAATTCATCAACCGCCGGAGACGTACCTCCGCTGGTGGATGATGGAAAGTGGTTTAATCATTCAGAATAAAAATCTTAAAATAATCGGGGATACGAATGGAAAAATAAAAATATCAACGGATGGAAATTTAGAATGGCCAATCACACTTGCAATATGCCCCCTTTATCCAGAAGAAGGTTATGATGTAACAAATTATTATGATCCTTTATTAAGCGCTATATGGATTGAAAATAGCACTGTTACATTTGAAAATCTGGAAATCGATAAAATAGATATTGCTGGAGGAATGGAAGTTTCAACTTCTCCAATTCAGTTAATAAATAGCATTGCATTGATCAAAAACTGTAACATTCATTGTCCAATATTTACGGACAGTAGTATATCTATATATGATTCAATGATGGATGGTGTTTTATCACAAAATATCATTAGATACACACCTCCCTATGACGCAGCTTTCGAGATCCCTGTATTATACGTACATGATTTAGAGAATGCGCAAATTGAAATTCAAGATAGCATAATCAATAGCGATGAAGGAATTGTTAATGGCGCGGTTTGGTTTGCAAACTGTCGAGATACGATAATTAAAATAAGTAATACAAGTATCCAAGCGGCGGACGCAAAGCAAAATAGTATGTTTGGATCTGGTTATAGAGCATGTTTTTTGGATGGAGGCGTTGGTGTTAAGATCATAGGATCTGAAGATTGTGAGTTTGATTTTGAGAATTCGCAGATTGTTGGAGGCAAAGGATTGAAAAACTATCAGTTTGGTATAGATCCTTTCTATTTTCAATCAGAAGAAATTGGATTTGGGGGAGCTGCATTATCGATTTTAAATTCAAATATTTCAATCAACAATTGTGTTTGTATAGGAGGCCAAGGAGCGGAATTTAATACTTCAATTTTTGATGATGAACTTGACTATTTAGAAATTCCGCTTGAGACGAACCACTGCCAAGGCGGCGCCGGCCTTGAACTCATCAACTCTACCGCGCGTATTAAAAATCTCAATGCCATTGGTGGGAAGGGCGGCCCTGCGTTTGAATATAATGGGGAAACCATTATTCTTCCAGGAAAAGACGGCCCATCCATCCTTCTCGACGAAACTTCCCATTTGAACGTGCTTTCTCACGTCGAAGATTGGTATTTCTATTCAAAAGGTATTTAGATCTTTGTAAAACCGTTATATGCTTATAAATTTAATGAAAACTCACTCAAGAAAGAGAGATTGAATATGCGCAATATTTGGTTGATTACTTTCGTTTTGATCTGTCTCATTCATGTTTCGATGCAAGCGTCCGAAGAGCCTGCGTTGAAAAAAAGGTTCTGATTTTACATGGAAGAAACATACAATCAACGCGGATTCGAAGTTTGAAGCGGCGGGAATCGGGGATTTCAATGAGGACGGAAAGATGGATCTAATGTGCGGCTCCTATTGGTACGAAGCGCCGGATTGGAAACAACACTTTGTCGCGGAGATCGAAGCGAGCAGCGGGTATTACAACGATTTCGCCAATCTTCCCCAAGATGTGGACGGCGATGGGGATTTGGATATCGTCTCGGTGACTTGGTTCAGCAAGGAAGTGTTATGGCGGGAGAATCCAGGAAAGGCGGACGAACCGTGGACCACGCATAGCATCGATACGCCTGGAAATGTTGAAACCGCCTATCTATACGATATCACAGGCAATGGAACCGGCGATCTTCTCGCCAACGTGATGGGGCAGGTTACCTGGTATGAAAAAATTCCTGGGAAAGCGGAATGGATCAAACACATGATCGGGGAAGAAGGCGCCGGTCACGGCATCGGCGCGGGAGATCTGAATGGGGACGGCGTTACCGATATCATCTGCCCCAATGGGTGGTATGAAGGGAAGAAAGATGGAGACGGATTGTCCTGGACATGGCGTCCGGATTTTTGGATCGGCGCGTCAAAAGAATCGATGGCCGTCAGCGTTCCAGTTTTGGTCCACGATGTCAACCGCGATGGGCGAAATGATATCGTTTGGGGGATGGGGCATGATTATGGACTCTTCTGGATGGAGCAGACCAAGGGCGAAGGCAAAGACCGCTGGAAGACTCATTTGGTCGAAAAAAGTTGGTCACAGGTCCATTACCTTTGGTTCATCGATCTTGAT
This sequence comes from bacterium, assembly GCA_963663405.2. Lineage (GTDB taxonomy): Bacteria > Hinthialibacterota > Hinthialibacteria > Hinthialibacterales > Hinthialibacteraceae. Next base: position 18,316 of record CAXXSM010000133.1, on the reverse strand, counting down.
AAAGATGGCCGGGAAGAACTAGTAACGGGAAAACGATACTACGCGCACAACGGCCACGATCCCGGTGGCAACGATCCACTCTGTATTTATGTATACACATACGACAAAGCCAAAAACCAATGGACGCGCCACATTGTCGATGAAGGAACGAAAGCGGGATTCGGCTTAAATCCAGCGATCGGCGATATAGACGGCGATGGGGATATTGATTTGCTTTGTCCAGGGAAAAGCGGATTATTTTATTTTGAATTGGTGGATTGATCGTTCTTGTTATGCTGATTGATAATGTTTTTTGTCTGAATCGGGATTGCCAGGATGAAAGGATATACAGGATAGGAATTATAAGGGTGGAATCCACAGATTTTTAATCCGTGCAATCCGTGTAATTCCAAATCATCCGTGGTTCAAACAAAAGACGCGCAGAGATCGCGGTCTTTTTAACTCAATGCATATTTTAGTTTTGTATAGTCCCGCGCTTTTGAGAAAAACAATTCCATCCCTTTCGTTTCTCGTTCTCCTAAATCATAACTCAGGTTTTGCGTGAGATATTCCATAAAGAATCCACTAGGTAATGAAGGAAATTGGGTTTGACATTTTTCCGCGATACGATCGACGTTTTGCAGGCCCAGACGCTTCGCTTCGCTGAACGAGGGTTCCAATTCGAGAGGATCGATTCCGGGGCGTGTGACCCATAGGGCGTATACGAAGGGAAGGCTTGTAAACTCTTTCCAGATTTGCCCCAAATCGATCCGCCGCGCGGTTCCATTATACATCGTGAATGTCTTGTCCCCAATCGTGACTACAGCGTCAGCGTTTGAGAGACCGCCTTCGCAAGATGGGGGGAATCCGATGAAACGGGGCGCTTGGTTCCAATATTCAGTAAAGAGAATGCGCGCCATCATGATGGAGGCGAGAGAACTTTCATCCAAGGCGACGGTTTCAATTTGATGAATTTCTTTACGGGTGAAGAGGCCGACGCTGCGCACCGTCCCATCGCTTATAATGCCAATGTTTGGGATGTATTGATAGTCAGGATTGTTCAGTAAAACAACAGATGACAGGAGCGCCACGTCCAAGTCTCCCGCCGCCAAGGATTTATTTAAGGCTGATGGAATCGCGTTGACAATCTTCGCATTTGGCAAAACATCCGGCAGGCATTCCATCAACGGCATGCCATTGGTGTAGGGAACACCGCCGATTCGTAAAAAAGATGGGGATTTCAAAATAACAACCTCACTTGCAGTATAGAAACGAGGGTGGCCGCAGCCACCCTCTTTAGTATATCCACGAAGTTGTTTGAAAGCGCAGGGGCGCCCTCTTGTAGGACTTCTTTCCAGTCTCTATCGAAGATCGATGATTTTTACTTCTTTGACATGTTCGTAGGAACGGAGTTCATCAACAATCGAGTCGGGGATGGGGGTATCGACATTGCAGACGGTTACGGCCAGGCCTTTTTTCTCTTTCCGGCCCAATGTCATATCGGCGATGTTGACGTTGCCTTTCGCTAAGACGGCTCCGACGTGTCCGATCACACCCGGTTCATCCACGTTATTCAAATATAAGATGTTGCCGAATGGTTTGGCGTCGATGTGAAATCCGTCGACTGTGACGATACGGGGATCGTTTTCACCAAAATTGGTCGCGCAGATTTCGGCGATTTCGGAGTTGGATGTCAGTTTTACGCCAATCAGGTTTGTATACCCATTCACTTTTGGATTTTTCGTTTCCGTCATCGTGATCCCGCGTTTTTCAGCTAAACTCGGCGCGTTGACGAAGTTGACGGTTTCCGGCATGATCGGGATCAGCAGACCTTTAAGGATTGCGATGGAGAGGAACGACGTGTCGTATTGGGAGAGCGGGCCGGAGTAAGTGAGTTCAATTTTATCCGGATGTTTGCCAAGGTATTGAATAGCGAACATGCCCAATTTTTCCGCCAGACCCAGATACGGCCCCAGTTTCGACCGCAGTTCCGGCGAGATCGAAGGGATATTGACCGCGTTGCGCAGTTCGCCGCCGGTGAGGGCGTCGAGAGCGTTGCGGGCGATGTCTTTGGCGACATTGATCTGCGCTTCGGACGTCGAGGCGCCGAGGTGGGGTGTACAAATGCAAGTCTCATTGACGATGAGCGGATGTTCCGCTGTCGGCGGTTCTTCTTCGTACACGTCCAGCGCCGCGCCCGCGCATTTGCCGCTTTCGAGCGCCTGCTGGAGGGCTTTTTCATCGATGATGCCCCCGCGCGCGCAGTTGATCACCCGCACGCCTTTTTTCATTTTCGCGAAAGCGCGTTCGTCAAGGAGATGAGTAGTCTCTTTTGTTTTGGGTGTGTGAACGGTGATGATGTCGGATTGCGTGAAGAGTTCATCCAGCGTGACCGGTTCAAATCCGAATTGCTTGACTTTATCTTCGCAGAGGAATGGATCGTAGCCAAGAACCTTCATCCCAAACGCGAGCGCCCGTTTACCCACTTCAGCGCCGATGCGTCCCAGACCGACGATACCAAGGCTTTTCCCAAAGATTTCCGTGCCGGAGTATTTCTTGCGATCCCAGCGGCCTTCGCGGAGAGACTGATTCGCGAGCGCGGTGTTGCGCGCCATGCAGAGGAGAAGCGCCCAGGTCTGTTCGGCGGTGGAGATGGTGTTGCCGCCGGGGGTGTTCATGACGATGATCCCCCGTTCGGTCGCTTTGGGGATATCGACATTATCCAGCCCGACACCCGCGCGGCCGATGACTTTCATCTTCGCCGCGTTCTCCAGGACTTCGCCTTTCACCTGGGTGCCGCTGCGGATAATGATCGCGTCATACTCCCCGATGATCTTCGCCAATTCATCCGGCGGAAGACCAGTATTAACATCCACTTTCACCTGGGGATGGCTCTGCAGAATATCCACCCCCTCCTGCGCCAAAGGATCACTAACCAACACTCGAAACGTCATTGAAGTCTCTCTCCAAATAATAGAATCCAACAATATTGTTGGATTGGATATAAAAGAAGTATGATAGCATTGGGGGGAGGGCGGTTCAAGCGGGGGGGAGTAGCGGGGGAATTTTTGGTGTGTTTAGGGTTTGATGTTTTTTGTATAGTATGGTGTGATATCGAGAGGGAATATATAGGATAGGAAGAATGTATTTGAGATAGGGGGAAATAATGGCAAATGAAATACACCTAACGATACTATTAAAAGGAGTAAAGGTATGGAATAAATGGCGAAAAACTGATCCATTAATGAAACCCGATCTCAATGGAGCTAATCTAAGAGGAGCGAAACTTAGATTGGCTGACCTTAGTAGAGCAAACCTCCGCAATGCAGATCTTATAAAGGCGAATCTTCGTGGAGCAAATCTAGACGGAGCGGACATAAGTGGAGCAAAACTAAATGGAGCAAGCCTAAGTGGAGCGAACCTTAATAAGTTGGATCTAAGTGGAATGAATCTTAACAAGATGAATCTTAGCAAGGCTAATCTAAGCGGAACGAACCTTAGTAAGGCATGTCTCAGTAACACGGATCTTCGTGGTGCTGATCTAAGTGGTGCAAACTTAAATGAAACGGACCTTAACGGAACAAAACTAAGTGGCGCACACCTGAACAAAGTGGACTTAAGAAATGTTTCCTTAAACGGAATGGACCTTAGTAATACTAATCTTAGCGGAACAAACCTCACAGAGTCGGATTTAACTGATACAAAATTAAACCAAGTCAATTTTGAGAATGTGAATCTAACTTTAGCTAGATTAATTCGATGTGATCTAACAAATGCTTTTGTAAATAAAGCTATTATAAAATATGCCAATATTCAAGATTTACAGGGTCTTCCCTATGAACCGGAAGAACTATGGCTGGATGAGGAGGGAAAAGATAAACTTATTGGTGAAGAAGCGCGATCCTTTTTTCGTCAACCAGCTATTGTTGAAGTCTATCTCACCCATTCATTGACTCCTGATGAAATCGCCGCTTTTCATCTCCATCTTGCAGAATGGTATAAAAAAACAAGCGGGGAAATTCATTTAACTAGACATCGGCATGAAAGCAGTGGTTCTGTATTGACTTTTCAGGCTACAATTTATAATGAAATCTATTCTGCCCTTCCCGATCTACTTGCCCCATTTCTGCAGGCGCAGGCAATCGATTGGCAAGAGACTATCAAGAATGTTCCTGAAGAACAGCGGGAGGAATTATCCACACATCTTATAAAAATGGAAACAGCGAAATCCACTGATAAGTGGAGATTTGCTGAGCGGCTGCCTTCTATTTTCAACAGTTTTAGAAATGCAGAGGTCAAATATATCAAAGAAGGTAGAAGCCGGGGGCTTCTTATTAAAGTCGCTACTAACGATGAGATTAAGAAAAGACTGGAAGGTTATTCTTCAGAAAAGCCTTCATCAATGTTAGTGGATATAAGAGACAGTCATGTTAGTATTTCTCAAAATAAAGAGGAGACGATTATGGAAGGCGAGACGACCTTTATCCAATTCGGTGATGGAAACACATTTAATGGTGACGTGATCGCCGCTAAGAATATTGAACATAGTTTCAATCGCGTAAATGAAGTGAAGAATGATAAATTGCAGGAACTTTTAAAGGCGTTGACGAATGATGTTTCTAAACTCTGTGAACAATTGGAGAATACAGACGATCAGCAGCAGGTGTCTCGTAAATTGAAGACGTTTGTGGAGGAGGCGGCTTCTTCGAAACCGGATACTGGATTTTTAAAGGTTACGGCGGAAGGGCTTATTGAAGCTGCGAAGACGATCGCAGTTATGGCGGAACCTATAACTAAGACGGTTAAAGCAATCTTAACGCTGTTCGGTGGATCGATTTGATTGTGGATTTATACAAGGGTAGAAAAAACTTTACCCTTAGCGCTCTCTCCATACATTTTGTCAGAATCAAGATGCGCAGGATTGATAGGATGACCAGGATTTTTTACTGCCTTATTCAATCAATATTGCCTTTCGATGCCTGCTTCAACTTTGATAATTCCTATCCTGAATATCCTGAGATAGAATTTTGGCGTTCTACCTTTTGTCAGAATCAGGATGCGCAGGATTGATAGGATGTCCAGGATTTTTTACTGCCTTATTCAATGATATTGCCATTTGATACCTGCTTCCATTTTGATAATTCCTATCCTGAATATCCTGTTTATCCTGGCTATCCTGATTCAGACAAGAAAAAGCCAAATCAAAGCAACATCAGTCAATCAACCCATACTTCCCCTGCATGGAACGGATAAATGAGACGCCTTCGCGGACGAGGGTGTCTCCGTCTTTAGCGAGTTGACGCCAGACCCAGGTGTTCATGTTGTCGGTGCAGTCGACGAAGGATTCTAAGGCGGCGTAGCCTTGGTAGTTTATTTCGGAGAGGGCTTTGAAGATGCCGTCCCAGTCGACCAGGCCTGTACCGGGGATTCCGCGGTCGTTTTCGCAGAGGTGGTAGTGGATCAGATCGTCTCCCGCAAGTTTGGTGGCTTCGTAGAAGCTCTTCTCTTCGATATTCATGTGGTAGGTGTCGAGATGGATCTTGACGTTGGGTTCTCCGACCATCTCTTTGAGATGGACCGCCTGCGCCGCTGTGTTGACGAGATAGGTTTCATAGCGGTTGACTGGTTCGAGGCCGATTTGGATGTTTAAGTCCTGCGCGTATTGGGCCACCTCGCGCAGGCAATCGGCGGAGAAGCCCCATTCCTCTTCCGTGGGGCGTTTGCGGGCGGCTTTAACGTGTTGGGAATAGATCACGCCGGAGAAGTTCGTCGCGCCGATCTCCTGTGTGGCTTTAACGCAGGCTTTCAAATACTCGACGCCTTTACGGCGGATGGATTCATCGCCGCTGGTGATATCCGTATCGCCAAGAAGGACGGTGGATGTGCAGACATCCAGCCCAACCTGCTCTAAACGCTTCCGGACCGCCGTTGAATCAAAGGTCTCCAAGCAGAGGAGGGGAATCTCAATAAAATCCAATCCCAATCCCTTCACCCGATCGATCAAGTCCAGTGTTTCATTGCTCCATTGTGAACACCATGCATAAGCGTGTATTCCAAGTTTCATCGCTGCCTCCCTATCGCGAATTGATAAAATTGGATCATCCTGTAAATGAATGCATTTGAAAACTACATGCCATGAAAATCCTTCATCCACCCATCCCCAGGATTAAAATCCTGGGCTATTTTCTTTTGTCCCGGAGGGACATATTATAGTAGCCCAGCCTTTCAAGGCTGGGTACGTTTTATCGGATGAAACATATAATTTTATTGAATTATATCATACAAAAAGACTACCGTTAGTCTGCCTTCCCATTGCAGGCTTCTTGTATAGATAGTGATCTGTTTATAATCTATGGTACGGAATGAAGCGGGAAACTGATTCGATGAGGTGCGAGGATGGCCTATTTAATTGGTATCGATGTGGGAACGTCGGGGACGAAGACGGTTCTGTTTAACGAAGAAGGAAAAGCGCTTGCCAGCGTGATGGAAGAGTATCCACTGCATACGCCACATCCGGGATGGACTGAGCAGGAGCCGGAAGATTGGGTGCGGGCGTCGGTGAATACGCTGAAAGCGGTTGTCGATCAGAGCGGCGTGAATCCAAGTGAGATCAAGGGGATCGGTTTATCCGGCCAGATGCATGGCTCGGTATTCTTGGATGAGAAAAACGAAGTTGTGCGCCCCGCGATTTTGTGGAACGACAGCCGCACCGCTGATGAATGTATTGAGATCACCCGCGTCATCGGCGCGGAACGGCTGCAGGAATTGGCCTGTAATCCCGCATTAACGGGATTCACTGCGCCGAAAGCGGTTTGGCTTAAAAACAAAGAGCCGGAAAATTTCAAACGGACAAAAACACTGCTTCTTCCGAAAGACTATGTCCGCTATCGTCTAACGGGCGAACTAGCGATGGAAGTGTCCGATGGAGCGGGGACGCTGCTCTTCAACGTGCGCGAGCGCGGCTGGTGCAATGAGATTCTCGATGAGTTGGAAATTCCTCGTGAATGGATGCCCTCAATGCATGAAGCCACGGATGTCTGCGGAACCATCACTCCCGAAATCGCGAAGATAACCGGACTGGCCGCCGGGACGCCCGTCGTGGGCGGAGGCGCGGATAACGCCTGTGGCGCGACAGGAACCGGTGTGGTGATCGAAGGGCGGGTGGCGGCGTCGCTCGGAACGAGCGGCACAGTCGTCGCGCCCTCCGAAGCGGGGGCCGTCGATCCGGAAGGGCGTATTCACACGTTTTGTCACGCGGTACCGAAGATGTGGTATCTGATGGGAGTCGTTCTCTCGGCGGGCATGTCGCTGCGGTGGTACCGGGATGTAATCGCCGATTCGGAACGGGCGCAAGGCGAGCAGGAAGGGCGCGATCCCTACGATGTGTTGACGGATCTGGCGAAAGAAGCGCCTCCCGGCAGCGAAGGGCTTCTCTTTCTGCCATACCTGACAGGCGAGCGGTCACCCTTGAAAGACCCGTTCGCGCGCGGTGGATTTATCGGATTAACGATCCGCCATCAACGCAGTCACCTGGTCCGCGCGGTGTTGGAAGGGATCACCTTCGCCATGCGGGATTCGCTGGAAATTATCCGCTCGCTGGGTGTGGAGATCAACGAAATCCGCGCGACCGGCGGCGGGGGAAAGAGCCCGTTTTGGCGTCAGCTGCAGGCGGATATTTATGGGTGTGAAATCGCGTCGATCGGATCGGATCAAGGCCCCAGTTTCGGCGCGGCGATTATGGCCGGTGTGGGAACAGGCGTCTATTCTTCCATTCCTGAAGCCTGTGACGCCGTGATCGCTGTTACCGAACGAACCGAACCGGACAGCGGACGTATGAAGGAATACGAGGAGTACTATCAGGTGTTTCATTCGCTCTATCCAGGAATCCGGGACGCCTGTCATGCGCTCTCGAAAAAAGCCGCTTCATAAAATGGTATGAATGGATTGGTCCTTGCGCTTTTTTGGGATGCCTTGGCGTCCTTCTTTATATCTACTTTGGGTATGTTACCGTCTTGTACGGCCTGACGAGGCTCTGGTCCCACCGTCATTCGCCGAAGGATGATTATACGCCGGAGGTCTCGATATTGTTTTCGGCGCGCAACGAACGCGCGTCTCTTCCCGCCAAGTTGAAGAGTATCCGCGAACTCGATTATCCACGCGAGAAACTGCAAGTTCTTATCGCGTCCGACGCCTCGACGGATGGCACGAGCGAATATTTATTAGAGCAGGATGATGTTGAAACGCTGGTGTTGGAAACACGCCGCGGCAAGAACGAAGCGCTCAACCGGCTCTATCCAAAAGCGAAAGGCGAAGTGTTTTTTTTCACCGACGCGAATACGCTCTTTCATCCACAATGTCTCCGCGCCGCCGCGCGTCACTTTCACGATCCGAAGGTTGGTTCCGTTGTGGGAGAACTGATTTTCGCTCATAAAGAAGGATGGAATCCGGTCGGACAGGGCACAGGATTGTACTGGCGCTATGAAAATTATATCAAGCGGCTGGAGAATCAACTCGGATCGGTCTTAGTGGGAGGTGGATCGCTCCTTTTAATGCGGCGGGAATTGATGCAGCCGCTCGATCCCCAAATCGCCAATGATGTGGAGATCCCCACCCGCGTGGGCGCGAAGGGATACGACGTTCTCTATGAACCCAACTGTCTCGGCTCGGAACGGCCCCATACCGATGTGTGGGAAGAACTGCGGCGCACGTCGCGCATCGTCGCGCGCGGTTCGCGGGGTTTCGTCATGCTGTTCGGTCAGTTTCTAAAAGCCCCCATGCGCTTGTGGCAGTTTGTTTCCCACAAGGTCCTGCGCTGGTTCGCGCTGCCTATGGCGCTGGTTCTGTATGTCTGTTCATGGATTCTTAGAGAGCAATGGTTTCCCTGCTTGGTGTTCTATGCGGGATCAATCGCATTGGGGTGCGCGCTAATTGGAACGCTGACAATGAAAAAAGGGAAAACATCGCGGATTCTACGCCCGTTTTCACTACTCGCCCATGTGTTGATCATGCACGCGGCGGCATTCTGGGGGATTGCGCTCGCTCTGACAGGCCGTTCACCTGCAATGTGGAAGATTCCGGAATCCTCGCGGGAAAAGTAGGGTGGGCCGCGCCTTTATGAGGCGCCGTGACCCACCTGAACGCCCAGCGTCATTGTCTCAAAGCCATCAATTATCTTGACAATAATACCAATATTGATACTATATAAAATGACGAAAATTGATGAACTTTTAGCGCAAATGAGACGTAATCCCAAGGATGTAAGTTTCACTGATTTGTGTAAAGTATGTGAGAATCACTTTGGGAAACCACGAACAAGCACAGGCAGTCATCGAGTTTTTAGAACTCCTTGGCATGGTGATCCAAGAATTAATATCCAAAATAAAAAAGGAAAAGCCAAGTCATATCAAGTAAAACAGGTGCTTTTGGCCATTGAGAGATTGGAAGAAGAACATGACGCTGAAGAATGATCGATATACGTATCGTGTAACTTGGTCGGAAGAGGACGATGAATACGTTGGATTATGCGCGGAATTTCCGAGTTTAAGCTGGTTGGCTCAAACACCGGAAACGGCATTGAAAGGGATACGGAAATTGGTATCGGAAGTCGTGTTGGAGATGGAATCATCCGGCGAAACAGTTCCGGAACCAATCGCCTGCCGGTCATTTAGTGGTAAATTCCTCGTTCGCGTCCCTCCAGAAATTCATCGAAGACTAGCCGTTCAAGCCGCGGAATCCGGAGTGAGTTTGAACCGGATTGCGAGTTTTAAATTAAGTCAATAAATAGAATCGAGTTATGTGCAATGCAAAAAAGAGCGGTAAAAAAACCGCTCTTTTTGAGTTTCTATGAATGATATGATTTATCCAAAAATGCGGTCTCTGCGGCGTTGGTTGTAGTCCATTTTTTCCTGCAGTGTCATTTTGGAGAAGTCGGGTTCTTCTTCGTCGTAGAGACGGGGACGGGCGGTGTCTCTTAGGGCGTTGTTTCTTCTTGGTTGTTGTGGGGCGGGAGCCGCCGCTGGTTGAGGGGCCGGGTTTGATGCGGGAACGCCGGCCGGGACGGTGACGGTTGAGCTTCCCTCGCCGTAACCCATAAATGGATCCGTGATCTGCATATCATCTTCAAGACTGCGGAACGGTTTGATGCCCGATCCCTGCAAGACGCCATGATAGGCTTTCACCGCTTCTTCGGGAGAGATGTCACCATCGACGATCATGCGCAAGAACTTGATGAACGCCAGCTGGTTTTCAGATTGATTGATCTTTCTTCCAAAGAGGGCTACGCGGCCCCCATATTTTTGTGAGTCACCAATTAATTTGAACGCGTCGTAGGTTGTGCCCGCCGAACCTCCCAACACACCGACAATCAGGTGTGGATCGAAGTGCGCCAGTTCTTCCATCGCTTTTGGGCCGTGATAGACCATTTTCAAAAAGACAGGACGTCCGCGCTCAGTGACACCCGCCAAGTTGCGCTGGATGGCGTCGTTGACGAAGGCGGCGATCTTTTCCTGTGGAACCGCGCCGGGAACGTTGGGATCGAATACTTCGAGAAAATACCGGAAGTTCTTCAGCTCCGCTTCCATGCGGAATTGTTTGAACGCTTCGAGCGTGGCGAGATCGCGCTCTAAGTCATTGTTGAACGTAACGGAATAGAGGCCTAAGTCGGCTCCAAGCGTTCGTTCTTCCGGTTTACATTCATATTTGCCGCATTGAATATAATCAAGGTTCGACGACCGGAAGGGCCGGGAAGCCATGGTCGCATACGACGCGCCCCGGAAGACGTGGATGTCAGTTGTGTCGTTGGTGCGTCCGGCCGGTGTGACGTGCGAATTGTCGAACAGCCGTTCTTGTATGGTCAGCACTTCATTCGTGCTGGGGGACATCAGGACGATATCGACAATACCTTGATGAACAACTTGGCGCATCATATCGCGATATTCATGAATGCTGCGAAAGTTCAATTCGCCGTGGTGGTATTCGGGCGAATAGGCGCCGCAGGAATAAAGACCGCGCGCGATATCGGCGTCTTTGGCGTCGCAGATGATGAACGCTTTGCTGTTCTGGGGATCCGCGTGGATCTCGGCTAATTTTTTGTCAAGAGTTTTTTCAACCATTATCTTTCTATCTCAAAAGGGATTGTATGGTATCCTATAAACCGTCACGATTTGGATCATAACAAACAAATGAAAATGAGTTATGAATGCGTTTGCGAACGAGTAAATCTATTCAAACTCATTATCATAATAATATACTCGATAGGGTATTCATTGAGCAAGGTGAACGAACGTTTGGGGATTCGGTTTATCCTAAACAGTTAATCACTCAATTGAATCGTTACCGGTTAACGGGGGATTACGTAACCCTGTTATTATGGGTAAAGTAGATGCGATTGATGAAACGTTTCAATCCTCTGGAGAGATCAAAATGAATGTACTTAAGAATAAACGGTGGAAAATGGGAGGGTGGGGTTGGCTTTCGGTGATTCTGCTGGTGATCGCGTTTGTCTATCTGCCCAGCGTTTGGCTGCGTTGGAATTACCATTATTACTTGGATCAGCGGCAGGCGCGGCAGTTCAAAGAAGCCCAAACCTTCAATCCTTTTGTAGGAGACGCGGCCACTCTTGAACGGCATCTTCAATACCAAACGCTTATGCGCGCGGCGGGAGAAAAAGAGGTGTTGGAACGCCAATACCGCGAATATACACGGCGTGATCCCTCGAACGCGTTCGCTCTCGCCTTACAGGCGCGAATCACCCGGAATCCTACGCGGCAGCGCGATTTGCTCGATCAGGCGGAACAGGCCGATCCGTGGAACCAGGCGGTTCTCGTTGTCCGCGTCGAAGAAGCGCTGGCTCATGGCCGGGCGCGGGAAGCGATTGAACGTTGCAGACGCCTCTTGCGGGACAGCTGGTTGAAACCATGCCTCCTGGCGCGGGCCTATCAATGTCTACATGATTGGGACGCTATGCGTAAAGAATATCAAAACGCTCTAGCATATCCGGACGCGCCGGTTTTCGCCGCCATCGCATGGGCGGAATCATGGAATCCATCCCACCGTTCAGAAACGCCTTTCGATCCATTCGCATCCATTTCAAAAGAGAAGATTGAGCGGGAACCGTTGGCGCGGGCCTATCAGATTTTTTTCTCCCAGGAAAGCGTCTCAGACTGGATGCGGGATTTGCCGGCGGATGTTCTCTACGATCCCGATTCCTTGATCGTTCTCACCCGCGCGGCGATCGAACAGAAAGAGTTTTCAACCGCGCGTTCGCTCCTTCGCCGCGCGGAGATTATACGGGCTGGACATCCGGACACGCTGGTGTATCGGGCGATCCTGGCTCTAAAAGAAGGGGCGCCGGACCGGGCGGAAAAATTATTGTCGTCTCCTAATGTTGATAAACGGCTGAATCCCGCTCAACGCCGCCGAATCGGTTCTATACTGGTAAAAGAAGGGCAGATGGAACTGGCGCTTCCTCATCTGCTGAAAGGATGGGACCGGATCCCTGATACAGCGGAAATCCTCGTGCAGGCGGGCCGTTTGTTTTATGAAACCGGCGCCTATTCAAAAGCGGTGGATGTGTTGGAACGAGCCCGTCACAGCGCGTTTAATGATACAACGATTCTTCGCTGGCTGGGAGAATCATATATTCATCTCAATCAACCGGAAGAAGCCAAACGAGCGCTGGGCGACCTTCTTGATTGGGATGGTGATAACTTCGAAGCGCGGGAGATGATCGCCGATTTATACGCGAAAGAAGGGGATATCAATCGCGCCATCTCCTTTTTCGACACGTACATCCGGACGCATCCCACCAGCGGCAAAGCGTACTTGAAAGTAATCCAATATCACTTGAAAGCGGGCAATCACGAAAATGCCTTTTCCATCCTCAACAAAATCCTCTCCATGAAACCGGAAATCGACAACCGCGAAGAAGTGGAAGCGATGTTGAAAGAACTGAAGGGACAGTGATGAAGCGGAATCATAATTTCTTGGGAAGATAAGCGGATTCTATCGTTTCGGCTATAAAAACGAGTCTTGAGAATAATTTATGTTGGAGATTGAGCAAACGTTCTTCGATCTGACCGCATGTATACATACAAGAAAAAAAATCATAAGCGTCAGGAATTATACTACAAGCGTATTCCCTCAAACTGGTTCTGGAATCAGTTGGTGATAGTGGATTGTATGTGCTGGCGAGCCCTTGCAAAACAGAGGACATGAGTTCATGAAGCTCGCGAGACGTTTCATGAAGTTTCGTAGAGAGTGAAGAATTGTCTTCTAAACGATCCGCATACTCAAGGAGAGAGGTCAATACATGATTTTTTATATTAAGCTTTTCTATCGCTGGAATTAATTGAGTGAGAACAACCGTAGAGTGTATTATCTCATTTATCTCCTCACGTAACTCCATCACGTTTTCAATCTTTTCCTCAGCGTCTTTTGTGAATAAAAGCGAGAAACATGTGTTCAGGCGGTTTGACGCGGCGGTTTCGAAAGGAATTAATTGTTCCTCAAGCGAATTCAACAGATCGGTTGTGTTCAGACATTCTTGATAAACGTATTCAAAGGTATGTTTTTTTAGATTAAGTTGAGTGGACTTAAAGCGGATTTTTGCTTTGATATAGGAAAGAGCAATACTGAGTTGCATCCGCCTGATACTTTGAAATTGGAGTTGGTTAAGAACCTCGGAATACATTTGCGTTTGCTCGTTCATCGATTGGCGGAATTGATCTATGGTTTGAACGAGTTCTTGAGAGGTTTGAACTGGATTTGAATACTCTTCGGAAATGTGAATCGGCCGGTATTGAGAATACTGGTCAAAGAAATATCGCGTAACCGCTTCTTCACCTTCGGTGTTTTTCAATAACCGTTTTTTAAATTCATCGATTGGTTTTAACTGTTCGGGATGAATGATCTGCATGAATTTCATTTCGTAATAGGGGAGTATCGCCTCTTTGCTGATTGCTTTTAAATCTCCGAAAAGAATCGAAGCGGGTTGAGTGGAGTGAAAGAAACCCGTTTGATTCATTTTACGCGCTCTTTTTACCCTTTTTTCAGTCGATGGATGGGTTTGAAAAAGACCACTTTGGAAGGTGTTTTTGGCAGTTTTAAACTGGATGAATTCATCTTTAGAAATTTGAGAGGCGCATAGTGAGACCATTTCTGGCCAATCGTCGATTAAACACTTTTCTTCCGCCCACAATTGTTCCACGTTCTGATTTGTTTTAATTTCGGCCAATTCCTGTTTTGCAAAACAATCCATCATGTGATTGAATGATTCGCTTCCAGTGAATACAATTTCATACCGGTCGGCGCTGTATTCCATTTGACGAAGCATAAAAAAACTGATGATTATGCCCAGCATTTTGAAGAGTGAGAGAATCCATCCCGATATCGTAACGAAGAGTATGGCGAGCAACATGCAACTCCCTACATAGCCACTCGAATTTTCCATACATTCCCTCAAGTCATTTCTAATCTCTCGCGATTCCTCCGCTTTCAAAGCGAACCACATATTCAGCGAGCGAATGATATACGTCATCCGCATACCACTGCCTTGTGAAAAGTGGCCCAGCTCATGAGAGAGTATCCCCGCAAATTGGGATACTGTCATACTCCTCACTAATGGAAGGCCTATCGTCAACTGCATTTTTTTCGATATAAAACTCCAAAGTCCGGGGCAAAAACCGGCGGACGCGTTAATCTCCATATTTACTTTGATTTCGTGTGTGAAAGGCGCATTTAAAATTCTGGAAATTTGATCGGCGAACGCATAAAGGAACGGTTCTTTCTCTGGTGATATTGTCAGTGGATGAATTGTCATGCGCGTATGGACAAAAAGGGGTTTCAGTAATGAATAGATCAATACAATTCCAGCGATCCCTGGTGAAACATAGATCAAGAGTCGTACAAAAACGGGATTAGATAACTGCAGCGTGAAAATGACATGAGAGTAATAATAATAAAGTCCGTAGCCAGTTGACACGATAAGCCCCAGGTAGAGAAGGGGCAATAGAATCATGGTAAATGTCACTAAGAGTAATCCAAGAGAATAGAGGATGGATATACGCCGTATGCGGATCGGCTTGATACCTTCGAGTTGTTTGAGCAATGCTTTAATATCGGTTTGTTTATTGGTAACTTTAGATTCTTTCATCGTGTGCTCTCTATTTATTTTGCAAGATGGGTGGTATTAAAGTAAACGCAAGAATTGTGGATATTATAGGAAATAAGCCTTGTGGTCAAGATTCAAACATGACGAGCTGCCGTATAGTAATAATTAAATTTTCCTTGGATATTAAACGATCTTGTTCGGTACCCCAAAAAAAAAGCCGATATGGCGAACGTGGTAATATTTGATTAGAAAAAATGCGGGGATGGAATAGATTACTAGATTTTATTTGTGAATGTTTTCACTATTGTATGAACTAACGAACGTTTTTTAATCGATCCTGCCCTTCTCTGATAATATCGGTGGATAAATCGGCTGCAGTTTTGTATGCAATCACGCGGCCGTATTCAATATCCGTGTCCCCTTCATCAATCAAAGCGCGCAGATGTCTGGTTTTCTGGGATGTTTCGTAATCTTCCAGCAGGTGTAGCGCCGCACGTACGAATTCGGTCGCATTGTCAAATCGCCCAGTTTGAATCTGCTGGTCGATAAATTCTTCGTAATGGTCTCCAAGGGAAAAATTCCTGCTCATTACACGTCCTTTTAAGCGATTAAAGAGTTCACATACACCATCGCCGCCGTCATCGAATATATGAAACTCACGGCTTCCGCGCACATCGAAATCCAACCATATCCGAACGCTCCTCTGGATCGAGTGAATCACGGGCGGCGCAGCGGATATCACGCGCTTCACTCCGATAGGAACCGCCCCGGATCACCCGCATCGTCCCCGATTCAGGACCGGTGGGATCTTCGTCCGGAGAATCGCTGTAATACTCCGGATCGTACCAATCCATACACCATTCCGCCGCGTTCCCTGCAAGATTCATAATCCCCCAAGGAGACACCCCCGCTTCAAACTCCGCAACCGGCGCGGTTTTATCGTAGCCGTCGATATTACTCCCTAAGAAATTGGCGAATATTTCTCCCAATGGAAGAATCGGATTTGTAGCTCCCCACGGCCATGTATAGGGCCGATCCCCACTCTGGCGCTTCGTTCCGCGCGCCGCGTACTCCCACTCCGCTTCCGTAGGCAGGCGATACGCCTGTTCCGATGACAGTCCTTCCTTTTCCGTACGCCACGCGCAATAGAGCAGCGCTTCAATATAAGTCACACCAACAATCGGGCGCGAATCCAGTCCCAAAATCGGATCGTCCAACGAAGAGGGACGTTGCGCATACCCCATCTCCTCCAGAAAATCACGGTAGAGCGCCACGGTAATTTCATATTTATCCATGATAAATTCGCTGACCGTAATCGAACTTCCCGGCGCTTCATCCGCTTCTCCCATACCGAAAATCATCATCATCGTCTGATCCGCGTTCGAACGTTCCTTCGGGAATATATATCATATCGATCGAGAGTGGGCTTTGAATCTCATCCCCCGCCTGATAAGGAACAGGAGTAGGCGAAGTAGGCGGCAAAGGCGTAGGCGTTGAAGTCGGCGTAGGATGAATGGAACTAAGCACACAGCGGAATCCAAACGATCCATGCCCGCGTCCGACCGCGCTGAGCCGGTGCGCGGTACGCATGTTATCCGTGTCAGTCGACCAACTTCCCCCCCGCGCCACATGAGAATTTTCCGGAGAAGAAGACGGCCCCAATGGATCCTGATTAGGTGAATTCTCCGGCTTGTAATACTCCGCATCGTACCAATCCAAACACCATTCCCACGCGTTCCCACCTAAGTTATAGAGACCGAATGGGGAATCACCACCATATGCGTTATACGGAGCGGTGAGTCCATATCCATCCGTCGCTCCTTCATAATTGGCAGGCGGAATAACAAATTCCGCAGGTTCTTTATCCCCCCACGGATATTTCCGTGGTTTTTCTCCGTCCACGACAGGCCCCCGCGCTAAATATTCCCATTCCGCCTCTGTCGGCAAACGATAAGCGTAGGATGAAGAAAATTTTTCCATCTTTGTCCGCCATTTACAAAACGCCATCGCGTCTTCCCACAATACGGACACAACAGGATAATCCGGATGTTTCGCTGCTGGCGTCGGCCAGGGATCGCCAAACGCGTCGTCGCCAGGAGTATAATGAATCCGGTTCCCTCCACTCGGATGAATCCAAAATTCATAATACGCTTGATTCGTTATTTCAAACATATCCGCATAAAATCCAGAAATCGAGATTCCCCGCTGTGGAAGTTCATTTTCCCAATCTCCACCCGGATCCACTTCTCCTCCTTCCGAGATAAGTTTACTGCCACGGAGATAGATCCCTGAAGGGATTTCCACAATAGGACGTAATGGCGGTAATGTAGGCGCCGGTGTCGGCGTCAAAGTCGGCGTCGGCGTCGGCGCGACGGGCGACACAACGCTGGCGTTCCAAAAATTGGGCGAATCCCGGCGCGCGTGGATCGATACATCATCCACAACCAGCACCGCGTTTCCGCCTCGAATCTGGAGGATGAGCAACGGCGCCGATGCGCCATTCTCCGTAAACACAATTGGGCTTTCCACCCGGAACCACTCATCCTTCGATAAGGCGGAGACTGGATAATCCGTATACGCTCCACTCGTTGTAGAGCCACTGAACAAGGCGATGGACAGAATGCCCTCCGTACCAAAAACCCGTTTCACATACGCGCGCCCATAAATACGAAGAGGATACTCAACGGTATCGGGGATCAATGCGATCGGCTGTAAAGGAACGTAGACTTGGATCACATCCGAATTGCTCGATGTGCCCAGCATCAAGGACTGTTTCGTCACGCCGGGAAAGACAGTCCGGTTCTGGTCTGGATACACACGAAAAAAACCGCCTCCTGTGCTAGGTGGTATATTTTGGACTACGCTGCCGATCCCATCCCCAAAATCTTCCATAAGCGCAAGAGCGCTGCTTCCCAAGGTGAAATCCATATCTCTATATGCAGGAAGAAAACGCAGCCGCTCTAACGTGATTACGCACTCTCCTGAAACCGGCCCAACAAATTGAAGAAGAAAGAACGCCTGCGAGGATTGGCATTCATACTCAAACGAAAATTCACGCCGAATCATGGGGACTTCATCATTGATGGACAGGCTGACACCCAAATTTGTGGGATCGACAGCATCCACAATCGCGATCGCGGCCTGCTGAGGCCGTTCACCTTCTACCGATGCGTAGCATGAGAAATACACCGAGGTTGCGGAAACGGGCAGCGCCTCGCTCCAAATCTG
>CAXXSM010000132.1:0-299101 GCA_963663405.2 bacterium | reverse complement strand
TGGCCTCCCGACGAATGGCCTTGGGATCACGCCACGATGCGATGAAGAAATAATAGAACGAAGACGCAAGGAGAAACCATAGACGGGCGACATAAGCCAATGATAGGCCTATTTGCAATCCAAAATTAGATAAAGAACCGGTTCGATCTTTCGACATAGAACGCGTTCACTTCCCGGCCGGCGCCTCCGGCGTGGTTTCCGTTGGTTTGGGTGATTCCATCACATCCAGCCAATTCACGGTTTGATAGGCTTCGGGATCGACGTCGATGATCCCCAACGCCTGCTGCAATTGCGTGTAAAGTTTCAAATATCCATAGCGGGTGGTTACAACATTGGTTTGCGCTTCCACCCATTCGGTCAGCGCCTGGGTTACATCCAAACTATCCGCCAGGCCTTCTTCATAAAGATTGAGAAACCGGGAATGGTTTTCTTCCGCGACGATTTCCGCTTCGATGGCGATTTCTAAATTGCGCTGTTCTTCCTGCAGCGCGAGAGCGGATTGTTCGACGAAATTATGAATCTCGCGGATGGTGGTTTCGTACCGCTTGGTTTCCGCTTCTACCTGTTCCTTTGTCCGTTTCACTTTGGCGATTTTTCGTCCCCCTTCAAAAATCGGCACATTGATTGAGAGTTGGACGGCCCATTCCTCATCTTCCAACCGGAGATCCCCACTCTCTTGCCAGCCGATCGATCCACCGCTTGAATCGTGGGAGAAATTCGCCACGCGCGATGTTGACGGATTCTTTCCGCTGTTTAACGAGCAGTTCAGCGATTCGGATGGAAGGGTGATTTTCTTCAGCGATTTCAAAGAGCGTGGAATAGTTTTTCAATTGCTCCAGTTTAGACGTGGAAGGGTTGTATCCGGCAAGTTGGCCTCCTTCAAAAACATGACGTTGATCAAGAGGGACTCCGAGTTCTTTATTGAGAGCTGACTGTGCGCGTTCCTGGGCGATCTCGGCGGAAATCACATCCCGCATCGCGGAAGATCGGGTCAATTCAGCGCGCAATACATCGGTCCGGATCCGCAGTCCCACTTCAAAATTGGTCTTTGCGGTATCTAATTGTTTCTCAGCCAGTTTCAACCGCTGTTTCTGGACTCCAAGAAGTTCCTGCGCCATCAAGACATCGAGAAACGCGGCGACCGTGTTCGATACGACCGCTTGTTCTTGACCCCATTTCTTGGTATTGCGCGGCTTCTTCCTGGAACCGGCTTAATTTTAAATTGCCGATAATTGAACGGTCGAAGATGAGTTGACCGAATTGGAATTTATTGGCGTATGTTTCTCCCGTAAAACCCATGTCACTAAAATTAAATAAATCAGCAAATTCCGCCGGCATATCAGGAGAAGGTTTGAATTCAAACTGATCCGAGTGTGAATTACTGAAATCGCTTTGAAACGAGATCTGGGGGAGGAAGGGGCTGTAGGCTTCCATTTTAGCCAAATGAGCGGCGTTTTTCTCGAATCGAACCGCCGCCATTTCCCGGTTTAAATCCAATGCGGTCTCGACCGCGCTGGTGAGCGTCAAGGTGGGCAATTCCTGCGCCCAAGCGGCTCCTGCTATACCCACGATGATCAAAACGATTAAAAACCTGTTGTTTATAACACCATTTTTCATCGATCTATCCTTCGTTCCTATATTG
This sequence comes from bacterium, assembly GCA_963663405.2. Taxonomy (GTDB): domain Bacteria; phylum Hinthialibacterota; class Hinthialibacteria; order Hinthialibacterales; family Hinthialibacteraceae. The sequence continues at coordinate 297,459 of CAXXSM010000132.1, read as the reverse complement.
GATTGCTAAGTATACGTTGTACTGAATGGGAAACCTGCCTGCGTTGTGAATAATGGATTCTTTATTCCATATTAAATATTAACCATACTCTGAAACGATGTCATGTCCTTTGTTGAGAAAAGTGGACGATGAACATCAATTTCTAACCATCCAGTCATCTCTGTTAATCCATTGCGCTTGACAGAAGGAAGGATGTTTTTAACAATGACCAAATAGAAAAAAACCGGACGCGCTTTTTTTATATCCCATATTTTGATATAAACCATCATGATTGAGACCAAAACTGCAAATGAAAATGAGTAGCGGGAGAAATCTAGAACGAGCAAGTCTCTGAAACTCATTTTCATATAAATTAATGTTCTTTCCACGTCCCGTGTCCATTTTTATTGTCATATTATTTATTATGTTTGTAAAAACCTATTCATTTAGAATTATTCCCGAATAAGGAGAACGTTGTGGAACAGCAATTAAAACCCAAAAGTTTATTTGAAGGCGTGACCCCCTATCATTTGCTCGTATTGGTGATCGCGTCGTGTGGCTGGCTATTCGACTGCATGGATCAGCGAATTTTCGTCATGGCGAGACAGGCGTCGATGACCGACCTGCTCGGTCCAGAACAAGCGGCGAAATGGGCCAGCATCTGGGGAGGCGCGGCGACCGCGTGTCTCATGGTCGGCTGGGGAACAGGCGGCATTCTGTTTGGTGTGTTCAGTGATCGGTTCGGGCGGGTGAAGTGCATGATCGTCACTCTATTTGTCTATTCCGGTTTTACGGGTCTTTCGTCGTTGTCTGTAACCCCTTGGGATTTCTGTTTTTACCGCATTTTAGTCGGCCTTGGAGTCGGTGGGATGTTCGGCGCCGCGACAACACTGATCGCCGAAACGGTGCCTTCTCATTTCCGTTCGCTTGCGTTAGGAGCGCTTCAAGCCTTATCGGCGACCGGCAATATTCTCGGCGCATACATCGCGCGACAACTAACTCCCGAATTGACAATCAACTTTATGGGAATGGAGATGCCCGGTTGGCGCGCTGTCTTTCTCGTCGGAATTCTCCCTTCACTGCTCGTGATTCCCATTATGTCTGTCCTGCGTGAACCAGAAGCATGGAGAAAAGCGAAAGAAGAGGCGGATAGTGGAGAAAAAAACAAAGAGATGGGATCGATCCACGATTTGTTTAAGCAAAATCCCTGGCGGCGGCACGCGATTGTCGGAATTTGTCTGGGTCTCTCCGGTATGGTCGGTCTTTGGGGGATTGGATTCTTTTCACCAGAACTGATTACGTACGCGTTAAGCGATAAACCAATGTCCTCAGATGATTTAGAAGATTCCGCAGCGATTGTAATGGAATTAAAAAGCGCGGACACTCCCTTCTCTCAATATTTCCTTTCCGAATGCACGGAGGATACAAAAACCGCGATCAATCAATTCGATGGTTCGTCCGAACCATCGGAAGCGTTGAATGAGAAGTTGCTAAAAGAATTCAACGAATTGCTCATGGGTGAAAATCTATATGCCCCTGAGCGGTTCGCCAATATTGAACTCTCAGACAATACCAATGACCGGATCGCTCTGAATCCAACAGGAAGTAATCTGATCCGTTTAAACCGTGAATTGTTGGAAAACGCATATCCAACACAAATCAGAAAGATCAAAGCATACGTTGGGAACGTGAGAGGCAATGCGCTAATGCTGCAGGATGTGGGAGCGTTTCTGGGAATGTTCGCCTTCACAATGGTCGCCACATTTCTTAGCCGCCGTTTGGCTTTCTTAGGATCGTTTATTATCTGCATGCTTGTAACCATGTTTGTTTTCAATACCCTTAATTCTGAGACTCACGCGTATTGGATGCTCCCGCTCTTGGGATTTGCGCAGTTGTCTGTGTTTGGTGGGTATTCGATCTACTTCCCCGAACTCTTCCCGACGCGGCTGCGGGGAACAGGGGTTGGATTCTGTTACAACACCGTCCGGTATTTAACGGCCTCATTCCCCTTCCTGTTCGGATATCTTGTTACGGTCCTGCCATTCCGTCTGACCGCCATCCTTATGTCCTTTATCTATGTAGTGGGTATGGTGGCGTTGATTTGGGCGCCGGAAACGAAAGGTAAAGACCTTCCGACCGAAGCGTAGAATCAGCATGACTCTTCATTCTCAGAGATAAATTATTGAGGGGGCGCTCATTGGAGCGCCCCTTTTAGCAAAAGAGGGTGGAACGTGAAAGAGAATCCCTCATTTCTATTGGAAGAAGAATTACGCAAAACCGGGATCAAAAAGATCGCGGGGGTGGATGAAGCGGGCCGTGGACCGTTGGCGGGGCCGGTTGTGGCCGCCGCCGTGATTCTTCCGGAAAACATTGAACCCCACATTCTCACCGGAATACGCGATTCCAAACAACTGTCCGAAGCGGAACGGGATCATTTTTTTGAAATTGTGACCCAACACGCCGTCTCCTACGCTGTCGCGAAAGCCAGCCCAAGAGAAATCGAAATGATCGATATACGGCAGGCCTCGCTTTTAGCGATGAAGCGTGCGGTAGAACGACTGCGTATTCAGCCGGACTATGTATTGGTTGACGGCCGTGATTCTCTCGATATTACTATACCCGTAAAATCCGTAATCAAAGGGGATCAAAAATCGATTACCATCGGCGCCGCGTCGATTCTCGCAAAAGTGACGCGGGACCGGATCATGAAAGCCCTGCATACGCGGTTCCCACAATACGGTTTTGACCGTCACAAAGGCTACCCGACAAAATATCACCTGCGCCGCTGTGGAAGTGTTTGGCGCCTGCGGCGAACACCGCGTGACCTTTGCAGGTGTTTCCAACCGGATATTGGCGCCTGAACAGAGCCCAATATTTCAGGATGTATTATCGCGAATCGAAAAAAACGCGAACAGAGAAAAGTTGGATGCGCTGTTACAGAAAATCAACAAGGGCGCACATGGAATGACAAACGCGGAACAGTTTTATCTCCAACAACGTATCCAAATCCAAGTGGAATCTCTGGCGAGAAAAGAACGGCTGCATTTTCCTTCAACGGTGGATAAGGGGCGCACGCGGGAAAATTTAGCGATGGTCTATCTGGAACGGAAAGGATACACACTGTGGGAGCGGAATTACCACTGTAAAGAGGGTGAGATCGATCTGATCGTAAACCGGGAGACAACGATTGTTTTTGTGGAAGTCAAATCACGCCAATCGAAGAAGTATGGGATGCCCTATGAAGCGGTGACAAAAAAGAAAATGCGTTCACTGATTCGCGCCGCTGAGAGTTATTTATACGAGCGGGATTTATTGGAAGGATGGAACATCCGTTATGACGTTATCTCCATACTCGCTCTTCCTGGCGCGGATCCTCTGATTGATCATTTCGAGGACGCCTTCCGCGTGGATGAAGTGTTTGGAGATTGATTTTCAACACTACCTGAACAGACTCGCTTTTCGTACAACGCCACCATATAGTTTCGGTTACCACAACAATTCTGAGACTTCGAATTGCAGGTCTTCAACTGTGTCATTTTGTTCCGCTATAAAATCGGAATTAATATCGAAGATCTCCCAATCCGACATAATCTCATCCTGGGTTACAGGATTTACATCTTCATACCATGGGCGAATAGAGGCCATCCCTCCACCGCTGGATGAAGCGCAACCTCCAATAAAAAATACTAACATGGCTAGGAGAGGAATAAAGGATGTTCTCATCATTCGTACGATCTTTCTTGTATCAGCGATCCATATTAAATCCACGATCGCAGGAAGTGAATAGGAAAACAGGTTCGTAAGTCATATATAAACCTTCTTACATCGAGATTACAACCTGCAAATGAAAATGAGTCGCGGGAGGGCGCCTCACGTTTTATCGACTCACCGGGAATGATTCACGAAATTGACGCCTCATTAAGACGTGACTCACCCTACATACTTGTATATTTTCGAAACTCATTTTCTAATAAATTCTCTCTTCATTTTACGTCTATTCTCTCATAAAAGTAACAGCGACGATGTTTTTTTGTTTCAGAAAAAAATCCTAAACTCTATGGTAAAACGATGAAAAGTAGTACACTCTTGCATAGAACCATTACGAGTCCAAAAAGGCGAGGATTGGCACAAATTAAACCGGGATCGGCATTCGATGGATATTTCAGACGAGAAACGAATCCAACTTGCTAAAAAATTCCGTGATGAACTCGTCAGGAAAGAAGCGTCCACCCGCGGCGTATCGGCGGATGATTTGATGCGCCGGGTTGTGGATGGGCAAGCCACATTTGTAAAAAAAGCGGAATACTTTAAAGAACAGAAAAAACAGCAGGAATTATCCGGGCAAACCAAAGTCATTCGAACACTCCGTGATGGAGAGGACAGCCTTGTCAGCCGCATTGAAAAAGAGATTCTTCTTACGCGGGAACTAGCGGAAGAACTGACCGCGTTGAAAATTATCACGGGCTTGGAGCGAGTCGATCACCTCAATTCCATCGCCCAATTACAAAGCCGGAACAATAGTCAAAAGATCAATATCATCGAAATTGAAGCTCAAATTGAACGAGTGAAAGCGCGCGATCCGATTTTCGCGGAAGCGGAAAAGGCTCTCAGCGCAGCCCATTATGCAAAATCAATCGGAGAAGACGAAAAAGCGGAACAAATCATTGCGAAGAATCGGGACGTTTTGGCCAAGTATCACCACCGCCGGCGCTCGCTCAATACGTTAATTCAAGCGGCGCAGCACGGCCGATTTGACATGCAGAGAGAATACTGGCGGATCCTTAATTATAAATGGAGACTACTGGAACTCGCCAGCCTAAATGGACATAAACAGCTGCAGGAAATCTGCGCGGATCTTCAACCAGGTTCGGATCTGGATCAATTTAAAAAGAACTTCGCCGATTATTTCACCCGCTATAAAGCCGCGCATGAACGCCATAAAAACATTTCAAACCGTATCCCCCCTCAAAATTCCGATCCCGCTGTTGGAACAAAAATATGGGACGAAGTCCTTTCGTCTACCGTGATATCCGTAGATACAGCGATTAATCTTATAAAACAATTAGAATCCATGATCGAACAATACGATCAAAATCGCAAGGATAATCAAGACCAACGGTTTCACCTCAAAAGCCTCTCATCTTGATTCTTACAAGTGATTGCTCCAAGATAAAGAAACAAGATCCATTCAGTCTTGGCTAGATTACGATTCAAGAAACTGATCTGAATCATTGTCTCTAAGAAAGGAATCTTTGCATAATGCTAGAATTCAGCGTAAAAATCATGGCAGCGGCTATTATCGTGAGTACCGCTTTAACTTCCTATAGTTCCCCCCTCATCATCGCCCACCGTGGGAACAGCAGCGAAGCGCCCGAAAATACCGTGGCGGCCGTACAAAGCGCTGCGGACTTGGTTCCGCAACCCGCGTATATCGAAATCGATCTGCACCGGTCCAGCGACGGCGTGTTGGTTGTCAGTCATGATGACAATACGAATCGGTGCGCAGGCGTTTCCAGTATGATCCGGGAAAATCCGTTCTCTCAATTACGGACGTTGGACGCTGGTTACGCGAGTAAATGGGGGGATCGTTTTAAAGGAGAAAAATTTCCACGTTTAGAAGAAGTGTTGGACGTAGTGAAAGACACACCCATTGGAATTATGATCGAATGCAAACAACTCCTATTGGAAGACGATATCATCGCTCTCCTGCGGAAGCGGAATGAATTATCCAAGCATGTGATCGCCAGTTTTGACGAACTGACCGTGTACCGGGCGAAACAGATTGAACCTGCCGTGAAAACGCTTTATTTGGTTTCGGAGATCAATCCAACGACGATTTGGCGCGCGCGGGACCTTCAAGCGGATATTATCGGCGTCAATCTAAAAACACCACCCGCGTCGATCTCCACCGCGCAGAAAGCCGGATTCTCCGTCTGGATCTGGACTGTCGATGAAGAGAAAGAAATAAAAAGCTGGGCCGAGACGGGAGCCAATGGGATTATCACCAACCATCCGGAAGCGGCGATGAAGTTTGTTGGGAAGAAATAAATATACACGGTTACAATGCCGTCTATTTATATGAAAATGAGTTCCTATAGTTTTCTCGTTCGAATTCGCTCCCGCAACTCATTTTCATTTGCAGTTGTGATCTCGATCATGTTGGTTTATATGAAAATGAGCATGTAGGGTGGGTCACGCTTTATCGAGGCGCCATTATCGTGAATCATTCTTTAAAGGTAATGCCCCTATACTAAGAGAGGGGAGTAAGGGCAAGGCTTTTGTCTGCCCTTACGATAGAACCGTACAAATTAACACAAGGGCAGAAAAAAGTAAAGGCTCCGGCGCGTGCGCCGGTACTTGCCCTTGCCACCCTTTCCAAGTATTTCACAACTCATTTTCATTTGCAGGTTGTGATCTCGATTATGATTTTTAATCTAATTATGATTTTTCTTATTAGGATAGTATAGCGTATGGTCGATCTCAGAAGTTTTCAAAACCATCCAGAGAATAATCCCCGCCGGAGACGGAGCGCGCCTGTTCTGCTTCAGCTGGTCGTCCTTCTTTTTACGATTTCGATCTTGATCACGTTGTTGAACATGGCAGGAATTCCAATTCCCTTTTTTAATCCATTTGGACGTCCCGCGGCGGTTCCTCGCGCAGTGGCGCCCGCGCCAAGTGAATTGGGAGCGGATGAACGAGCGACGATTGAAGTCTTCAAGAAAATCTCTCCGTCAGTTGTTTATATCACCAACGCCGCCCTGCGCAGGGATTATTTTTCGTTTAACGTATTCGAATACCCGCAGGGAACCGGTTCGGGATTCATTTGGGATCATGACGGACATATTGTCACCAATTATCATGTGATCCACGAAGCGGATATGATTGAAGTGGCGTTGACGGATTCAACCGTCTGGCGGGCGCAAGTCGTCGGTCAGGCGCCGGATCAAGATCTGGCCGTGCTTCGCATACTGGCGACGAAAAGCCAGCTCCAACCCATTCCCATAGGTGAATCTTCGAATCTGCAAGTGGGGCAGAAAGCGCTCGCGATCGGCAATCCATTCGGTCTGGATATCACAATGACGACAGGGATCATCAGCGCCCTGGGCCGCACGATTCAATCCATGGCGGGAAATACGATCTATGATATGATCCAAACCGACGCGGCGATCAATCCCGGCAATTCGGGCGGGCCGCTTTTGGACTCATTCGGCCGGTTGATCGGAGTGAACACCGCTATCGTCGCTCCCAATGGAGCGAATTCAGGCATCGGTTTCGCGGTGCCTGTCGATACAGTGAATCGCGTAGTGCCTCAATTAATCTCCAAAGGCCGCGCGCCCCGCGCTTTTTTAGGCGTACAGACGCAAGACCACCCGGAAATTGACGGCGCCATCATCCGGACCGTCATCCCCGGAACAGCCGCGGAACGTTCTGGATTGAAGGGTTTTCAGCGAACGAGTGAAGGAATCGTCGCAGGAGATATCATCATCGGCGTCGATCGTGAAGCGGTCAAGAACGCGGACGATCTCAACCACGCTCTCGACAAACTGGCGCCGGGTGATACCGTGATACTGCGCATACTTCGTCAGGATGAAAAAAAGTCGATTGAAGTTACCTTGGGGGCGCGATAAGAGTCAATCTCATATGGAGAAAAAACTCCCTCCATCAAGATGGAAAAGACTCCGGCGCTGGGGATTCGTTTTAATTGGCTTGTTTCTCCTTGCGCTTCTATTCATCAATGTATTTCTCCAAATTGAATTCGTTCAACAATTTATAAAAAACACACTCAGCGCCCAGGTTAAATTGCGAGATCAATTTTCAATCAATCCACGCGAGTCTATCAGGACGAATCGCATTAACTGAAGTGACGGCGGAAAACCTATTTGGCGTTCCGGATTTGGATGTCCATTCTAAATCTTTGCTAATCTCAAAAATATATTCGGGCAATCCCCGGATTGAATTCAGGCAGTTTGACTCCCCCTTTTTTCATGCTAAAAGCAGCGCAATTGAGGTAACCGATGCGCTGAAGAATCCCTATTTCCAAGTGGAGATCGATCAAGCGGACGTGAATTTGGAGAGTATTCTCTCATTTTCCACTGGTACGGAATCCAACGCTGATTCCGCCCACTACGCCAATTCCCCTTGAATCGCTGCGGATTACAAACTCCCTTATTCGATTTCCATACTTGGAGGAAACCTATACATTCGGAGCCGAAATCCATTCCAAAGCCAATCGCGCGGAATGGGAGACGTCATTGAACTTGCGTCCAAGTTCTCAGGCTGATTCATTTCTCAAAGTTAACGCGGATTTGGACGGTTATACATGGGCGATCCATCAACTTAGCGCCAATATTGAAGCGTTTCCACTCAAACTCCACGATCCTCTTCAATGCTCCGCCATTCTGGATGGATCACTCACGCTTAAAGCGGATGAGGTGGATCAATACAGAATGATGGTCCATTCTCATTCAGAAGTTCTATCCGCCGGGCTGCCGGATGGATCGACGGTGTCCGGCGCGATCGCGGACGCTTCGATTACGGTTATTACTGGCTTGGATTTCATACCCCGATCCGCCACTGCGGCAATCCAACATGCGACGATCGTATATCAGGCGACTCAACAATGGGAGATTCCGGCGGGGGAACTTTATGTGCAATATGATAAAGATCCCAACGCGTTGGAAACACTGGATACGTTTTGGGAATCGGACGTAATCGGATCTTTGCGTCTGCGCGCCGCTGGGGATCTTCAATCCGCGTCTCTTCCTGTAGAGGCTGAATTTGAACTATCGAAAAAAAATACCCGCTTTCTCTCGCTTTATCTCCCCGATGAGTTTCAATCCTATCTTCCACAGGGGAATATTACTACAAAGGGAAGTATCAATTTTATAGGCGAGATCCTCAAAGATTACAAGATCGATCTATCTCTTGGCGAAGCGGCAGGCTTAATTCCATCCATTTCATACAAAAACGCAGCCGCAGAGGTAAGTCTAAAGGGAAACATGGAGCGATTCCATGCGGACCTTCACTGCGCCGGAGCGGTGGAACTTGATCTAGGCGCCGGAACACCGTTTCCTATAACCGTAGAATCATTCGAAGCGTCGATGGAGGGCGATCCGGTTGATCAGACATTAGATCTGCGCGTTTCCACTCTAAAAACAGATCGTTTTCAACCAATTCAAGGCGAGTATCGATCTTTACAGGATTGCCGGTTAGAAAGCGCGCTTGATCTGGAAACGCAGTTCCCTTCCTTGCTGGCGAATTTAGTTCCTCAAATCACACGTGAAATTGAGGGCATGGGCACAATCAACATACTCGCGCAGGGTAAACCGGAGGGGATCACCGCTGAAATTACCAGTGACGATCTTACGTTGTATTCGTTTGATGGAGATCCTGCGTTCGGAGTACAACTGCGTAATGTTTCCGCAAAGACAGGATTCATTCAGAATCCAAATAGTATGATTATTTCGGCGAACATCTCGGCGTCGACACCATATCTATCCTTCAATGGAAATGACATGGAATGGGCAGGACAGCAGATTGCTATTTTGGCAAAATACACCGGTGGAAGAGAAACCCAAACAGTCTGTACGATCCATCCTCCTGGTGGAGGCGAATTTACATATACAGAATCACCAAAACAGCCAGCGCGAATGGAATGGAATAATCTAGACCTGAAATCATTCGTTCTTCCATTGGTGAATCGGTTTGCGCTCGAAACCGGAGGTGAGGGTGAGGATCCAATATGGAAGGCGTCAGGGAAAATGAATGGATGGTTGACTGTAGATTCCATCATCACTGGAGAGATTGGTCTATCAAATACGTCGTTCGATTATAACGGTCCAGCGAGCGCGCTTATTGAAAACGCTTCATTGATCATCCCTGTCAGCTATCCCCTGCAATATGAATCTCTTCCCCGGAAAGAAGTTCTCTTCTCAGCGGAGAAGATTCTCTTCGCGAAAGAAAAATACGCCCAAGTCACTCACAGCATCCCTATCGAAGCCACGTCGATTATCCTGCTGAAACATTTGACGCTTCCTTTATTTGGGGGAAATATAACCATTGACAATTTCCGAATTCAAAACTGGGCCTCTTCGCAGCCGCAATTCAAGGGACGGCTTACATTCGATCAATTGGAGATGAGCCGGATCAGTGAAGAGATTCCCTTCATGCTTAAACAAGGAACGTTAAATGGAATGATTCACACGATCACAGGTGGGCAAGACCGGATATCTTTGGAAGGTTCCATTGATTTAAACGCGTTCAGCGGCCATATCATTCTGAGTGATCTATACATGGATTACCCCTTCACAGATTTTGCAACGGCGGGGATGAGTGTGGATGTGGACCATCTAGATATGGAACCGCTTGCGAAGTATTACAATTTTGGATACATCACCGGTGTCATTTCCGGAAAGATTCATGACCTTCAGGTCGCCCTTCCCTCAAGCGATTCCACTGATCCACCCCTGCCGATCGCGTTCGACCTGGAACTTCAAAGTCAAAACAAACGGAATGAAACAATCAGCCAGGAAACAATCAGTTTATTCGTCACGGTCAGCGACATCTCCGCCCAGGCGGATCAGATTGTGAAACGGAAACAGTATAAGTATTCCGGCATCGGCCTGCGCGCCCGGTTGATCGATGGAGACCGCCTACAACTCTACGGAACGCTTCCCAAAGAGTATTTCCTCGCCCCATCCACCAATATCTTCTCCGACCGGATCGGTATCCGCCTCGTCAATGATCCAAACAAAATCATTTCATTTAAAGCGTTTTGGGAATGGTTGCAGAAGCAGATTCATCGGTTTGAATGATTCATAGTAAATACAATGAGAAAATACCTTGCCATCACGAGGCGTATATGGTATATAATAGTATATCATGTCAGACTATGATATAAAAAAGCAAAAAATTAACGATCATAGTTTTTTGCAAGCACAAATGCTGCAACACAATTACATGAAAGGAGGTGATAAATATTGCATGAAAGCCACGCATGGGAAAATTCTGAAATTAAAGAAAAAGTCCTTCATTTAAGCAAGAATCTCGACAATGAAAAAATCAGAGAAATTTTCAAGGAATGCTATGAATCGATTGGATCGGCATCCTATCTTAATCGATGGAAAAACACACCGGATTTATTTGAAGGAAATCACCAACAAGTATCATTAGATCGCCGAAAAGCCAATAGTTGGTGTAAAAACGTTTTCCGATCAGATCGACAATCATATGCAGATTAAGAGGCGGATTTTGATGATTTATTACGAATTAAAGAACAATATACCAAAAATTGAGTGGAAACCGGATGTTCTTTTATACGATGATGTGTCAACGATCACATTTAAAGCACGAAAGGATCGTGATACCGCGATCGATCTTCTTTGTGACTACTTTCCAGGAATTCCAGTTGACATGGAAGGTATGATTTTTGTTGTTCCAGGTAAGCTCATTCCTTTTTTTAAAGAAAGAAGATTACGATTTAGTACGGGCAAGGTGAAACCGAAAAGTGATTTAACCATCGAAGAATACACTACGCTGCAACGTGATAGACGGATGTAATAATTCAGATGATTTTGGAGTTTTCTATGACAGAGGACTATACAAAAGAACTGGAGAGTCGAACACGAGTAATGTTTAATCTTCCTGCTGGAATGAAAGAAGAATTAAAAGCCGTAAATGAAGTGATCACTCAGCTGAAAAGATTGAAAAATTGTGAGATATGGAATTCGAGTCAGTGGTTTTACACATAGCGCCTATTATCCAAAAGCATCCTTTCGTGGATATTGGACCGATCCCAAAACAAAATTATCGACACCTGATGACATCGCTCTTTTTATTGTTGATTATGAATATTCACTTGAAGATACAAAAATTTCGTAATTCACTTAAGAAACTCAAAAATTTCATCATGAAAACATACGAATACTATAAAAGACCACAAGATGAAATATGGATTGTGGCATATCCTGTAGTGCGATTTGAATAAAATATAAGTTTTTTTTATTGTTTATATTTGTGCAAAGAAAATTTTATGGGCAGGATGCCCGCGCTCCATTATCGGAATTGACGCAACATGCGAATATCGTTTTCGTAGAAGAGACGGATGTCGGTGATTCCGTATTTGAGCATGGCGAAGCGTTCTACGCCCAGGCCGAAGGCGAATCCGGTGTATTCTTCTGGATCGTAGTTGACCGCTTCGAGAACGGCGGGGTGAACCATACCGCAACCGAGGACTTCGAGCCATTCCATCTCACCCCGGTGCGTTTTGAACATAATGTCCATCTCCGCGCTGGGTTCGGTGAAGGGGAAAAAGGAAGGCCGGAAGCGGGTTTCAGTTTCCGGGCTGAAGATACGGTGGATCAGGAATTCCAAAGTACCTTTTAGATCGCAGAAGGTAATATTCCGGTCTACGACAAGCCCCTCGATCTGGTGGAACATGGGGGAGTGTGTGATATCGGAATCGCAGCGATACACCCGGCCCGGCGCGATCATGCGCAGGGGCGGCTCATGGGTCTCCATATAGCGGATCTGGACAGGGGATGTATGCGTCCGGAGAACGTGTCCACTTTTTGTGAAGAACGTGTCCTGCATATCCCGCGCGGGATGATCGGGGACGAAATTGAGCGATTCGAAGTTGTAGCGCTCTGATTCGACTTCCGGGCCTTCAGCGATGTCGAAGCCCATCGAATAGAACAATTCTTCGATTTCGGTTTGAACGCGGGTTAAGGGATGAATCGCGCCTCGCTGGTTCCATGTGCCCGGCAACGTGATATCCACCGCGTCTTCTTCAAGGCGCCGCTCAGATTCATTGGCCTTCAGTTCGGCAAGGCGGCGTTGATAGGCTTCTTCCAGCGCATCGGCGACGGTGTTCGCCAATTGGCCGACAAGAGGCCGTTCTTCGGCGGAAAGCTTCCCCAAACCGCGAAGAACCGCTTTGACTTTCCCTTTTTTACCGAGATAGCCTGTGCGTGTTTCGTAAAGAAGCTGTGGATTCTCCGCCTGGGCGAGTTCCTTAAGGCCTTCCGCCTTCGCTTCTTCCAGTTGCGATTGGAGAGATGTAACACCCGTGGTCATTGGTTAATCGATCCGCTCTTCCGTTGGTTGAAAAGTAGGAATGGTGAACGTAATTCGAAGCCGGGAGGCTTACGCGTTTCCTTTGGCGATTTCAACGAGCCCGTGAAAGGCTTCGGCGTCGTGGACCGCAAGTTCCGCGAGCATTTTACGATCAATCTCGATCCCGGCTTGGGTGAGTCCATGGATAAACTTGCTATAGAAAGACCATCGATCCGTGTCGCGGCGTTGATGCGGGTGATCCACAACCGGCGGAAATCCCGTTTGCGGTTTCGCCGGTCCCGGTACGCGTACTGAAGACCTTTGAACACTCCATGACGGGCGGATCGTATCTGATTGCGCCGTCCGAGACGGGAACCTTTGGCTAATTTGAGAATTTTTTTCCGGCGCCGCCTGGAAGCGACCTGACTGATTGCGCGTGGCATGTCTGTTCTCCTGCGTTCTATCGGCCGAATTCGAACCGGCGGAAAGAACGGAATTCGATATACTGAGAAAGGAATCGAGTGGATTCCAGCATTTCATTCCGCTGTAATAGGAACCAATACAGTTCAACGTTGGATGCGTTTCAAATTATTAGTCACCGCGTATCCTCTTCCCGGTGTGATTCCATCACCGTGCTTAAACGGAGCCAACTCACCTTTGAAATGATAGTGGGCGAGAGAAGATAGGGAAGAGCCAACCGCGATTACGTGGTTAACATCCGGGAAACGCGTTTCACTTCGGCGGTACTGACGAGAGTCTGTTGGCGCAGACGCCGTTTCCGTTTCGACGTTTTTTTGGTGCGAATGTGGCTTAGATACGCCCGTTCCCGTTTGAATTTACCGTTTTTCGTTTTGCGGAAGCGTTTCATCGCTCCGCGATTGGATTTCATTTTAGGTCCATTTGCCATCTTAAATTTCTTCCTCTTTCGCCGAATCATCATCCGGTAGGGATGACGGTTCAAAGGATTCTAGCGTTGATTCATCACTCTTTCGTTCATCATCACTGCTTTTATCACTTTTTTTCTTGACTCCGGGCAAAGGCGCAAGTGTCATATTCATGAACCGCCCTTCTTGCCGGGGAGCTTGTTCAACAGAAGCGATTTCGTTTAGATCTTCAATGACCCGGTCCATGACCCGGCGGCCAAAGTCTTTGTGCGCCATTTCACGCCCGCGGAACTGCATGATAAAACGGACTTTATCGCCGTGTTCGAGAAACTTGATCGCGTGATTTAATTTAAATTCATAATCGTGGTCGTCAATACGCGGACGAAGTTTTATCTCTTTAACCACAATTTGTTTTTGTTTCTTCTTCGCGTCTTTTTGTTTTTTGGCCTGCTGATATTTATACTGGCCATAGTCCATAACACGGCACACATGCGGCTTGGATTTGGCGCTCACTTCCACCAGATCCAATCCGGCCTCCCGCGCTAATTTCAAGGCGGTGTCGACCGTGACAACGCCTACATGTTCGTCGTTCTGATCGATGAGACGGATTTCACGTTCACGAATCGTTTCATTAATGCGAGTGGTGTCCCGCTGTGGCTCGCGCCGAGAAATACTTCTTTTGCTCCTAATGGAAACTCACACTCCTCTCTGGCTTCATTCGGCCAAACTCAGTCACTCCACGCCCCGGTTTACTATTCCAACGGACTTCGAGGCGCTCCAGCCGCTTCTTGGATCATATCCAATACGGTTTCCACACTCATGACGCCATGATCTTTCCGTCCTCTCTCGCGAAGAGAGACGGTTCCTTCTTGCATCTCTTTTTTCCCTGCGACGAGCATGAATGGGATTTTTAAGGATTCAGCTTCTCTGACTTTATAGTTAATCTTCTCGTTACGTATATCAAGTTCCGATCGTATTTTCGCACAGCGTAATCGCTGATTCAATGATTTCGCATAGGGAATCGAATCATCGGTTATGGTCATCACTTTGGCCTGTACCGGCGACAACCACGGTGGAAACGCGCCTTTATAATGCTCGATCAGGTTTCCAAAGAATCGCTCCATCGATCCTAAGACTGTACGATGAAGCATGACCGCCCGTTTCTTCTCGCCATCTGTATCGACATACGTAATATCAAAACGCTCTGGGAAATTAAAATCCAATTGAAACGTCGGTCCCTGCCATGTGCGTCCCAAAGCGTCCAACAGCATAACATCAATTTTCGGCCCATAAAAGGCCCCACCCCCTTCATCGACCTCGTAGGGCTGACCATTTTTTTCGAGCGCTTTCCGGAGAGTTTCGGTGGCGTATTCCCAAATTTCTTCCGTGCCGATCGACTTTTCCGGACGGGTGGAGAGGCAGAGTTTGTACTCAAACCCGAAAGCTTTCATCATAAAATCGGCCAGATCGATGATCCCAAGGATTTCATCTTCCAGCTGATCGGGGCGGCAGAAAATATGCGCGTCGTCTTGGGTGAATCCCCGTACGCGCAGAAGGCCATGTAACGCGCCGGAGCGCTCGTACCGGTAGACCGTTCCCAATTCCGCATAGCGAACCGGCATATCCCGGTAACTGCGCAATTGAGATTGATAGATGAGAATATGCGCCGGGCAGTTCATCGGTTTGGCGTAATAATTCATCCCATCAACATCCATCGGCGAATACATGTCATCCCGGAAATTTTCGAGGTGTCCGGATTTCTGAAACAGGTTTTCCCGGACGATGTGGGGAATGTAAACCAATTCATAACCCCGGCGGTAATGTTCCTCACGCCAGAAATTCTCGATAACGTTACGGACGCGCGCGCCGTGTGGATGCCACAGAACCAATCCCGGCCCCGCTTCATCATGAATGCTGAAGAGGTCGAGTTCGCGGCCGATCTTTCGGTGATCGCGTTCTTTCGCTTCTTCCAGCTGTTTGAGATACGCTTTCAGTTCTTTTGGATTTGACGCGGCGGTTCCATAGATCCGCTGAAGCATCGGATTTCGTTCGTGTCCACGCCAATACGCTCCAGCGTTCTGCAGGAGTTTAAAATGCTTCAGAAAACCGGTGTGGGGAACATGCGGTCCCCGGCACATATCTATGAAATCACCCTGTTTATAAAAACTGAACGAATCGTCTTCGAAATCTTCGATGAGTTCAACTTTATAAGGTTCGTTCTTTTCTTTGTAATAATCGATCGCTTCCTGCCGGCTCATTTCAAACCGCTCGATCGGTATTTTTTCCGCGGCGTGTTCACGCATACGCTCTTCAATACGTTCAAGATCTTCCGGCGTGAAAGGTTTTTCGACATCGAAATCGTAATAGAATCCGTTGTCGATCGGTGGGCCAATCGCTAACTTGGCGTTGGGAAAGAGTTCCGTAACAGCCTGGGCCAAAAGATGCGCCGCGCTGTGATAGAGTATCTCTTTTCCTTCCGGATCGCGGAACGTAATAAACTGGATTTCACCATCTCCAGGCAATGGGCGCAGTAAATCCACCTTCACTCCATTAAACGTGGCGGCGACGGCGTCCTTGGGGAATTCCCGGCGCTCGTCCAACAGAGTCATTGGAGTGGTTAGGGCGGGAACTACCAGAGATTCCTTCCCGCCATTTACCCGCAGTTTAATTTGTTTAACAGAAGATGATGCGCTCATAATGTCGTTCACACGTATAAAAAAGCGTCGTTACAAAGTCATTTTAGACAAAACCAACCCATATATAGTACGCAATAATCCTATCGGCATATCTATCTATGGGTATATAGTTTGACCTAGTTAATTGCCGTTGCGTTTTTTAATATAAAAAAGAGACCTCCAGGTCTCCCTCTCTCAAACTCCTTTTTAAATCTCTGATATCCGCTTTCCAACGGATCAAGAAAAAGAAATCGAAAAATGGTGGGTCCTACTGGACTTGAACCAGTGACCTCTTGCATGTCAAGCAAGCACTCTAACCAAGCTGAGCTAAGGACCCACTTTGAATCATAAGTCTTTAATTATAGGGTTTCTTTTTCATGTGTCAATGTTGTTAGAAAGAGATTCAGATAGTTTCTAAAAAACTTCAAATGATTTAGATGCCCATGCGCAAATGAAAATGAGTTGCGGTAGAAATCGCGAATGAGAAAGCCTTCGAAACTCATTCCAATTAAAATGATACTCTCTCTCTTTTTTCAAATCAAATCAATTTGGTTGTTATCTCCGCTTTTCCCCAACCGTTTTTTTTAATAGGCGCCTAAAACAAACAACATTGAACGGCCGATAGGGGTATAGAAATCCTATCCTGCTTTTGAGAGTATAATCTTTGACACATTATCTCCTTTTGCAGGTATTTTACCACTTCTTTCGGCTAAACGGTCAAAATAATTACATTCAAGGAGAGAAAATAATGAAAAAATCACGGTATTATGTATTTGCTATCCTTCCGATCGTTTTCACCGCCTTCCCGTTAATTGTTTCCGCCCAAAGAGTCACAGCGCCAATGGACATTTCGCAAGAGAATTGGAGTTGTTCTTTATTATTATTGATTCCGAGTGGAGAAAAAGTACAAGCGCCGGCGCCATCCCCTCATACAGTTATAGACAAGAAAATTCAAGCCGTGTTGGACACTCGCATCGAAGGCCCTGTTGAAGCCCGTGGCGTCGATCTAGCCATAGTTATCCAAACGCTGCAAGCGCAATCCGGCATTCCTATGGCCATTGAGCAGGGAATTTACAAGAAAGTGACTTTTTCTTTCAACAATCCAACAGTCCAGGACATCTTAGGTTGTGTCCTTCCTGCAAATAATCTGGGTTATCAGATTACGGAGAATGGAACAATCCTGATCCGGCGGGCTAAGGATATACCTTCATCTAGTGAATCTTCCATAGAACCCATCGATGAGATCCCGGAAGAAATATCCAACGCCTTGGACTCTCAAATTGAAGGCCCTGTTGAAGCGCGAAGCGTCGAACTCTCCACGATCATACAAATCCTTCAACAAGCATGCGGCCTTCCATTTGTCTTGGATGAAGGAGTCATTGAGAAAAAAGCCACTTTCAGTTTTCAGAATCCTACTGTACGCGATGTTTTAGACACAGTTTTATTATCCTGTGGTTTGAAATATCAGATTATGGAAAACGGGGTTGTCCTGATCAAGGAAATAGCTCCCCCTTCCCCATCCGCTGCGCTGGATAAGCGGTTCGAGGGCCCGTTTGAAGCGAATAACGTCGATTTATTTTCAATTCTATCAACCTTTCACCAAGAATGCGGCTTGCAATTTGTTCTGGATGATGGGATGAATAAAAAACTTTCTTTTTGTTTGGATAATCCTACCGTCCGGGATTTTCTTGACACGGTCCTGCCTTCCTATTGGCTGGACTACCATGTTCTTGAAAACGGTGTGATACAAATCAGTCAAGCCAATAGACGTACCAGACGAACTCCAAAGAATAGTAATTCAATCCATGATATTGACATTCATTCGGGGTTAGCGTTTTTTACAAAAAATATCGACGGCCAGTTATTTTATGGCGTTGAAACCATCGTGGAATGGGACACAGACGAAAATCAAGGCCTTACGATCACTGCGGCGCCGTCCGGCCAATCAACAAACGTAATCCAAAAAGGTGATATCATTGTAAAAGTGAATGACCTGGATTTATCGGGATGGGAAGGGAATCCCAATGAAAAACTGCAACGGGCCATACAACACATCAATACATTGAAGGTCAACGGTTCTCCTATTTCTTATGAAATCGCCCGTAAAGTAAAGTAAATATAACTTTTTCATCGCATCGGCGTTATATCCTAATAAGAGCGAATTTTAAACTGGAGTTCGTTTCTTATCTATAACAAAAAGGAGAAACACCGATGACACCGAAGAAAACCATCGCCCTGACTCTTTTTCTAACAGCCCTCTTTTTTCCCACCCCGCTATTATCCGAGGAAGAACCTGCAACGCTTGAGGCGAAAGTGACCAGCGTATCTCTATTTAAGAACGGTGTTGTCATGGCCGTTCTCGAAACGGAATTGCCGGAAAATTCTGGACACTACCGCCTGCGGCCATTACCGTACTCGCTGCTTGGCAGTTTCTGGATCGGCTGGCCGGAAAATGTGACCCTATCCAATATAAAAGCCACGCAAGCCCAAACGCAGGAAAAAATATTGGCCGCCAGTATTGAAGAAATATTGGAAGCGAATATCGGCCAGACGTTGGATTTAAGAATCCAAGATAAATGGGCCCGTGTCAAAATCGTGGACATCCCCCACCCAAATGAACAGAAGACTCAACCACAACATAGGGATATAATCACTCAAACCATTTCTCAAAAGCGCAGTGATGTAATCATCTTGGAAGCGTCGGTGGGTATCCGTGTGGTCCCAAAAGGTTGGATTCAAGAAGCGCAGTTTCCATCCACCAATGTAAATTATCACATCAACCGGCCGAGTGTTGAAAATGTCTTGGAATTCACCGCCCAACCCGCTGATGGAGCCACCCCGGTGAAGAAATCGGTTCCCATCACGCTGACAGTACTAAGCCAAGGGGCCGCATGGGCGCCGAGTTATGTAGTGGATATTTCCAAGAAAGAGAAAGCCCAATTATCATCCAAATCCATTATTATCAACGACTTAATGCCGTGGAAGAACACACATGTGGAATTAATCGCTGGATTCCCTCATATTGAGTTCGATGAAGTTGACGGCGCATTCTCTCTACAGCCAATTGAAAAAATCATCGAAGGGATTCGCTCAAGGAAGAGGAGTAGGAGGGAACGTTATGACGTGGGCACCCAAGTATCTCAGCCGGAACCTTTTGTATACGCCATTTTCTCTTCCCCTCCAACCATGCCATCAACACCGGTGATGGGAGAAAGCGCAGAGGACCTCTATTTCTATCCAGTGGAAGATGTCACACTGAAAAAAGGCGAGCGCGGCTATTATCCACTCTTCGCTAAAGAGATTCCCTACGAACATATCTACACGTGGGAAATACCAAATTACCTCGATCCTGACAACCGGCGCCCGCATGAAGAATCGCACAGCGAACAGACGGTTTGGCATTCCCTGCGTCTGAAGAATACAACGGGTCAGCCCTGGACGACCGCTCCGGCTATGACCGTTAAAGACGGACACATTCTCGGACAGGATACGATCCCATATACCCCACCAAACGCGCTGTCGGATTTAAAGATTGCGCACGCCCTTTCCATCAAAGCGGAACAGAAAGAATACGAAACCGACCGGCAACGAAACGTGACACAGTTATACAATATGAATTACGATCTCGTCACGATCCAAGGGGAATTGGAATTGACGAATTATAAAAATGAGGATGTGACAGTCGAAATCAAGAAAACAATCGTTGGTGACATTATTGAAACTACCGGCGATCCGAAAACAGTCAAACTGGCGTCGAGTCTTCGGCGAGTCAATTCATCCACCCAGATCATTTGGACTGTCACTGTCAAACCCGGCATTGACAATAAGATACAGCTAAAATATTCGTATCTTGTATACACACGGGCTTAATGATATATAATGTGAAGAAAAACAGGAGGAAAATCATGCGGTTTGAAGATTATACTCTTGTTATTCGTCCGGATGATAACGGCACATATGTAGCTCATTTACCCGCAATTCCCGGCTGTCACGCGCTTGGAAATAATCCAAGTGAAGCTCAAAGCGAACTCCACAATGTGTTCGATATGATACAAGAGGAATACCAGGAGGAAGGTAAATCTCTTCCTCCTGATTGCGAAATAACGGTGGCTCATGCCAGTTTAAGCCATTAAATGTCAAAATAAGCGTCCATCTTTCCAAAAATAAAAAAATATCAGAAATCTCTAACTTCCCCGGCGTTGCTCCGTTTAATCTGAATAGACCTAGATTCAAGGCGTACAATCCACATTAAACAAAGCAATCAAGGAGACAAATTAATGTTACGCAAACAATCCATCGCCCTGACGCTCGGATTAACTACGCTTCTCTTTCCCACTGCGCTTTTCGCGGAGGAAGAGGTCCATACGATTCAAGCGAAAGCGGTCAGCGTTTCCACATTCAAGAACGGTGTGGCGCTGGCGGTTCTGCAAGCGGAACTGCCGGAAGATTCAGGGACGTATCGCCTGCGGCCCTTGCCGGACGCGCTGCTTGGCAGTTTCTGGATCAGCTGGCCAGAGACTATCACACTAACCAATATCAAAGCCACGCAGGTTCAGACGTTGGAAAAAGTAAAAGCCGCAAACATCGGGGAGCTGCTCGAAGCGAATATCGGTGAAACCTTAGACGTAAAATTCCGCGATCAATGGAACCGGGTCAAGATCGTGGATATCCCCAGCCGTCATGACGGAACGATAATTCCACTTCACCCGGAGAATGTCATCCCCGTCCCCAATCCCCCGGAGCGAGGTGAGTTGATCCTCATAAAAGATACAATGGGCGTCCAAGGCATCCCAATAAATTGGATACAACAAGTGCGGTTCCCATCGGAAGAGACGAATTATTTCATTGAACGGCCGAAAGTGGAAAACGTCGTCGAATTTACCGCCTCCTCCACTGGCGCCTCTTCAAAAAAACCTATCATCACGTTGACGTTTTTGGGTCAAGGATCCGCTTGGGCGCCGAGCTATGTAGTTGATATATCGAAGAAAGAGAAAGCCCTGTTTTCATCCAAATCAGTCATTGTCAACGATTTAATTCCATTGCAAGACACCCGTGTAGAATTGATCGCTGGTTTCCCCCATATTCAATTCGATTCAGTAAACAGCGCTTTTTCCCTGCAACCGGTTCAACAAATCCTTGAGCGAATCCGATCATTTGGCCGGAGAAATGAGCGTTTCAACGTAGGCAGCCAAATCAGCCAACAAATGATGATCTCAAACACCGCCGAAGCGTTCACACCCTCCATGCCGGTCGAACCGGTGATGGGAGAGAGCGCGGAGGATCTCTATTTTTATCCGGTGGATAATGTAACGCTTAAAAAGGGAGAACGTGGTTATTACCCGCTCTTCGCGGGAGAGATTCCCTACGAACATCTTTATACATGGGAAATTCCCAATTACATCGATCCAAACAACAGCTATCAGCAGAACCAGCCGCAGGCGCCACAAGTTGTCTGGCATTCACTGCGCCTGACAAATACAACCGGTCAGCCCTGGACCACGGCGCCCGCCATGACCGTTAAAGACGGACACATTCTCGGACAGGATACGATCAAATACACCCCCCCAAACGCGTCGTCCGAACTGAAAATCACCCATGCCATCTCCATCAAAGGGGAACAAAACGAATACGAAACCGAACGCAGAAGGAACGCCGCACAGTTCTATCATTCCAATTACGATCTTGTTACGATCAAGGGAGAA
Source organism: bacterium (assembly GCA_963663405.2). Lineage (GTDB taxonomy): Bacteria > Hinthialibacterota > Hinthialibacteria > Hinthialibacterales > Hinthialibacteraceae. Next base: position 275,166 of record CAXXSM010000132.1, on the reverse strand, counting down.
TTGGAATTAACGAATTATAAAACCGAAGACGTGACCGTTGAAATCACGAAAACGCTGATCGGCGAAATCCAAGAAACCACCGGCGATCCTGAAATCGTGAAACTGGCGTCCGGACTTCGGATGGTCAATCCAACAAGCCAGCTCGTCTGGACAGTCGACGTAAAACCGGGTAAAGACAATCAGATTAAATTGATCTACACCTATCAGGTATACGTTCGTGGATAAAGGAGAAGGCGGCCGTGAAAACTAAACGATTCTTGTTCATTCTCATCATTCTTCCTTTTATAACCGGATGCATCGTGCCATCGATCTATCCGCTCTATACGGACAAGGATATCGAATTCGACCAAAAATTACTCGGTACCTGGACTGATGAGGATGAGAAATCAACTTGGCGGTTTGAACGGGGATCGGAGGATTTCTATGAATTGACATACACGGAAGATGAGATGGTCTCGATGTTTGACGTCTGTCTCGTGCGGTTGGAAGATGAGACATTCCTCGATTTCTATCCGCAGGAATCCGCTGAATTGAATGAGTTTTATTCGCTCCATCTCATCCCCGCTCATTCCTTCGCGCGCGTGTTAATCAAAGGGAGCCGCATCGAAATCGAATTCCTCTCACTCGAATGGCTCCAGGAAGCGATTGAGGATAGAAAAATTCGTATCGATTCAATGGAGTTCGGAGACGAGCGGATTGTTTTAACCGCACCTACGAAAGAGCTGCAACGAATGATTCTTAGTATTCAAGACAACGAAGACGCTTTCTCCGATCCCTTGAAACTGTTCCCAAAATAGAAACGCCGTTTTACAGAAATGGAAAGAACTTAATATTAGCGGCGGGGAACGCGAATTCCTCGAATCGCGCGCGGGACACCCATTTGAGTTCGCTGTGATATAACGGCTTCGGTTTACCGCCTAGCTGCCGGCATGAATAAAGATGTATGGTCACGGTGAGATGCGAGTAGACGTGATCGACGGAAGTTAGCAATTCCGTAATCTCTACTTCAATCCCTAGTTCTTCCATGATTTCGCGGCGCAACGCTTCTTCATGCGTCTCTCCCTTTTCCACTTTGCCGCCGGGGAATTCCCACAAGCCGCCTAGCATCCCTCCATGTGGACGTTTCCCCAGCAGATACCGTCCATTTTTACGAATCGCCGCTGCTACAACTTCGGCGTGGGGAGGCGTCTTTTTCAAACGTTTAATAGGGAGTGATTCGGCCATATTATTCTTATACGCCTCACAATATGTCTGAACGGGACACTCCCCACACCGGGGCTTTTTAGGAATGCAGATTCGGGCGCCAAGTTCCATCAATGATTGATTGAAATTCCCCGGCGCCCGTCTGGAAAGCAACCGTTCCGCCGCCTCCCAAAACGCGTCAACCGTCTTTGCGTCATTGACACAATCTTCGACGCAGAAGAGACGGGCGAATACCCGTTTGACGTTTCCATCCACAACCGGCGCGGGAACTCCAAAGGCGATACTCACAACCGCCCCCGCCGTATACCGTCCCACGCCAGGCAAGCGGCGCCATTCTTCAAGCGTCCGCGGGATATTCCCGCCATATTCTTCAACTAAAATCTTTGCGGTCCGCCGCAGATTCCGCGCGCGGGAATAATAACCAAGCCCTTCCCATTGTTTGAGTACATGGTCTTCCGGCGCGGCGGCGAGAGATTCTAACGTTGGGAACGTTTCAAGAAATCGCTGGTAAAAGGCGATCACCGCTTCAACACGGGTTTGCTGGAGCATAATTTCAGAAAGCCATATGCAATAGGGATCGCGCGTACGCCGCCAGGGGAGATCGCGGGCGGTCCGGCGGAACCAGTCTAATAGAATCCGGCGGAGTTCTTTTTTATTTTGATCGGCGAGGGACATCCAATTCATATACGCGGTCTCACTCTTTGTCTGAATCAAGATTGCCAGGATAAAAGGATTTTCAGGATAAGATTCATTAGGCTCTATCATTACACCCGGAAAACGAAAAGACAGCCTTCTTTCCACGGGCGGGACGCCCGCGGTCCATTCATCCACAATGCCGGTATAATAATTTCGATAATAAGAGATAAGGATACACCATGTCTAAAGGAACGGTACTGTTATTGATGAGCGGGGGAGTGGATAGCAGCGTGGCGGGAGCGCTCTTGCTGGAGCAGGGATACGATGTTGTCGGCGTTACGATGATGCAGCTCCGTTCCGTCGATCCCAGCGGGGAGGAAGGCGGGTGTTGTTCCCAAAAAGATATCCGCGACGCCAAACATGCGGCGGAAACGCTGGGGATTCCTCACTGTTCGATTGACACGGCGAAGAATTTCCATGAGAACGTCATCGTTCCTTTCATCCGCAGTTATGAAAATGGATTGACTCCGAATCCATGCGTGCATTGCAACAGTTTCGTTCGTTTTGAGGAAGCCTTCGGGCTGGCGCTGGAATGGGATTACCAATTCGCCGCCACAGGCCATTACGCGCGAATTGAACAGGATGAAACCGGCGCGCCCCGGCTCTACCGGGCGAATTATCGGGAGAAAGATCAGAGTTACTTTCTCTACGGTATCCCTAAACACTTACTGCAAAAAATCCTCTTTCCGCTGGGAGATAAAAAGAAGGAAGAGGTCCGGGCCATCGCTTCGCATCTAGGTCTCGTCACGGCGGATAAACCGGAGAGTCAGGATATCTGTTTCACGCTAGGCCGCCCGTATACTGAATTTCTCGCGGAGCGTATCCCCTCCCAAGAAGGCCCTATCCTGGATCAAAAAGGAACTGTTTTGGGAACGCATAGGGGCGTAATTCACTATACGGTTGGACAACGGCGGGGTTTGGGCCTTTCGGGAGGGCCGTTCTATGTCTGCGCGATCGACCCGAAAAGGAACACCGTTATTGTAGGTAAATGGGAGGAATTAGGAAAACGAATCGTGAATACTTTCGATTCACGCTGGATTCATGAACCACAAACCGGCGATGAAGTTCTCGGCCAAATTCGCTCCCGCCATGTCCCCGCTCTTGGAATCATTACCCGTATCCAAGAAGGAGGATTCACGCTGGAATTCAACGAACCACAGTACGGCGTGGCGCCAGGACAGGCGCTGGTTGTATCGAAAGGGGATGAGATTCTTGGTGGAGGAACAATCCAACCTTACCTGGAAACTCGGAACTGATCGTCAAAGAAATCCACCATCGCTTCAAACGCTTCCATAGAAAAACTGTGTTCTCCTGGATTCCGGTGGATTACGAGCGCGTCCGGGCGCCCGGCGCTTTCATACGCGGGACGAACCACATCCAAAAAGCGGTCAACACCTTCCTTGGGCATGCCGATATCTTCCAATGGAGCCCAGAGCATCAAAGGCCGTGGAGCCATTGCGGCGGCGAAATCTCCCTGATCGCCTTTGGTTAGCATATCAGGGATCCACCAATAGAAGCCATGATATCCCCGCGCCCCAATCTTGAGAAACACATCCACAGATCCAACGCCTCCACAAAGCGGGGCAGCCGCGCCGATTCTTTCATCAACCAGCCAAGTATAAAACGTCGTGATCCCGCCGAACGACATACCCGTCATGCCAATCCGGTTGGGATCGGTATCGGGCCGCTCGCATAAATGCGTAACGGCCTGGCGGATTTCATAGACGATCGCTCCCATGAGCGTCTTCCCACGCGCGAGTAAATCTTTGGCTTGATCGTTCGTGTTTGGTGTGCGGCAATCCAAGCCCCGCTGGGTCATGGCGAGAACGAGATAGCCCCTGCGGGCGAGTTCCCTGGCCCAGCCTTTCAGGCGTTGATGGGATTCCGAGTATCCATAGCGCGTCCAGGTTCCCCGGCCGAATTCGCGCGTACACATCGCTTCGCGGCTGCCGCCTGTTCCATGAAGGCAGACAATCGCGGGAAGCGGTTCTTTCGCCTGCGCCGGACGGATCACAAAAGCGATCGGCTGTTCCCCCTTCCACGACGGCCAGCGGATATCTTCTATAATCAAGCCTTCTTCTTCTGTACGGCTTTGGACAGTGACATCAACGGATGGCGCTTCAACAGGTATTTTCAACAACGCGGCGAATGTTTCCATCGCTTCGCGTTGATATTCAAACGCTGATGCGTTCGAAGAAAAGATTAAGATAATCGTGGATGCAAAAATTAGAGCAGTAACATAATGAATACGCTTCCAATTCCAGACATCGCAATTCATACCATTCCCTCCAGTTCAATTGTTTCTTTATGTCAGATCACTTATGAATTTAGCGCGCGCCCGCGCCCGGTTCAATATGTCTTCGGGAGAGAGGGAACTTTCCGCGCTTTGCTCACCCTTAATCAGCTCGCGCCGCAATGATTCAAAATGCTCTTGATCCCGGCGCACTAGATCACGGAAATATTCACTTTTACTTTCATAAGGGCCGGATCTAATGCGATCTGAAATATATTCGCTCATTGAATCCGGTAGTGAAATCGTTACCTTCGCCATTTCATCAACCCCTTTTTCCCATTATCATAGCATTATTTTTGAATGAGATAACAATTCTATCGATAATTTTGTGATGACTTGATTGTATGTAGGATTTAGTTTTTGTCTGAATCCGGATAGACAGGATAAGCAGGATATTCAGGATGAGGATTGATGTCATTGGCAGAAAGATAGAATCGCTTTGTTTATAGAATGATTATTTTGTTTTCTACGGGCGGATCGCGGGCGCCCAGGGCAAGTACCGGCGCTTTCGCCGGAGCCTTTACTTCATTCTGCGGGTGCCCAGGGCAAGGCTTTTTTCTGTCCTGGCCTACGATCCGGCAATTATGCAAGGGAAGAAAAAAGCCTTCACTTTGCTACCCAGCTGATTGATATATACTCTGGGCGATCCTAATCTTCGTTTCTCATTACCAGAAACAAGCCCATTGAAAACAAAATATAGATTGAAAAGCTCAAATTATACCCACGCTCCATTCAATGAATTTTTATTTCTTTTCAGCGGCTCGTGATATATCAATTCGATTTGTTCTCCTATAAGATAGATAGCAAAACGCAGGAGGAGGTATACCACTTATGAAAAAAACTCTACTCCCAATCTGTTCGATTCTTCTTCTAACCGTTTTCGTATCACAAGCGTCTGAAACGGTTGATTTCTCGCCGAAACCGGAAGAACAGCAACTCCCTCGGGCCATGCATTCGGAGATGAAAGAACGGCCATCTATTACTGTCGGCCCATCGGACGCGGATCTGATTGGAACCGATCACCGCGTTCTACAATCGGCGGTGGACTACATCGCTGGATTAGGCGGCGGTATTGTGAAGATTCAAGCCGGAGAATACATGATGCGCGATTCCCTGCATCTGCGCGCGAACGTCACCGTAACCGGCGAAAAAGGAAAAACCATACTGCGGAAAACGGCCAGTGTATCCTCTCCACTCGCGATTGATGGTGATTATGGGGAGGAACAGATTACTTTGGAGAATCCTGATGGTTTTCAAGTTGGCGATGGTGTCGCAATTATGGACGATCAGTCGGGCGGATTTCACACGACCGTCGCTCGAATCACAGGGCGCAATGGTAATACGTTCTCAATCAGCAATCCTTTGATGTCGGACTACATGATTCACAGGAAAGCGCATGCGGCGACGGTCTTTCCCGTCGTCAGCGGTTACCATATCGAAGGCGCGCAGGTTGAGAATCTTACTATCGATGGCGACAAAGAGAACAATATCCCGCTCAATGGATGCCGGGGCGCGGGGATTTTTCCTCTACCGTGGATTTGGAACGATTATCAAAGGCTGCGTGGTTCAAAACTACAACGGGGATGGAATCAGTTTTCAACAATCCAACGATGTGCAAGTCATCGAATGCGTTTCGAGCGACAACGCGTCTCTCGGATTGCACCCCGGCAGCGGCTCGCAGCGTCCCATCATTCGTAAGTGCGTCGCCACTCATAACGGTAATGATGGTCTGTTCCTCTGTTGGCGAGTGCGGCATGGCTTGTTTGAGAATAATGTTCTGAACGAAAACGGGCGATTCGGCATCTCGATTGGACATAAGGATTCCGACAATCTTCTGCAGAATAATGTCGTACGAATGAACAGCCTCAACGGCGTCTTTTTCCGTAACGAAACTATAGGAATGGCGGGTCACCGCAACCGGTTGGAGAATAACATTATCGAAGAGAACGGAACGAATGAAGAATCAGCGGGGATCCGCATCCGTGGTGAAACCAACGGTCTCATCTTCAAGAACAACATCATCCGTGACAACCGTCCGGAAGGAGAGAGAACGCAGACCACCGGAATTCTTATCGAGGAAAAAGCCGGGCAGGTTCATATGGAAGGCAATATCATCGAAGCGGCAACCAAGATTGACGACCGGCGTCCCAAAGAAAAATAAATGACGCCTGTTTCATAAAGAGCGTCTCAATATGAATACAAAAAATTTTTGAACCAATCGAAAGGAGATCGTTAATCATGAAATTGAATACAGGATTCAAAAGCATTTTCTTCGTTGCGTTGTTCGTATGCGCGATAGTAGCGGCGCCACAGGCGAAACCGGTCACGGCGGATTTGGCGATTGGAGAATCGTTCACTTACACGCTGAAAACAGGAGAGAAAAAAATCATCACTGTTCTCTCCATTCACGATGTCCGCGATCCATTCCGCAATGCGATCCGGAAAGCGGAAGTAAACGTCGATGTCAGCGGTACGCAAGCAGTGATCCCCGTGGCGTTGTACACTATGCCGAAGGTGGTCAATGGACTCAAACTGGACGCGGCGGTTACGAAGGGATATTTAAGCAATTCCAGCAGCCCGGAGGTCTGGGATTTGGAGCCCGGCGCGGATGTTAGGCTACGATTCTGGGATCCGGATCAACCTTTGTTGGAACCGGGCAGTTTCGGTTATCCAGTCAAACAACGCTGGTTCGCGTCGGATACACAGATGGCGAATGATCCCTGTTTCGTTGATGGTGGAGAAGATCCAAACCGTAAGGACATTTACTACCATTACGGGCTGGATTTCGGCGGCTACGATCACCTCGTTCCAGTCCTTGCGGCGACGGATGGGTACGTGCTCTCCGCGGCGGGCAAGACACTGCCGGAAGTGACGAAGGAGAAGTATCCTAATCTCTCTCCACGATACGACGTGGTTTATATCGAAGACAGCCGGGGCTGGTATTATCGTTATTCGCATTTCTCTTCCATTCTGCCGCATGTCAAACCGGGAACCCGCGTTCAAAAAGGGGATTGGATTGGTATTTTAGGGAAAGAAGGCGCGTCGGGCGGTTGGTCGCATCTTCATTTCGACATTAATGGCGCAGCGGGAGATGAAAAGGGATTGATCAACGGCTATCCTTTCATCGTAGAAGCCTACCTGCGTGAAAATCCCGGCGCTCTATTAGCAGTAGCGAGACCTCATCACCTTGTCAGCACAGGCGATGAAGTGACGCTGGACGGATCCAATTCCATCTGTGACGGTGGGAAGATCGTCTCCTACAAGTGGACATTTTGCGACGGTTCAGATGCGCAAGGCCCAGTTGCAACAAAAGTCTATGAGAAACCCGGCGTCTACTCTGAAATCCTTTGGGTCAAAGACGATCGCGGGCAAGTCGATGTTGACTTTGCTGTCGTTCACGCATACGCGGGAGAGAACACACTTGAAAAACTTCCACCTTCGATTCATGCGACATATTACCCAACCACAGGGATCGCTCCTGGAGACGTCGTCTTCTTCAAAGCGCGGACATTCCGGACACAAGGTGGGAAAGAGCGTTGGGATTTTGGAGACGGAACGAAGGGTGAAACCTGCTCGCAAAATGAATTCGCGACAATCTCACATCACTACAGCAAACCTGGTTTATACATCGTCACCGTCACACGGGATTCCGAGAATGGAACTTCCGCAATGGCGCGTTTGAAAGTGTTTGTAGAAGAGAAGAAAAAATAAGACGCGATCGTTATATAGCAGGCGCAGAAAAGCAACTGCGAGAATCAATGAAAAACGTTTTCTGTTATTCACAACACATCCCCTAATGGATGTTTTAAAATGGAAACACAATGATTCAACACAAAAAACGGCACTGTGGAGAGATCAGTTTAGGAAAGTACCGGAGTCAATTTTTTTAGGTGTTTCAGATTTCTTAAACGGCGCCACTGAAATTCTGCCATTCGACTTTCCCAATTTTCTTGAGAGCGTAACCAACTTCGCGAAGATAATCACCATAGCAGATTTGCGCATGAAATCCTTCCATGTCCGTAAGCAGCTTGCGAAAATCTCCCTCCATCTGAATATCCATTTGCGACCGGCATACGGGAAGAGAAGGTGAATCAAGAATGGTTCCTTTCAGCCCTTGCCACTTCGTACAATGAAGGTTCGGAATAATAGCCGTCACCATTTGCCCTTTGGTATACGTCACTTTGGTAGCCGCGCCGTAATCTGATTCAAAATGAGTCATGATCCGGGCCGGTTCGTAATCTTTTCCATTCATTCTTCGCGGGGCGGCGCAATGGGCCACGGTGAAAATACCGTGATGTGGAAAATGTGTATTACACAAAAACGCAGGTTTGCCGGTGATCCAACGCAGCAGCACACCGGGCACTGTATGGGATAAGTCCGTATGACAATATGCTGTATACCCCTCGTCATTCGCTAGGCTCAAAACCAAACACGGTGGTGTATCCAGCATTTCGATCACCTGACGCGACATGCAGTAATCAAAACCAAAATTCATCGCTCCGGTTTCTTCCATGAATTCTTTACATACCGATAACGCGATGAACGAATTAACAACGAATTTCCGGTCTGTTTGCAGAATCACACCCGGTTGGGTGAGGTAAGCGTCCACTTGCCGCTCTATTTTTTTCATTCGCGTTTCGTCTATACGGGCTTTTTGGAGACGCTGGGCAAAAACCTCCCGCGAGATAATTTCAATATCATAATCCCAAATTTCTTTTGCATGAGCAGGACCAAGCCGCTGAGCAGGTTCACTGTATGCGGCCAAACTTCCAATCGCCAGCATTTTTGTGCCCTTAGCGTTTTTGAGTCCATATAACGCCCGAAGCCTCCACAACACATCGTCATATTCGTCTACCACAATATCATCCACATCCATGTTCGGCTCTTCGATGATGTCTCCATTCCTCCGCAGGAAGCGCCAGTGGGCGATTTCGTGCCAAAGGTAGTAAGGCCCCGATTGATGACGAAGGAACATTATGTTCGGCGTTTTGGAAGCCAACGATGAGTACCAGCTATAAGAATCACGGCCTCCTCCACCAGACGCGTATACTAATATTACATCGCATACGCTTTCCGATGCTTCCATCGCTTGTTGATCGTTGTTGACCAGCGTCACCGGCAGGATATCAACCGGAAACTCTGCATTGGATGCAAGTTCTTTCAATTCCCCCTCGATCCGCCGCGTCTCCGCTTTCACATCATCCTCCGTATGGAGTCCACCATACCCCCGCCAACTTGTTTTTTCCGCCCGTTTATACAACGCATATACAAAAACCGGCTTGACCTTCAACGGAACGCCTGACGGTAAAGAGGATCCATTTTGATATGTAGTATCCGCCGATTCAGCCGCATTCGCATTTACCGAAGAAACAGCGATCGCTCCAATCGCTGAAGCGGCGCCCACCGCGCCCATGAATTCACGTCTGCCTATTCCATTGCAATGATCACACATTTCTCCATCCATCCTTCCCATCTAAGTTTTAGAGTATATTTTTTAGCGTCAAAACACGAACCACGCTCATGAAATGAATATGTATCATTTCATGAAATGGTAAACCATATGATTGGTAGAATGAAAGGGGAGGATGTAACAGGTAAAGGAGATATTAGTTACGTTTCGCCTTAAGAGATTCCTTGCTTTACGTTATTACTGAATCAGCGACGCGCAATGCTGGGCGTAATCTACGAGTTTGCCGAAGAAAATTCCAAAGTAAAGGATGGGCACAGCAAGGGCAATCAACAATCCGGCAAAAACAGGATGCACATGAACCGGTTTTGTTGTTGGCGTTTTATCTAAATACATGGCCCGCACGATGCGCGCATAATAGTAAAGCGATACAACCGTGTTCAAAACAGCGACCAAGGCCAGCCAATATAATTGTTCATCCAGCAATGCGATAAAAAGATAGTACTTACCGACAAATCCAGCCGTTGGAGGTAATCCAACCAAAGAGAAAAGGGCTAACGCCATTACTGCCGCGGCGAGTGGCGCGCGCGTTCCAAGCCCGCGTACGCCGTTGATGGTATCGTCATCTTGTTCTTCAACAATGATGATAATTACTAAGAACGCGGCGAGGTTTGTAAATAGATAAACCGTCAAGTAAAAAATCACTGCTTGCAGACCCGATACGGTCATAATACACACGCCCATCAATAGATAACCGGCGTGAGCGATACCCGAATAGGCCAACAGACGTTTTAGGTTGTTCTGGCTGATCGCCCCCAGATTACCAACGGTCATGGTAATCGCAGAGAGGAGAGCGATGTAAAATGTCCATTGAATATCGATATTGGCGATCTCTATCCAGAAAGCGCCCTCGGTAGAGGGCGTCAAAAGGATGGAATAAAAGAGACGGATCAGAAGCGCAAAACCCGCGCCTTTGGACGCGACGGAAAGATAGGCGGTCACCGGAGTCGGCGCCCCTTCATACACATCCGGCGCCCAGAAATGGAACGGCACGGCTGAAATCTTATACCCAATCCCAACCATGATCATCAAGAAAATAGTAAACGCGGCGATATCGATTCCCTGCCCGGTTCCCATTAACGAATTACGAATAGCGGAAAATCCCGTCTCACCCGTCAATCCATAAAGCAGAGTAAGGCCAAAGAGCATCACGCCGGTCGAAACGCCGCCATACAGCACGTATTTCAATGACGCCTCTTCGGATTTTCCAATCTTCCGCGCGAACCCGGCGAGGATATACGAACCGATACTCATCAGTTCGAGCCCCAAGTAGGCCATTACTAAATCCTGCGCTGACGCGACAAGGCACATGCCCACGGTTACAGAAAGAAGGATGGAGTAAAACTCACATTTCTTAAGATAAACCACTTCCCGGCCGAAGGTTGTGAACGTCACAATAATCAGGGTCGCCAATAAGAAAAATCCACGGAAAAAGGCGGAGAAGTTATCATGAACGATCATCCCCATGAAAAGGGTGGCCGGTTCCATGTAGTACAGCCAAATATGAGCGATGAACGCCAGAAAACACCCCACCAGAGCCATCACACTGGGAAGATCGAGCCCTTCCTTTTCAGGATCGAATAAACTGGCTAATAACACCAGAAGAACCGTCAACGACAGAATCAATTCCGGTATAAAATAGGATAGGCTTTCGACGTTAGATAGGCTTTCGACGATACCCATAAATTTACGCTCCAACCGAGTCCTTAACAAATTTAATCAGTTCTTGCATCGTGGGATTAAACAAATTGATGATCAAATGCGGGAACACTCCAACCAGAACGACGATAAACGCGAGCGGATAGAGAGTCACCTGTTCGCGGATCGTACAATCGGGGAGATTGGCGTATTTCTCATTCAACGGCCCAAGGAAGATTCGCTGGTAGGTCCACAGCATATACGCCGCGCCCAACACAATTCCTGAAGTCGCAAAAATCGTGATCCACATATAAACCGGGAACGCGCCCAGGAAGACCAGCGCCTCACTGATAAATCCCGAAAGCCCTGGCAATCCCAACGCGGCGAAAAGGCCACACAGGTGATGACGGAATAAATCGGAGTCACTTTCGCCAACCCACCAAATCCATCAATGTCACGGTGATGCGCCCGGTCATAGACAACACCTACGAGAAGGAAGAGCATCGCCGTAATGCAGCCGTGGTTGAACATTTGTAAAACAGCGCCGTTCATACCTTCCGGCGTGAATGTCGCCATGCCCAGCATCACGTAGCCCATATGGCTGATACTGGAATACGCGACCAGTTTCTTTAAATCGGTCTGCGCCATCGCCACCAGCGCGCCGTAGACAATATTGATCAACGCGATCACTGCGATGAAATACGCGAAATGCAGGGCCATGTCCGGCATGAGAGGATAACTGATCCGGAGGATGCCGTATGTTCCCATCTTCAGAAGAATTCCCGCCAGAATCACACTGATCGCAGTCGGCGCTTCGACATGCGCGTCCGGTAACCATGTATGGAACGGAAACGCGGGAATCTTGATCGCGAACGCGACATACATACCGAGGAAGAGCCACCATTTCAGCGCCATCGCCGACATTAAGTCCGATCCAGGAATTAATGTTTTCAATTCAATCAGATCGAACGAACCCGTATAGAGGTAAATGGCGATCATGGCGATGAAGAGAAACACACTGCCCAATAATGTATAGAGGAAAAACTTGATCGCCGCGTATTCCCGGCGAGGTCCACCCCAGATGCCGATCAGGAAGTACATGGGAAGCAGCATCAGTTCCCAGAACACATAGAACAAGAAGAAATCCAGCGCGCAGAAGACGCCTAGCATTCCCACTTCCAACAGCAGGAAGAGCGCCATATATCCTTTGGTGCGATCGTTGATATTCCAGGAAGCAAGAATACAGATCGGACAGAGAATAACCGTCAGGAAAATCATCGGGACGCTCAATCCGTCCGCTCCAATATAATAGTATATATTGAACGCGCTAATCCACTGGACCTTGGCCTGGAACTGCATCCCAGCGGATGGATCGTACTGCATTATCATCACAATACCGGCGATCAGCGACGGAAGCGTGAAGAGAAAAGCGAGTTGCTTGATAAATGTCTTTGCGCGCGCCGGCGTTAATAAAACCAGTACCATGCCGATCAACGGCCAAAATATGATCCAGCTCAGTAAGTGGTTGTTCTCTATCATGTCTGCTCCCTACGCTAAGAATAACAAAGGAATCAACGCAATTCCTTTATTAATTTTTCGGCTTTCCTTTTTTGAATCGATTTCTAAAGTACAAACTTTATCCAAATATTCTCATGATGAAATTGTGCAGCAACAGAATCAGACCTGCCGCGACACCGGCTTTCATCAAGTAATTTTGTATCACACCGCTCTGGAATAATGTGCTGATTGCGCCAATGGCTTGGATCACGATCGCCAAGAGATTGACCAATCCATCGACGACATATTTATCCACTGCGCCGGAGAACGCCGACGTCCCGCGTGTTATCGGAGCGGTAATATTGACGGCTCCATCCACGATTTTGTTATCGAACCGCGCCAAAACCATACGGATCTTCAGCACGAAAGCGATCACTGTCTTCTCGTAGAACTCATCCACCCAATATTTGTGGAATGACAGCTCGTAGAGAGGCCGCCATTGATTCGCCATCTTCTCCGCGGAAAACTTCTTTTTGTAATAGACGAGATAAGAGAACGCGATACCCGAAAACGCGAAGAGGATCGAAAGAATCATCGCCCCATAATGGACGAATGGATTATGATGATGTTCTCCATGTTCGCCTTCTACCGCATGACCGGCGTCAGCAGGATGCGCTTCATTTTCCGCATGGGTTTCATCAGCGGAAGCATGGGCGCCTTCCGCCGCATGCGCGTCTTCTATCACAACCTGCTCAATCGCGGGAGGAACGACGAGTTTATTCAACCAAAGCGAGCCAAACGCGCCAAAACCGCCAATGAAGGACAAGAAGGCTAAGATCATTAATGGAACCGTCATGCTGAAGGGAGATTCATGCGCGTGATCGTACCGTTTCTGATCGCGGGGCTCCCCAAAGAAGGTAAGAAAGATCAAACGGAACATATAAAAAGCGGTGATCCCCGCGCCGAATAATAAACCAAGGAAGATAAGTATATGCTGGGGATGATCGACGCCGAATTGCAGCGCCCCGGCTAGGATCGCGTCTTTACTGCCGAAACCGGAGAAAAAGGGCACACCAGAAATGGCCAAAGTCGCGATCAGCATCGTCCAGAACGTAATGGGCATTTTCTTCTTTAATCCGCCCATCTCTGGCATCTCATTGGTATGAACCGCATGAATCACACTGCCGCTGCCGAGGAAGAGAAGCGCTTTGAAGAACGCATGGGTCATCAGATGATAGAGCCCCGCCGTGTAAGCGCCCACACCCAACGCGGTGATCATATAACCTAATTGGCTGACAGTCGAATATGCCAAAACCCGCTTAATATCCGTTTGTGTTATCGCGATCGTCGCGGCGAAGAAGGCTGTGATTAGTCCGACATACGCGATCACCAGCATCGTCGTGGCTGAAGCGGAAAAAATGGGGAAGAGTCGGCCGACCATGTACACACCCGCCGCCACCATTGTCGCCGCATGGATTAACGCGCTGACAGGTGTCGGGCCTTCCATCGCGTCCGGCAGCCAGACATGCAGGGGGAACTGCGCCGATTTACCCACCGCGCCACCGAAGAGGCAGATGCCTGCGATGGTCAATGTCAAACCATTTAATTCCCCATGCGCGATCGCGTTGAAGACTTCGACGAAATTTATCTTACCGGTGGACATCACGATCAGCATGATGCCGATAAACATGAAAATATCGCCCACCCGCGTGGTGAGAAACGCTTTTTTACACGCGTCCGCCGCTGAATCTTTCCAAAAGAAGAATCCAATCAGAAGATACGAACTGACTCCCACAAGTTCCCATGTGATATACAACAAGAAAAGGTTGTCACAAAGGATCAACAACAGCATGGAGAAGCTGAAAAGGCTTAGATACGCGAAAAAACGATGGTAATACTGCTCCCCCTGCATATAGCCCATGGAATAGATATGGACCAGTGAGCTGACAATCGTAACGACCAGCATCATAACGGCGGTCAGGTTGTCAATGTGGAATCCCCAACCAAAGATCATACTGCCCCCGGTGAACCATTGGTAATACGTGGGTTCTTCGGGATAGAGAAAGTGGGGATCGTTCTCTCCAAAAATAATTGAGAAAGAGAGGAATAATCCACAGGCTAGCGACAGGCAGATCGCCGTCACGGAAACCCAGTCACCTTGCCGGGGCAAACGCTTGCCAACGAACATTTGAATCACAAACGCCGCCAGCGGAAACGCCAGAATTAACCAGGCGAGAAGTTCGTATTTACTCATGCCCATTCCTCAGTGTTTCATGCTATTGATTTCGTCCAGCTGAACCGTCGAGAACTGCTGATAGATGGATAAAACGATCGCTAAAGCCACAGCGGCTTCCGCCGCGGCGAGAATAATCACAAATACCGCGAACACGCTTCCTACCGCATCCGAATTTGGCAGGAACCGGTTGAACGCGATCAAATTTAAATTGGCCGAGTTCAAGATCAATTCGACTCCCATCAAGATGCGAATTCCGTTCCGCCGGGTCATCACAATAAAAATACCCAAACTGAACAGAATGACGGATACGACTAAACAATGTTCTAAACCTACGGTCATAACTCTACACCACAGTGTGTTTTTTAATCCGCTTTAATCTCTCTCTACGCGCCCAGCGTTGTTCAAAATCCCGCCCGCCGCGTTCTAGCAATCTTTTTTATTATCCTGAAGTTTCCGGAGTCGTATCTTCCGCCTCCGGAGGCGCGCCCTCCACTTTCGGTTCACTCTGCGCGATGACGACCGCGCCGATTAACGCGATCAGCAGGAGGAGTGACGCGATTTCAAACGGAAGAAGGTAATCCGTTAAAAGCAGTATGCCAATCGGCGACACAGTTGAGCTGAGTTCCTTATCCGCTGGATTCTCCATCGCAGGCCAAGGGGTTCCCAAAACTGTAATCAGTAAGACAAACAAAAAGAGGACCAACGCCAAAGCGCCCCACCGTTTGTGCAGGACTTGTTTCACCCCCACACCCGTAACGTTGCCTGTAAACATAACACCGAACAGGAGCAGAATCAGGATGCCACCGACATAGACAATCACCTGCGACAAACCGACGAAATCGGCGGCGAGATAGATATATAGGCAGGCGAGGCCGAAAAAGGTGAATAACAGCGAAAACGCCGCGTGAACTAGATTCCGTGCGAACGCGGTTATCGCCGCCGAACCAATCACGATCAAAGCCAGTATGTAAAAAATCAGATTATGCAGCAGCGCGTCCACTATCCGCTTTCTCCTTTTTACCGGTATCCGGTCCAGGGCCTTTTGGATCGCCGTCCGGGGATTCTACATTGAACGGGGGAACTGGATCCGAGCAAAATTCACGGACCATCTGACTGCGGTCGGTGAACACGGTTTCATAATCCTTCGACATTGTAAGGACAATTTGTGGGACAGGCGTCTACACATAATCCGCACCAACAGCATTTCGCGTAATCCACGGAATAGAGCGCAGCGCGCCGTTCTTTGCCTTTCCCGGTCCCCTCGCAGACAAGACATTCGGCCGGGCAGATCCGAACGCATTTGTTACACGCGATGCATCGGCTGGCGTCACATACCAGCATACCGCGAAAGCGTTCGGGCATAACGCGCTTTTCTTTGGGGTATTGGACCGTGTAAGCAGGGATAAGGAATTCTTTCCCCGTTACGGCCATCCCTTTCATCGTGGTGATGAAACCAGCGAATATATCACTCAAAATGGACATCACGACGCTCCATTACACTTTTCCAATTAGGTACATCCAAAAACTAGCGCCCACAAGATTCACCAGCCCGACGGGGATCAAGAACTTCCAGCAGGCCGCCATGACTTGATCGATTCGCAAAACGGGGCAACGTCCACCGCAGCCAAATGGCGACGAACATCAAAGCGGCGATTTTTACGAGGTAAATAAAAATGCTGCTAAGACCGAACGGCCCATGCCAGCCCCCGAAAAACAGGATTGAACCCAACACCGACACGATGAACATATCCGCATATTCCGCCATGAAGAAGAACGCGAAACGGATCCCCGAATATTCCGTATGAAAACCAGAGACCAATTCCGATTCGGATTCGGGCAAGTCAAATGGAACCCGGCCGATCTCGGCCAACGAAGAAACATAATAGCAAATAAACGCGATCGCGCAGAATGGATTCCAAATATACCAATTGCCAATCCCCAGCAATCCACCCGATTGATCGTCAACAATCGTTCCTAAATGCAACGAACCGGCCAAAAGCACGGGTGGAAGAACATGCAGCGCGGAGGGGATTTCATAACTGAGAAACTGGGCGGATGTCCGCATGGGCCCCATAGAGAGACCACTTATTATACGAAGCCCAACCCGCCATGATAATACCGATGGCGACCAAGGATGAAGTCGCCAGCAGGAACAACAATCCTACATTGATATCGGCGGCGACAAAATCCGGTCCCAACGGAATCACAGACCAAGCGAGAAACGCCCCGCAGAACACGAGAAACGGCGCCAGGATAAACAACCACCGGTCCGCCCGCCGCTGGAATAATATCTTCTTTAATCCAGAGTTTCAGCCCGTCCGCGGCGGTCTGCAAAATACCATGCCAGCCCACATCCATTGGGCCAAGACGGCATTGCATGTGACCGGCGACTTTCCGTTCGACCAACACCGTGACCAGCGCGACAACCGCCACACCCGCGATCGCGATGATCCCCGCAGATCAACGCCGCCGTCAGGAATAGTATCGTATCCGGTATATAATCGATTAAAGGCAAAACCTGGAACAACCCTTGAACAAAATCCATTTAGCGGTCTACCTCTCCCATGACTATATCGATAGTTCCCAGCGTAGCGACCACATCGGCTACCAACATGTCGCGCGTCAATTCTTCAAAACAACATAAATTGCAGAACGAAGGGCCTCTCACTTTCAAACGGTAAGGAACATTTTTCCCATCGCTGATCAAGTAGAATGCCAGTTCCCCGCGCGGACATTCGCTGCGGACATACACTTCCGCGTCTTTCGGGGGCCGGATCGAAGCAGGAACTTTCCCCCGGAATTCACCACCTTCGGGAAATCCGTCGATCACTTGTTCCAAAATGCGCACGCTCTCATACATCTCTTTGACGCGCACCCAATACCGGTCCCAGTTATCACCAACCGAGCCTTTTTCACCTTTACCAACAGCGGTTTCAAAATCAAGCTTATCGTAGATAGAATAGGGCTCATCATGGCGAAGATCCCAGTTCACCCCGGACGCCCGCAGCATGGGTCCTGTAACTCCATACGCGATCGCTCGGTCCGCCGTGAGCACAGCGATATCCGCCGTCCGTTTAATGAATATATGATTGTATGTTAACAGCTGATTGTAGCTATCCAGTTTCGCCGGGAACTGTTTCAGGAATGTTTTCGCCAACTCCATGGCCCGTGGCGTCATATCCGCCATCACACCACCAATATTGACATACCCGAAACAGAGCCGTCCTCCGGACAGTTCTTCCAAAATATCTAAGATCATCTCCCGTTCGCGGAACGCATGGAGAAACGGAGTCCACGCTCCTAAATCATTCCCTAAACAGCCGACGGTTACGAGATGGCTGGCGATCCGTCCAAACTCCGCGGCGAATACGCGCAGGTATTCCGCCCGTTCCGGCACATCAATCTCCGCCATTTTTTCAACGCACATGGACCACGTCCAATTATTGTTCATGGACGCGAGGTAGTCCATCCGGTCGGTGTAGGGAAGATAGCTGTCGTAGCCGACTTTTTCACCGATCTTCTCTTTGCAGCGGTGCAGATAGCCGATGTGGGGTTTTGCGCGGGTGACGACTTCGCCGTCGGTCTCCAGTTCCACACGCAACACCCCATGCGTGCTTGGGTGCTGAGGACCCATTTGCACGATGAGAGGTTCACCTTGCAGTTTTTTTCGGTTGTGCGGTTATCGACATCGTCTTCTCTCACGAAGTAAAAAACGCGCATCCAGGAATCGGTGAATCAATCACATTCCCAATTCTCTGAGATGTTCGTGTTCTGGATATACGTAATCTTTTCGAAGCGGATGGCCTTCCCATTCATCGGGAAGAAGTATCCGCGTCAAATCGGGATGTCCTTCATACTGAATGCCGAAGAGATCGTACGCTTCCCGTTCGTGCCAATCGGCCGCCGGCCATAGATGTGTCATAGTGGGAACTTTGGGTTCATCTTTTGACATCCGGACTTTCAACACCGTCCAATGCTTGTGCGTCATCGACCAGAGATGGTAGACACTCTCAAAATAATCGGGCCAATCCACACCACTGAGACAGTGAAGCATATCGAAGCGCAAGCGCTCGTCATCCCGCAGGAACTGCGCGATTTCTGGAAGCGCTTCGGTTTCTATTAAGATAAAAAGGATCGCGCAATCCCTTCTTTTCTTCACCGGTCACGACGTATTCAAGAACCTTCTTTTCACCGAAGGTCTCTTTCAGCAGGTTGTAGATCTCTATTCGTTCCATATTGATTTCCGGCTTCCGTCAATCAAAGGTAATATTCAATTAAGCGGCGTTTTTCCGGTTCTTTCTCTTTTTTGCGCAGGAGCCGGTCCTGGCGGATTTTCTGCTGCAATTCGATCAATCCCGCCATTAACGTTTCAGGCCGGGGTGGACATCCGGGCACGTACACATCCACGGGCACATAGAGATCCACGCCCTTCACGACGTGATATCCATGTTCGTAATAAGGCCCACCGCCGATCGCGCATCCACCCATCGCCATGACCCAGCGGGGTTCCGGCATCTGGTCATAGAGCAGTTTGATCCGTTTCGCCATTTTTATAGGTCACTGTACCGGCCACGATCATCAGATCGCTCTGACGCGGCGAACCACGGAACACGCCCATCCCGTACCGGTCCAGATCGAAGCGGCACGCGCCGGTGTGCATCATCTCAATCGCGCAGCACGCCAAACCGAATGTCATCGGCCAAACGGAAGAGAGGCGCGCCCAATTAAATACCGCGTCGACGGATGTGACGATGACGTTTTCTTCAAATTTGCCTTCTAAAACGCCCACCAATGTTCTCCTTCCTCCCCCACGAAATCCGATCCGGGGGAGAGAGCGCCTTGCGCTTTGAAAACCGGGAATGTAAAGGATTCCCTCAAAAACTTCATCCTGCGCAAGGCGGGGATTACAAATGACGCTGGTTTATTACCGCTTGGCCAAAGTCGAAAAACCGGCCGATATTACAAAGGAATAAACCAATCGCCAGAATTAATCCAATCCAAATACCAATTTCAACCAACGGCGCTAATGAAAAACCTGTACTCAATCCCTCAATGGATGATTCCATAATCGATTACCTCACAATCAGGACATCACGGGCTTGGATTTCCCATCCTTGGTCTTCACACGAAGAACCCATTCCAAGTGTCCCTTTTTCCAGCAATAGGCGAGTCCCACGCCCAGTACGATAAGGAACACAAACATTTCAAAAAAGACCAATAAGCCCAATTCCCCAAACAATTGTTTATAAACAACCGCCCAAGGAACAATAAAAAGGACTTCCACATCAAAAATCAAAAACACAATCGCAACAATATAAAAACGAACGTTAAAACGAATCCACGGGCCGCCGACAGGGCGTTCACCGCATTCGTAATTCGTCAATTTTTCTGAATAGGGATTACTAGGCCGGAACAGGATAGGAACCAAGAGGTTAAATAGAATAAAACCAACGCCGACTAACAAAAAAACTAGAAACTACGGAGAATTTTCGCCAACATCGATAGTTCGATCACGAAAAACACTCTCCTTCTCTTAAAGGTCTCTCAACAAAACAACTGGATAAAAAAATGTCCAAGACCGGTTCGGCCTGCGTCTAACACACGAACAATAAATCTAGCATCCAGAAAACGCAGGTTCAAGGGCGTCAACGGATTCAAAGCAAGATAAGAGAAAAACTCCAGCGTTTTTTCCCTGCCGGAACAGATAGAAAATAAACTATTCCAAGGCTTTACGAACGAATAATCCTTCTCTCTACTTCTTCTATTTTTTATGGATTCAACCCATGCCAATCGCTGAATTTTCTCTCAGAACGTTTTTGACAACGGTTTGTAAGCCGCAAGGGCTTCTTAAAAATTGTTTTCTTTAATCTCAATGAAGATTGAACATGTCGTGAATCCATGTTTATGCTGCTCCCCATCAATTCAGACAAAATCGTCAATATTCTGCCTGATACACATGGATTTTACACCATAATTCATTTCTGAGTATTATCTAACAAACAATAGCGTCTAAATACACATATGCGGCACAATTATTTAATTTGCATTAAAGAAGCATAATATCCCTTGCGTAAATTCTTCTCATGTTCCATAATTGCAACAACAATAATTAAAGCATATTCAAAGAAGAGTCGTTCGATCATTGGTTTATTATCCTTAATAACAGAATGAAGACATAAGGATTGACCATTCATTTGATAATAGGAGGGATATCATGACACTCAAAAACCTTTTTTCGATTACTAATCGTTCTGGAATGGATTTTATTTGTCTTAATAATGATCGCTTCAGAAATCGGGGGACAATATTTGCCATTAGAAATAAGGCAGTATTGTGAAAAGGAAATGGATAAGTTGTTTTCAGAATATGGAAATATCTTTGTCTTTTTATTTATATTCTTCGTAATTGCTCTTTTAATTTCTTCGATTGGTTTATTCGTATTTTGGAAACAGGCTAGGTCTATCTATTTATGGACGACGATATTCGGAATTATTCTTACTGGTTTTTCTGGGTCCCAATATTGGAATTGGATTGACCGATGCAATGGATGACGCCACAGTGCTAATGAGTGGAATAATCATTGCTCTAGCTTACTTTTCTCCAGTCAATGAACATTTTGTTCAAAATAAGAAATTAAGCCATTCAGGCATAGGGATTTTATCTTTCCTCTTGAGCGTCATGGTAGGCATTTTCGTCATCGTATTTTTATCCATCGCAGAAGCAATAAAAGAATCCGGGAGAGAAGTTGGAATCCAATCTTTTTTCATAGGTATTGCATTATTATTGTGCGCGGACTTCGTCGCTTTTATTCTTGGCGCAGCAAGCCTCTTTCAAAAAGATCGAAATAAACTCTTCCCGATTTTAGGAACTGTGTTTTTCTATACTCGTGGCGGTTGTGACGTTCTGTATTCTGGTCATGGCGGGGAATGTAGAAAATATTTGATGAGGATAAATCGAAAGGATACTATATAATGAAGCGCCTGCTATTACTTACGCTGTGTTTAGCTATCAGTTTAATATCCATCGCGAAAGAGAACGAATTTGGACAGCCAGTTATTTTAGGTGAGCCATCCATTAATGAAATGCTTGAAAATTCAAAAAAAACCGCCGCAAGAATCGGATATTGTGAATGCTGAGGTTTTAAAAGTTCTCGTCGGATTCCCGGTTGATAAGAGTGAAATTGATGCAGATAAAAAAACAGTTATTTCAAGGAGCTATCGATCAACAATATAATATAGTATTAAGAGAGATAGTCGACATGTATTGGACTGGTTCCTTAGTTAAGGAAAAACGGGATCAATACTTTCAATCCGTGTTTGCTGAAGAACTTCAAAAAAACAATCCTTTTCCAATACAGGGTTACCACAACTTAATGGCAGTCATTTCGCAGAAACCTGGTGATATCGATTCCGTGCGTGTGTTAGCGGCAATCTTCTTATCCGGGCAAACTTGGCTCCATACAAAACATTGTACCTTATCTCGAATATGCGAGAGTTTATATTGGCGCTTCACAATATGCATTTGGCGCGCCTTTGATTGTTACATCTGTATTTAGTGATCCGATCGTGAAACTTACACCAGAGCAACGGTTAAAATACTGGCCTTCCGCTTTCGCGATATTCAATAATACGGAATCAGCTGCGCCAAAGTTGTTAAGCGCCGTCAAAGACAAGACTCTTCGAGAAGATCTCCGATTGCGCGCAGCGACTTTTATATACACAATTGATTCTTCATTAATTGATCGGGAATTGATCGATCAACTAGAACCGGAGATGGCGGAAAAAGTGCAGTGCATTAAAGGACAAGCGTATTAAATGGCGCTATCCAATTAACAATGTTTGTGAAGAGCCATCACCAACAAAAAGCTATGTAAGACAAATGAAATTGGCCATCGAAAAACTCAATCTTCCCAAAGACACATCCATATATGAAATGCGCGAAATAATGGATATTGAAATATGGGGCATGTATTAAGCTATATCTAAATAATCAATGCAATATTTGGTTCATCCAGTGAGTATCGTTAGTTAATGCGATTCATAATAAGAAAGTACATCTCTCTATCCCCAGGATTAAAATCCTGGGCTATTTTCTTTTGTCCCGGAGGGACATTAGATACTAGCCCAGCCTTTCAAGGCTGGGCGAACATGATTGCACAATCTTACATGAAAAGAGAATAATATTAACTTTACATACTCACTCGGATGAGCCTATTATTCTGGAAGTTAACTTTCACCATAATATAGACATCGTCCGAATCAACAAATTCACCGCCGCAGTCAATATAATCACCGCAAAAATCCGCTTCAATACAGTAGGGGAGGCTTTCTCCGATCCATAACGGGAACCGAGAAAACCTCCCAGGAGAGCCGCTGCTCCATAGAGGATGGATTTTATCCAGTCGATCGATCCTTGGCCCGCGCCATGCATGATCAGAGCGGAGAGTGAAGAGAGAAAGATATATAAACTCGTGATCGCCGCGCAGCGTTTCACGTCCACCCACCGGAACGCGATGAGAACCGGCCCTAACAATATCCCCCCGCCAATCCCAACGATCCCTGATATGAATCCGATGATTAAACCCAAGCCCAGTGACCAGAAAACTGGAGACGCTTCAATCCGTTCGTTCTCCTGTTGGCCTGAACGCCTCGTTTGTACGAGCATCTGCACGCTGATGAAGGTCAATGTTGCAGCCAGCAGGATTTGAAATTTCAAAGCCTGGATGTCTATGCTTGCTCCCAACGCCGCGCCGACGATCCCTCCCAAGAGATACGGCCACGCGATCCGGGCGTTGAAAAATCCTCCACGGTAATAATTGACAAACACAACCCCGCTGCAAAGGACATTCAACGTCCAAGCCAATGGGCGCAGGCTTTCCGGATTCGGATCCCAGAACGAGAGAACCGCTAGATAAGCAGTTCCTCCCCCCAGGCCGACGGACGCGTACGCCGCCGCAATGAGAAAAAGCAACAATGCGATGAAAGCGGATTCCATGATGGGAAACAGCATAGACTCTTTTCACAAATCAGAGGAGGAGAGAATTACGGGATTTTATGCTTTCAAGCCGTGGCGTTGAGGGTAAGATCGGAGACACGGCCTTCGTTGAGATAATGATAGGCCAATCCAGCCACCATCGCCCCGTTGTCCATCGAGAAACGTTTTTCGGGCAGATAGACGGTATATCCCCGCTTTTCGGCCCGGCGCCGCAGTTCGTTCCGTAACGGCTCGTTGGCGGAGACGCCTCCAACAAGGGAGATATGGCCGATTTGTTCCTGTTTCGCGGCGCGGATCGTTTTGGTGACCAGAACATCGGTCGCCGCCTGTTGAAAAGACGCGGCGATGCGGGTGGTTTCGTCTTCATCCGGCTGATTCTCGTTGATATAGTTGACAACCGCCGTCTTCAGTCCACTGAAAGAGAAATCGAAGCCTTGATGGAGCATGGGACGGGGAAACTCGATCCAATTGCCTTGGAACGGTTCCGCGCGCTGTTGAATAGCTGGACCACCCGGATATCCCAAACCGAGGGCTTTGGCCGCTTTATCAAACGCTTCCCCAGCGGCGTCATCTTTCGTACGGCCCAGTGGTGTTAATTGGCTCCAACCATCAACACGATAGAGGGCCGTATGTCCACCGGAGACAAGCAGCGAGAGATGGGGGAAAGGAGGGCGGTTTTCTTCCGGCGTGTCGAGGACCGTGGTGTAGATATGGGCTTCTAAATGGTTCACGCCGATCAGCGGTTTCTTCATCGCGTACGCCAGTGATTTAGCGAACGATACGCCTACAAGTAGACATCCCGCCAAACCCGGCGTGTTCGTCACCGCTACGGCGTCAATCTCCTCTAAGGTCACACCGGATTCATCCAGACAACGGGTGACAAGAGGCAGGAGCGTTTCGATATGCGCGCGGGAGGCGATTTCGGGAACCACACCGCCGTAGGGGCGGTGGATTTCCACTTGAGAGGAAACGAGATTGGAAAGAACGTGGAAGCCATCACGTACAATCGCGGCTCCTGTGTCGTCGCATGAAGTTTCAATTCCTAGAATCAGCAAAATTCTCTCGTTCTTTCTTTCCAAACTTAAGCACTTCAGCGCCCTTTATGCATTGGTAAGCGGTGAACAGTTCGACGTCGTATAGGCTATCTTTCTCTTCCTTGATCTCCTCCTCTTCGTCGTTGAAGACTTCTTCCACGGTAACTGGTTGTGAATCATCCACGGTTTCCGGTTCTTCTTTTTTGACCAGTTTTTTACCCAGCAATTCGGGCGGGAGAAAACCGACTTTTTTGGCGACGCGAATATTAAATCGTTCGTCGTCCGTGACCTGTGCGAAGATATCGGGTATTAAACCTTCATCATCGTGGATCGATCGTCCTTTGGGGGTATAGTATTTCGCGGTAGTCAGTTTCAGGGCGGAATCACCAAGATCGATCAGTGTTTGGACTGTGCCTTTCCCGAAGGTTTTGTGCCCGACGGGACCGATCACGATACCCCGGTTGTGGTCCTGCATGCACCCGGCGACAATTTCGGAGGCGCTGGCGGTGAATTCATTGACCAAAACAGCGAGAAGGAAAGCGCCTGTGCTGTCACGCCGGGCGGTATAGAAGGTTTCCCGGTCGTTTTTATCCCGCTGGGATACGATGGCTTGTTCTTTATCTAAAAAGAGATCGCAAATATCAACGGCAACCGGCAGCAATCCACCGGGATTATCCCGAAGATCGAGGATCAGGCTCCGCATCCCCTGCATCTGGAGATCACGGATCGATTGTTCGAGTTCTTCCGCGGCGTCTTTTGTGAAATCCCGCAGACGGATATACCCCACCGTGTCATCCAGCATTTTACATTCTTCTGCTTCAATGGCGAGCGTGTTGATAATGGCCCGCGTGATGGTTTTTGTGATTAATTCTTTTTCACCCTTGCGGGCGATGGTGATCGTCACCGGTGTGCCCGCTTCCCCTTTCAGTTTCTTCTGGGCATCGAAGATGTTTTTATTTTTTGTGCTTTCCCCCTCGATCTCAACGATCCGGTCTCCTTCCATTAAACCGGCTTTGGCGGCGGGAGTGCCCGGCAGCGGCGCGATGACGGTCAACCAGTGATTGACGATATCGATGTGAATGCCGAGGCCGCCGAACATGCCCTGGGTTTGATCGTTGAACTCCTTATACTCGTCTTCATCCAGATAGACGCTATATCGATCGAGCGTTTCGACCATACCGTGAATCGCTCCATCGATGAGATCCACTGTTTTCGTTTTTTCGGGATCAAAGTACTCTTTTTGGATTTCGGATAGTATTTTTATCAGCGTAAGGGATTGTTTCATGGCCTCTTCATAATTATCAATGGCCAATACGCTCCTCTGAACGCCAATCCCAAGGACGATAAATACGAGAAAAAGAAAACAGAAGAGTAACGCGAAATGTCTGACGCCTGGGGTTTTCATAAATGAACTCCTTAAAGAATACGTTCGAAAAAAGAGTATATAGTTTTATTCTGAATTCTAACGGTAATATCGTTATGTAACAATGAAACGACGCTTGATTCGAATTGTTTTATTTTACAAGCCAGGAAAGAGGATTTAAGGACCGTTTTCCTTGAAGAATCTGGAAATGGTAGGCGCTCGTGCCATCCGTGTTTTTAGTCGCCGCGTTCCCTATAACCGATTGGCTTTCCACATTGTTATTTTCTGAAACGGAACTAATTACGTTTCCATAGACCGTACAGTAATCACCGCCGTGATCGAGAATCACAGCGGGTCCGATTCCGGGGATATCGC
Source organism: bacterium (assembly GCA_963663405.2). Classification (GTDB taxonomy): domain Bacteria; phylum Hinthialibacterota; class Hinthialibacteria; order Hinthialibacterales; family Hinthialibacteraceae. The sequence goes on along the minus strand of CAXXSM010000132.1, from coordinate 248,370 downwards.
CCGTATAAAGAACCCGCCCCGGCGCGACGGCCAAAATAGGCGCGCCGGGTTTGATGCGGACATCAATCCCTGGATTATCTATTTTAACCTTGAATTCGGGATGGGTAAACTCACCGAAGGGCCGGACAATCGTTCCACGGGCAGGCCACGGAAGAGCGCCTTTCCGGTTAGCGAACGGCGTTCCACTCGGCAGCGGTTGGGGGGGAGAAGTGGTTTTTGAATTAGCGGCTGCAGTTTGTTGTCGTTTCGCTAATTCCTGGCGTTCTTTTTCCTCGCGCTCCCGCTGTTCTTTCAGCCGTTGGAGCCGGATTTCTTCGATTCGTTTTTGTGCGGCGGCGAGTTGATTTTTCAGTTCTGTAACACGTTGGGCATTCTGCTTGGAGAGGTCTTGAATGGCTTTCGCCTCTTCTTCACGTTTGTTGAGCAGTCGTTCATGCCGTTCTTTCTTCTCGGTGTCGGCGGGCATGTATTTCTTCATGATTCGATCTTGATAAGCGCGCCGGTCTGTGATGACTTGTTCCAACTCATGCAGGCGGGGCTGTTCCGCCAACATATCCGAGAAGATTTTTGAAGCGGTCTCCGAGACGGCCTGGGCGTACATATTGAAGAGCATCTGATCATCAGCCCGGTCGGAAGATCGGAGATCGATCATTTGATCGAATGTGTTAACGCAGTGATAAAACAAGAGTTCTCTCTCATTATTCCGTTTATGAATCTGTCCGATTTCCGATTCCGCCGCGTCAATCACCTTTTGAGCTTGTGTTAGGTTGTAATTGTACGTTTGCAGGATACTATCGAAGCGTTTCATGCGGGATTTACCCTGCTGAATCCATTCTTGCAATTGTTGGCGTTCTTGTTTGAGTTTCTTGGCGCGGGCTTCTTCGGCTTTCAGCTGTTTGAGGAGAATCGCTGCGCTTTTATCCGGCGCAGTTTTCGCGATAAGCCCATATGGTTTCATCAAAAGCAAGACTAGGAATGTGAAGAGGACGCAGGAAGATCGTTTCATTCTCGTTCCCACTCCAACGGCGCCGGATGTGGGGCGCTGATATCGTTGATTTCATCCGCTGGCAGCCACCACCCGATCAGGCAAACGGCTGTCACCAATCCCGCTGTCATCAATACGCCTTTCCACAACAGCGAGAAGTAGAGCGGGAGATGGATTTGACCGGATGGACAGGGAAACAATTGATAACCAATCGTGTAGACGATCACGTACAAGGCGGCGCTCCAACCAGCCTGCCAACTCACCAGTCTTATCCAAATTAACTCAGGATTGATCTGGGACCCAGCCCCACCCAATCCCGCGCGGACAGCAAAATCGCGGCGGAAGCGGATCGGATAACTCGCCACCAGCGCGCAAAGCGACGCCGCAATAAAAAAGAAGAATAAGCGCGAATAAAACGAATCTTCCCCGCTGATAGGAGTCAGCGCGTTCACTTGTCTATCGAAATCGTCTTGATCCCAGGCGGTCTCCACAATTCCAGAGACTGATTCAATTTGTCCAGCGATTCGGTCAGCGAGACTCGTGTCGGTCAGCTGAATTTCACAGGTCGCATAGAGCAGAGGAGAGAGATAGGTTTTCCAAAGTTCATTCCATTGCGCTTCCTGATCTGAATCACCCGGCCAGGCGGGTATAGGGAGATTGATAGACGCGGCGGCGACGTTCTCCAGATTGGCGATCTGGGAAACGATCTCCTGCTGACGAGGCGCTTCCATGCCGGAATCGAGTTTCGCCACATAAAGAACAGGAATTTCCGTATTGTCGATCGCGCCCTTTTTACAAAGACTTTCCATATACAGCATCATGCGGAACATAACGCTGAACGGCACAATGACTACTAGCGCGACGTATAATGAAGAGAGAAAACGGAAGATCAAACCCTTTTGCATTGTATCAAAATAAGAAAGTAAATTTCAGTTAACGAAATTATAGGCGCAGTTATCATATCTGTAAACGAGTCAGGCTGTGAAATGGTTACATCGAATCCGTTTTTTAACCGATTTTCGCCTTCATTTTCGTACATTCTATCGATTGACAGAACCTTATGTTTGCTGGATCAACGTCCTCAATTCATTAAACAGATCGCCCTGCCGCGTGGATTCGTCTACAATATCAAAAAATTTTCGATCGAATTCCAGTTTTCCTTCACAAAAAGGCACGTTGAAAAATTGGAGATTTAATTCGAGCAGCCGCGTAGCGTCTTTTTTATAAAGCGTCTCGCCCGCTTCCCGTTTCTGCCGTTCCATATCCACACAGTTATAAAACGGCAATTCAAAGAAAAGCGTGCCCCAGATCGTATTGCTGAGCCCTCCGATCACTCCCTTTTTGACGCCCAGCAGGAACGCTTCAAACGCAAGATTGGCATGGGGAGTCATTTCGTGCATTGGAACGACACGCTTCATCAGCTTTTCGTAGAGCATCGCCGTATACAGGCGGCTTACACGTCCGTTTGTCCCACTGGAATCAAGCGCCGTCAGTTTCTTAACGATTTTTCGCAGACAGCCCGTAGGATCGAGGTTGAGAAAACGCGCGATATAGCGGAGTTTTTTCCCGGAAAAATAATCGTTCTCCAATGCGTTGTGCGCTTTGTGAACGATTCGGTCCTGGCGTGGGATTTGTTGAATTAAATCGAAGATCGTTTCAAGAAAATCCCATTTATCCTCTTCTCTTGGAAAACTGAACGGCGTCGGCATCGCGATAAAATAATCCGCTTCGAATTCCGGGAACGGGGGATATTTCCGATACGGAAGACCCACTTCAATCAACTCACGGCCTTCATACACCGCCGGATCGCCGCGCTGACGCAAGAGAAAATCGAAAAAGGCCTTATGCACAACAAACACAACCGACGGATCGAACGCTTCAATAAACGCATCGATAATCCCAGGCCGCGCCAGCGTAAGAGACGCAACTTTCCGGTCACTAATTATATTCTCATGAATCAACTGAACCGCTTCGTCCGAGTAAACATCCTGCGGAAAAAGCGTAACAGCCGCCCGCGCCGGCCCTCGTTCAATGATCTCCGCCCCCCGGTTTACACATTCCCGCATAAATTCCCGCTGCGTACTCTGATGCTTCTTCGCTTCACTCTCATGCAAAGGAATAGGATATATCCCAATCCGAAATTCATCCCTAAGATGCTCAATCAGGGGCAGATAATACGTCAACGTCCGGAAATAATTCAGAATTAGGATTAGGTCATATTTGGGAGTAAATTCGTTCATTCAGGCTCCAATACAATAAAAATAAACCTTATATAATAATCATTCAATAATCCCTGTGAATGCCGCCAAACCGATGGGGATAAGAAACCAGCCTGAAATTATATGCAGGCACATGTATAATCTTAATAACCAAATACAAGGAAGATCAGGATTCGGAATCCAATTTTTTTCCATTTTCAAGTCTATGAAAGGTAGAAAAAGATCAACACTATACCAAAAACAATTAAAATATAGAACCTTTTCTTGAGATCTGCTTTTGGTCATTATTTCTTTTCTTAAAATAAATGAACCTAAAATGATAAAAAAAATACTAATATATATAGATTGTTCAATCCTTCGTCCATAACCAATTAAATAATATTTAATATCACTCCACATTCTCATTAAAAAAGGTAGGTTTCCATCCCAACGTTCTCTTCTTTTGAAAGTAATAAATACCTTGTTAGCAGTTTCTTGATAGCCGTTTAATTTATAAAAATCTTCTAATCTTGCATAAACATCAGCACTATATTCTGCTTTATTTAAAAATGACAATACTTTCTCACATTTACCCTCTTCATCACCAACGTCAATTGATTGGAAGATCATACCATTTAGACAATAAGAGCCTTTAATCGTAAGGCAACGAAATATTGGAATATCTACACTCATTTTATTAAATCTTACATTTTTATAAAAAATTGATTCATTTGTATGTAATTCCCCTTTTATTATTGTCCCAAGAAAATCAACAGGTCCATTGAAAATTGCATTATCAAAAGTAGCTATACCTTGAACTTCCATGGCACTAAAAGTTGTCATAGAATCAGAATTTAGAAAATTTGCCTTTTTAGCAATGAATTCTCCCCCAATTTTTGTATTTATAAATTGTGCAGGTCCCATAAAATTTGCATTACTGAAGAAAGCAACACCTTGGACACTCAAATTAGTAAAATCAATCTTATGATTTGGATTTAAAAATTGTGTATTGTTAGCATCAAATAAATTCCCAATTCTTGCATATGAGAAATCTGCAGGACATTCAAATGTAGTTTTATTAATAATTAAACTTCCCAAAATTTGAATACCTTGGAAACTAACTCCATTAGAGCTATTATAAAATTGGCATTCATGTAATTGAAATTCTCCATTAATCTTTCCACCTACAAAATTAGCCCCTCCAGCAAAAATTGCATAATTGAAAGTTACTAAACCTTCAACTTTCATACCATTAAATGTAGTTTTATTGGTTGAGTTCAAAAAGCGAGTTCTTCGAGCAAAGAAATTCTTTCCAATTTTAATATGTGCAAAACTGACTGGACAAATAAACAAAGATTCTTTTATATCTAAATTCCCTGCGACTTGAATTCCATTAAAATAGGATTCAATTTCGTTGTTAAGTAATTGAGCATTTCTAAACAAGAAATCTCCATTTATGTTTGCTCCAATGAAATCAACAGATCCTTTAAAAATTGTTTCATTAAATTCTGCATTGTCAACTACTTTAATATTGTTAAAAATTGCTTTCTGATTATATTGACCGAAATTTGAGATTAATTCACCATTAATGCTAGCTCCTTTTAAATTCACATCTCCATGAAATGATATTCGTGTGAATTCTACATCATAATCTGATCTCATTCTGTGGAAATCAACATTTTTCAAAAAGATGAATTTTCAAATCCTAGAAACTTCTTAAAATGGCATCGTGAAAAATTAACTGTTTCATTGAATTGGCAATTCGAGAATAATATGGCAAAATCAATTTCTTCATAAAACATAATTATAGGTTCTGTAAAGGTGACGTTACGAATCTCACTACTAAATGTATTCTCCAGTTCACCAATTTTTCGTGTTAGCAATCTCTCTAAAAACGTAGCGCTCAAAATCCGATCATTTCCTTTGGGAGAAAATTTATTCAAATCAGCGATTTCTCCATTTTGGATTCTCTCTATCACCCATGATTCGGCTTCACTGAATGATAGGATAGAACTCGCATAGGATGTTTTTTGGTGATAAGAAAGGAAAATCATGAACGTTAAAATAAAGAAAATGAAAGATTTATATGACATCATATTCTAATTCCTTCTTTCAAGTTGATTTCAGAAAATCTGAATTCCCACTAGTCGGCACAAAATCTAAACATCTAGATTGATGGAGCGGATAATTTTTCGTTATCATTTATTATTATGATATACTCTCTCGAATGAAAATAATACGTCCATTAAATAACAACGAGAAAACAAAAATAATATTTCAATTTTGCATCGTCTTAATAGGATTACATCAGGATTACGAGAGTCACGATTCTGCTCGAACCAGTCTTCATTTAGCCCCTTAAATATATAGATCACCCCCTTATCCCAAAAGAAAAATCCATGTAATCTCGTATCTATCCATTCAAATTTTCTTCAAGCGAAGGAGTGATCATAATGAGTGAAAATCGGCGAAGTTTTTTGAAGAACGCCGCTGGGGGCGCGGCTGCGTTGAACATTCTGATTCAGACAAAAGCCGGGGCCAGTGCGAATGAGACAGTCCACATAGGCGTGGTGGGATTGAGAGGACGGGGAGCGGATCATATAAGGGAATTCGCAAAATGTACGAACACCCAGGTCATCGCGATCTGTGACGTGGATGAGAATATCCTGAACGAGCGGGCGGAGGAACTGAAGGAATTTCTTGCACAACCCGTCAAAAAATACACAGATATCCGCGAGATGCTGCAGAACGACGAGATCGACGCCGTCTCCATCGCGACACCCAACCACTGGCACGCGCTCATGGGTATCTGGGCCTGCCAACATGGAAAAGACGCATATGTCGAAAAACCGTGTTCGCACAATATCCATGAAGGCCGTCAACTCGTCAAAGCCGCCCGGAAATACAATCGAATCGTCCAACAGGGCACCCAGGGCCGCAGCGTCTCCGCGTTCCGGGAAGCGGTCGAACTGCTGCGGGACGGCGTGATCGGGGATGTGTATTACGCGAAAGGCCTCTGCTACAAATGGCGGGACACCATCGGTCACAAACCGGATGGAGACGTTCCTCCCGGCGTGCATTATAATCTCTGGCTCGGTCCGGCGGATAAACGCCCGTTCAATCCCAACCGCTTCCATTACAACTGGCACTGGAATTATGAATACGGCAATGGAGACATCGGGAACCAGGGCGTGCATGAGATGGATATCGCCCGGTGGGGATTGGGCGTCGGCCTGCCCAAACTCGCATCCGCCATCGGTGGGCATTTCATGTTCGACGACGACCAAAACACCCCCAACACTCTCGTCTCGACGTTTAAATATCCGGATGAGAATAAAATGCTGGTGTTCGAAGTCCGTCATTGGATAACGAACGATGAGATCAATGTGGGAGGCACGGATAACGTGATTGGGGATCTGTTCCTCGGTTCAAAAGGCTATATGATCACAGACAATTATGGACGCTATCGCGTATTCCTGGGCCGCGACCGGAAAGAAGGCCCATCCCGTGAGTCGGGAGAGAATCATTTCCAGAACTTCATCGACGCGGTCCGCAGCCGGAAGAAAGAAGACCTTCATGCGGAAATCCTCGAAGGGCATCTCTCCGCCTCGCTATGTCATCTCGCCAACGCGTCCTACCTAGTCGAACGAACGCTTCAATTCGATCCCACAACAGAACGCTGCGTAAACGACGACGAAGCGAACGAAATCCTGCATGGGAAATACCGCAGGCCGTTCGACGTTCCCGATGAAGTATAGGCCAGATTAACACTCATTCGTGAATTGGATTAACTGATCCAACACCGCATTCGCTTTGCCGGAATCCACACTCTCCACCGCGAGATTGACGCCCGCTTGCAACGAATCCGCTTTCCCAGCGACAAGCAGCGCCGCGCCCGCGTTGAAGAGCGCCGCGTCACGCCGCGTTCCCCGGTCGGTTCCATCAAGAATCGCCAGCGTCATACGAGCGTTGTCCTCGACAGAGCCGCCAAGGAGATCTTCCCGCGTACAACGCGAGAGACCGGCGTCTTCAGGAACAATCTTCCGCTTTTCGATTGAATCCGGACGCACATCCAGGATAGTTGACGAACCCGTCAGCGTAATCTCATCCAATCCGTCTTCTCCCGCGACTACCCAAGCGCGTTTGATGCCCAGTTTTTGTAGACATTCCGCGTACGTCTCAATAAACTTAACATTGCTGATCCCAACCAGTTGAAAATCCGGCGTCGCCGGGTTAGTCAACGGTCCCAAAAAATTGAAGATCGTCCGGATTTTCAATTCTCCCCGGATCGGAGCCGCATGTTTCATTGCCGGATGCACTACCCGCGCAAACAAAATTCCGATTCCCACAGTATCCAGGCACGCTCCAATCTTCGCTGGATCCAAATTCACGTTCACTCCCAGTTTTTCGAGCAGATCGATGCTTCCACATTGGCTGGAAGCGGACCGGTTCCCATGTTTCGCCACAGGCGCGCCCGCGCCGGCCACAATGCAGGCGGCTGTGGTGGATATATTGAACGTCCCGCTTTTGTCACCACCCGTTCCGCATGTATCGAGAATCCCTTCCCGCTTGCTTTTTACCTGCATCGCATGCGAACGCATCGCTTCAGCGGCGCCGGTAATCTCATCCACACTCTCCCCTTTGCATCGCAGGGCCGTCAAAAAAGCGGCGATCTGCGAGGGAGTTAATTTGCCCTCCATGATCGAAGAAATCAATTCCCCCGCCTCTGCCCTGGATAGATTCTTCCCGGCGATAAGATTCTCAAGCGCAATTTCAAATTCCTTCATCGTACATCTCCTGATCATCCTTATTAAAAATATATTAAAATTATTGATGGTTTATCTTGTTGAAAGGTTTCAGGATAAACGAAATCAATAGGGTTTGTATAGATGAATGGCTCTGTACCCACAAATAATTCAATTGGAGCCCTTTCAATATAGAAAATTACCGTAGTTTAGACTTATCTAGAAAATAAATGAAATAGGGTATTGCAAAACGTTAAATTTAATGTAAAATATATGTACAATGTATAAATCCGCGTATGCAATGGGAAGGATGTAAAATGGAAACGAACATTAGCATTCTTGCAGAAACAACGGACAAAATCATTAGAAACGAGCGAATCATTTCCGAGTACGAACGTGACAGCCGGAAGATCATTAAACACTTGGCGCGAGCGGAGCCCAGTTTTCTCGCTTGGAGCGCGCGTTGGAAAGCGGGGAGTAAACTCTATCAAAAACGGTTGCAGGACTTTAAACGAATCCGGGAAAATTTATGGAATGATATGTTCAAAATTCGGTATGCCGAGTTTGGGATCAAAACATAAGGTGGCGGTTAAACAATTTGGGGAATACAATACGGCTCTTATGTCAGACTCGCCCATAAACCACTGATCTATTTACATTTGGATACGTAATTCTTTCATCCGCGGCGCCGCAGATTGTAAAGCGTCTGTCCACACCAATGCACGGCCAGTCCAAAAGCGATAAGGCCAATAGAAAGAATGATTTGTGGATGAATGAGCAAGATCAAAAAGCCGGTAAACACGATCGTCCCTCCCACGACTTTGATTCCCTCGCGATGAAATAGAACGACCAGCATACTCAACACCCACGCCGTTGCCCCATAGAGAATCGCTCCAATTCCAGGCCCCGCCGTCAACGCCGCATGATCTAAAATCATTATTAATTCTACCTCCAATCAAACGATTCTCTTTATAAGTATAATAGTCCGGTCTAAACGAATTGTCCACGATCAATGCGCCGCTGGTTAGTATCGTTATCAATTGAAGTCGTTTATAATAGTTTAATAAAATACAAATGGCTCCATTAAAAGAGTGTGACAAGACAGGAATAGAGAGTGAATTCATTACACGAACACGAACGATACATGCGATTAGCTATCAACCAAGGGAAAATCGCGCAGGCGTATGGAGACACCCCCATTGGAGCGATTATTGTCTACAAAGGACAAGTGATTGGCCGGGGCCGGAACCAGCGGGAAGAAACCAACGATCCAACCGCCCATGCGGAGATTCTCGCATTGCGCGACGCCGCTGCGGCGCGGGGTGAATGGCGCCTTGATGGATGTTCGCTGTACTGTACACTCGAGCCATGTATCATGTGCGCAGGAGCGATCGTACAAGCCCGGATTGAACATCTATATTATGGCGCGTCCGATCCAAAGGCGGGGGGAGTGGAAAGTCTTTATCAGATCACCGAAGACGCTCGCTTAAATCATCAAATCTTGGTTCATCCAAAAATTCTTGAAGAAAATTGCCAACAGTTATTGAAAGATTTTTTTGAGCGGTTACGATAATGGACTTTCCGTGATACAATAAAGAGCTGATTTCAATTGGATGAGATAGAGATTAATATTTTCGTTAGGCGAAAAACTCTATAATATGTCCAAACAAATCAAACAATATACCCACGATAGGGTATATAATTAAAAATACGTCCTTTTCCGTATCGTCATTTGACAATTAAAGAATTACATGGAGGGGTGGCCGAGTTTGGCTGAAGGCGACCGCCTCGAAAGCGGTTAAACGGGTTAAACTGTTTCGGGGGTTCGAATCCCTCCCCCTCCGGCTTATTTGTTTTTAATAGAATTATGGAAACAGAAATTCAAGTTCCGCTTTCCTTGACAGTACGATGAGCGCCTTTTACTATTTTGCAGTTATTGACCGTAATCACGCCCTCGTAGCTCAGTAGGTCAGAGCGCATCCTTGGTAAGGATGAGGTCACCGGTTCAACTCCGGTCGAGGGCTTATCTTTTATAAATAAATTTTTACAATCTATAAATTCAATTACAAAAAACACACTTTGAAATCGAGGACAGGAAGGAACCACCATGGCGAAACAGAAATTCGAGCGGACGAAACCGCACGTGAATGTGGGAACGATCGGTCACGTCGACCATGGCAAGACGACGCTGACGGCAGCGATCACGATGACGCAGGCCCGGACCGGCTCGGCGGAAGTTCGTACGTTTGACAGCATCGACAACGCGCCGGAAGAGCGGGAACGCGGGATCACTATCGCGACGGCGCACGTGGAATACGAATCGGATACGCGGCATTACGCGCACGTTGACTGCCCCGGCCACGCGGACTACGTCAAGAACATGATCACCGGCGCGGCGCAGATGGACGGCGCGGTTCTGGTCGTGTCCGCCGCGGACGGCCCCATGCCGCAGACCCGCGAACACATCTTGTTGGCCCGTCAGGTGGGCGTTCCTTATATAATTGTCTTCATGAACAAAGTCGACATGGTGGACGATCCGGAACTGCTGGAATTGGTCGAATTGGAAGTGCGGGAACTGCTGAGCCAGTACGAATTTCCCGGCGACGATATTCCCGTGATCATGGGTTCGGCGCTGAAGGCGATGGAGAATCCGGAAGACGAAGAAGCGACGAAGTGCATCAAAGAATTGATCGCGGCGATGGATTCGTACATTCCGGTGCCGGAGCGGGACGTGGACAAGCCGTTCTTGATGGCGGTGGAAGACGTGTTCAGCATCACAGGCCGTGGGACGGTGGCGACGGGCCGGATCGAGCGCGGGATTGTGCACACGGGCGATAAAGTGGAGATCGTGGGTCTGAAAGACGAACCGACGAGCACGGTTGTGACGGGCGTGGAGATGTTCCGGAAGACGCTGGACGAAGGCCAGGCGGGAGACAACGTAGGGTTGCTTCTGCGGGGGGTTGAGCGGAACGGCATCGAACGTGGACAGGTCGTCGCGAAACCGGGCAGCATTACGCCGCATAAGAAGTTCAAAGCGAACGTCTACGTCTTGACCAAGGAAGAGGGGGGGCGGCACACGCCGTTCTTCAACGGATACCGTCCGCAGTTTTATTTCCGGACGACGGATGTGACGGGCTCGATCAAACTGCCGGAAGGCACGGAGATGGTGATGCCGGGCGATAACATCACATTGGACGGCGAGTTGCACGAACCGATCGCGATGGAGCAGGAACTGCGGTTCGCCATCCGGGAAGGCGGCCGGACCGTCGGCGCCGGGGTCATTGGGGAAGTTGTTGAATAACAACAACTCGAATATTTTGGTAGAAAGTAACTGCAAATTCTTTCAAGGCATTTAATGAATCTTAGATATGAATTTGCAGATTGGCCTTGAAAGAATCTATTTAGGAGATAATCATGAGAGAGCAGATTCTATTGGCATGTACAGAATGCAAACGTCGGAATTACAGCACGACAAAAGATAAACGGAAACAACCCGACCGGTTGGAGTTCAAAAAATACTGCCGGTTTTGTGGGAAACATACACCCCATCGAGAAACACGCTAAAAACGATTCATAAGATTATGAAAGGGCGGCCAAAAACAGCCGCCCTTTTTTAGTTGGTTTAGATTTATTATTTATTGATTTTAAAAAATACTCCATTGATCCACGAGCGTTCCTAAGTCTGTATCGATTCCTGTTGCGAATCCCATCCGGTAGGCGCCTGTTACATCATGTTTTCCGGATCGCCACATTTTGAACTGCCCGTTTCCTTCATACACGACGCTGGGGTGGTAGTTACGATCTCCATTCCAAGATTCAGCGGGTCCAGCTCCCCCTATAACCTCTACTGGATCTTGAATAAGTTCAAACTCAATTCCATCGGCCGAGCGGAAATATTGAATCCCCGCCACGCTGTAATCCCGGAATCCCCAGGCTCGATAATCATTCTCACTGATTTGAAGGATAGCTGTAATGTGAAAACCTTCATCCAGTGTAGCGAAATCAAACCATGTCCATGTGATTCCATCCGAAGACTGCATAATCGATGTTTGATCGCCTGTCTTGAGGTACATCCGGTATGGCTCTCCAGGAAAATCTGGATCGAATAAAACCGCATGACCGTCGGGGGAACTGATTGTTTGACCCGATACGGTCGCATCGGACATATCGAGAGGTTGATTGTTCTCCCATACAATTCCATCTATTGATTCTGCAAACCTGACATGATCCCCTAAATCACCCCCTCTACCAAAAAAATACGCTTTATAAGGATATTCCCATTCTGTGTTATAGAGCATGAATCCGCGGCCTACCTGGAGATCATCGATCGTGATTCCTTGAGTCAACGTCTCATTCGACCAAGTGATTCCATCATCCGATTCAGCGTAGGTGACAAGATCGATGCTCCCTTGCTCGTACCAACATTGGTATCTCTGAAGATCTGGATTCCATATTACATTCGGCATATACGACCGGTCCCCATTCGGCATAGGCATTGCCAAAGGATTTTCCAGATAATCCGTCCACACGATTTCCGATTGAGAAGGGCAAGTAAAAACTAGCAATCCAACATAGACTACGAACCATGCGGTTCCATTGATTCTATTCATTTTACTACCTCCATAAATAGTTTTAATGTTCCATAAACGATCTCAATTTCTTATATTAATCTGTAATGTGTAGTACTGTCAACGTAAGATTAATCTTCAATTTTCGTCAAACCGATTATGATAGACCATACTCTATGCAATCTCTATTCTAAAATAATCCAAGCCATTTTCTCAATCTATTAAAATCAAAAATTTGTATCTCTATTTCTAACTATCGCTAAAAAAACATAATTTTTTTTAGCAATACCCATCTTAAGAACTTGCGGTATAATTAAAAAAAAGATAATGTTTCTTATCTCATTAATAAATTATAAATAGTGTAACTTCATAAATTGTATTGATGGATTTGAATTCTTGCCTAAAGGGAGGTCCTGGGATCATGTTTGCTGAATACCCGAAAACGATCGCTTTGTTGAAGGGCCAGAAAGCCACGATCCGGCAGATGGTGAAGGAAGATGAAGAAGATCTCAGGAATTTCTTCCTTAGCCTCTCCCCTGAAGACCGGTTCTATCTCAAGGAAGATGTCACACACCCCGAAGTGATCCATCGCTGGGCGGAAAATCTCGATTACGACCATGTGATCCCCCTACTGGCGATCTATGATGGTAAAATTATTGGGGACGCGACACTTCATCGGAATCAATTCGGCTGGTCCAAACATGTCGGTGAAATCCGGATCGTCACTCATCCAGAATTCCGCCGGATGGGACTTGGCTGCCACTTGGCGAGAGAGATTTTCTTCCTCGCCTTGAAATTAAAACTGGATAAAGTCATCGCTCAAATGATGGAAGATCAAACGTCGGCGATTCACGTGTTTTCTCGTTTGGGATTCGAACAGGAAGCGATTCTGAAAGATCACGTTGTGGATGGAAAAGATGTGAAACATAATCTAGTCATTATGTCCCAAAACATCGTCGATTTTTGGCGCCGCATTCAAGATGTGTTTGAAGAAAGCGCCAAAGTGCGCTCTGGGTCGTAACCTCGCGGCTCGCCACCCTGAGAAGGAAAGAAAGATGGAGAAACCCGAAAAAAAACCGAAAGGATACGTTGTTATCAACGAAGAACGTTGCAAAGGATGCGGCTTCTGCGTTGAATTCTGCCCATTAAACGTTCTCGAACTCGCCAAAGAATTTAATAGTCATGGTTATCACTTCCCCATCGCCAATCATAGTGAGAAGTGCACGGGCTGCGATCAATGTGGTTCGTACTGCCCCGACTTTGCGATCTATGGCGCTCGGTTCAAAAAATCCTGAGAGATGGTATAGAATAAAATGAAAGCAGATCCAAAAGGTGTAAACACAGGAACTCACTTCATGGATGGTGACAGCGCATGCTGTGAGGGCGCGCTGGCCGCCGAGTGCCGTTTCGTCGCTGGTTATCCGATCACCCCATCCACGGAAGTCGTTGAATTAATGGCGAGACGCGTTCCCCGAATCGGTGGGATGTTTATCCAAATGGAGGATGAACTCGCTTCCTCAATCGCGATCGCCGGCGCCGCCTGGGGAGGCGCCAAAACCATGACCGTCACTTCCGGTCCAGGATTTTCGCTCATGATGGAACATATCGGATTGGCTATCATGACCGAAACGCCCTGTGTGTTCGTCGATGTTCAACGCGGGGGACCATCCACCGGTCTGCCTACGCTTCCCGGTCAGCAAGATATGATGCAGGCCCGCTGGGGTTCACATGGAGATTACGAAGCCATCGCTTTAGCGCCGAATTCCCCGCAGGAATGTTTTGATCTGACGATCGAATGTTTTAACCTTGCGGAAGAATACCGCACACCCGTTTTTTTAATGATGGATGAATGCGTCGGTCACATGACCGAAAAAGTCGTGATCCCCCCGCCAGACTCGATTGAGTTGACGCCAAGGAAATACACAACTCAGAAACCGGGGGAATATTATCCGTACAAAGATTTAGACGGACTGGTGCCTCGGATGATTAAAGCGGGTGACGGATACAACGTTCATATCACCGGCTTGACCCACGACGAGCGTGGGTATCCGGCCATGAACGCAAAAGCCCAACAAGTTCTCGTCAACCGCCTAATCGATAAAATCCGCACAAACGTAGACAAGATCATCCGGATTGAAGAAGATGGAATGGACGATGCGGATATCGTCGTAGTTTCGTATGGAATCAGTTCCCGCGTCGCCGTTCGTGGCGTCGATCTCGCCCGCGAACGAGGTTTAAAAGTCGGTCATCTCCGCTTAATTACCGTTTGGCCTTTCCCAGAAAAATTTATTGAGGAACTCGCCAACCGGATTAAAGCATTTGTTGTTGTAGAAATGAACAAGGGACAGATCGTCCGTGAAGTGCAGCGATGCGCGAACGGAAAAGTCCCGACTTCAGGTGTATTAAACGCCGGTGGCGCCGTGCATCCGCCGGAAGAAATTCTTGAATGCATCATGGGAGTATCATAACATGAGCGAGACTTGCGCCGCAATTGCCACTCCAACAAGCGAACCAAATCCAGCGCCCGATTCCCCTCCCGCCGAAGTGGCGAAGAATCCATTGGAAGAGTACCTCCGAATGGACCGCATCCCCCACATTTGGTGTCCAGGATGTGGGGTCGGAACGGTCGTCAATGCGTTTATCCGCGCGTTTATGGCGTCAAAAATCGAGAGGAAAAAATTGTGTATCGTGTCGGGAATTGGATGCACCGGCCGCGTAGCGGGGTACCTGGATTTTGATTCATTCCACACCACCCACGGCCGAGCGATTCCATTTGCCACAGGATTAAAGCTGGCCAATCCCGAACTGACCGTTGTTGTATTCAGCGGTGACGGGGATCTCACCGCCATTGGCGGAAATCATCTTGTTCACGCCGCCCGCCGCAACATTGATCTGAAAGTCATTTGCGTCAACAATTTCGTCTATTCCATGACAGGCGGGCAGGCCGCGCCAACCACTCCGAGGGGCACTCTCGCCAGTACGACGCCATATGGATTCTACGAGCATCAATTGAATCTGCCTCAATTCATGGAAGCCTGCGGCGCTGTCTATATCGCTCGATGGACAACAGCCCACGTGCGTCAGCTGCAAAAGGCGATTAAAGAAACATTCGACAAGAAAGGCTTCACCTTTATCGAAGCCCTTTCACCCTGTCCAACCCTGTACGGCCGGCGCAACCAATGCCGCACGGGTCTAATCCAGCAAAAAATGTTCAAAGATCACAGTGAAATCAAGAATGATATCGACACGCGTGAAGCGGTCATCGAACCGGGGAGCAAAATCATCTGTGGGAAATTCATTGACAAAGACCGCTCCACATTTCTTGATTCAATGATAGAGCAATACCGCGCCAGCATCGGTGACGAGTACGTGCCATATACAGGAGCGATAGTATGAGTCTTACACAAATTAAAGTCGGCGGCTTTGGCGGGCAGGGAGTTGTGATGTCCGGCACAATTATCGGTAAAGCAAGCGCCATATTTGACAATAAATTTGCGACCATGACACGCAGTTACGGTCCGGAAGCGCGGGGCGGCGCCTGTGGCGCTCAAATCGTCATCTCGGATACACCCGTCACATATCCATACGTGATTAAACCCGATGTGCTCGTGACACTGTCGCAGGAAGCCTGCTCGCAATATTTGCCTGATCTCGCCGAAAACGGCACATTACTCTATGAAAGCGACTTGGTCACGCCGGGGCCGCTTCCTCCAAGTGGGAACGCTTATGGCATCACTTGCACGCGCCTCGCGGAAGAATTGGGAAGCCGTGTTGTATTGAATATCGTCATGCTCGGTTTTCTCGCCAAGATGTGCAATGCGATTTCCAAAGAGGCCTTGGAAGAAGCGATCCGAATCACCGTGCCCTCCAAAACCATCGACATCAACCTTAACGCATTCAAACATGGCTACAACTTCGAGCCCATCCAAGCGGCGGCGTCCGTCAGCGCTTAAAAAAGCCTCCCCCAATGTTGGAGGAGGCTTCTGATCCTTTCATCAATTTTACATTCATCACGGGCCAATACGGATAATATCCCCTGAGCTGTACTTCCCTGTTTTGAAATCATATTGATACTGATATTTATTGATTATATCCGATTTCGGTTCTCCTTTATAATCACTGACGTTGAAATCGATATCCCCGTCAGGGCCTTTGGAAGAAAGAATATAAAACGAAGGCCCATCACTGAAATACCGGTATGTCTTCCCATCCACATCAAAGGGATCTTTTGGAAATCCCACGAGATAAGCGATGGGGGTGGTCAACCGTATAATACTTTCCCCCTCTTTTAATGGAGATCCTACAGGCCGCTTTTCTTCTATAGGCGTAATCTTCATATTTCCTTTCTCATCCGTTTCCATTCGTGCGATAAGTCCCATTTGATCGAGCCGATACCCCTCGATGGGTACGGGATATGTATTGTGGTCGATAAAGAAGGATTCCAGCGCGTTCTGCATACTCCGCTGCCCGCGATACACGAGAGAGGTACCGTATTCTAAGGCTCTACGTTCGTAATTCTCCTCTTTTTTGTCTTCTTCATAAATCGAAAGGCCAATCGATTTTTGTTGTTCCAATTCATCATAAAACGCTTTTAATTTTTTCTTGGATTCGTTCAATTTCTCTTGATCGCCTCTCAGTTTCGCGTCTAGTATAGATTCATAAAAATGGGCGGTGATATCACGAATCGTTTCATAAGGTTTATCAAAGGGGTGATGCAATGGATTCTTGGGATTCCTATACCCTTCAATCTCTACAGTCTTTTTCAATTTCCCTAATTCTTCCCGCAGGGCGCTGATTTCTTCGGAGGGAATTTCCAAATCATTCTCATAGGCGATTTTCAGTATAGATTGCAGTTGCGCGAGTTCAATACGGAGATAAGCCAAATCCCGTTTTGATTGATCCGATACCGCGGCTGCGATCTGAAAGCCAAAGAACAATGAAAAACCGAAAGCCAAAACAATGAATAATCCTATCCATGAAAAACGAGGCCGAACTTTTTTTAACATGAGAATTCTCCTTATGCGTTGATTGATCGAATGCGTGGAATCGGCGAAGGCCGGAGTCCAACTGAAATGGCGGAATCGGACTTGTTCTTCCGCCGCGTCTAACAACAATCGGGAATACGCGATGGGTTCTATATCAAGAGTGCGCAGAACAAATTCATCACAGCACAACTCACGTTCGAGCCGGATTAAATAATTCAACCGGGCGATGAGAGGATTCCACCAACAGAACGCCGTCACCGTCACTTGAAGCCAATTGACGAAATAATCCCCACGCCGGATGTGAGCCAATTCATGGGCAAGCGCCGGGCGCCGCTGCGCAACCGGGCGTCCAAGCCAATGCGCCGGCACAATCAAACACGGTGAAAACAAGCCCCCCGCATACGGTCCCTGACCGGTTTGCGAGACAAGCATCCGGGGTATTTTCATTCGCAGACACTCACAGATCCGGGCGCATTCCACCGCGATTTCATCCTCACGTGGAAGCGGTATCAGCATCCGCGAGCGAATCATCTTGGCGATAATCGCCGCCGCGGCCAGAATCGTCCCGCAGAGGCTGAGTAGAAACAAGATCGAAAACGCTGGAAGCAGTGAAGTGACACGTTCCACCTCTTTAGAGATCGGCTCTACATCAATGGGAGTAGAGACGTTCGCGCTGACGATGGGAACCGTTGGTTTCGAGGACAGTGAATCCCAGTCCATTAAAATCGGCGCCGGCGCCTCCAGCGCGGGGAGTGGCGCTTGAAGGGTCCAGGGGCAGGGGATCACACACTTCAGTAAAACGAGCAACAGCATGCAATACCGCGCTCGCGCCGGGATATTTTTCCCGTACCGGATCACCAATTCAACAATCAGGTACAAGCCAAGCGCTCCCGGCAGGCAGGCAAGAATCCAATCCCACCAAACCGCCGCCCCCGAAACGATCCATTCGCCAACCATCAGCCCTTCTCCTTCATCCGGCGTTCTCTCTCGTCCAGCATCTCCCGGATCCTAACGATCTCATCCAAACTCAGGTCTTCGCTTTCAATGAGCTGCGAAAACAGTGGGATGGGATCACCGCCGAACGCGCGGGTCAGATATTTCTGGACGAAATGCTGTTGCGCCCGTTCCGGTTTGAGCGAGGCGCGGTAAACAAACGCTTTCCCCACTTGTTTTCCCGTCCGTTTGATGTATCCCTTCTCTTCCAACCGTTGGATTAGGGTCACAACGGTCGCATGGGCGAGACGCCCACCACGGGCTTCGTCAATCGTCTCTCGGATCTCCCGCGCCGTTGAAGGCCCCTTTTCCCAAAGCGCTTGCAGCACCTGCAATTCCGAATCGGGAATCCGAATCTCTTGAGGAACCATTGTGTTTTTCTCTTTCTCTCCCGGCTCTTCATCTCTCCTGGATCATCTCTAACTTCTTTAGAGAGACACTAGGATAAAGAACCGTTCGTATTTCTACAACGATCTGCTTTGTCAAACTGTTTACTACTACCAACGCGCGTTATAGAGAATTGTATATCGACATCTGTCTATTTGTCAACCCAAAATATCGACATTTGTATTTTTTTCGAAACACGGAATCCGCGTTCATCAACACATTTGATACGTGGATATATCCGATCGTTTTTGACGAGGGGTTGAGAAAGGGATTATGAACGCAGAGCAGTTAAATATTCCAAGGTATTTCCCTGATTGGAAGAACCCAATCAAATCTTTTCGGTTTATCACATTCAGAGGTTGTTTTCGGACTCTTTTTCGATCTCCACCATTTCAGTAAGTTTCGTATAATCGGTGGTTTTGTATTCATCAATCGCACGGAGTTTATTGATCAAGGATGACATTTTATCTGTCGACTCGATACATTGGTTGATGTATTTGCTGACTTTTTTGTCCTGACTGAATTCAGGTGTATTCTTGAGGAGCCGCAAAAGACCCCATAAAACCGTCAACGGTTGACTGAGATAATGGCAAATTGTAGCAAAGCTTTTAATCATGACCTGCTGCCGTTCGTACTCAAGCGTCTTTCTCTGAAGTTCCCCTTCAAGAATTTTTCGTTCCGTGATATCACGGAGAATACGTAATGTGCGAATCGGTTTTTTCTTTTCGTTGTTGACCAACCATGAACGCACACTCACATAACGTATACTGCCATCTTTTCGAACGACTTCCTTTTCATATTCTTCCGAAAAGCCTTGTTTCATCACTTGTTCTTCATGAATTCTTTCTTCGAATTCATTCCACTGGCTGGGCGTGAAATCGGTAATTGATTTATTCAACGCTTCCTCCCGTGAATAGCCTAAAAGATCCAGATACGCTTGATTGGGATCTTCAATACGCCCATCCAATGTCACAAACACAATACTATCCCGGCTGGTTTCAAACAAACTGCGGTATCGTTCTTCGCTGATTGTCAAGGCCTTTTCCGTGACTTTTCGTCTTTCAATCTCAGCATATAATGTCTGGTTTACCGTTTCCAATTCCTGGGTTTGGGATTGCAGACGTTGATTGACCGAATGAATTGTTACAACCTGCCGATTAACCGCTTTAACAATCACACTGGCTAAGAGTAGAAAAACAGCGGACAAAAGAAATGTGATCGCGTAGATAATGTATGAAGCATACTGGATCCGGATGCCGGTGTTAATGGACAAATTTTCAAGTTGAAAATACAGAGCATTCTGCATCTGGATCAGAATCTCTTCGAACTGATTAAAAATCAATGAAATTCGATCGAGGTTTTTTTGCCGTTCCCTCTCCAACAACAACGCGTCAAGTAAAAAAGAATATAATCCTTCCCGGCCTAATTCAATCGTTTGGTATTCATCATTCAGCAGCGCGCCGTCACCGAACAATTCATTGATAATCTCCCTTTTTAAATTAGTTATAGCAAGGTATTTGTCACCAGAGGCGTCATTTAAATACCCCACAATCCGCTCGATGCGCGACAAAACAGGTTTGATCTGATTGTCTTTGTAATCCACGAACACATCGATTTCCGTTTCGCTGATTAAACGCTCAATTAATAGGGACAACGTTCCGATTTCCATTTTCAAGTTGGAAAAATTGAGCGCCGTCATTTTGCCGATTATCTCTGCGCCGATTGTATCATTCCGCATTGCTGATGAATCTCTGTAGCGATGGATCAGAGCGGCTAATTGAATCCGGTTTTCCCCTTCGGCGATATTGGTTAATTCATGAAACATATTGATCGAGTCATAGAGCTGATTTCTTGTTTGATTGATCTTATTTTGAACGGAAACATAATGAGAATTCCAGGGCGCGCAGGTATGATATAAATCGGACACTAACTCTGTATAATGTGTAATCTCTTTTAGAAAGGAAAAAAAATCTTCCTGGTGGTTTTTGTAGTATTCATTCGTTTTCTGCTTGAGTGTTTCGATCCACTGTTTTCTTGGATTTAACTTGGGAGTGGGTTGAAGAAATTCGATCAGATCTTCTTTCCCTTCTTTTAATTTCAACTCAAAGACATGCAAGAACTGTGTAGATTCATCCTTTAGTAGTTCACCATTCTCTCGTTCCGATTGCATATAGGATGTAATCAAGCGAATCGACACGAGTAAAAGAAATCCAACACCAATACCCAAGAGGACAAACAATTTTAGATAGCTTGTAATCGGAGATCTTGCGATTGGCGGATTCATCATGAATAGTCTTTATCTTTCAAAGGAGATTCATTTAGAACGGAACGTTGTATTTTCTTTTCTTAAATCCGTGAATGAGCCCAACGCATTCCAATCAAAAGGTCTAATTTCTCCATCCTGAACAACCGTGGGCCATACTTGATGAGAAGCTTGATGTTCGGATGGATTGATCGAAAGAGGAAAATTCAATCCAATATCAAACTCCCCTAAGGATTCCATCACGCATACAATCGATTCTCGATCAAAGGGAGGATTGGCACTCTGTAGCGCCAGAAAAAAGATTTGCGCGCAAATATAGCCTTCGAAAGACGTGAACGTTGGCTGCATTTGAGCATCTATTTGCCGTATCGCATTCAGGTAGCGTTTAGCGATCGGAATATCCAATTCGTAGTGGGGAACCACTTGCATGATAAATGTGTCTTCACCACTTTCTCCCACCTCAGCCAAGTATTGTTCGCTTCCAACAAACGAACCGATCATAAAAATCGCGTCTAATCCATTTTCTTTCGCAAGGCGAATGAATTTCGCGCAGGGAGCGTATGTTCCATACAAAATAATGGCTTTCGGCGTGACGGGGTGCATCAACAAATCAGCGAGCGCATTTTCGACCGCCAGCGTATTTCGATCGTACCGCCCGTGAGCGATCTTCCACTCATTCTTTAATCCATATTTCTTAAGCGCGTTAATTCCGCCCGAGTACCCCGCTTCGCCAAACGCGTCCCGCTGGGTAAAAAAAGCGATCTCTTCCGGTTGTAGATTCGCCGATTCTATTAAATGTTGGATCATGGAGGCGGTTTCTTCGGCGTAACTGGCCCGGTAGTTAATGACATACCGATCGGGCGGCGTTTTTCTCAACACACCGGCGCCGGTATACGCGCCAAAGAATAGTACTTTCAATTTTTGTACGATGGGAATTGCGGTCACTGCGGTTGGCGTTCCAACATTTCCAATAATCGATAGTACTTTTTCCCGTTCAACAAGCCGATAGATATTGGGAATTGTGCGTTTGGGTTCGTATCCATCATCCAAACAAATTAATCGAAGCGTATATCCATGGATTCCACCCTTTTCATTGATCTCATCAAGGGCCGCCTCCACTCCATCCCGCATGTTGACTCCCAAATACGCTGTCGGTCCCGACAACGCTGTGGACATCCCTAATACGATTTCGTTTTGCGTTTGGCTGAATGCGTCTAAAGGAATTATGATACTAATAAAAAGATAAAGCGCTTTTAAAAAAATCGTCCACCCTATTCGCACAGCGCGAAAGCATTCAACGGGATAAAATTGTGTTGATGCTATATCTTTTGAGCCCATATTCTTCCTTGGCCTCAATGGATGAATTTTATTTCCTATACAAATCCAAAAGAAATCATAGTTTTACATAACAGAAAATTAATATTACATTAATCCTTGAGAAGTATACCTTATTCATTTAACAAATTTAGGGGATTCTTTTAAGGCGGCAGTAAAATTACCGTTTGCAAAACCAGCGGACAACATAGGTGGTATGATCGATCAATCGAACAAAGCGCTCAGAAGAAAAAAAACAGCCCGATCCAAAAGAAAAGGGCTGTTTCTATTTTTGAATGATACAGCGATAAAAAAATACTCTACACAGAACTTGATTGAAGCGGTTCCTTCAACCTTCAGTCTTCAACCTAATCAACCTACGACTCTCACATATCTTGAATTCGCTGCGCGATATCGTCTCCGATTTTCGTGGTGGACATTCCCGCTTTGATAATATCACTCACTCCCAAACCAGGAAGCACCCCACTTGAGAAGAAATCAGAAACCGCTTGATCCAGCATCTTCGCGGCGGCGTCTTCTCCCAGCGCTTCGATCATCATCTGACCGGCGGAGATACACGCGATCGGATTGATAACATTCTGACCGGTGTATTTCGGCGCTGAACCACCGATGGGCTCAAACATGGATGTGCCTTCCGGATTGATGTTGCCGCCCGCGGCGACACCCATTCCACCTTGTACCATCGCGCCCAGGTCCGTGATGATATCACCGAACATATTCCCCGTCACAATCACATCGAACCATTCGGGATTCTTCACCATCCACATGGTTGTCGCGTCCACATGAGCATACTCACGCTTAATATCCGGATACTCTTTTTCACCCATCTCATGAAAAGCCCTCTCCCATAAATCAAAAACGAACGTCAAGACGTTAGTTTTCCCACAGAGGGTCAGGGTGTTGTCTTTCTTGCGTTTTCGAGTGTATTCAAAGGCGTATTTTAAGCAACGGTCCACATCGAACCGGGTGTAGACCATTTCCTGGACGGCGACTTCCTGCGGCGTCCCTTTTTTAATGATGCCACCATTCCCCGTATATAGTCCAGCGGTGTTTTCGCGAACAACAACAAAATCGATTTCTTCGGGTCCTTTATCTTTCACCGGTGTCCAGACGCCAGGATACAATTTCACGGGACGAAGGTTGATATATTGATCCAATTCAAAACGAGCGCGCAGGAGAATCCCTTTTTCCAAAATTCCCGGCGCTACATCGGGATGTCCAATCGCGCCTAAATAAATCGCGTCAAATTGACGAAGATCATCGATCGCGCTGTCCGGCAGCACTTCACCTGTTTTGAGATAGCGATCTCCACCAAAATCAAAATCGGTGTATTCACACTTAAAACCACATTTCTGTTCCAGCGTTTTGAGTACTTTAATCCCTTCCCGAATAACTTCCGGCCCCGTTCCGTCGCCACCCATGACGGCGATTTTATGCGTTTTCATAAATTCCTCCAATAGTATCCTCATCCTTATGGGGATTGAGGGTTGACGATTAAACCTATAAGTTTCGTTGCAAAAGAGAAAAGAATCAAGATGTAGAAATACATTCTCCTATACAAAACCGGAAAAATTAATAGTATTCAAAAAAAACGCGCTGATGTCCTTTTATTATTCACTGGGTTTTATGGTATCCTAACTGATTCATTGTAAAAAAGAATTAAGGATAGTATTAAAATGGGAAAAGTATTGGGATGGAAGACCGGATTTACACTAATTGAATTATTAATCGTCGTCGCCATTATCGGCATTTTAGCAGCGATCGCAGTTCCGAACTTTTTAAACGCTCAAGTGCGGGCCAAAGTCAGCCGCGTCTATTCGGATATGCGAGCGTTATCGAACGCAATCGAAATGTACAAAGTAGACAATAACGAAGTTCCCTTCCCCATTCTTCCAGATGGGAATACGGACTGGTATATGCGCCAAGTCCGCTTGACGACTCCTATCACGTACATCAACAGTCTCCCTTTGGATCCTTTCTTTTTGAAACAAAACAGCGATCCCTCGAGCCACGCCAGGAAAGGAGTCTATGATTACGTGGGCCGTGAATACGCCGGAGATTATTGGGGATTCACAGGTGGCAGCCTGGCGGAACGGGCGCAGTATTTCATCCGCAGTTCTGGACCGGACGCGGAGGCGTCCGCCATCCCATGGACCAGTGATAGCGTATACGATATCAGTAACGGAATCATGAGTTTTGGCGATATTTTTTATATTGATTTTCAACCCGGTCAATAATCCCTGTATTCCTGGTTCCATGAAGAGGGAATTCAATCCATATCTTTTTTTAAGCTGAATGATCGAATCAAATCTCCAATAGGATTAAAAAAGGTTTCCATGTTGTGTGATTGTAAATCAAATTGAAAGAAATAGTTGAAGATTCGGATTGACTGAGATATGATGAACAGATAGAGTTATTTTAAGCGCATCCTTTAAAATTCGTTTTAATTGATGACGGAAGTCATTCTTTTCACATCCTGAGCGCAGAACAGCTAGAGAAAATGGCGATTTGGCACGAAGAAATAGAGAATTGTTTTGTCATTCATATAGAGGAACCTGATTTGACGGAAGCGATTTTGGATCGTTTACGACAAGTATTAACCGTTGCTTTTCTTAACCAACAATACGATATTATTTTTGATTTATCCGCATGCTCATTAGTGGATTCATTTTTTATCGGTTTTTTAATAACAACGTTCCGCGAAGTGCGGGAATTGAAAGGGCGAATCATCTGCGCCGGAGTCGACGGGCAGGTCCAACACGCGTTTTCAGTCATTCACCTCAATCAAGTAATCGAAATAGTTGATACGGTTAAGGATGCGGTTGAACGGTTTTATCAACCCTCTGACGGCGAGGATTCTTGATCCTCCGGGATGATTTCATAAAGAACAATTTTCGGTTTATCCCCTTCAATGGCATGAATGAATCGCAGACCCCGATGTTCCTCTTCCTCATCAAGCAGGAACGCCAATCCTGGATAATAATGAGCGGTCATTCTTTCATCCACGATTAAATACTGCGCCTGATTCAACCGAAGCCAGTCTAGCAACTGATTCAAATCACTGGTATAGGCCGTGCGGACATGGCAGGCGCCCGCGTAAAAACTCACCCAAGGATTGCGATGACTGATACGGGTTGTTGGCTGGATGGTTAGATGGTTCCGCATCCAATATCCCATTTCCTTATGTTCAAGAGGTAGATCTTGAACCACCGGTAGAAGACGCTGGACAAAAGATACTACACGGTTCTCTTGGAAAAACACTCCCATTCCAACGACGGCAAGAATCCCCGCGGTGAGAAACCAGCGGCGGTTCCCACGGGAATAACGCTCTATCCAAAACAGAACCGGTTCGGCGGCTCGAGCGTAGGCTAAACCGAAAAAAGGTATAAAAGCCAACAGAAACCGAGTGTCGATATAAAATAGAAGAAAGAGTCCAATCGGAAGCAGATGTAGATAAAGAAACACTGCTTTGGAAGATCCAACTCGGTGGCCTAATAGCCAACAAAGAAAGAGTAAAACGGGTAGATTGATCCAACCGAATGAAATACCCGGCCGGCGAAACAAGTAGAGCGCATTATGGGTTACACGCCGCGCCGCCTCGCGGGGCCGCCCCATGATAAACTCGGTCAACGTTTCATCGGCTTGATCGATCTCGAAGGACTGCCCATCCTTGGAGAGCGCCGATGTGCGCCGGGTTTCGTTCTCCATACCGCTCTCTTCCATTCTCATTTCCGCAAATTCCAGAAGGATCGCGGTTTTTGTCGACAATTGCCATTTCCCCGTCTGTGTGTGGATCAATAGAAGATATGGACCAATAGCGAGGAGTAGAACAAATCCACTCAACGCACAAAAGAGTAGGTGGCGGGAAATGGCGCCTTTTCCATACACTAGAATAAATCCGGCTTGTAACGGCCAATACAAGATTCCATCCGCCCGGATTAAATACGCGAAACCACCAAGCAGCCCCCACACGATCCAAAGCCAAATGGGAGGATGGTCTCTGTTTGCGAGTTCCCAACATAAGAGCGCTGAAGCGATAATTACGCAGGTAAAAAGCGATTCGGACATAACATCACCGGCGTACGTTCGAAATTGGGGATGAAATGTGACGACCGCCGTCGCCAGCGCCATGAAGAGAATTGAGGGATGAAGTTTCCAAGCCAATCGGGAGATCAGAAGGATTGAGGTTAGATAAGCCAGAAGAGATACAAGGTGACCGGCGAGTTCAGCGTCTTGAACGATCCAGTACAAAACCGCAATAGCGAATGGATAACCGGGTGGGTAAAACAAATGGGGCGCGCCACAGTATCGGAGACCAATTCTCTCCGCCAGGTTTTTCCCCAACGTAGCATAGACTGCCCCATCTGTGAAAATAAAAAACCGGTAATAGACAGAGAGTGAACCGAGCGCTACGCCCACAAGAAGAAACGCTCCGGTGATAAGAATCTGTATACGGATTTGGGGAGGTACCTTATTCAACCACAAAGGAAGAGCCATCCTTCCTGCGAAAACGACGAACAACAAGTCTCCATTCGATGCGGCTCAAGCATTGCTTGAAATAAGCAGGCCAGTCAACGTCAATAATCGTGAGAACATACAGAAGAATCCGAATATTCCCGTTTCATCGACTCTATTTCACGGCTTGATGTTGTACCTGGGTGATATCCCAGATTGGAGCCATGTGAATCCAGAAAGGTTTTTCAGGTATTTGCATAATCAATTTACTATCAATTATGACCGGATCGTTTACGTTTGGATTATCCTCCGGATTCTTAGAGCAGGTGAAATGATAGACTTCTTCTCCACGGCGGATGGCTGTACGGATCGGCCGCGCATACCAATAGCAGGTCCATTCGTAATGAGCTGGGATCTTCTCCTGCGTCTCTCGAACGGCGATTTCATAGGGGCTTCCCACCTCATTGATTATGGAAAGCGAGGTGTTGAATGGAATTGAATCTAAAAGAAGAAATCGGAAACAAGAAAACAATCCCCCTCTCATTTTTGGATCGACTGCGACACATCCATGCGTGGGATTCCAGAAGGGGGCGTTGGTTTTTAGCAAATTATCACCGTTGAAAAAATGATCGGTTCCCGTTCCCATCCACTGGGGATTATGTTCTCCATCCTGGTAGATATATTCATCTCCCTTTAGGTGAATGAGCGGTTCACCAGCGAAATTAGTAACCGCAAACATAGACATCCCGATGAAATTGCCGGTTCCCTGATAGTTGAAAAACGGGTAGATAAATCCATTATTCAAGGTTCGCATATTTGCTTTCGCGTAGAAATACAATGGATCTTTTGGGACATCCGTAAATACCTTATGCGAACCGAATTGAGCCTTGATAGGCTTATCCGTTGTATTTTCTAAATAGATTTCCGCTTTCTCCAAAAAGGGCATATAAAATTGAGAGTAGAAAGTTGTTTGCTGACCATAATAACCCAGGAAAATGGAATTCCAGTTTTTTACTTCATAAAAAGTGCTGAAAAATTCCCGAATCGTACAATCGACCGTTGGAGCGTCAAGACCATCCCAGAACATTTTTATACGTAAACCAACCACCGTATCGGTGTTTACCGTATGCAACTTCACCTCAAAATAATCGATCGCGCCGGGTCCGATATAATTGGCGACCAGTTTAGACTGCTTTGGGGGAATTTCATTGATTAACTCGCCGCGGGAGACTGGTAGGGTCTGAGCGCGGGTTAACGCGGCTGTTGAGTACGTATTATTAACCCGTTCCAGGGCCGTTTTCGCCGCTTCATCCAATTCCGGTTGGTAGGATCGAATTGGATCTCCCCCTTCGAAAAGACGGCAGTTCACTTGGTATACAAAGTGGGGTGAAGTGGAATCGGTAATAATTGAGCACCGCTTCTCAAAAGGAAGTGGAAAATAACTGACATGGCCACCGCCGGATTCCTCCGGCGCCAAAACAAGAAGAGGATTGAAATGTTTATAGGTTCCACTAAAGAATTCTGAAATCGTTGTATCGATGCGGGGATAGGGATCCTCATCAAAATAGATACGCAGACGCCCTTCCGCATGTTCGGTAATCCACAATCGAGTCACACAGCCCGGCCCGTTTTGATTCAGCAGGACGTTCCAGCGCGTATTTCCCAGCACGTAGGGTTTATCGAAAATATTCTCATCTTCTCCCTGATCGGAGGGATCGTGGCTGGAACGCATGATTATTTTCTCGTTAGGCCAGGCGCGGGCCAAACTGGATAAGTCCGCCATACGGTTAAGGAAATAGGCCGTATCGCGGTACGCGGCTTTTGTTGAGGTTCCAGCGGCCGGTGTGGCGGTGGGTTGTGTTTTTTTCGGGGGCGGTGGCGGCCCACAGGCAATAGCGGCCAGCAACACGAATACCGTCATGAACACACAGGACTCAATCCGGCTTTTACGATTCCCTTGAAACATAGTGAGTTGGATCGGGGATTTGAGCTTCATGAAAACCTTTCTTTCGCAATAAACAGCTGTCACACGCCCCACAGGCTCGTCCCTGCGGATCGGGATCGTAGCAGCTGTGAGTCAGGGAATAATCAACTCCCAACTTCACGCCTTGTTGGATGATCTGCGCTTTCGTCATCGAAATCAGCGGCGTATGAATCCGGACCGGATCACCTTCCACGCCGGTTTTTGTCCCCAAGCGGGCCATCTCTTCGAACTGTTTAATAAACGCGGGACGGCAATCAGGGTAACCACTATAATCCAACGCGTTGACACCGATAAAGATATCCCGGCTGTTTCGCGTCTCCGCCAAAGCCAACGCGTACGAGAGAAAAATGATATTCCGGGCGGGGACATACGTCAACGGAATTTCATCCGCCATCACCTCGATTGACCGGCCTTTAGGAACATCGATCTCATCGGTCAACGCGGAGTGTCCGAATTGACGCAGATCGAGTGAAACGACGCAATGCTCCCTCACGCCAAACGCCTCCGCGACCCGGCGCGCAGCCTCCAATTCAATTTCATGCCGCTGCCCATACCGGAAACTGAGCGCGACGCATGTAAAACCTTCCGCTTGAGCGACAGCCAGCGCCGTAGCCGAATCCAGGCCGCCACTCAACAAAACAATCGCGGCGCAATCCACCATAAACCACTCGATTCTTGATTTTTTGTTACCCCAAGAGTTTATAGAAAAAATCTATAAGGGGATAGTGTAGAGGAACATCGATAAGTCTTGCAGGTGTTTGGGGGATATTTTGGAGAATGGGGGCTGCGCTTTGTGATTAGAGAAAATGAGTTTCATTCAATAAGATCTCTTTGACGCCCTTTACCGGATTCAAGTTCCTCAATGGATTCCAATAATCGTTTTCTGTTTTTTGGGCTTTGGGTGAGGTAGGCTGTTTCCGAATTATATTTTTTTGTTTTTCCTGCTTTATGATTCGCAATCGCCGCATTGGCAAGAGAATCAAGTTTGCCCGCAATGACGTCTTTTTCGATCTGTTCATCCCATGCGTCCGCATCAAATTCTTCATACCAAGCGCGGAATTGGTTTAACTGGTCTTGTGATAATTGTTTGATTGCATTTTGAATTTCTTTTAAAGTACTCGCCATTTTCCATGATTCCTATCTTATTTCGTAGGATAATTACTCACAAAAGCAGGATGGAGTAAAATGATCCGCGAGTGTATCCTCTTCGATATCAATCATTAGGAAGTCTCTATACATTACCTTCACGTTTAGCGACCTACGATTAGCTTTGAGACTTCCTTACTTGTCTAACGATTAGAAATTACGATTTGGAAATCAACGATAAATTAGGGTTAGTTCTATAAAATCGCTTTGTTTGGAGTTTCCTCTACTCCATGTCCAGGCACCACTTGTCCAGCGACAACCACCTGCTGTATAATTTTGATGAATGCGATACCACAATGGTTTTCGATTATTTTAAGAGCGGGAGTCGACCTAAAAGTCAACATACAGGCATGATGCAATGATAGCACAGCATCTTGTAGTTCATCATCACTTTCGAGATCACAAACCTTCAGGCCCATGTCACGACATCTCTCAATAGACAAATGTCGAGCGTGAGATTTCGTTAGCGCGTGATCACCTAACTCTCTAAGAATCTTTTCAATTTTTTTACTTGGTGATTTCTCGGATTTAAACATTCCAGTTCGGAGCCACTCTTTCGTCATCTCATTGGACCATGCCACTGCTTTTTCGCATTCACCAATAAACGTTGGATTATACTTAGCGATAATCGGCTGCCATACAGGGATATTTGATGCGTCTCTGCTGATCTCCTTTTTTGCCCGTTCAAATTCTTCGACAACACCGTGAGCTGGAATTCCCCTGAATTGAGGATCAACAGGTCCCAAACTTGATTGTTTCCCCATAAGTATTTCTTTACAGGCACAGGCAATCATTGTACCACCAGACATCGCTAGCTGTGGTATAATCGCTCTAATATCTGTGCTGAACATAGATCGTAAGTAATCCACAAGAGATTCAGTAGCTGCAGTATCACCACCGGGTGTATGTAAGATCAAATCCAGACCAAGACTTCTGTCTAATTTGTGAATAACAGTCATTAAGCCGTTCTTGTCTTCATCATTGATCTCTGCGCCAGCAATACCCCGGTTTTGCAACCATCCGGAGTAATATAGGATAATATTACGACTGGTTATTTCAAAGAGTTTCTTAAGGTAGCGCCTACGGACAACATCGTACATACTTCCTTCAGCCTTAATCTCGTTAAGAAGTTCGTTCCAGTTGGGCATAGTCTTTTTCCCTTGCAGTGTCATTTTTCAAAGCGAGAGCGTAACGGTATACTCCCGGCGCCTCACCGATACGACCTAAGCCCTCTAGTTTACGAAGGCGTTCACGCTTTTCCTCAGTCTCCAAACCAAGGCGTTGGAATACCTCAGATATTTCATCTTGCGTCTCTTGTTTTTCACTCATCATTGATAAGCCCTTCATACGTAGATCAGAGATTTCTAAATATATATGATACAACAACATTTCTAATAACGATAAACCATTGTATCAGAGATGTCAACATGATTTCAAAACTTATATATGGCGAATTTTTCTACTGTGCGGCGATCATTATATCCAACAAAACGAAACCAAGAATCATTACATTACTATTTCACTACCTTATTCCTCTATTAACTCCCCCAACATAAGAGATATAATTCAGACTTCATCAATTCACCGTTTCATCATTCTATGGAAAGCGAGAATCGAGACTATCTTGAACGTACTTATCACGGGATCGAGTGGGCAGATTGGGACGAATTTGGGGCTTCGGCTGCTTTCGGAAGGGCATCATGTGTTGGGCGTGGACAAGCGCCTGAACACATGGACGGATGAGATTCCGTTCCGGCAGGTGGATTTGACCGGGGATTGCGTCGGGCGGCTTTTGGAATTGATTAAAGGACATGGAATCGAATCGATTGTGCATCTGGCGGCGCATGCGAAAGTCTTTGAACTGGTCCAGGAACCTTCCCGCGCGATGGAAAACGTCGATATCACCTTCAAAGTGGCGGAAAGCGCGCGGCTGGCGGAAATCCCCATCCTCTTCGGCAGTTCACGCGAAGTGTATGGAGACATCCACCGCCATATCACTAATGAAGAATGTGCGGATTTTGTTGTGGCGGAAAGCCCCTACTCGGCCAGCAAAATCGCCGGGGAAGCGTTTATCTATTCCTACGCCCAGTGTTACGGCCTCCCCTACATCGTCTTCCGGTTCAGCAACGTGTATGGGCGGTATGACAATGACCGGGAACGGATGGAGCGGGTGACGCCTCTTTTCATTGAACGAATCTCACACGAGCAGCCCATCACGATCTACGGCCGCGAAAAAACACTCGACTTCACCTATATCGATGACTGTGTTCAAGGGATTTTCTTGGGAATCAAAAAACTCACCAGCCGCGAAGTGACCAATCAAACCATCAACCTCGCGTGTGGGCAGGGCAACACTTTGGAGACGCTGGCGAATCTGATTGGAAAAACGGTCGGCGTCGATCCCAAAATCACATTCAAACCATCCCAATCCGGTGAGGTAACCCGCTACATCGCCGATATCTCCAAAGCGCGTCGATTGTTGGGATACAATCCCACCACGCCTCTCGAAGAAGGGATCGCAAAAGCGATCGCCTGGACGCGGGAATTCGAGCAGGAACACCGCTGATCGAACGCAGAATCCCCCCAATTTTACGCTAGACGGTCTCTTTTTCAACAATTACAATTAGAATTGACGGGCGTCATCTAAGGATCTACGGCGTTTCGTCAATTTTTTTTATTTTATAGGACGTTACTATGAGCCTTACCGTCGCGATCGAACGGTGTTCATCATATGAGATCCCCCAGGTGGAAGAAGCCGTGCAAAACGCGTTCGCGCCGTTTGGCGGTCTCGAAGCCCATATCAAACGTGGAGACCGGACGCTTCTCAAGCCGAATCTACTCTACGCCAAACCACCGGAAAAAGCAGTGACAACTCATCCCGCAATCGTGGATGTCGTCGCGCGAATGGCGATGGATTGCGGCGCGAAGGTCATCATTGGAGACAGCCCGCCTCTGCCCAGCGCCCGCCGGGTCGCCCGCGCTTGCGGGATCGCCGATGTGGCGGACCGGTTGGGAATCGAGATCGTTGAGTTCCGGCGTCCCACAAACAAGTCACGCAAAGAAACGATCTATACCAATGGCGTTCCCACACCAATGCTCGACGCGTCTTTGCTGGAATGCGATGTCATCATCAATCTCCCAAAATTGAAGAGCCACTGCCAAATGCGGCTCACCGGCGCGGTGAAAAACCTATTCGGCTGCGTGAACGGCCGCCGGAAAGCGCTATGGCACTTTAAAAAAAGAATGAGCCCGGATTCCT
This sequence comes from bacterium, assembly GCA_963663405.2. Lineage (GTDB taxonomy): Bacteria > Hinthialibacterota > Hinthialibacteria > Hinthialibacterales > Hinthialibacteraceae. The sequence goes on along the minus strand of CAXXSM010000132.1, from coordinate 215,067 downwards.
TCGCATCCATGCTTCTCGCCATTCTGGAAAAAACCGGGCCGGAACTAACCCTTGTTGACGCGATTACCGGGATGGAGGGAGAAGGGCCCGTAATCGGCGTCCCCCGGCATGTGGGATTACTGCTCGCCGGTCAAGACGCCGTAGCGGTCGACCGGGCGCTGGCGGAACTTTTAGGAATGAACTGGCAAGATCACTTTGTACTCCGAATGGCCGATCGATTGGGATTCCCCGGTTCCAAGTTAGACGCCATTCATATCACCGGCCTACCCCTCAATGAGGCGCGTGTGGATGGTTACATATTCCCCGATCTAATGCCAATCGGCTTCTCGATCAGCCACTTGATTAAAGGATTATGGAGGCATTTCGTCCAAAAATGGAAAGGAGACCGTTCCACTCGTCCATGTTGATTCTTCTTCTCAATGAGCATCTTCTCGATCCAATCTTGTAACATTTTTTTAAATTTATTCTTGCAAATCCATCGAATCTGTGCAATAATAAAGTAAATTCTCATTAAAAATTTGTTAAAAACATACTTTAAACCATTAATTTTAGTAATGGTAATTATAATTATGTTTTAGAACATATAATTAATATGTGACTCGGTGGTAAAGAAGGTCTTACAAGGTAAAACGAAAGTATATTTATCTATAGAAATTTTTTTTTCTTTTATGAGAAGATAGGTGATAATTTGATTATTACCGTTTTATTGTAGAATTTTCGTTTCTAGTCATTCTTTTTCATAGTTATTGTTTAAAAGAATAAAGGCATGCCATGAAGGAAGGAACCATTCTTATAGTCGATGATGAAGAGTTGATTCGAAACCTTCTCGTTGACATGTTAGAAAAAGCGGGAGACTACAATCTCTTAACCGCCTCGAACGGGGAAGAAGCGCTCGAAACGTTCCATCAAAAAGAGATTGATCTTGTTTTTACAGATCTGCGCATGCCCGTCATGGGGGGCATGGAATTGCTCGCAGGTCTAAAAAAACACAATCCAGAAATCCCCGTCTGTATCTTAACAGGCTATGGACAACGGGAGGACGTCATAGAAGCGTTGCGGCTGGGCGCGGCGAATTTTCTCATGAAACCACAGGAGATTGAGATGGTATATCCCATCACGACTCAACTCCTGCGGATTCGGAAGAAGAAACGGCTGGAGAAGCGGATCTACGATTTCTTCATTCAAGAGACTCAGACCTATCAAATTCCCAGCGATCTGCAATATACGCTTCCACTCATCGACCTCGTCACGGAAAAAATCGAGCGGGTGGGGCTGTGCAATCAAACAGAACTGATGAATGTGCGCCTCGCCCTTGATGAAGCCCTGGTCAACGCGGTTGTTCATGGCAATCTGGAAATCTCCTCCCGCTCAAAAGGGAACACCCTGGATGAATTGGTGCAATTCAATCAACTGGTGAAAGAGCGCAGCGCGATCGAACCGTACCGCTCCAAACAAGTGAGAGTTTCGACGAGTTTAACCCCAAACCAAGCCGTTTTTTCTATTGAAGATGATGGCGCTGGATTTAATTGGCGCAATCTACCGGTAGAATTCGAGGATGTTGAAGCGCTTTCCAATCATGGCCGGGGATTGATCTTAATCCGGGCGTTTATGTCAGATATTGAATTCAACGAGAAGGGCAACCGGATCACCTTAATCAAGAGCCGGTCCAGTTCCATTCCATCCGATTCGGCGGCATGATTCCCGCCTTTCATCCACATGGCTTGCCAAACGGTTCGAATCGAGTAAAAATACCTCCTTTGATTTAGGACCAATTCGATCGCAGGAATAATGGTATCCAAAAAGAAATTCACTGGCGTAAAATTCTGAAATTTTTTGCGTTACTTCCTGCTTACGGATTCGTTTCGCAAATACTTATCCGGGGATGCTTTTTTAAACCCCAGCCGTATTTAATTCCACAATTTGTTTTTTGTGAGCAATCACCTTCTTCCTATCGTTTGGACGGGGGCTGAGAAGGTGCGGATATAAAAAAAGAATGATTATCATTCGATTCTCTCTTAGTGAAATGACGAGGAAAAAATATGATCGTTGCGGAGAATCTCAACAAAATCTATGGCCGGGTCACGGCTATCGCGGATGTCTCCTTTGAAGTGGAAGAAGGAGAAATTCTAGGGTTTCTCGGCCCCAACGGCGCCGGGAAAACGACGACAATGCGTATCCTAACAGGCTTTCTGACGCCGACAAGCGGCAAAGCGGTCATCGCGGGGTACGATGTGCAGAATGATTCGGTGAACGCCCGCCGGCAAATTGGATATCTTCCCGAAAACACACCGCTGTACAACGAAATGGATGTGCTGAGTTTTCTTGGTTTCGCCGCGCAGATCAAAGGCATCCCTCCCGGAGATCGCGCCGCGCAAATCCGGAATACCATGCATGAAACCGGCATTGAGGGTGTCGCCACCCGGTCTTTGGGAAAACTATCCAAGGGGTATCGGCAGCGTGTCGGTTTGGCGCAGGCGCTTCTGGGGGATCCAAAAGTCTTGATTCTGGACGAACCCACCGTTGGCCTCGATCCCGCGCAGATCCGGGAAATCCGGGAAGTGATTAAAAACATGGCCGGGAAGCGGACCGTCATTCTATCGACGCATATCCTCCCTGAAGTCAGCATGATCTGCGAACGCGTCATGATTATTAATGATGGGCGCCTTGTCGCGGCGGACGCGGTAGGAGATTTACAGCGCCGTCTTGCGCGATCTCGCTTGATCCGTGTTCTTTCAAAAGCCCCTTCGGATCAAGTCAGTGGAATGCTATCGGAACTCGACGGCGTAAGCAAAGTTGAATGCGTCCTTGTCCCCAACGAAGAAGGCGTTTGTCAACTTTCGATCGAAACCAGCCCCGATCAGGATCTTCGCCCCATGATCGCGTCCCAGATCGTCAACAAAGGCTGGGACCTTTACGAAGTGCGGTCCATGGATCCCACACTCGAAGATATCTTTGTCGATATCACAATGGGCGAAAAGAAGGAGGTGTGAGATGACAAACGTTTGGGCCATCTATAAACGGGAGATGCGGGCGTACTTCGTCTCTCCGCTCGCGTATGTCCTATATGTATTATTTCTTGTGGTCTGTGGTGTGTTTTTCAATATCAATTTTTCGTACTACACGCAGATCAGTCATAATTATATGACGATGATGAGTATGCGGCAGGGAATGGGGGCGCCTCCAATGCCCAATTATACCGATTTGGTCTTGATGGGCATCACAAACGTGATGACCTTCATCCTTCTCTTTATCATTCCCATGCTCTCCATGCGCCTCTTTTCCGAAGAGAAAAAACTGGGCACGATTGAATTGTTGATGAGCTATCCCATACGAAACGGGGAAGTGTTAGCGGGGAAATTCCTCGCCGCGCTGACCGTTTTCGCGGGCATGTTGATTTTGACATTTGGATACGCGTTGATTTCCGCGAATGTCGTTCCCGATCAGACCTATCTTAAAACCCTGATCGCTCCCTATGTAGGTGTGTTCCTGCTGGGGACAGCGTTCCTTTCCTTTGGGATTTTCAGTTCCTCGTTGACAGAGAATCAGATCGTATCGGGCGTCATATCCTTCACGGTCCTGCTGGTTCTTTGGCTGATCTCGTTTGTTAACGAGATTCAACCAGGCGTTTTGGGTAATATCTGCAAAGAGATCTCTGTCTATGCGCATTTCGAAGATTTCAGCAAGGGAGTGATTGATACAGGCCACGTCGCCTATTACATTCTCTTTTCCGCTTTCTTTCTTTTTCTGACATTGCGCATGTTAGAATCCAACAAGTAAAGAGGGGAAACCATGCAATCAAAAAATACACCTACACTTATATTGGCTCTTATCCTTCTTGCCGCTGGGACGGTGACATTGATCGTCGCCTTACAATCCACGTATGAGATTTTGACACCCATATCGATTCTGACTCTGCTTGCGGGTATTGTCATAATGGGTCTTTATCTCAATTCACTCTTTACGGGCCGTTCTTCATTAGAGGATGTAAATTCGGCTATTTCCATCATTATCTTCCTCGCGATTGTTGTCTTCCTGGAGATGTTCTTAACCCGGAACAGCATGCGAATCGATCTGACGGAATCGAAAAAATTCACACTGGCGACCCAAACCACCCAACTATTAAAGGGAATAAAAGAACCGGTCACGATGCTGTACCTGGAGAATCCAATGGATCCACAAAGCACGATCCGTGTGAAAGATCTACTGGATCTCTATCAACATTATTCTTCTCAAGTCAAATACGAAGTGATCGATCCGGAGAAAGAACCACTCAAGGTGCAGGCTCTCGCGCCGGTGAGTTATGGGGCATTATATGTCATGAAGGGAGACACGACCGGCCGCGTCGATCCTTCCCAAGAACAAGAAGTCCCGCATGAGAAGGTCTCCCCTGTAGACGAGAACAATCTCACCAACGCCTTGATGAAACTGTTGAAGGGCGAATCCCGCGTCGTTTACTTCACAACCGGCCATGAAGAACGATCCACCGAAGACCGGGAAGTCGATGGAATGAATTTCATGAAGCAGATGATGGAAGAGGAAGGCTATCAGTGTAAAGACCTTCAGCTGGCTACGGTAGAACACGTTCCCGAAGACGCCGTCGCGGTCATCATCGCAGGGCCGAAAACCCCGTTCTTTGAAACCGAAATTCAAACCCTGAACGACTATTTGACCTACGGCGGCAAGCTGATCGCCATGCTGGATCCTCAAACCGATACTGGTTTAGAGCAGTTCTTTGAAGAAAACTTCGGCGTTCATTTCGGTAATGATTACGTTGTGGAAAATAATCCACTGATGCGTGTTTTCGGCGGCAGCCCAATCGCGCCGATGATCGGCGAATTGGGAACGCACGCCATCGTCGAACCGTTTGGGAACATGACACCGGGAATTATGTTTGAAATGGTGCAAAGCGTTGACTTGAAAGACGATCTCCCAGAAGGTGTCACTGGAACGGAAATCATCAAAACCGGCGCCCAGAGCTGGGCCGAACGGGATATCGAAGCGTTAAAAACATCGGGTCAGGCCGGATATGATGATGGCGAAGATATGAAGGGCCCGGTTCCCATCGCGGTGGCCTTAAGCAAACCGGCGGAAAAACGCATTTCAGACGCGACGGATGAAGCGGCGAAAGAAGAAGTCCAAGACGAGAATGTAGAAGAATTGGAACAACAACCGGAGACGCGAATCGTTCTGTACGGAGACTCGGACTTCGCTGCGAATCGGAATTATCGAAGCAGTCTGAATCTCTTTCTCAATTCAATTAACTGGTTGGCGCAGCAGGAAGATTTAATCTCGATTCGCCCCAAAGACGATTCGGGTCGGCCTGTGATGGTCACTCAATTCCAAGCGCGGATGCTGTTCATCACATCATTAATTCTTCTGCCATTACTCGTGGCGATCTTCGGTGTAGTGGTTTGGACGATGAAACGCCTGCGCGGTTGACTCGATTGACCGATTAATGCGATCGCGCGCATCCGTGTTCCCACAAACCGTAATGCGTCCCGATTTAATAACCTGAGATTCACTCCTTTTGATTGATGAGGCCGAATCATGAAACGGAATTTGATTTTATTAGCCATCTGTGCAATTGTCGCCGCGATCTATTTCTGGGACAAATCCAGCACAGAAAAGAAAGAAGAGCGTGAGGCGAAAGAAAAAGAACTCTTTTCCATCACGCAGGACGAAGTTAAAGAAGTCACCATCGAGAAAAAAAGTGAGATATTTAAAGCCGTTAAAGACGGCGATTCATGGAAGATCGTCACTCCATTGGAAACGAGCGGCGATAAGTCCAACTGGGACAGCGTTGTCCGGAACTTCGCCGATGGGAAAAAACAGCGAGTCATCGCAGAAGATCCTAAAGATCTCAGTCCCTTCGGTCTGGACGATCCAGGATTTAAAGTCACATTGGCCGGTGTGGATGGCGCGACGTCCACAACTATGCTGATCGGCGCCGAATCTCCGATCTCCGGCAAGTACTATGGAGCGATCGAAGGAACCAGCGAGGTTGTAACCATCCTTAGTGGCATGAAGTCTTCCGTGGATAAAAAATTGTTCGATTTCCGCGATAAAACCATTCTCGCGTTAGAGATGGACAAAGTGCAAAAGATCGAAATCACGGCGGATGACAGCCACTCGGTCCTGCAACGGCGGAATGCGGATCAATGGATTCTCACCGAACCGATGCCCGCGCGCGTTGATTCCACAAAAGTGCAGGATCTAATTAATAAAGTAAAGAATAGCCGGATCAAACAGTTTATCACCGAGACGGCTGATGATTACGAACCGTATGGGCTGACTCAACCCGCGACGAAAGTCGTTTTCTGGAGCGGGGATTCGAGCCAGGAATCCAGCTGGGCCGCGCAGGCGCTTCTACTCGGCGCCACAAACGACCGTGAACACCTGTACGCCAAACGCGAAAGCCAGGAAAACGTGTTCAGCGTCGATCCCAAAGATTTAGACAAAATTCCGAATGATATCTCTGAAATGCGGATGAAGAAACTCAGTGAATTCAAGACGTGGGAAATCAACCGGTTTAAAATCATCTCCGCAGGAGACGTGATCGCGGAAGCCAGCAAGAGTCTGGGTGAATGGACCTTGTTACAGCCACAGAACGGTGAAGCCGATTACTCATCGGTTTCCAGCGTGGCGCGCGCGATCACCGATCTGGAAGCGGCGGAATTTGTTCAAGGAGCGACAGAAGAATACGGCCTTGGCGATCCCAGCCTGATTGTTGAACTGACCGGCGAAAAAGGCGTAGAAACCATCGCTCTGGGAAAGCCGCTCAGCGCGACGGATGTGACGCATTATTATTACAGCGCCCGGCCGGAACCACTTGAAATCCTGGCGGTCAAGAACGGGGATATTCAAAATTTTCTTAATAAAGTCAAAGAGATGAAACTCGAAAATCCACCCGAAACTGCGCCAAGTGAAGAAACCGGGGACAGCGCCGGGGAACAAACTGGGGGAAATAATTCTAAGTCAAACTAGTTTTTCCCTCACACAATTTAAAACGTAAAAAAAGTGAAGAGCCGCTGGTTCTTCACTTTTTTTCATTTTACTGCTATTGGAATAGCAACCTTTAAGCCCTAATTTTTAAAAAAATGAACGCAAGAATTCAAGTATACCTATTTCGCATCGCTCTGACGCTATCGCTCGCGTTTCTGCTTTATTCAATGCGGTCGATGGTTCCCATGGGGGCCGATGGTTACTATATGGCCGGTTTAGTTGAATCCGGTTCATGGAATTTATTCTACCGATCACTGCTCACGGTGGTCCTACACAATATCGTATATACAATACTGGCGCCACTCGGTTTCGACGCCTGGAACGCGATCGCGTTCAGCAGCGCGCTGGCGGGCGCCATCGCGATTCAGGCGCTGTACGCGATCCGCCATGATCCCCTTTTTCTGGCCATCAATATCTTCTCCGGCTGCTTTCTCGTATTCGTGGGGCATGTGGAGAACTACGCTTGGGTCAATATGTTCTTCATTCTTTGCTTTTTGTACATGCGAAAATGGTTCGAAGAAGAGAAACCACTGTGGCCAGGTGCAGTCTTTTTCGTTCTCGCCTGTTTTTCTCATATGTTGGCTGTGTTTTACACTCCGGCGATGGTGTACGCGCTTTGGAAAAACAGGCGGTTCAATCCATTGGAGACGTTGGTTCCTCTGATCGTGTTTACAATAACCTTGTTAACACTTAATTTCCTTGCGTTAGCATACGAAAGTTTCCCTCTTTTAGGGACAGATAACGGTTTAGAGCGTCTCGTTCCCCTTTTTCGTAAAACATTTCCAAACCATTATTTCACGTTCTTCTCATGGGATCACTTAAAGATGCTGCTCTACTTCCATTGGCGATCGTCGTTTCTTTTCCTCGCGTTGGAATGGCCCGTTCTTTTCCTGCTGCGCAAACGGATCAATACCCCATACCTGCAATTTCTATTCATATCAACGCTATGCGGAGTCGCTTGGACAACGATCTGGCATCCTGACTGGGGATACAATGATTGGGACCTATTCGGCCAATTCGCTATCCCTTTGCATGTGTTAGTGGGGTGTCTTGTATGTGATTTTATGAATGAATTGTCTGAATCTGGATATACAAGATAAAAGGATTTACAGGATGGAAATCCTCATTGAGGAATGAAACTTTGAAGGTTGATTTAGATCAATCAACTATGACTTAAATAATCCAGTTCATCCTTTCATCCTGGTTATCCTGATTCAGACAAAAGAGAGCCAGATCAATTAATTAATGAAAAATCACTATTTACTCGATATTCCGCGGCCGGATTTCTAAATGAATGTTGATGCGTTGATCAAGTGATTTCGCCTGAAACGCGATTCTCCGCGCCGTGGGATACATTGACGCTGTGCGCAGTTTCGCTTCTTTGGTGTCAAACTCTTGAATGTCCACTTGAAAACGTTCAGGATCGTACGTTACGAGTAGAGCGCCTTTATTCCCTTTAATATAAACTTGATTATCTCCTTTGAGAGACACGTCTCCGTACGTCATCAGAGCCGTTTCGTAACTCGATGGCTTCTCTTTGAATTCGGTTTCATCGATTAATTCCACCCAGCCGTCCTTTCCATCCCGATAAAGTTGAACAACGCGTTCCAAACGGGTAAGTCCCGCTTCAGGAGGATACGCGGTGGTAATATCGGAACGCAGTGTATCGCAGGATTCTGTGTGATTGGCTTTTGCCACGGCGCGCGCTTCACCCCCCGGCCGTTGTTCCAGGCCATTGATAAGGGGAACGGAATGACCGAGAGATCGAGCGGCGAGATAGCTGTACCGTTTCCCGCTAAAGAAACCGCGGTCGTAAACCGGGGCGCCTAAATCCACGATAAGAGACTCACCTTGGAAATGAACGATAAAATTCCCCACATCATTATGGTTATGGGGTTCATCGTTGCTCCCGCCTTTTGCGGCGATGACAAGGCCGTAAGGATTGTTAGGATCGTTGCGGGAGATCATCCACTGCACGCCACTCAGATAGTCGAACGCTTTTTTCGGGCATGGCATCTGTCTCTCCGGCAGGGGGAAACGGGTGGAATGGAATAAGCCTGCAAGGCTGCTCTCTTGTCCGATTCGATCCATTTGATTGGAAGCGAACGCTCGTAATTCAGGAAGATCAAGTGAATCGGCCAATGTACAAAGAAGAGCCGGGGAAAACCGATGATTCTCCCCTCCATCCGAGAAACTGGGATATTTATCCGGTGAGAGTTCCACACGGGGTGGGAACAATGCGATCTCTTTCACGATCGGCGGTTCAAAAAGATTGAGGCGTTTGTTTGTATATTGATTTAACAAATACGCCGCGTTGACATAATTACTAAATCCATAATTCCAATAACCCAATCCCTCAGCCGTTCCGCCATCACTACCAAATCCTATCAGGTAGTTACACATCGCGTTCTGCGCTTTGGTCACAATCTTCGCAAGACGGTTGGGATCGTCGATGATAAAAAGCGCCGCCCGGAGAATGTTCCCATTGCAGACCGCGTTCCAATTGTGTGTCCTGTGAAGCCAGAAGAAATCGTCCCGCGCAAGGTAGGGCACAAAAATACGCCGTTCCAATTCGTATCGAATCCGCTTCCTAATGCTGGGAAGAAGCGCGTCCCCATAAACATAATCAATCAATGCGAGTTCCACCGCCACAGCGGACGCCCGCAGATCGATGTATGGATTCTCCATATCAACCAAACCATCCGTATGAGCGGGTAGACACCAATCACTCTCTTCACAATACGCCCACACTTCATCAAAAATAGGATCGAGAAATTCTCCTTTGCCCTCGACACATTCCGCAAGCGCGAATGAGTGAAGATACACGCTTCTTCGAGAAAGAATTCTTTCAAAAGGAGTTCGGCGTCCGGTGCGCTGGAAGTCGAGATAAAGGGATGCAGGTAACGCGGGCCGGGGCCTCTTCATCAACTCACGAGCACGGTCAGCGGCGCTGCTCAAACTTACAGCAAATCGCGCGTTTTGTTTAAACTTCTCCCATTCACTACGCGCTTGATAGCGAGGGTAAGGGGCGAATTCGTCACATTTTTTCAACACGGTAAGAACATCTTCCTCCACCCAAGGCGTCATCCGCGCTTCCTGCGTTTCCGCCGCGTGAACTGGAATTCCTGTGTAGATGATTAGTGTGAATAGTACCAAGATTGTTTTTCGCATACCATTTCTCCTTTTTTTATTCACTCAGACCGACCGGATCGTAAGATGCTCCCAGAGTTGATGATTGGTGTAAAACGAGACCATCACTTCTGTATCGGTTCCATCATCCAAGACGTTCGGTTTGCTGCAGGATCCAATGTGATGTGATTTCCCGGGCAGAATGTGCATGCCAATGATCGCATCGTAGATGGCCCGGCTTCCTTCGAGTGATCCAAGCCGCCTGGGTATGCCGTCAGGATCGATGTAATAACATTCGGACGACATAACTTTGAAAAAATTCCCATCAAGAACGTACCCATGAAATGGAATCATGATCACTTTTCCCGTATAAGAAACGTTTTCCTCCTCCCGGCCTTCCAAAATCGTGCAGGACATTCTCGATTGGGGAAACGATCCCTCATACCCTTGCCGGGCGTTTCCAATAAACTCGCTTCGGTCAATTCCGATGAAGGTTTTCAAGTTTTTGACATCCACATACTCACTGCCGAGATGTTCGTGAACCTTGGATCGATCAATGAGAACTTTCTCCCGGGCTTGACGGCCGTAGCTATCAAATTGGTACGATCCCATCACATCCAGTCCTTCAATCGTCTGAAGAGGATTGTCGCGCAGCGCTAAATTTGGATTCTGCACGTTTTTTCCAATCGGGAAGAGTGACTGCTGCCCTACCGAAAGCGGGTAAACCGGCTCTTCGAATTGATGACCGAAGATCTCATGGATCGGCACGCCGCTGAGCATAATTACATCATGCGTGAGCGTGTCCGAAAGCCCCGCGTCTTCCAATGTTTCGAATTCCACTTCAGCGGAAATCGCATGAAGGTTCTCGAACGCTTCCGTGAAAGACGAAGCGCTATTGATGGAACGATCCGGTGTCGGATCGGGCAGGTATCGGATCAACCGGGGAATCCGGTTGATATCCTCGTTGGATTTCACATACGCCCCAATACTGCGGGTCACCAGATACGGTTCGTATCCCTGGCGGTAATACAAGCCAAAAAACGGGCGGGATTCAATCGTGACGCCACCGCTTGAATTGACAATGACCCGTTGTTCCACCCCGAAATCCCGCGTAATGCGGACATTTTTAAACTGGTCAGTGAAGGCGAGAAGTTCGTCATCCCATCGTTCAAAATTAGTGGGAAGAGGATCAAAGCGCACGTCTTGATGAGTGGGGAGAGAGATTCCTTTGTATGTGAAAATATAGGGCGTCTCGGACCGTTCCCGCCATTTCTCAAATTGTAATAGATTACTGGGAAACAATTCTTCACCACGAACGCTCGAAAAAACCTGCGCGTCGATATCTTCCACATTATACGTCGATGTAAGCCCATAGCGGTTCACATTCTTCCGCCCCCGGTCTAGATAGATCGAGTCGTAAACGACTTGAGAATAACGATATACGCTGTTTTCCCCCGCTTCCGCAAGCGATAAAAGACAATCAGCGATCTCAATCAGATCGTCCTTCAATTTGATAAATTGTTTAATCTGCATCTTAAATTGGCGCCTTACTGATTCAATTTTTCAATTATACTTAGGAAAGTACTTGACCTTTTATGGTATATCATTTTATTATTCATTATGTTATGGCTATGAATAATCGTAATAAACCCCAGACCAAATCTCTGGGTGAGATCCCAAAGAAGATATTCTACTCGATTAGCGAAGCGAGCGGCTATACGGGAGTGGAGCCCCATGTGCTTCGCTATTGGGAAACCAAGTTTAGCAAACTTAATCCAAAGCGAGTAGGTGGCAATCAACGGAAATATACGCGCAGCGATTTAGAACTCCTCTACGAGATCGTAAATCTCCTCTACAATGAAGGATATACCCTCGACGGGGCGGAACGCAAACTGCGCAAAGGCGTACAAAACCTCAAACAAGAGCGGAAAGCGAAGAAAAAAGAAACGCTAGCAAAAGAGGAAGAACATCCGCGTCAAGAACTTCCCCCGGCGCCGATTGAAGAAGCGAATCCTCCAAAAGAAGTTGATCTGAAATCCATCAAAGATGAATTACAATCGATTCTCCGTTTGTTGAAATAGATTTGCGGATATGACACTCGCATTCCATACACTGTAGGGTGAGTCGCGTCTTTTGCCCCACCGCTACGTAATTCATTCACACTTGCACGTTGTAGTCTCAATCATGATGGTTTATTCAATAATTGATTCACCGATTTTTTTCAGAAAATTGGCATGAATATCATCGGTGATCCGGAATTCACCTTGATCCAATCCAAGACGGACCACCACCATCTTCCAATCAGGGAGAACAAAAAGATCATTGTTGTTGTAGCCGCTGGCCGCATATGTGGAAACCGGAACACCCGGCCATTTCCGTTCCCCATCCTTTTTTACACCATTCACCCACCAATTGAATCCATACATACCAGGTCCGTCGATACCACTTTCGGGATGTCCGTAGGGAAGTGTCATGGGAACGTGGACTTTATGAACTTGATCGACCCATTCCGCGCTGATTAATTGTTTCCCGTCCCAACACCCACGATTCAAAAAGAGATGACCAAACCGGGCCAGCTCCCGCGCGTTGGTTAAAATATGATTGCCATTGTTGCCCGAACCGCCATTTACCACCAAGCCGTCCACTTCACCAAAATCTCCCCAGTCCCATTGATCCCAATTCATTCCGATTGGATCGGCGATTTTGCGTTTGAAATAGTCTTCCATCGATTCCTCCGCAATGCGTGTGAGAACATTACCGAACTGGTTCATGGCGGAATCCCAATAAGCGAATTTCGAACCGGGCGGGGAAAACAGAGGCTTTGGATTCGGAATAAACGGCGTCTTGCTAGGCCCATGCAGATAGCTGCCCTGCGGTTCATCTCCGATCGCGCGATATCCCGATGTCATTGTCGTGAAGTGTCGAAGCGTCACATCACCATAATGCTCCGCCATTGCGGGGATGTATTCTTTCGCCTTTGTATCCAGCGTAGCTTTTCCATCATCGATCAATAGTCCCAAAACCGTGCTGGTAAACGATTTCGTGAGTGACCAGACACCATGAACCTTATCAATGTTTGAACCTTTCCAGATTAGAACACCGTTTCGAATGATGACCAGTTCCTTAATTCCATCAGAGGGAGCATGATTTTTGAGATATTCAACGGCTTCCGCCAGTTTCTTCGAATCGACGCCCTGTGATTCGGGAACGGCTTCTTTCCATGCGGCGCCGGGGAAACACATCGCTTTGGTCGATTTCTGTTTTATTACTTTTTCGATCGCTCCCGTAATGACTTCATCGGTGGGTTTGACACGGCTTCGAAAACGGCGGATCAATTTCCCCTCGCGGTCAATGAGAAATTTTTCAAAATTCCATTTGATCTCCCCCGTGAAATCTGGATTTTCCGCTGTGGTCAAGTATTGGAAGAGAGGCGCTATGTTATCTCCTTTGACAACGGTTTTCTCCAGCATGGGAAATTCGACGTTATAGGTAAGTTGACAGAATTCCAAGATCTCATCATTCGATCCAGGTTCCTGCATCCCGAATTCATTCGCGGGAACGCCCAAAACGAGGAATCCTTGATCCTTGTATTGTTTGTAAATCTTGACTAAATCTTCATATTGGGGTGTAAATCCGCATTTGGATGCCGTATTCACGATCAGAACGGCTTTCTCCTCATATTTTTTGAGGCTGAATTCCTTTCCATTGATATCTTTCACCTTAAAGGCATAAATATTTTCAGCTTTTTGGGGATCAAACGTATCGGCTTTTTGAGCAAGTCCGGTGGAAATGCAAATTGAGAGAATACAAAAAATGTACAACGCGTGTTTCAAAGTGTTTTTCATAGCCTTATCTCCAAATTGGGATTTATTATAAGAATCCTAACCAGTCAGGAAGGAAATTCAACAATTTTTTTTTCTTTGACACTCGTCTACAATCGAAATCATGTACAATGATCGAATAAGCGGTTAGGATTCAAACATTCATTTGTGAGATAAATATGAAATACCGGGCGATAATCAAAGAAATCGATGGTTGGTGGATTGGCTGGTTAGTCGATCTGCCGGGCGTGAACGCGCAGGAAAGAACCCAAGATCAGTTGATAAAATCGCTTCAAATCGGCGCGGAAGATATGCTGGATACTTCCATACCATTTGAGGCTGACGCTGAGATGATTACAGTTGATGTTCCGGACAGAGAATGGCCGATAACCCGGAATTGTTGATTTAACGATGTTTTTCAAATAAAATCATCCTTGCCTGACAACAAAATCTGCAACGTTTGTTATGACTAAAAATCCCCAAAATTGTACTTTCTCTCAAACTAAAATGTTAGAACTTTCCAATCACTTTGAAGCATTTCAGTCAGTGGTTTGCCCATTCCTTTTACTTCAATACCATGTTTCCGGATATCGTCCGTCACTCCATAAGCGTTGGCGCAGGAGATGCAGGCTTGAACGATGACGCCGTCTTTTTGCATATCCGCTATTTTGTTCTGCAGATCCTCATTTTCCACAAATAATTTAGCCGACGGCCCCCAGATGATCAATTTCACTTCATCAAACCATTGATTTCTTTTCGCGGCGTGCGTGTACATGAGACAGACGCGATGCGCGACGTATGGATCCCCGCTGCTCCAGATCACCGCCAATTTTGTGGGTTCCGCTGAATTGGCTGGTTTATCCGCTGGCGCGCCAATAAGGGTGAGCGCCAATACAAAAAGCAGAATCGCAATCACGCTAGTATGGATCTTTGAATGCGCGCCAAAGTATTGTCTTACGATCGTTTTCATACTATTTCTCCTTCTTGATGGATTATAGATTGGTCATCTAAAACATATTCTTCATTATTGTTAATTTAAGCAAAAGAAATATGAAATGGCAGGATTTTTTCGGTTTCTGTGAAAATCACCATTTTTGAGTAAGTTTTAGATTCTTTGAAAGGCGATTTTCTCCGCTCCTTCGTGGAGTGAGAGGAATTGATCCGGTTTGATATTTTGGTAGGAATCAACATGGCCGTTTGGCCAGGCGATTGTGATTTCATCAATGAGTTCCGCTTTGCCCAATCCGAAATGAAGGCGCAGATCGTAGTGACTTTGGTAGCTGCTCCCGGCGCGAATCTCATTGACTTGCGTTTTTCCCCCTGCGGTAACCTCCACCCTTGAACCGATACCATCCCGGTTGCTTTTTTCGCCACGCAGCTGGATGTTGATCCAATGATTGCCGTTGTGCAGTTCATTGATAAGGAGAGAGGCTTCCCGGCGTGAATTGGAGAGAACGATATCCAGATCCCCATCATTATCGATATCCCCAAACGCGCCACCGCGCGTGCTTAACTCCACTTGGAAGCCGGGACCGGCATCTGAAGAGATATCGGTGAAGGTTCCATCGTTGTTATTACGAAAGAGTTGATTCGGCTCGAAATACTTTGTCTGTTTTTCCAGTTCCTCAATACGATCCTGCAGATGACCGTTGGCGATGAATAAATCCATATCCGCATCGTTGTCGTAATCAAAGAAAAAAACGGCCCAGCTTACATATTTCATGCTGCCAGGCGAAACGCCTGCGGGAATGGTGACATCTTCGAACGATCCATCCCCCAGATTGTGATAGAGCGTATTGAATTGGCGTTGGTAGCTGGTCACGGCAAGGTCATACCAGCCATCACCATCGTAATCGCCGAAGTCACATCCCATACTGCCCTGTTCGTGTCCGTGAATATCATACGCCAATCCCGCGAACAGGCCGGTTTCTTCAAAAACGCCCTTGCCGTCGTTCCGGTACAGAAAATTTTCCGTGACGTCATTGGCGATGTAGATATCCACATCACCATCATTGTCAAAATCCGTACAAGAAACCCCCATCCCCCGGCCACGGAAAGCGGCGATTCCAGATTCTTCAGTCACATCCCGGAACGTTCCATCTCCGTTATTAAAATAGAGACTGGCCTGCTGGGGTTCATACATATCGAATGTGCTTGGATCACAATAGAGAGGCACTCCCAATCTCTTGCAGGGAGCAGGTTCATCAAGCGGGCATTCTATGTAGTTCGCGACGAAAAGATCGGTCCATCCATCATGATTAAAATCAGCGGCGCAGGCGCCCGCCCCTAGCCGCGGATCACCCAAACCGGCCTGTTGTGTCACATCGGTGAAGGTTCCATCTCCATTATTGCGGAAAAAGACATCCTCCCGGAAATTCGAATTATAGATGTCGAGATCCCCATCGTTGTCATAATCGAACATGACGCAGCCCATGCTATACGATGGATCGGCCACACCCGCTTGTTCGGTCACATCCGTGAAGCGGCGCCCGCCGTCGTTGCGGTACAGGGCGTTTTGCGGAGGGGAGTCAAACGTTTTTCCTGGAAGCGCGGCGCCGTTGACGAAGTAAATATCCAGATCGCCATCGTTATCGTAATCGAAAAGCCCCATGCCGGCGGTCACGGTTTCCACTAAAAAATGGTTGCCACAGCTGCCATCGGTGTGAATGAAAGTGATTCCTGATGACTCGATCTCATTGTAAAAACCTGGAGGACGTTTTTCCGTTTCGGTTTCCCCGTCTCCGCAAGAACAGATACATCCAACCAAAATGATCAGAGCACATGCCTGGAACCAGTCTTGAAGCGTATATTTCTGAACGTTCATCATCGCCTGCAATCGATTTTTAAGCGCTCCCCAAATGAACGCCATCGACAAAAGATTAATAATAAACATGGTAGAAAAAATTACAATTAAATTATGAAAAAAAGGCCGAATCGCTGCCCGGCCTTTTTATTACGTATAAACCATCACAATCTAGATCAAAATGAACAACGATTAAGGGCCAAAGCGAATAATATCACCGGCGCTAATGGTTCCATTAGACGTGTCGTAAAGAAAGAACACATCTTGAGGCTGCCCTTTGGCTCCTGAATCAGCGTTCAGATCCGTATCCGGTCCGGCGGAGATGAGCGCGAATTCATAGTTGTCTTCTTTATCTTGCAGAAATTCGTGGGGGGAGCCCCGGAGTTTATTGCCTAAGTACGGACTCGGCGCTTCAGGCCATCCTTTCGATTCATAACAATAATTAACTGGGTCGCCATCCGGTGTAACAGCCCAATCCGGCGCAAATGGATCCGGCCAGCGGCCATTGGAGACATAGGCCACAGGCGTTGTGAGTGGATAGAAGCGATAAGGCCATGATATGTTGCCCTGACGGCTGATATAACGTCCGTTATCGAGATGGTACATCTCAAGAGCAGTCGCCAACGCTTTAAAATCCCCCTGAACCCGCGACACTTTCGCGCGAATCTGCGCCTGCAGGAAATTCGGCACGGCGATGGCGGCCAGGATGCCAATGATGGCGACAACAATAAGCAATTCAATCAAAGTGAACGCTCTTCTACTCTTCATCTGTAAAACCTCCCATGTTCATTAAACTATTGTTATATGACTAAATTATATTGTATCTCGTAAAACCCTTCAGGATCGAGATCACAACTGCAAATGAAAATGAGTTGCGAGAGATATCCCGAACGAGAAAACCATAGAAACTCATTTTCATCTAAAATAATATCATGAATCGGATATTCTGACGAATCCATTTCATTACAGCGTTCCCTTGAGTATAGGGCATTTCACGATTTACACCACGGCAGTATCCATCATTATGAACCACGATTTAATTTACGCAACAGCCGCGCACGGCGATGCGAAAGAGCTTGTAAAAAAGAAGCGTCGTTCCGCGGATTATTATCAGAGAGATTCCTCATGAGTTGAAGGGCTCTTTCTGTGACATCCAAAGCCTCCGGGAACTGTTTTTTATAATGTTCGTAATATTTTGCAAGTTCGATATGCGCGAATAGGTCTTCTGGCCTATCCGCCATTCGTATCCAAATCGCGGCGGCCTGATCGAATCGTTCCATTCGCTTGTAGAAAAGAGAAAGTTGTTTTTCGATGGTCTGTTTTATTTTTGTAGAGAGATCCGGTAGTAATAACGCATGTTCCAGACAATGATTGGCGAGACTGGGAGATTCACCTTCCATTATCCGGGCGATCGCCAGCAATTCAGCGGCATGCATGCGCTCGTGTAATGGATCACTCAATAACCGGCACATTTTAGCCGCTAACATGGCGAGTGAAATCACATCTTCCGCGTTGTGAGACAAGACGGGACGCATACGATCGATCCGTACACCGCGAAGAAAATCGAAAAACACGTGGGGGATTAAACTCCCTGGGATATCTTCCCCGCGTGTATGACCTAAGATTTCCTCTTCGACTGTCCCCAACGAGCAATCCGGCAGAACGGACCGCCAGAAACGCCTCGCTGGATACAACAAGTCGAAGTGGGGATAATCGGGCAAGGAAAAGGTTTGGCGTTGCAGAAGATAACGCGTACGCAAAAGAGGTAAATCGAATGTCTTCCCATTATACGACGCGACCGCTTTGAACGGCGCCACCCGCCGCCGCAGATCGATCAGCATCGCTTCTTCTTCGTGATAATCGCGTAATAAAAATTGGCAAACTTTAAAAGAGCGTTCTTCAAAAAAACCGATTCCCACGAGAAATGGAACCGTGCCGGCGCCTCCCGCCAGACCGGTGGTTTCCGTATCAATAAAGAGGAGATCCGAAGCCTCGACTGGTTCAAGACATTCATCCCGCGTCAAATAGCGCAGTTCATTAGGAGTGATATCCCGGCTGGAATAGGCGAGATCGTGGAGAGGATAGGATCGTTCGCGATATCCATATGAACCGGTTTCGTTTTGGATGGTCTCCACCCCCATCGTTGCGAGGACACGGTGTTTTTCTTCTTCCCGCTTTTGCTTGTGAGCGGCTAATTTGGACGCGGGGAGAACACCGGGTATGTTAAGCAGCCCTTCGGGGAAAGTTTGTTTTACCGGGGAAGAATCCGTAGGCGCAGGAATATCCGTCGCATTCGCGCCGATCTGTTTAAACCGCTTCAGTTTTTCATAAAGATCGCTCATCGGGGCGCGCGGTCCAATCACTCAATAAGGATGAATGGGTGTTAATCAAAGCGTCCTTCCTACACACTATAACCGCGTTTTGACATGCGCAAACCGGCTCGTTTCCGCATTGTTCCGGATTATTTTTTTGAGGCTT
This sequence comes from bacterium, assembly GCA_963663405.2. Classification (GTDB taxonomy): domain Bacteria; phylum Hinthialibacterota; class Hinthialibacteria; order Hinthialibacterales; family Hinthialibacteraceae. The sequence goes on along the minus strand of CAXXSM010000132.1, from coordinate 195,834 downwards.
TTGATTTGGATTTATTCTCTTTTTCTGGTTCGCTCTCCTCTTCGACGCTTTCGCCATCAAAACCAAGAGCTGCGCGGACTTTGGTCCGGATCTCTTCAAACAATGCGGGATCGGATTGGAGAGTTTGCTTCGAATTTTCACGGCCCTGTCCGAGTTTATCATCCCCATATAAATACCAGCTGCCGCTTTTTTCGATGATATTGTATGCGACTCCATGATCGAGCAATTCACCGGTTTGGGAGATGCCTTCACCGAACAAGACATCGAATTCCGCCTCCCGGAAGGGGGGAGCCACCTTGTTTTTAACAACTTTAACTTTCACCCGTGTGCCGGTCGCTTCGTTTTTATCTTTGATTGTGCTGGTTCGGCGGATATCAAGACGCACGGAAGAATAGAATTTCAACGCGCGTCCCCCTGTCGTGGTTTCCGGATTGCCGAATACGACGCCGATCTTCTCACGGATCTGGTTAATGAAAACAGCGCATGTATGGGATTTGTTGAGAAGTCCTGTCAATTTACGCAGCCCTTTGGACATCAAGCGCGCCTGCAATCCCATTTGATGATCGCCCATCTCGCCATCGATTTCCGCTTGGGGCACAAGAGCCGCCACGGAATCAATTACGATGATATCCAACGCGCCGCTTCGAACGAGCATTTCAACAATATCCAGCGCCTGTTCGCCCGTATCCGGTTGCGAAACGAGGAGATTTTCCACATCGACCCCCAACTTTTCGGCGTATCCGACATCGATCGCATGTTCGGCGTCAATAAACGCGGCTGTGCCCCCCGCTTTCTGGGCTTCGGCGACAATATGCTGCGCCAAGGTTGTCTTGCCGGACGATTCCGGACCATAGATCTCCACGACCCGTCCCCGCGGCACACCCCCAACTCCCAACGCCCAATCGAGCCCAATCGAACCGGTCGAAATCACGGGAATCCGGTGCTGGGGAATATCCCCCATTTTCATAATCGAGCCGCGCCCGAACTGTTTTTCAATCTGAGAAATCGCAAGCCCGATCGCCTTGCTTTTATCTTGAATCTCCTCAGCCACGATACGCCCCTCCATATGGGAAAGATGATACAAACTGAACATTTGTATATTTAATCATAGATAAATAACAAAATCAAGAGAGAGTAGTGTTATTTTTATGATTTTTTATATGGAACTAGGCGGTTTCTTGAGAAAGGATTGGAAGGAATAGGCGCTTCAACCAGTTGATTAAGATTCCTGCTTGATCACGATCGGCATCCAAAAATTTTGCAGTAATCGCAGTTCCAAAAGGCAGACCTGGATTTTCCTGCCATGCGAGCCAAGTGTGAATCTGCGCTTTGGCCATATGCGCGTCTGCGAATTTCTTTTCCGCTGAAGGGATTGTATCGATGCAGTCATTCACACGGGGCATTAAAGTATCCTCTTCGGGAATAAGAAATTGGATGAAATCTTCGAGGATACCAGGAATTTTGTTGTCGGGCATAATCCAAACGCCGACGATGGGCGAGTTTATTGTCTTGAGATTCAATGATTGTTCCATCCGGTTCGGGATTAGCAGGAATAGAGGATTGGGGATATCCTGCGTCTAGTAAGCGTTTTTGTATCTGCTTCCAACGTTTTTCTATATCCAGATCAGCGTCAATAACGATACCCAGTTTGTCGTAGCGCTTTCGCGGTTGTTTTCGATACTGGCTAACACCTCATCAGCGCCACCACATTCTTTTATTTCAAAACACTTTGGCACATTGTGATAATCGCGTAGATGACAGAATACATGTAGATCGTCCTTCCCTTCTACAAGCAACCGGGCATTCCATTACACATATCAGCGCACCTCAATTTTTTGCCGCGTAACCACTGGCAGTTCATCCGCGTCAATAGATCGTCGATAAGAAACTTGCCATTCTTTTTGCTTAAACGAATTAATTGACAGGATATATCTTCCTTACATTCCCCAGTCGCCTCTTTGAACGCTTCAATGCAGTCCCAGCTATGTGTAGTAGCAAAGACCTGCACATTCAGACGTTTGGCTAATGTCAATATTAATTTCCATATTTCTGGTTGGACGGAATAATGTAAGCCATTTTCAAATTCATCGATCAGCAAGACGCCGTCTTTCGATAATATGATTCCAAAATCGCGGAGAACGCCACCACCGAAACTCTCTAAAGGAACAGCAAAATCCAATCCTTCTATTTTCGCTTTTAAAATGGAAGATAATTTTCTCTGAATTTCATCAACGAACTTAACATATTCCTCCTTCAGACCAATCCGTTGGATATCAGGTATTATCAATTTCAATCCATTGATTACATCGTCTTCAAAAGTAGATAAACAAAGGTGGTTCCACCAATCTTTGAATATCTTTAAATTTAATCCACTTGGTGGTACGTAAAAATGAACTGATTCCTTCTCCTTAATTAGTCCAACTCGTTGAATCTCAGGCACGATCAATTTTAACCCATTGATAACATCCTCTTCCAAAGGAGATTCAATATAGACCGTTCCACATTTCTTCAAATACTTTAAAATTAAGCCCATTGGGAGATATGTAATTGCATTTCTTCGAGGCATCTGATGACCAATCAGAAATCCAAACATCTTCTAATTTTTTAAAACTAAATGTTCCTGAGAGTTTATTAAATCGAATTCTAATTCCAAAATGACATTTTATACTATCATCATATAAGGGTATTATTTTAAGGATATTCATAGATGCTAAATTAGTACCAATTGATATTTCAGGCATTCTTCATATATTTGATAAAATATAACCATGAAAAATGTGTTCAATAAATTGATGACCCGATTTTCAATATTACCGAATTCTTGAATTACATTTAACCGCCCTTCATATTTCAAAAGCGCAATCGCCTCTAACAAACTCGTCTTCCCAACATTGTTCTTTCCTGTAATCAAATTCACCTGGGCGAGTTTGTCAATTTTTAGATAATCGAACGTGCGGAAGTTTTTGATTTCCAATGAGGGGATCATTGGTTTGCTCCATGTTTGCTTATTTTGTCTTTCACATAATTCAAACGATCGTTACTGGGCTGATGTATGTTGAATGTTTGCCGGTTTGATTGCCTTTAACGTATTAAACTCTTTGTTTTTTGCTTTATATAGGTCCCAGCGTAGTTGCAGGTTAATCCAAAACTCTTCAGACATCCCGAAATATTTTGCCAACCGCAAGGCTGTGCTTGGCGTAACGCCTCTTTTTTTATTTACAATTTCATTCACACGCTGATAAGGAACGTGAATGGAATCAGCCAATTCTCTTTGTGTGATCCCCATCGGGATTAGGAATTCCTCCAGGAGCATCTCACCGGGGTGGGTTGGCTCTCTATGACTGGGTATTCGTACCATTTTCTATCCTCAATCTCACCAAATTGCATGAATCCGATAATGCAATTATATAATCCATAATATGAGATTTGATAGATACGCCATATACAAAATAATATTTGAGAATTTCTAATGAAGATTTATCTCTCATCACTCCACCCCCAAACCAAACTTCGATTTCAAGCCATGCCCCGTCAATGGAACGACAATCCGTTCATTATCTTTGGCGGTGTAGTGGCGCAGGGCGGCGACGGTGGCGGCGGAGGTGGGTTCGGCGTGGAGGCCTTTTGCGCAGAGGTCCCGCATGGATTGTGTAACTTCCTCGTCTGTGACCACGAGCACGGTTCCATCGGTTTCGCGGATCGCTTCGAGTAATTGATGGGCGCGGGGCGGGGTGGGAATCGCGATGCCTTCGGCGACGACTTCCAGCGTTTCAATGGTCGGCGGCTCGGTCAGGCCTTCATGAAACATGGGATAGAGTGGAGCGCAGTTTGCCGCCTGTACGGCGATCAGGCGGGGCGCGGTGTCTATTAAATTCTGTTTCCGCAGATCCTGAAAACCGATATGCAAGCCGATCAGCAGAGTCCCATTCCCGGTGGGTACGAGGACCGCGTCCGGGGCGGTGTACTCCATCTGTTCCCAAATCTCATAGGCGAGAGTCTTCGTACCCTGCGAGAAAAACGGATTCCATGAATGGGCCGCGTTGTACACCGTTTCCGCGGCTTCGAGCGCGGCTTTCGCAGTCTCATCACGTGAGCCGGGAATGCAATGGACACGCGCGCCGAACAGTTTCATCTGCGCGATCTTCGCCGGGGAGGCGTGCGCGGGGACATAGACATCGCAGGCGATACCCGCGCGTGCGCAGTAGGCCGAGACGGCGCATCCCGCGTTGCCGGAGAATCGATCAGGACCCGATCGATCCCCAATTCCTTCACCTTGCTGATCAGAACCGTCGCGCCCCGATCTTTAAATGAAGCTGTGGGAAAGAGATAGTCGAGTTTGAGGTGGATCTCCCGGCCATCGATATCGACTGGGACAAGGGGGGTGAATCCCTCGTTGAATGAGACGATATTCTCATCCCGCTCGATAGGGATCGCTTCACGGTAACGCCATAGTGTTGGAGCCCGTTTTTGGATCGCTAAAAGATCAAAGGTGAAATCGTATTCAATATCCAATAATCCACCGGATTCGGACCGCCAGCGAGGATCGTTCAGCGAATATGTGGCTTTGGTTGACTGACAGACGAGTCTTGACATGGTTTTAACCACCTGCATCAAATTTCATAACGGCGAGAGGGGCGGCCATCGGCCACCCCTCCTTCCAAGCATCAAACAGAATCTTAAATTTATCAAGGGCCGACAAAAATAATATCCCCCGAATCTCCATCCTGCTTTTTGGGATCATAGAGGAATTGGGAAAGCTCGTCGATCGACTGGCCTTTATACGTCCGTTCGTCAAAATCCGGTTCCCGATTGGGGCCGTTGGAGACGATAACGAAATTGTTTTTCCCGTCAAAGAAATAGCGATACGGTTTCCCTTCAGGATCGAATGGATCAGCCGGAATTCTTGAAAGATAGGCGATGGGTGTGGTCAGCCGGATAATTCTCGGATTGGCGCCACTGCCGATCTTGATTCCAGCGTCTCCAATCGATCGGGAATCTCCCAAAGATTTCGGATACGCGTTATTGTCCAGTTGGAACATCGCGATAGCGGTTTTGAGAGATCGAATATCGGCTTGGGCGCGGGCGGCTCTACCTCGATCGGCGGCGCGGCTGAACGATCCTTGCGTTTTTTGATTCGAGGCGGATGCGCCGGGGCCGCATAATTCATCGAGTTTCGCGGTAATCTGGTTTTTCCGGTCTTCTTTCCTTTCGGGAATAAATCCAACAAAGACACTCTTCACGATGCCGTCCTTGCCGATAAGAACCGTCTGTGGGAATCCAGCGATTTGAAATTGTTTTCCCGCCTCTCCTCTTAGGTCCCTGGCGGCGTTGATTTTTAATCCTTCCTCTTCAAGAAATCCACGGATTGCTTTATCGGATTCGCCCTGATTGATGGCGATAAGGACAACCCCTTCATCCTTGTAAGCGTCCTCAATTTCCGCCAGCATGGGTGTATTCTCACGGCAGTGAGCGTTCCAAGTGGCCCAAAATCGAGAATGACGACCTTATTTCCCTTCTGGTCGGCGAGGTTGAATTGTGTGCCATCCAACAGATCCAGCGTGATCTCCGGCGCGGGTTGTCCTACAAGAGGATGATTTGAATCCTCTTGAACCGGCCGGACCATACCTCCCATGTCAGGACCTTCCTTGGCGCCTTCTGGTGGAGTGAAAACGAAGGTTTTTTCATCAAATTCGGGATCTGGATTCCATTGATCATACCGGACATCCACAAACAATTTCATTTCTATACGGATCGGCGATTGCGCGCGTTGTTCCATCATACGTTTTGTCGCATCTCCACTGATTCTGCGAATGAAAGGCCTGTCTCCTTCTTCAATCCAGATATCCCAATCGATATATTGATCCGTGATTTGGAGGCGGCAACAAGGAGCGCCATCAATATTTTCCCGGCCTAGAAAAATCGCTTCTTTTACATCTTTTAAAAGTAACTTTTTGGGTTCTTCACGAATAAAGAATGTCACGATCGGCGCTAATTGCTCAACTTGACCGATCAAGGAACCCATAGTTCTAGCTGTATTATTCGTTACATAATCATCTAAACTAGAAGGAGCGGGATTTTTAGTATATGAGTTCATTATATTCGTATAGGAATAGATCGATTCACCGTCCATAACCAAGGTAGATCCCATATACCCAAACGTGTTGCGGCTGGCCATTTTGTTAGGCCGTTCGATTGAAACTGCTTGAATCTGGGTCATCTCCGCCTTCATCCCCTCCGCTTCATTTTTCGTGATTGCTGTGATTTCCATGCTGAAATGGTCCAATCCAGCAAGGTATTCAGACGCATTTTCGATAATTTCCCTCACTTTCGGATCGATATCGCTGTTATCCTCTCCACTAATTACGGGCCCCCACTGCAATAAAACGAGTGAGACAATCATAAAAACAGAAATCGGCCATTTCTTCATTATGTTTACCTTTCTACTTTTTGAGATTTATTCGCTTACCCATCATATAAACGTTACTCATAGTACTGTTGGTTAGTACGATATATTTCAATTCACTCACTTCTAGGTGAATTTTATAATTTCGGATATAGTTTTCCATCTGCGATGGGATATGTGATGATGAGTGACATGATTCGATTCGGTTCATTCCTGTTGGCGTTCATAATGGCGGCGCCGGTTTCACAAGCCGCCGTTTGGAAAGTGGTCAACTCATGGAATGAGACGTGGGAAGACCAGTACAGCGAGTGGATCGCCACGGAAGTCGATACAGATTTCTTCGTCCCGGTCCGTCTACCGGTGGACTGCGCGGATAATTGCTATCTGGTCCGGGCGGTTTTCGCGCGTAATCATTCTCTTCCCTTCCTCGCCAGCGACGCGTGGGGAAAAACCATCGGGCATTTCTCTAAGCAATGGGACAACCTTCCCCTCGCGAAGGATTGGCGCCAGGACAAACGGCTGCGCGCGTTTCTTCTGGCGGTTGTGTATCATATCACGACGAAATCGTTCCCACTCGACACGTATCCGGTAGCGTTGAACGCGGATACCGTTAAACCGGGCCTGATGGTCTATGAAAACATCATCGCCAGTCACGCCTGTTTCATCGGACGGATCGATCCAGCTCAGATCATTCCCATCCACTTCTTCGAAGCGTCCGTCCCCGCCAACGTACGGTTTAAACACTCGACAACACTTGATGTGTTTATTTATAACGCGCCGGTCCCACGGGAACACAGCGGGATTGTGCGTTGGAATTGGCCTGTCTTTCGGAACGGGAAATGGGCGCTCGTTCCAGACGCCGAGATGCCCCATTACTCAGAGGCAATCTACGAATCCGATTTCCCCTATCGGAAACAACTGAGCAAAGCCTTGAACCGTATTGTCAAAGAATCCTCCGCCGGTAAAACATTGACCGAAGATGACTACATTAATGAATTGACCGGCTATTTCAAAGAAGAAGCGCTCTTTCGATGCTCAATCGTAAAACAAGCGGAAGCGATATTAAAAAAAAGAGGAAAAAACTATCGCTCAGAAACGTTCGATTATACCTACAATACCGATTCCCGTGATGAGCGGTTGTATAAATTGCTGCGTCAAGTGTGGGCGGGATTGGATGAATACAATGTAAACCGGGAAAAATTCTTTCAGGCGTTGCGGGCCGTTCCTGTATCCATTTCCGGCCGTCTGCCCGATACCAGTTTATTTGAATTATTTATCGCTGTGGATCACCACTGGATCTCACCCGACGCGTATGTAACACCGGAAGAACGATGGGGTATGCGTTGGGACAAGGAGAAGCAGGAATGGATCTTTGGCGGTTCACACCGGCTCAATGAAATCATCGCATGGTACAATCCTTCCAAAGAGCCTCCAAAAGAACCAGAGATCAGCCAGGAGAAACAAGAGGAGTATGGAGAATATAATCGCACCCCACCCGTACAAGATTGGCAATAATCACAAAAAGTTCCTAAGATCAACACTATGCGCTTGTTTCTTACTACTCAACGCAGTAATCCTATTTCATTCCACCGCGTGGGGCGATGTATGGGAAGTAACGCAGGAGTGGAGCGAAGAATGGGAACGGCGCTATTCAACATGGCTAGAAGAGGATATAAAACCGGACATATTGAAACCTTCCGGAATCAAAGCGGATTGCGCGGATCTCGCCTATGGATTACGGGCGATCTTCGCACGGAAGAATGGGCTTCCTTTTCTCTCGACATCACAGGAAGGCGCGCGCATCGGGCATTTTTCGACCGCATGGGATCGATTTCCCACACATCCTGAATGGGAGCGGGACAAACGTTTCTGTGTATTTCTATCAGTACTTTTCCAGGATATGGTTAGCACACGGACCTTATACAATGACACGTATCCGATCGCGCTGATCCCAGAAGCCATTTCGCCGGGCGTGATCGTCTATGAAGATATTATCGCGGCCCATGCCGTCACCATTGGGCGGATCAAGAATGATACGCTCTTGCCGGTCACCTATTACGAATCATTCATTCCAGGTTACACCACCTTTTCAACCGGGCAGAAAATTGACACAAATATTTATGGTCCCGACATTTCTATCGAACACAGCGGCGTTGTTCGCTGGAATTGGCCAGTGAAACTGGGAGAAGAATGGGACTATGTTCCAGAAGAGACGATGCCACACTATTCACTGGATCAATATAGGCAGGATTTCGCTTACCGGGGCCGAATCGGAGTCCTGCTCAACCGGTTGGCTTTCGAACGGCTCAATAAGGCGCCGTTTTCGGAAGAGTTATTCCTCGATATTCTTTCTGAAGCGTATTTAGACGTCTTCTCACGGTCCATGACTCAATATCGGCGAACCAACCGCGCGATCGGACACGTCGCGAATCCAAACTCAGCGGACAGAACTATACTTTTATTTAATAATAAGGAAAACAACCAGGAGTTAAAATCATTACTGATGGGGACATGGCCGCTGCTGGGAGGATACGGAATACCACGAAGTCAGTGGAGCGAACGCTTGGAACGATACGATTTCGTTCTCTACAACCACCGCCCTCCCATCTCCATGAGCACGATTCTTGAGACAATGGATTGGAGCAATCACGTGATTGAAACAGATCCCCCAACAACGTTCCTTGGTGATTTACAATGGGCGATTCAGGATCGGATTCATGAGAGATCGAAGCGATAAATGTTTTATGAATGGATAGTTTGAAATAGTAGTGAGAACAGGATAAATTGAATTATTTTTCTCTCGTCGAGTCATTGTATTCATATTATTCATTTTTCAACGAATATGCAGTTGATAACTTTTCAGAGATAGCGTCAACTTTTATTTTTCCAAGAGTAGGTTTTCTCTGACCAATAAATTCACTTTTATCAATCTCATCTGAATTCATTCTATCAACTTTATGGAGACATAATTGGCAGATTTTAATTCCAGGACTGATTGCGATTGGTATTTCGCCCACGTTACTAAGTTCTAAAGTTAAACAACCTTTGAAACCGGGATGCACTCCAGCCGCCGTTGCAATGATTAATCCCCGCCGTCCCCAACTTGATTTTCCAATTACATATCCTGCCAGATCTTTCGGAAGTCTAAGCCATTCGATTGTAACTCCTAAAGCAAAACAGCCTGGATGAAGATAATATTCATTCCCAAAAGAGACATAGTATGTTTGCATCAATTTTTCCTGCATGTCTTGTTCCGCAAGTTGAAGATGCGTCATCCGCGTCTGCCAAGGTGTGACAAACCATGTGCCTAATCTCAAATCTACCGATGTCGATCCGGATTTTTCCAGTTCATCTAAATCTGGACATGGAGATATAACAAGGGGGTCTTTGGTATCCTGTTTACGTAGCAGATCGGCAATTTTGTCTGTTTTTAGTATCAAGAGTTATCACCAGTAATCTGTTCGATCTCGAAAATTTCGATATTTTTTAAAACCAATTCTTTTAAAACTTTATCCCTGTTATTAGCCATTTGAGGTTTGTCCTTCCAGAAATCGGGTTGCTCATATGCTTTCCATGCCGCATTAAGGATATCCGCAATACTTTTGCACTGTTCCGCTGGAATAACACGAAGAAAGCGTTTATAGATCCTATCCCTTTCTTCTTTCGAAGGAAGAATAATCTTAGTCGATCGGATAAACTCATCGACTTGGTGAATCAACTCCGGTACAATTTTTTGAACCGCTTCATCAGCGACTGTCAATAATAACATATCTTTTTCAGATGAACTCGGTCCACTGAAATTTTCAAACATTTCTAGATAATCTGCGGGGATTTTTATATCATATTTTTCCGCCGCCAGTGTCAAATACTCAGCTCGTTCTTTTAAATTAGGATATAACTCCGAGCGAGATCCAGAAAATCGTGGTGATAAAAGATACGCAAACGCGCATAGAAAAGAATACCCGAAAATTGACAGCCCGATGAAATCGCAATAAATTTCTTTTGTTTGTTCTAACGCCCACTTTAACGCATGTTGCCATGTCTCCCGGCCAAATATATCGTCAGTTAGTTGGCTCTTTTCCGTTAGACCGTACAATCTCGAGTAATCATCCCAACGGTTTATAATTGACTCTAGAACATAATGCTGTGCCTTTCTAGATAAAGCATCCTTATTTTTCATATTCCATATGAGATGCCCCATTTCGTGCCCTATAAGAGGAATCAATAAAGGATTTGATGACTCAAATACAGGTAAGCCAATAAATAGGAATCCTGGCAATTCTGGGATTCCACTATAAATCAAAGGAGAATAATTCCATTCGGATGATAGAATAAGATGGATACGATTTTCCTCATTATTATCACTTGATACAGGATTGGTATTTGTATTTAGAATAGTATTTACAAGACGGAGAATGGGACCATAAATCTCAAAAGGATTTCGAACGTCCGTCGATCGAAGGATAAATCCTAAAAGAGGAAGATAAAGATCTATGTCCGTTATAGTCCTTGTGCATTTATCAACTATTAATTTTTTATCGTCTTCCTCTCTCAAATTATAAAGATAGGGCGATTTTCGATCAAACGTTTTTTTTAACGTTTCTATTGCTATTTTTGAATCAATATAGGGAAAATCACAAAGGTGTAATCTTTCAATTTCCTCAATAAAGGCGCTGAACCTTTCTATTGTGTATTTCAAAATGGACATGAGTTAATCTTGGAAAGGATGTTTTCTTCTTTGGCGATAGGAAGAAGGCCCATAAGCCGCCGAACTTTTTGAAAGTTCCAAACAAAATTTTTTCATATTTTCCGCTTTTTCACTATCTTTTTCCCCCTTTCGGTCCAAATCGATGATTTCTCTCAAACTTAGCGTTATCTTTCTTGCCTCATCGAAAAGCTGCTTCACAGTAGTTAATTTATCATTTCCATATTGGATCATCGCATGATTCATTACCCGTATTGTCGTCGGATCGATAAAGGAATCAGAAGAATTACAGTCACTCTCAGAAGGGATCTCTTCAGATAGCGCTTCGATTAGTTGTTCTAATGCGCTTAATTTAAATGGAAATTCTCTGTCATGGATTAGATGTTCCAGTTCAATCGCAGCATGACAAGCCAGTGTGGAAAGATCATCTTCTAGATAACAAACCGTTGAATTACTGGTTTTTGTTTGTTGTGATAGGGTCATTACTCTACCTAATATATTACATGAATTTATTACATCATTTAAACTATATCACTTAAAAGAACGTATTTCAATGAAATTTTGTATAAACATTTCTCTTCCGCTACGGCTAGTCCACTGAAATGAAAATGATATAATTATTATTTCCCTCTATAGTAAAATTCAATGAGGAGAATCGATGTTCGCTCGTTTCCACAGGCTGTGGGGCTATTTTTTTGTATTCATTTTTGCTGAAGCCGGATTGGTTTTGTCCGCTGGGGCGATGGAGGAAATTCCTTCCATCCCAGCTTATGGGCTGTTTCAAACCGCGTTCGCAGTGGATTTGAATTTTTCTAATGCGTACGATTCGTCCGCTATACAAGTGGATGCGGAAATCCACTCCAATGATGGAGATACGTTTATCGTTCCTTGTTTTTATGATGGGAAACAGGATTGGATTTTACGCTTTACTCCCTCCAAGCCGGGAACGTACACATATCGTGTAACAGCGAAAACACCCTCCACGGCCATCGAAGCGGCTACGGGATCGTTCCACGTTGTGGAAAACAGCGCGCGGGGATTTGTCCGCGTATCCAAAGAAGTCCCGCGGTTTTTTGTCTTTGAGAATGGGGAATCCTATTTCCCGCTGGGAGAGAATCTTGGATGGGTGTCCGGGAATGGTTCCCGGCTGGCGGTTTGGATCAGCTACCTGGATGAATGCCAGGAAGCGGGGATCAATTGGATCCGCATCTGGATGTGCCCTTGGGGTATGACTGAACTGGTTTGGAAAGATGATGGGAAGAATTATCACGGACTCGAACAATACAGTTCCACCAACGCCGAAATGATCGATGGGATCTTTCAAGCGGCGGAAGAACGCGGAATTTACATCCAGTGGGTCATCAACCATCATGGACAATATTCCATTAACACCAATCCGGTGTGGAACGACAATCCATATAACGCGAAAAACGGTGGTTTTCTAGAGGCGCCGGAAGATTTCTTCACCAGCGAAGAGGCCAAACGCCATTACCGCGACCGGCTGCGTTATTTGGTAGCCCGCTGGGGATACAGCGCGCATTTATTGGCATGGGAATTTTGGAATGAGGTTGATCTGACCGCAAATTTCAATTTCCCCAATGTGAGAGCCTGGCACGAGGAGATGGCGGCGTATCTCGATTCGCTCGATCCTTACAAGCATCTGCGAACCACCAGCGCCTCTTCACGGGAAAGTTTGACGCATCAAATCGGTGGATTGGATTATCTGCAAACCCACGCGTATGTCAACGCGATCATCGATCGCGTGATGGCTTCCTCCGCGCAAGCGGAAGTGAATTATCCAGAAAAACCCCACTTTTTCGGTGAAATGTCGTATAACTACCGAGGACCAAACCGGGACGACCGGGAGGGTGTCATTCTGCACAACCAGCTGTGGGCGTCCGCGCACAGCCCGGATAGTGGAACCGCGATGACCTGGTGGTGGGATAATTGGGTGCGCCCTTATAACTTGTACGGCCATTTCAAGCGCCTCGCTGACTATCTAGAGGGAATCGATTGGGTGAAAGAAAAACCCGTTATCATGACGGCGTTGATTGAACCGGCGCCGGCCAATCTCGGTCCGTTTCAATTCTCACCTCGAATCGATTGGGGCGAAACCTTGCGTCAGGAATTTACTATCAAAGACGGCGCCGTGGAATACTTGGATGAGTGCACAGCGTTCATCCATGGCCGGTACCACCGCGATATGGCGCCCAATCCCATGTTCCTGCTTGAAACGGAAACAGCGACACAATTTGGCTTTCAAATCGAGACCTTAGCTCGCGCGGGTTCGAATTGCACGGTCATTCTCGATGGGACAACAATCTTTTCAAAGAATTTCCCCACCACGTCCAGTGACACATCGCCCGGTGGTGAGGGGCGGATAGAATTTCCACTCCCTCCCGGCGCCCACCGGATCGAAATTCGCAACAATGGGCTGGACTGGTTTAAAGTGCAGAGATACTGGATCGATGATTTCGTACAGCGACCGAAAGCATACGCCCGTGGGAGCGAGAATCGAATCTTAATCTGGATTCATGACGATCCCCATCAGTTTTCTCAAATCGAACGCTATACTCAATACGATCCCATCCAACCGGTCACGCTTACATTGCCGGAAATTCAGGATGGCAGGTACGAGGTGGAACAGTACGATCCCTATACGGGAGAGATCACAACAAAAGATCCCATATCCGCCAGCGCGGTTGGGCTTCAGTTTGAAATTCCCTCGTTCCTGCGTGATACTGCGTTTCGTTTGTATAAGAGTAAATCAGCCGTACCCGGCGCCTTCCAGCGGGAGCGCCGCCGTTAATTGAATTATTTATCCTCCAGGAGGTTTTTCGTTCATGTTTGAGTGGTTTAACCGGCATAAGAAAACAGTCATGACCTACACATTGTGGTTGGTCATCCCATCGTTCATCATTCTGTATGGATATGGTGAATGCGCGAGTCCCACGCTGGTCCGCTGGGTCGTCAAGGTCAATGGAGACCGCATTCAAGAATACGCATATCAAAACCGATTGGACGCGTACCGGCAGAACATGCAGAGGAACCAATCGCTTCAATCGCTTTCGGACGAAGAAATATCGCGTCGTGTTTTGCAGGATCTCATCCAATCGAAGTTGGTCGAGCAGAAAGCGGGAGAATGGGGAATCGGCACAACGGACGAAGAAGTGAGAAACGCCATCCGCCAGCAGCAGTATTTCAAAGATGAAAACGGGAATTTCAGCGTCCAGAGATTCGAGGCGGTTCTATACAATAATAAAATTCCCCAAGAAGCGTACGTTCAAGATCAGAGAAACGCGCTCACGAAGGCGAAAGTCGGCGCGGTCGTCCAGCACACCTTCTTTGACGCCGCGACCGAAAAAGAGCGGGGCGATAAACGGGAAAACGAGAAAGTTAAAGTTGAATACCTGGCGTTCGAACCATCCAGTTACGTGGATGACGTTACCCCAACGGAAGAGCAATTAAATCAATACTTTGAAGAGAATCAGGAAAAATACAAAGTTCCCGAACAACGCCGAATCGCGTACGCGAAGTTCTATCCTAAAAGTTACATCAAAGACGTGACTTCCGTAGCGACCCGCGTTGAATATTTCTTCAACCAACACCGTCAAGAATTTGAAATCCCGGAAAAAGTAGTCATTCAACACGTACTCTATTCCGCGAATGATTTCACGGATCAAGCCTCTGCGACAGAAGAAGAAATTCAACAGCAGTTTAGTGAAAATTCGGCTAAATACATGAAACCGGAACAGATCAAAGTCCGTTTTATCGCCGAACCTTTAGTCGCTTTGGCGAACACGCAGGATGTGACGCAGGAAGCGATCGAATCCTACTACGAAAAAAATCTATTCCGTTATGAGCATAAAGAACAAGCGAAAGCCCGGCACATCCTTCTGCGAGTCACCGATGGATTGACCGCCGAAGAGACCGATGCCATCAAAAACCGGGCGCTCGAAATCCGCACGGAGATCGAACAAGGCCTGCCCTTCTCCGAAGCGGCGGAAAAATATTCCGCCGATACGGGATCCGCGATTAAAGGCGGCGATCTCGGCTATTTCGGACGTGGATTAATGGATCCCCCCTTCGAAAAAGCGGCGTTTGAACTTCCTCTGGGGCAGATTTCGGATCCGATAAAAACGCAATATGGTTACCATTTGATCCGCGTCGAAGACCGGCAGGAAGAAGGAACCGATCCGCTGGAAGATGTAGCCGATGAAATCCGTCAAACGCTGCAAAAGCAGCTGGCGGTGAATCAATTCCGGGCGCTGGGGAACTCGGTCGAAAGTCTCACCGATCTACAAGACCAATACGCGGTCCAAACGACGGACTTTTTTGAACGGAACGTGAAAGAATTACCCGGTATTCCTACAAAAGACCTGCAGACATTCTCCCGCATGGCCTTCATGAAAACTCCTGATAAGACGATCCAAATCGCGGGGAATATCATGATGGAGAATCTATATCTAATCGAATCCATCGACAGATTGGAGACTCGTCCTCTGACACTGGAAGAAGCGAGAGAAACAGTCATCGAGGATGTAAAGGAAAAGAACGCCAGAGAATTGGCGTTGCAAGCGTCGGAAGAAGACGCGGCTTTGGTAAAAGGCGCGACCGGAGCCACACTCGAACAAGCAGCCTCCGCCCGAGGTTTGAAAGTCACAACGCTGCAGCCTTTTGGACGTGAGGATCGATACATACCGGAACTCGGCTCGGATCCAACTGAAATCATCAACACCGCGTTCACATTAACCGAAGACGAAATCGCCGGTCCCATCGAAACGAGAAAGGGACAGAATATCATCCGCCTCGTCTCCCGCGAACCGGCCCGCCTGCCTGAATTAGTGGAAGTGCAAACCGAGGTGGAGAGAGCTTACGTCAAAGACCAATCGGAACGGATGGCCCGTAACCAAGCCAATCTTTTCGCGGATGAGTTATTCAGCAAAAAAGCCGCATTAGAAGTGGAAGCCGCATCCCAGGGCATTGAATGGGGCACAACGGAACTTTTCCGGGCGGGGGGAGCCATTCCTGGATTGGGAATGAAACGTGAACTGAATCAAGAAGCATTTAAATTGGAAGCCATCGGTTCTGTTTCCACACGGGAAGTGGAATCCCGGATGCAGGGATATGGACGCGATCCATCCACCATGCCCATCGACGCATATTACATCGCCCAATTGCTGGAGATTAAGGAACCGTATCTTCCGGATCTGGCGGAAGCGCGGGAAGATGTAGAGCGCGACCTGAAACTGAAACTGGCGGAAGCGTATGCGGAGCGGTACGCAAATGAAGCGCTGCAAGCCATTCAATCCGCTCTCGCGGCGAATGGGCCGATCGACGCCACACGCTCGGTTGACCTGAGTCTCTACGAAGATACAGGCAGCGATAAACAACCCTTGGGTGGTAAAGGCGCGAGTTATAAGGGACCCTATGATATCACCGGAAACGGGCAGGTCCAAGGTATAGGAATGGCGTATCCAGTCGCGAAAACGGCGTTGGCCATGAAACCCGGTCAGATCTCCAATCCCATCAAGAATTACCGGATGCGGATGAATGAAGATAAAGAACGTGTCCAGGATGCGATGACGGGTGTTTATATCATCCAAGTTCTGGAAAAAATCGAACCGGACGCCGAATCGAAAAGCCAATTCTCGATGCAAAAGTATTTTGAACGAAGCGCGCAATCTCTCGCCTTCAACGCCTGGATCGAAGAAGTCAGCGCCGCCTCCAAAATCGAATACAACCAGGAATATTTCCATCCAGAAGAAGATGAGGAAAACATGCAGGAAGAGGAAACTGCAGCCAGCGAGTAAACGCTGCGCTAATTCCAAATCTATGACAATCTAATGAAGCCGGTTGATCTTGTCTCTAGGCAAAATCAACCGGCTTATTTCATCCAAAATCAAATTTATTATCTTTCAATCCCAGCGCAGAACCAGCGAGTATCGTTTTGCCGCCAGGTGATTTGGGGATACAATACCCCATATTTATATACTCGACACTCCTATCTCAGGATAAATCTAATGATGCCGTTCGTCTTTTCCCTCATATTCCTATTCATCCCTATTCTCCAAGGATTCACTCAATCCCTGCCCGTTGTGAATGGATATCCAATGCAATCGGGGATCATCGCCTTCAACAGCGCGGGAAAGATTCAGAAATTTTACCCGGTTGCCGGCATTCCCAGCGATGTGGAGATACTTCCTTCAAAAACGGAATTTGTGGTGGCGGGCGCATCGGGCAATTTTATTCTCTTTTCATTGGATGGCTCGATCCTGTTCGGCACATCGTTTTACGGCCTGCAGGACGTAGATCCTCTCGAAACGCCCGGCGAGTTTCTCCTCACATCGCGTTACAACCGGGAAGTGTTTATCTTCAACCGGCTAACCGGTGAGAGAAATCTACTTCCATTCACCCTCGTTGATCCCACCGATGCCGATCGTCTGCCCAACGGAAATTACTTAGTAAGCGACGCTAAAGCAAACCGTATTCTCGAACTGAATCCGGAAGGGAAAATCGTTTGGTCATACAATGATAACCTGAAGCAGCCATTGGACGCGCTGCGGCTCGAAAATGGTGATACGCTGATCTCCGACTTTGACAATCACCGCGTCATTAAAGTATCGGCCGCCGGCCGAATTCTCGCGGAGTGGAAAGGATACAATCATCCAAACAAATTGACGCTGTTATCCAATGGCGCCGTTCTCGTATCCGATGGAGACGGACAACGGCTGATCGAACTTCCCGCGCAAGGCCCGCAGCGGGTTGTGCGGGATAATTTAAATTATATTACGGCGGCGGCGTA
This sequence comes from bacterium, assembly GCA_963663405.2. Taxonomy (GTDB): domain Bacteria; phylum Hinthialibacterota; class Hinthialibacteria; order Hinthialibacterales; family Hinthialibacteraceae. Next base: position 177,921 of record CAXXSM010000132.1, on the reverse strand, counting down.
TCTACCCGAACGGGACCTTTATCTCTGCTGCGTACAAAATAAATTTGCTCCACAAGGAACGCACGCATCCAGCGCGCCTGCACAGATTGAATCGGATTTCCAAAATGAGTGGGTGAAAACGCAAGAAAAATCACTGGATCTTCTTCAATCCCCTTATTTCTGGCTCGCTGTCTCATTCGTCTTCTGGCTGATCAGTCTCGTGGCGGGTATGGGAACGGGGATCGCGAAGTTTTCCCTTTGCGTGGCGTATGGAATTCCAATCTGGATCGCATATGCGGAACTCGTGACCGCCGCGTCGATATCACCCTACTTTCCTCCCCTCCCGTTCTGGATCGCGGCGCCGCTTGTCTTTCTATACTCGTTCCGGCGCGCCGCCAGATCCTTTCTCCCCCAAGAAAAATGGAAATCCGACGGCCGACCATTTCATTTCCCTTTTGGGATTCTCACGGTCATTGCTCTATTACTTTGGTGGATCGTTCCCGTATGCGGTCAATATTACTACTTGCAAGCCACTCCTTTGGGTTGGAAACTGCCTTGGTACGCGCCGATGGCGGCTTGGGGGATCAGTCTATTTCTGCTGTTCCGCGTTTCTAATTCCTCAAAGAACAACGCCCGTCAAGAATGGCTGACCATTCAGATGAAAAAAACTTCGCTGGCGGTTCCCTTCTCGACGGGCAGCGTCAGTGAAGACGATTTCGATCAATATGAAGAAAAGGACCATACACCCGCTGAAGATTCCCCTCTTTCCGGTCAGCGGGCCAATACATTTGTGATCGTGGTAATCGTGCTCGCGGCATTATTATACACCATAGGGAACACATCTGTGCCAACCGACGTGCACGGCGACGAGGGCGAAGTGGCGCTGAATGGGATCGAAGTCCGCGATTCCGGAGATTGGAATCTATTTGGATTAGGTTGGTATCATATCCCAAAATTATATTACCTAATCCCCGCTTGGGGGATGTGGCTTTTTGGAGACACATTATTCGGCGTTCGTTTGATGGGCGCGCTGACCGGGCTAGGCGCGATCCCAATATTCTATTTACTCGCCAAGAGACTTTTTCATCCCAGACCGGCGGCGATTGCCACGTTCCTCTATGCGGTTTCTTCGTATACGATCCACTTTTCCCGCATGGGAACCGGTTATAACCAAACAGCGTTGATTACCATCGCGGCGTTGTACTTCTTTCTCCGGGGCGCGCAGGAATCGGATGGTAAGAGTTATTGCTTAGCGGGTTTTCTGACTGGAATCGGTTTTCTGAGTTATCAGGCGTCTCACATTCTGTTCCCGATGCTTTGCGGATCGTTCGTCTTGCTGACGCTGACCCGGATTATGCCCCTGCGGCATGCGATGGCGGGAGGTTTCATGTACATGCTTGCCTTTTGGGTGACCGCGTCTCCATTAATTGGAAATTATTTAGTTGACAGCACAACGTTTTATTCCCGCGCTAAAAGTGTCTCCTTTCTCCATCAAGAAGGGCAAACCTTGATCTTAAGGGATTATCCACCGAACGTGTCAGCGAATGAGATCGCGAAACAGCAAGTTGAACGAACACTGCTTGCGCCCATCACCCACCCCAATCGAAGCCCCTATTTAATAAATAACGGATATGGAGGCATTTTAGACCCTCTTCCCGCCATCTGCTTCACCGTAGGACTCCTTTTCGTAGTATTAACGATTTATAAACCCGCGTCTCTGCTTCTCCTGTTTTGGCTGTTCTGTATTTTTATGACCGGCGCAGCGTTTACGAATAACTGCCCGGCCTATCAGCGTCTGATCGGAGGCGTTCCTCTGCTGTTCTTAATCGCGGCGCCCGCGCTGCATGGAGTATTTCTACATTTTTCGCAGGTATTTTGCTGGCCGCATTCCAAACGGGTAGCTGTCATTTGTAGTGGGGCGGCGATTCTATTGATCTTTGGAATGCACCGCTATTTTCACCAGATCATGTCCATCCCCCAACCACTCGATGATTCCACTCGCATCGCGCGGTATTTAGACGAAAGAGGGCCCACCCGGTACACGTACTTTTTCGGCCCTCCCCATTTCTTCTTTGAGTATGGCAATATTCGTTTTCTCGCGCCACAAGCGCGGGGGGAAACCGTGGAAGATCCTGAACGGTTTCTGTTGGAGAATCGAACGCGGCGGGAACCGGTGAATTTCGTTCTCGTCCGAAGCAATCGCCGGTATATCAACAAACTGCGAGAGATCTACCCCGGTGGCCGGGAAGAATGGCATTACAACCATCGCAACACCCGGCCTTTCGTCACATACGAAATCGATTCGCTCAGCGCCTCTCTTTCCTCCCGGTAAAAGTAACGAATAGAAAAAAAAGCCCACGCGGTGAAACGTGGGCTCATCGAACGATCAATAGAAGCAATTAGTAGTAAATGAGTAATTAGAACAATTCCCAAGCAGCAACGGATGTGCTCAAAGGATTGGCTAATACAATCGCATACGCCTGTTCTTTCGGTGTGAGTACGCCACTGTCTGGATCTACAGTTATACCATCGGCGGCGATCACGATTCGCTGGTTATCCATCGAGACATTCACTTCCTTGGCAATAATGCCCTTAATGTCATCGATTGTATCGTGATTCTCAAATGCGTAGAACGTCGGTGTAACCGGTTCCATATCGCTATTGAAAATCCGGGCGACCATTTGTGGTAAGTCTGGGAAAGCGAAATCCTCGAATTCATAGGTTACGCAGATGTTGCCATTCATATCAACCGCTATGTCTCCACGATCAAAGTCACCAACGTCCCATAATTCCACTTCATTGGCGATTACAGTGTCATGGCCCTCATGTCCTTCGACATCAGCAATCGTATTATCGACGGCGCCGGTTTGCGCGTTGATGCGAGAGATGATCATGTCCCCTACCACATTATCTTTACCAAGAATATAAATGTAATCACTGGTGATATTGGACGCGATCCGGGTGCCATCGCCCCGGCCTGTGTCCGCGACATTAGTCCATTCTTCTTGGAGGACCCAGTTCATCAACTCACCGTCGTTGGTATACATCGTCATGACACCTTCAGAACGAACGGCGAAACCGCCATTGAACGCAGCCACATTCGACCAAATGCTATGAGCGGCTTCATCACCCGCCGGATTGAAGGGGCCTTTGATGATTTCGCCGGTCTCACCATCAAAGATGGTGGCGATCGCGGCGTTTCCTGAAATGATGCCGCCATTGCGGTCTTCGGGGACAACGAGAATATTCCCATTGGATAGAATACGGATCTCTCCACCGAAACGCATTTGATTACTCTGCGCGCCTTCGATGTCTCCCGCCCCATATACAGGATCGATTACATTCGAGAACGGGACAGGACCCGCGTCGGTTAAGTTGAAGAATTGAACGGCGGCGACTTGATTCTGGGTGTACACAAAGGATTTTTCCCAACGGCCATCGCTGTTGAATTCATTATACAAATAGGGAGTGGCTTCCTGACCGGTGACATACGTTGTACTACCCGATCGGCGGTCACAAGCGATCCGTGGGGGGTTCCCATCTTTCCGGGCTTCGTTGAACGGACCTGTATAAGGATTGCCCGCGTCATCGTAGAACGCCCAATATTCTGACACGTTTCCTTCCATATCGATGAAAACGACTTTGGCGTTCATGGTGCCACTCGTCGTGCCTTCGGCATAGCAACCAGCAATTACAGCGATAGTGCCATCCCCGAAAATGTCTGTGAAAGGCTCCCAGTAGCTGCCCATGTCCACATCCGATTTTGCTATCAAAAGATCTGGAACGAGAACAGTCACGCCAGCGCCGGCGTGGTTCATCGGCACTTCTTGAGCCATGATTCCTGGAACAGCGGCGAGTAAACAGAATAAAATACTGATAAACATTCTTTTCTTCATTTTTATTCTCTCCTACGATTGCATTCAAAATTCCTGAGTTCAAACATTTATTCCTCAATGTAACTTTTTTTTATCCTATCACCTCCTTTTATTATATATTGATTTCAATCTCTACAGGACAGACCATGTCTTAAAGACCCACCGGAGATAAAAACCATTCCTGGTGGACCGATAATCCGCGGCCCACGCTACTCATTTTCATATGCTAATAGTTATTTCAAAGTATACTTGTTTTCATTGAATCTATCAAAGGTATAGTATTATATAATTCTTTACAACAATAAACCTAGGTGAGTCAAGGGGATTATTTTCTTTTTTATGAATTTATTTAGTGTTCATTAACAATCATTACCACTGATACGCGGAGAAAAGGCGGGATAAATCGATCCAAATCCGATTAAGATCGTTACTTTATGCGAGATATCACGTATTTCATGAAAGCGAATGGATTTGGAAACCAGCGGTTCCAAACAAGATGGCGATTCGGGTCAACATATTCATAAATAGGATGATTCAGACAAAAATGAGTTTCAATGCCTCTCTCCTTCGCGCTTTCCCCTGCAACTCATTTTCAATTGTTCAATGTGAGTTTAAATCATGGTGGTTTTAATGGAGATTGCAAACATGAGATTATTTGGACCGGTCATTGCGGTGTGCGCAATATTATGGGGAGGCGTTCCAGCCGCGGTTGGGCAAGGGGACCTAGCCGTACATGACACGTTCCAGCGGTATTCTCCAGCGGTATACACCGTCAGTGTGGAAATCCCAAAGAATTACATTTTGCAAAATTACAACAACACCGTCTCCCGCCTAAGAGGCTATCTCAAAAGTTATTCCAGCGCTATCACCGGTGGCGCATCCCCATCGATAAGCTACAACGCGTTCCAATCCATGGTCGAACAAGTGGAACGGGATATGGAATATCTGAAAGAGCGCATGATAGTGAGAAATCAAAAAAACGGGGCCGCTTTCGCCGTCACCCCCCATCATTTGGTTACGTTGAGCACCGTAATTAAAAGCGCGACTCTCGGTGGCGATCTCACCGTGTACGACAACAACCGGCGGCAAATAAAAGCGGCGCTGCAAGGGATCGACGAATTGACGGGTGTGGCGGTGCTGCGGGTGGACAGCGCGACGTTCTCTGACTACATCGATCTGGATTCGATTTCAACCCTCTTGCCCGTCGCGTCGTATGTAATCGCAATCCAACGGCCGTACGATCTCCCCGCCTCCCCATTCTCCGGCATGATCGGTGGGCATAAACGCGGGATGAAACTCTTTAAAATCGAGCGATATATACAGACGGATCTACCTCTCTATCCTCACAATGAAGGGGCTCCGGTTTTTAGCCCATCTGGTTTGTTGGTAGGAATGATCGCGTCGGAATATCATGTTGGAAACTGGCCGGGACTCACGTTCATCATCCCCGCGGATATAGTGGCGGATTCCGCCAAATCGATCATTGCAGAAGGAAAACGGGAACGTGGCTGGATTCCGGGATTGGATCTTGTCCAGCTGGAATCCGGAATTCTCGTTGAGAAACTCGCCGAAAACAGTCCCGCCGCGAAAGCCGGTCTAAAACGAGGCGATTTCATTATAGAATTTAACGAAGAAAAAGAAACGAATGTGTTGAATCTGCTCTATAAAATTTTCCATACCAAGCCGGATGAAACAGTCTCCATGGTCATCCAACGTGGCCCCAACCGGATTTACCTCGAAGTCAAAACCACCCTGTGGAATCCCCAACAACAAAATCCTGGATAATGTTTTTCTAACGGCTGCGTTCAGCCCTCATCATTGATTGCGGGATCGTTGTATTCTATTCTGTTGGAATAGTACAATAACAACCACGCAATTCATCGTAAGTTAGACTAGATAATGATCCCTCGTTCCATGAAAAAACGATTTCTTTGGGGCTTATTTCCGCTTTTTTTAGCCTTAAGCGCAATCGCAGAAGACCACCCATCTGTTTCCTTCTCTACACTACTACAAAAAATGGTAGATTTAGACTCTCTGTACCTTGATCCAAACATATCCATAACGATGTGGTCCAGCGCGGACCGGCAGGGAGGAAATCTGGATGACACTGGGTATATCCGTCATGAAGGCAGTTGGAGCGTCATCGCAGAAGCGCAGGGACCCGGCGCGATTACGCGGATTTGGGCGCTCAATCCAACCGGCGCCCTGCGGATATACATTGATGATTATGACAAACCCATACTCTATGAGCCCTTTCAGGTACTTTTTCAGAATAAATTGAGTCCCTTCGTCAATCCGTTCGTCTATTCGAGCAATACAGAAAACGGCGCCTGTTGGAGCTATGTTCCCATCCCTTTTTCCCGGTTTTGTAAGATCGTATGTGAAAAACTCTGTTATTACCAAATCGAAACGGTTACATTTCCTGAGGGGACAAAAGTTGAGCCGCTGATTCTTCCATTGTCCAGCGCTGATAAAAATGCGATTACAAACACGGCCAAGCGATTTCAACGATATACCAACAATCCCCCCTTTCCAGGAAATAATGAAATTCAAACCAAGAGCGTAGTGAATACAATTCCCGCCGGGGCTTCGATCGAATTCGCCTCCTGCGCCGGCCCGGCGGTACTGCGGGGCATCCGGATTCGATGGGCTGGAGACAACACAGTCGGACGCGATCTGCTTCTGCGGATCTATTGGGATGGAGAGACCGAGCCAAGCGTTTTAGCGCCCGCTCTCGATTTCTTTGGATACAACGTCAGTTCAATGGCTCTTGGCTTAGGGCGCAATTCCAGGCGATACTGTTATTTCCCTATGCCATATAAAAAGAATATGCGGATCGAGATCGAAAACGGCAATCGAACAAAATCCTGCAACGTTGATTTAACTTTATATCCCCAAACGAGTGTGAGTCTTCCCGATACAATACGTTATTTTCATGCGCTTTGGCGGCGGGAGAATCAAACCTGTCTAGAAACGGTTGCGTTTAACACAGAGCCTTTGGATCCACTCTGCGAACCAGACCAGAATTATGCGGCGCTCTCGGCGCGGGGGAAAGGGCATCTCGTAGGAATATCCATGCTGCGCACACCCGATCCCGAAAGCGATGCGATGATCTTTATCGACCAAGAACTGCTGGCGGGAACGGGAAAAAACGGTTTCTTCGACATGGCGGGAACATTGCAGAAGAACGAATGGCCTTTAGCCGCGGGCCGCCCGGATTCATGGGGAGGAGATGTCCTGCTGCGTCTCTTTTTCGCCGCGCCTTTGCCTTTTCAACAGGGCGTGGCGGCGATGTTCGAACATGGGAGCGGCAATGTTCGCCAATGCGATTATTCTTCAGTGGTCTACTGGTATCAAGAAGAACCACACACACGATTCCCCTGGCCCGATCCCGCTCCCGCGCGGCGGTTTCGCACGGCTCCCATTGAGCATCCAATATATGAGATCTATGACCGGAAAGGCGAACCGGTCCGGTCATTGGAAGCGGAAACACTCTCTCTTGAAGCCTATGAAGGGATCTTCGATCCACAAGATATGCGCCCCTTTGGCTCTGATTGGAGCGGCGATCAACAGATGCGTTTTAAAGCGTCCAAACCAGGCGCGTCCATTCATTTCAATATGACGGACGTTGATTATTCGGGTTGGTATGGATTGATCTGTACATTAACCGAAGCGCCTAATGCGCCAAGGATCGAAATTCAAGTGAATGACACCTCCGTTTTCCCCTCAATCGATTTATATGGGAAAACGGCAAATGCCGAATCGTACCGATCCGAAATCCCGGTATTTATCCATGCGAGTGACCGGCCCCGCGTGAGTGTGATCGTACTAGGGAAAAATGACAATTCCACGGGTTATGTCGCTGGGATCGATTGTTTAAAACTGGTTCCAAACGAAACGGAATCGGGCCATCTACTGGTTCAAGGACCTTACGCATTGGAAAAAAGTGATCTATGGACAATACCGCATCATCTAAAAATCGCGGATGATAAAAGGCTGTTTTTAGGTTACAGTTCCATCAACGCCGCCACAGAGACAAACCGCGAATATATTTTCGGAAACGTGTCTAAAACCATCCCACTTCCGGATAAAATCGAACACGTTCCAGAAGAAAACGCGCTTTATTACCTTACCTATACCGTGAAAGCGGAAAAAACGGGGATCTACGCCTTTGAAATCGAATCCGCCTTACCTGGATCCTGTCTTCTCATCCAAGCGCCGGAAGGAATACAAACGCTGGAGAATTATATCCTCTGGAATGGGATTCCACTGCAAAAAGAGAAGACGATCCGGTACGATCCTGAGACTAATACAGTCCTGCCAGCAAGGTTTCCCGTTCCGCTTAAAAAGGGAGAAAATAAGATCTCCTGGCAAATGAAAGGCGATCACATTAAGCAGTTCCGGCCACGCGTATATGGCCTTCTGCCCGGAACAAAGAAATGATAATAATCCTTTAGAAATAAAACCCAATAATGGTTCCCCTGTCGCACACGAATGTGTTTTTTCTTCCTCGGCGTCTCTCCATCACTCTATCAACCAATCTGGTTTGCGTTATATAATTAAATCCTCTGCCTATATTGTTTTATTTTAGAGAAAGGATTGGAAACCGGTTATAGAATTGTTCGTAAACGGCGCCGTAGCGAACTCTCATCGTAGCCACCTGGACTACACAACTTGATTCGCGCTTACGTTTGAAAGAAGGAGATCAATGAAGATTCAAATCACTGTTGGGGAAGTCTCTCTAACCGCCACACTCGATGATAGTGAAACCGCGCAAGCGATCTATGACGCGTTACCTTTCGATCTCCCCTTCAACACCTGGGGTGATGAGATTTATTTCGGCATACCTCTCTACCTGAAGACTGAGGGAGAACGTGAACTTGTGGAGGTGGGGGAACTCGCCTACTGGCCGCCGGGACACGCGTTCTGTATTTTCTATGGCCCCACACCCGCTTCAACCGATGACCGGCCACGAGCGGCCAGCGAGATTATTCCCTTCGGAAGGATCGATGGAGACGCCACTGCGTTCAATCAAGCCAAAGCGCCTAAAATCCAAGTCATCCGGCTGGATGAATAGGATTGAGCCAATACAAACGGGAAGGAGATCAATACTAATGATTATTCAAAAACACCGTTTTCTATTCATTGCGCTATTCATTTTGGTGGGAACCTTTACCCCGGCTCCCGAATCAGCGCCGTTATCAGAGATCATCGATTCGTCCGTCGAAATCGTTGTCAGCGGTTTCCAGTTTACAGAAGGCCCAGTCTGGCATAAGGACGGTTATCTTCTCTTCAGCGATATTCCGGCGGCGAATATTATCCGGTGCGTGGGCAAAGGGAACAGCCAGATATGGCGTGTGGAAAGCGGGGGCTCCAATGGACTGACCTTTGATCTAAAGGGACACTTGATCGCCTGCGAACACGTCAATCGCCGGGTGACACGCACCGAGAGCAATGGAGCCATCACGATCCTTGCGGATCAATACGAAGGAAAACGCTTGAACAGCCCCAACGACGCCGCCGTTCGTTCGGATGGGATGATTTTCTTTACTGATCCGACCTATGGGATATCGGATGACCAAAAAGAACTCTCTTTCTGCGGCGTCTATCGAGTCACGCCAGGAAACGCTCCGGTTTTATTGGCGGATGATTTAGAGATGCCAAACGGACTGGCGTTTTCACCGGATGAAAGCCGTCTTTATATCGCCGATTCCAAAGCGGGTATAATCCGTCTCTTCAACGTCAAAAAAGATGGAACGCTGGAGGGAGGCAAGACAATCGCCCGCATGGGGACTCCAGATGGAATGAAAGTCGACTCAAAAGGCCGGATTTTCGCGACGGCGGAGGAAGGCGTTATCATTTACGATCCCGATGGCGAACGGATAGCCATTATCGAAGTCCCCGAACAGCCCGCCAACTGCGCCTTCGGTGGAAAAGACTCCAAGACTCTCTACATCACAGCTCGCCAAAGCCTCTATCAAGTCCGCTTGAAAGATCCCGGAATCAGCGTCTGGCGTTAACAAAATTAAAAAAGATGGAGTGGAAAGTCTGAATAAGGTTTTATTTAAACTGGGCGCCCAAGGCAAGGCTATATTCTGCCTTGGCGTGACTCAAACTAATTACCTATAATACTCATCAACCGCCGATACGTCTCTGGCGGATTCTCTGTATTGAAAACCGCGTCCCCCGCGACGATCTCTGTCGCCCCCGCGTCATAAACCCAGCGGATTGTTTCTTTGTTAATTCCTCCATCGACCTGAATTTGATATTCAAATCCTTCCTTCGACTTCCGGTTCGCCAGGTATTCAATTTTCGGGAGGGAATTTTCCATGAATTTCTGGCCGCCGAATCCAGGATGGACGGACATGACGAGGATTTGATCCACTTTTTCCAAGTAGGGATCAAGTTTTTCCACTTCCGTGGGTGGATTGATCACGATTCCCGCTTTTTTATTGAAGGACTGGATGGTTTTCAAATCCGCATCCAGATTCTTCGACGCTTCAATATGGATCGAAAGGCTCCGGACCGATGGTAGATCAAACCAAGCAAGCTGAGTCTCCGGATTCGTCACCATCAGATGAGCGTCGAATTGGCTGGAGATGTGGGGTTGAAGACTCTTGATAATCAGTGGTCCGATGGTGAGATTGGGAACGAAGTGGCCGTCCATCACGTCATAGTGAAAGAGAGAAACACCCACCTGTTCCAATTCCCGAATCGAATCCCCTAAACGGTCAAATGGCGCTGATAGCAATGAAGGCAGCACGATTGCATTCATAATATTTGTAGAGTAATCAGTCCTTATTCCGATCGCCGGTCAGCGCGGCGGATAATCTCCTGCATCTCACGTACCGCCCGTTCCATGCCAACGAGAACAGCAAAGGAGACGATGCTATGACCCGTATGGAGCCATTCGATAAAAGGAGAAGCGGCGATCCGGGTTGTGTTGTGGTAATGCAGACCATGACCGGCGTTGACTTTCAAGCCAAGGTTATCCGCATGACGGGCGGCCCGTTCGACGATTTGAAATTGTTCGTCCTCTTTTTCCGGGGTAGACGCGAGCGCGTAAGGGCCTGTATGGATTTCAACATAATGAGCGCCTAGTGAATGAGCGGCGGAAATTTCGTCCGTCTCCGCATCGATGAATATGCTTACCTTGATGCCCGCGTCCAACAGTTTTTGGATATTGGGTTTCAAGACGCTCTCCCGGCCCACCAGCCGCAGACCACTTTCCGTCGTTCGCTCTTCCCTCAGTTCGGGGACAAGGGTGCAGGCGTAAGGCTGAACTTGTAATGCGAGTTCCACCATCTCACTGGTAAGCGCCATTTCGAGTGTGAGAGGAACCTGGAGGATCTGTTTTAGGATCAAAACATCCCGGTCCTGGATATGCCGGCGGTCTTCCCTTGGATGAACGGTAATTCCATCTGTTCCACCCAGCTGAGCCAACACCGCCGCGTCAATGGGATCAGGATACGGAGTATCCCTCGACTGGCGCAGTGTAGCCACATGATCGATATTCACGGAGAGTTTTGTCATTATGAATGATCCTTATTTTGCCTTCAATGATCTCAATTTTTTTTCTGGAAAACGACTGTTACTTCGTGGATATTCGCCCCCACCGGTCTAAGATCGAATCCTTCGCCAATCCCATGCAAAGGAAGCGAGAAGGGCCGGTCCATCTTAATCCAGCGTAAATCCAGACGGCTGGTGGAAACAGACTCCACCCGGTCGATGGCTTCCTTGGGACCTGTGAGAAGAATGGATTCGGGATCCATTTTGATTTGATAGCGCTGCGCTCCCGCAGGCGGCTCGCCGAACGAATCGACTATCACTTTTACGCGCTTTTCGACACGGAGAAGAGGAATCACGATTTGGTTGAAATCATCTTGTAATCGATCGTGGGCGGGTCTTTCCTTCTCCACATTCCAAGGCAGAATCCGTATGGAAGCCTGCCTTGGTTGGATGGATTCTTCCATAACGGTGATCCGGTTTTCTTCATCGGCATCTAAATTGGTATTGAACATGTCTCTGGTAAAGTCCACCGTCACAGGAACGCCATCGTCTTTTAAACTGATTTTTGAAAGATCAATACGGAAAACGCAACTTTCCTGCCGCACAATCTTCACAATATTAATTGGGCCTTTAATAGAACAATTGACAGGCAATGGAATCCAATTCGGATTGGGAAGGATTAAATTATTAGGCCGGTTATCGAGAGTGACGTGAACGCCGGAAAGCGCGCTGATCGTCATCCGCTCCTGAGCCTTGATCCATACGAGGGAAACGGCCATCAGCAACGCGAAGAATTTAAGGGCAAGGTTTTGAGTGAAAAACTTTCTCATTTCCTCCCTCCCTTGACCAGATTCTGAAGAACTTTCTGGAATTGGGGTTGTTCCAATTCCCTCGTAAGCCGTCCATCAATCGCGATCGACACGGCGCCGGTCTCTTCCGAAACAATCACAGTCACAGCGTCCGTTTCTTCAGACAATCCAAGCGCGGCGCGGTGCCGCATGCCAAGGCTTGTGTCAATTTCATCCCGCTCGCTTAGGGGTAAAAGACAGGACGCGGCGGCGATTCGTCCTCCGGTGATAATCACAGCGCCATCATGCAGCGGTGTCATAGGTGAAAAAATCGTGATTAATAGTTCCGATGAAATTTGGCTTTCCATCGGAACTCCCGTATCGATGAAACCCTGCAAACTGGCGGACCGTTCAAAAACGATCAACGCGCCGATATGTCTTCGTGAGAGAACTTGGGCCGCTTTGGTCACTTCGGCGACGATAGGATCTTCGATCTTCCGGGAACGCCTGTAGACGGGCCGCCGGGTTAATTCAGAAAAAGCGCGGCGTAATTCCGGAGCGTAGAGAATGACCATCCCCACGAAAATCGGCGCCTGCGCGCTTGAAAACAACCATTGGAGCGTACTGAGATTCAATAACCGGCACAGATAGGTCATAAGAAGAAGCAATAACAGAAACAGAACGGCCTGCATGGCTTTTGTGCCCCGCAGACTTTTCAATATCAAATAGAACAAACCCCATAAAATGAGGATCTCCGCAAGGGTCTGGATCGCGTTCTGGCCAAAGATTCTAAACCACATCGATGCGCGTATTCTCCAATTTGTTTTCTCAGACGATGCGCTCGCGGCGGATCGCATCCGCGGCGGCCACAACATCTTTCATGGCGCGGACATCATGCACGCGGATCAGATTCGCCCCCTTCATCACGCTGCAGGCGACCGCGCCCGCTGTGCCGTAAAGGCGTTCGTCGACTTCGGCGCCCGTAATTTTTCCGATAAATGATTTCCTTGACACACCGACGGCTAACGGCGCTTCATTAACACGGAGTTCTTCCAGATGATTGAGAAGCGTTAAATTCTGCTCCGCGGTTTTACTGAATCCGATTCCCGGATCGAGAACGATCTGATCGTCTTTCACACCCATACGTTTCGCCAAGGCTGCTTGTTCTTGAAAAAAATGCCTTACCTCGGAGATTAAGTCATCATATTCAACAAACGTTTGCATGGTCTGCGGGGTACCGCGCATGTGCATGATAATCAAGCCGGCCCCCGTCTCCACCGCCAGCTCCGCCAGCCGGGGCTCGCGCTGTAAACCACTGATATCGTTAATGATAGCTGCGCCCGCGTCCAATGCCCGTTTGGCTACATCATATTTTACGGTATCGACGGAAATCAGCCCTTTTCCCTTCCCTGCGACCTCATCGATCACAGGGATCAAACGCCGGATCTCCTCTTCTACAGACACCGGATTGGCGCCGGGCCGGGACGATTCTCCCCCGATATCAACAATATCGGCGCCTTCCTCAAAAAGATGATAAGCATGTTGTATAGCAAAACTAGAATTAAAAAACCGGCCCCCGTCACTAAACGAATCGGGAGTCACGTTGAGAATCCCCATCAACAACGTGCGGTCTCCCCAGTCAAGATTTCGATTCCGGCATTGCAGGATTTGAGATGTACCCATCTTTGACATCCAGAAACACAAGATGAAAACGTACAGGATCGCAACAATATTAATTATAATATAAATCACGCGAAACTCAGCGTTTACAGTATATGAATACACAAGAAAAGCGGTTTTATCTCATTTTTTTTTGAGATACAGGAAATGAAAGTCAACCCTCATCGAAAATAATCGTTTACAAATCAACGATTTAATCCATAATTAGCCATATTTTAGGTGATGAATTCCTTGCCTATTTAAAGTCACGATAATACCATTCTTCAAAGGAAACCCATGCCATCTTGGTGGTTAGCGTCTATATGAGGCGCCGAATGTACTAATTTTCCCCGGTGGGTTGATAACGCGCGACCCACCCTGCGTTACCGCAACTCGTTTTCAATTATACGTTGTGATCTCTATCATGATAGTTAACATAGAAACCGTAATGTCAACATTCAGGCTGAAAGGGATTAAAAATGACCTTAGATATTCGTAAGTCCAGTTTTTCTGGATGGAAAGATAAGATTTTATTCACTCCGGGCCCGCTGACGACCAGTCAGACGGTCAAACAAGCCATGCTGCGCGATCTCGGATCGCGCGATTTTGAATTCATCAAAACCGTACGAGAAATCCGGGACGCGCTGCTAGCGCTGGGCAATGTAAAAAAAGGCGATTACGAAACGATCCTAATGCAGGGCAGCGGAACGTATGGCCTGGAAGCCGTGGTCTCCTCAACGATCCCACCGGATGGGAAGCTCCTTGTGATCATCAATGGCGCGTATGGAAAACGCATCGCGAAGATGGCGTCGATCTTAAAAATCGAAACAGAGATTTTGGAATATCCGGAAAACTGCCTGCCCGATTTGAAAGAGATCTCCATCGCATTGGCCGATGATGAGTCGATTACGAACGTCGTCGTCGTTCATTGCGAAACCACAACCGGAATTATCAATCCGATCAAAGAAATCGGCGAAATCGTACAAGAGAACAACCGAGTCTTTTTCGTTGACGCGATGAGCAGCTTCGGCGCGGTCCCGGTCGACCTGGCGGAATGTAAGATCGACTATCTCGTCTCCTCGGCGAACAAATGCGTCGAAGGCGTCCCAGGCTTTTCCTTCGTTTTAGCGCGGAAGGAAACGCTGCTATCCACGCAGGGATACGCCCGCAGCATGAGCATGGACCTATTGGATCAATGGAAAGGACTTGAATCAAACGGTCAATTCCGATTTACTCCCCCGACGCACGCGCTGCTCGCGTTTCATCAAGCGTTGATCGAGCTGAACGAAGAAGGCGGCGTTGAAGCTCGTGGCGCCCGGTACCGGAAAAATTACGAAATTCTTCTTGATGGAATGCGGAAAATGGGTTTCAAGGAATATTTACGCCCCGAAATTCAAGGATACATCATCACATCCTTCTTATATCCCAAAGATCCAAATTTCTCATTCGATGAATTCTACCAAAAATTAAACGAACGCGATCAGGTGATCTACCCAGGCAAAGTAAGCAACGCGGATTGCTTCCGGATCGGCCATATCGGACGAATCTCCGAAGCGGATACACGGATTTTACTCCAAACGATCCGCGAAGTCATAAATGAAATGGGAATGAAATTAGGTGGATAGGCTGAAGGCTGAAGGAAAAGCCTTTCATCTAAAAAAACTGTCGGGTGGCAAGGGAAAGTTTTGTTCTCTCCTTGCATTATTCCCACAATCTTATGTAGTAGAGCGGGCGCCAAGGGGAAGGTTTTATTCTCCCCTTGCTTAATTCCAACAAATTATCGGTAATAATACATATCATTCTTGAATCACAAACAATTTGGATATTCCAAAATTAACCTATCAAAAAGGAGTCAATCAATGGATTTTGTATTTCAACGAACATATCGCGGACCGGTAAAAGCGGTCATTCTCGATTGGGCTGGCACAACGATGGATTTCGGGTGCTTCGCGCCTGCCGTCGTATTTATTGAAGTCTACAAACGCAATGGCGTAGATATCACGATCGAACAAGCCAGAGAACCGATGGGCGCGCACAAGAAAGTGCACATCCGGGAAATCTCACAAATCCCCGCCGTCGCGAAGGAATGGGAACGCGTCCACGGCAAAAAATGCACAGAAGACGACGTGGAAAAAATGTTCCAAGAATTCGTCCCTCTGCAATTGAAGTGCCTGGCCGATTACGCCGATTTAGTGCCGAATATGCTCGAAACACAGGAAGATTTTCGTAAACGTGGCCTGAAAATCGGTTCGACAACAGGCTATACCGGCGAAATGATGAAACTCCTGATTGAAGAAGCAAAAAAACGCGGCTACACGCCGGACGCGTCCGTCTGCGCGACCGATGTCCCAGCGGGACGCCCCCATCCTTGGATGTGCATCAAAAATGCCTTCGATCTCCAAATCTACCCAATGGAATCATACGTAAAAATCGGCGACACGATTCCCGACATCGATGAAGGCTTAAACGCGGGCATGTGGACCATCGGCCTCGCCTGCACCGGCAACGAGATGGGACTCACCCTCGACGAATACAACGCCATCGACGAAGAAACCCGCGCAGCGAAAAAAGCCCGCGCCTACACACGCATGGCCCAATCCGGCGCCCACTACGTCGTCGACGCGATCGACGATTGCCCAGCGATCCTAGACGAAATCAACACCCGCCTGTCGCGCGGGGAAAGACCGTAGGGAGAGGTTGAAGGTGGAAGACTGAAGGCTGAAGGTTTTTTCCTTCGGCCTTTGGCCTTTGGATTATTCCGACTTGTGGGTCGCGTCTTTATGATGCGCCGAATACCCAAACAATTAATCATATGCGGTGGGTCAAAAAAGCGTGACCCACCCTACATGATTTCGCTGAGGCCGCCCATAGACGGCCTTGTTGCCTTTTCCACGCATAGTGGGCGGTCTATTTATCTTGTATAGATTTTTTATAATCTTTAAATATTTTCTTAGCTTTTTTTCGAGTTTTCTGCAACTCACCAATGAGATAATCGATGACTTCATCTACTTCGGTTTCACTCGCTATATTTTGAGATGAATATCCATCAGTATTGATTTCAATAGTAGGTGAAAGAAAAGGAAATGGACCATCTTTATCTGCTTTATAGACTTTGATATCGAATATTGGTTTAAATATCGACATAATTATTATCCTTATTTGGGCTTTTCACTTACATTATATTCCGTTTCTCAATATCCACAAACGAAATGATTTTCGAACCGTGTTTTTCGAGCGCCTCCCGCAGATCCCGTAGCCAAAAGCGCAGCGTAGCCCATCTGTAACCTGGAGGCTTTGCTTTTCTCCGATTAACGATACCATCTAGAAGAAATGGTGGGCTACGCTTCGCTTTTAGTCCACCCTACTTCTACTTTTACTTCGCTGAAGAACCGCGTTCAACGGAGAAAACAACATGTCCCACATTTCAGCAAGAAACCTTACTTTAAGTCTGAAAGCAGCTGTCTTTGTATGCTTTATAGTGTTGGTTTTCGGTTGCTCGCACACAGTTACCAAGAGATGTGAGAGCGTTGATGTGGTTCGCAGCAGTTTCCTTGGGGTAGTCTGGAACCAAGGGCACGCGAAGGCTTCAATTATTTCTCAGGATGGGGGCTTTTCCTATAGTGTGCCAGGTGGATTCCTTTGGTGGTTCGGAGACACTTTTAAGGGATCGCGAGACAACACTGGAAAACCTCATTTTGCCGGGGGCGCCGTGTCTTGCGCAGTCGCTCAACTCGGTGAGACGATTGAAAACGCGCCTCCTGAGTTACTTTTTTTAACAGGCCAGGATGGCAAAGTCGCGCAGGCGATCGAATTCCTTCCCGATGAATCTTGGGACCATCATCGAATTTGGCCTCTCAGTGGAATTTATATCAACGGTAGATCGTATATCTATTATTCGTTGATTGAGTTGGCTGGAGAAGGAATATGGAATTTTAAAAGCGTAGGTTCAGGTTTGGCGTATTCCACGCAACCGTTAAGCGTTTATAAGCGTATCCAAACTCCTCAAGGCTGGCGTTTCCCTGTGGCTCCCGCCGCCATTGTTCCGGCCGGTGATTGGCTCTATTTTTTCGATGTGGAAAAAAGAGATGACCGACACGGTGTATGGCTTTCAAGGGCGCGTCCCGCAGAGATTGAAAATCCTGATGAATATCAGTTTTACTGTGGACCGGAACCCACGTTCACTCAGGATAAAAACAAAGAGATATTATTTCTGCCGGGCATATATGGTCAGGTATCGATTATCTGGAATGACTATCTCAAGAAATACATTTTAGCTTCTTCAAGTGATTTCTTCCAACCACGTGAAATTCGTTTCTTTACCGCGGAAAATACATTTGGGCCATGGGAGCGGGCTTTTGCTATTACCGTCCCTGAGTACAGACAAGACAAAAAAGTTGAACTCGTTTACTGTTCTTATTTTCATCCAGAGTTGTTTCATAACAATGGACGTATTATGAATTTAACCTTTTCTCTCCAGCTCAAAGACGCTGGATTTGATGTGAACAATGAAATGGTCGAAATAGAGGTAAATTCAACTAAAAGTTGATCCGCTTAACATAGCGCTGGAGTCTCGTAGGATGGGTTAAAAGCGCAGCGTAGCCCATCAGAACGGATAGCAATCATTCACAACCTTCCAAAACCATCTACATTTTTAGGTTCATCCGGTCATTGAGTATAAAAAATTATTTGGAAAATTGCGATCTTTGTTCAGAATGGCGTAATCGTCTGAACCCTGATTCTAAGGATTAAAGGATTACCATGATTTAAAAATCATGAAAATCAAGCGAATCAAGTAAATCAAGGTTCAGACAATAAGCAACAACCATTTCATACACATCCAATCCATAACACCCCAAATTAGCGGCGTAAATCCTATTCATAAGACTACAATGAATGTAATGGAATACGATGACAAGAAGAAAACACGCAGGAGATAATAAAGCTGATGAATACACCGATAATGAGAAAAGAATTATTAAACGCACTGATCGATCCAGCGAAATCCATTTCAACCGTTAAGATTCAGGAAATAACCATGGGACCAGGCGCAAAGGCGCCTTTACATCTTCATCCGTGTCCAACCGTCGGCGTCATTACCGAAGGCGTCATTTCATTTCAAATCGAAAGCCAACCCATACAACAACTCAAGACAGGCGAGGCGTTTTACGAGCCTATGAATGTGAGAGTCGCCAAGTTTGATAATGACACCGAAGCGCCCGCAAAATTTGTAGTATTCTATTTACTCGGTAAAGATGAGAAAGAAACGGTTCAAATTCTTGAGCAATAATTTTTCTTTAGAGAAGTTCCGCAAGTGGGCTATTCTTCGCTAAAAAAGTAAAGGCTTTAGCGTAGGCGCCAGTTCTTGCCCTTGCCACTCGCTATACTGTATTAAATACTGAAATGATACCATGCGTTTCAGTCTACATTTCCCTGCTTTTTGCTAACGCATTTGTTTGAAGATAAAGGATACTCCTATGCGGCACGATCGAATTTTGATTCTTGATTTTGGTTCGCAGTACAGCCATCTTATCGCCCGGCGGATTCGGGAATTGGGGGTGTATTGCGAACTGCATCCCTGCACGCTGGAGGCGGAGGCGATCCGGGCGTTTGATCCAAAAGGCGTGATCCTCTCCGGCGGCCCCAGCTCCGTGTACGATGCGGACGCGCCTCATGCTTGTGATGCACTGTGGGAAATGGAGGTTCCATTGTTGGGGATCTGTTATGGACTGCAGGAACTGACGCAGGCGTTTGGGGGCCAGGTCGCGTCCAGCGAACGGCGCGAGTATGGACACGCGGATCTCCATGTTTCGCAAGAGAATCCTCTCTTTTCGAATCTCCCTGAAACCTGCCAGGTTTGGATGAGTCATGGGGATAAAGTGCTGAGCCTGCCCGATGGATTTATCGACACGGCGCGAACCTCCAATTCCGAACACGCCGCCATCGCGGATCTGAAACGGAAGATTTACGGTATCCAGTTTCACCCGGAAGTAAGCCATACACCGCTGGGGAAAGAGATCCTGCGGAATTTCACGCTTTCCATCTGTGAATGCCGGGCGGATTGGTCGATGGGTTCGTTTGTAGAAGAAGCGATAGAGAACGTGCGGGCGAAGGTGGGAAACAATACCGTCATCGGAGCGGTGAGCGGTGGAGTCGATTCAACCGTGGCGGCGGTATTGATGAAACGCGCCATCGGCGATCAATTCCATGCGTTTTTGGTGGATAACGGCTTATTGCGGATGAATGAGGCCCAGCAGGTCATGAGCCGCCTGCGGGATCGGATGGGAATCAATCTCACCTGCGTCGACGCGAGCGATCTCTTCCTAGATCGACTCAAAGACGTCACCGATCCGGAGAAAAAACGGAAGATTATTGGAAATACATTCATTGAAGTGTTCGAGCAGGAAGCGGAGAAACTCAACGACGCGCAATTTCTGCTGCAGGGCACATTGTATCCGGATGTCATCGAGTCGGTCTCATTCAAAGGCCCATCAGCGACGATTAAAACCCACCACAACGTCGGTGGGCTGTTGGAAAAGATGCAGTTGCAATTAATCGAACCACTGCGGGAACTCTTTAAAGATGAAGTGCGGGAACTGGGATTGGCGCTGGGATTGGACGAAGAGAGCGTCTACCGGCATCCATTCCCCGGTCCGGGATTGGCGATTCGCATCCTCGGCGATGTAACGCGCGAACGGCTGGATATCCTGCGTCAGGCGGATGTCATCTATATGGATGAGATTCGCAAGTCCGGACTCTACCGGGAAATCGGTCAGGCATTCGCGGTCCTATTACCCGTCCGATCCGTAGGTGTCATGGGCGACAGCCGGACATACGAACAAGTTATCGCTCTACGCGCCGTGCAGACCACCGACTACATGACCGCCGACTGGTACCCAATGCCAGGAGACGTCCTCCGCCGCATGGCGAACCGGATCATCAATGAGGTAAGAGGCGTAAACCGGGTGGTGTATGATATTTCGTCAAAGCCACCCAGTACGATTGAGTGGGAGTGAGTTATAGTTCCATCGATGTTAGAGTCAAATTATGGCAGGTAATTTTTATGCGATGGACGCAAGCCCCTTACGAGCGATTAGTGAGAGCAGTTTCAATGATGTCCCACTCGGTTTTTTTTCGCCTCGTTCCCATTGACTGACGGACTCTTTGGAAATGTTCAGGTGGTGAGCAAAGACGGATTGGCTGACTTGTTCCCGTTCCCGCAACGATCGTATTTCTTCCGGCGTGAATTCCTGAATAGGCGTCAGGCAGGAATCATCAAAACGCCGCATGGTTTGTTTATCAATGACACCCGCGGCATACATATCAGAGACGGTTTCGTGAATCGCCGCGAACGCATCGCTTTTGTAGGTTTTACTCTTCGCCATCACACTGCGCCTCCTGATAGACTCCTGCTTTGATAAGTTTCATTAAAGCGGATTCCGGCAGGGAGAAAGTAATCCTTGCCAATTCTTTGAACTCTCGCTTTTCTGCTTCACTTATATTATTCCGTTTGCTCTTAGAAAATCCGTACACAAAAAATGCTCTATTTCCCCGGCGATAAAGAATGATCGAGCGATATCCCCCAGATTTGCCTTCGTTGGGGCGGGAAATCCTTTGTTTGATCACTCCACCACCATAATCCGCATCAATTTTCCCCGCCTCTACCTCTTTAACCACTTGGCACAGCTGGACATCACTTATGCCTTCTTTTCTGGCAAATTTAACAAACCATTTATTCTTATATATCTTAATTCTTGCTTGCTTCATTTACCCAGTCTTTATATATTATATAGAACCTAGTTCTATATTTCAAGTTATTTTACTTTCATAATTCCAGAGCGCATAGGTCAGCGTAATGACTGTAACCGACTGTATTGCGATCATAAGCGATATGGTTTTCATGAGAGTACATGATAACTACTTATTTGACGAATGAACATTATTATTTGGGATTATCATTGCGGGCGAGACGCCCGCCCTCCATTAAATCCCGCTCGTTCATTTTGCGTAACAATAATAATTTAAAGAAACAAGTCGTTCAGGAAATTTGATAGACTAGCGAACAGGATGTAATTCGGATGTTTTGGCTCGGTTTTCGATAGGTACAAATTCAATCTTAACCTTTTTATTCAGGGCTGCGGCAATCCGGCGCAGCATAGAAAGAGAATGGCCTTCATAGTCCGCGTCTTCCAGACGGGCAATAACGGCTTGCTTGGTTCCGATTAAATCGGCCAGTTCCTGTTGAGTTAAACTCGCTTCTTTCCGTAAATCATAGATTATCTGCGCAATATCGGCATTCACTCTTTCTTCTTCAAGCAGCGCCAACATTTCCGGTTTTCCTTCAAAAAACAGGCGGTGTATGATTTCTTCTCCATCAGTGGTCGGTTCCCGCTTTCTCACGATCATATCTCCTCGTACATATGTTGTTTTGGATTTTTCAAAAATGTTTTTCTTCTTTCAACGGCTCGGTCAATTTCTTTCGGGGATACCTTTTTTTCTTTCACGATCCCATGAGAAATCACCACAGCGGTATTTCCATAAAAAAAATAAAGCATGCGGTATTGAACACCTTGCAAGGACGCTCTCAATTCGTAAATATCATCCCTTAAATAATCAGCATGTGGCCGTCGTAACTCATGCCCCCGTTCTTTCAATCTCTTTATTCGATCGCGGCATTTAGCGACGGCTTTTTTTGGAATGTGATAAAACCAATCCAGCAACGGCACGGTTCCATCTTTTTCGCTATGCTATAAAGAAGCAAACGCGTTTCCGGCATAGATCACCCTTTCTCAAGATTATAACAATATTGTTATAATTAAATCAAGTAAATAAGTGGTTAATCTAAAGATTATGCACAAAAACACATTGCAATAAATGTATGATTTACATAACAAAATTTTAAAAAAATGTAGAGCAGAAAATTTGATTGCCTAGCGTACAGGATGTAATTCGGATGCCTTGGTTTGGTTTTCAATGGGTACGAATCGGATTTGAACCTGTTTTTTCAAAGCGCGAGCGATTTTGCGTAGCATTGGAAGAGAGTGTCCTTCATAATCCGCGTCTTCCAATCGGGAAATGACGGATTGCTGGGTACCGATAAGGTCGGCCAGTTCTTGTTGCGTTAAACCCGCTTCTATGCGGGCGTCATAGATCATCTGGGCAACCATCATTTGCTCATGGGCTTCAACAACATCCTCGTCATCAGGTTCAATACCATATCGATCCCTCAGAACATCCAGCGCGTCCACGCCTTTTATTTGTTTCATGATCCACCTCTTTCCTCTATGTACTTGATTTATCTTTGATTGCCCGGCGCCGCAGGATCGGGACCGTCCGTCAGCGGTGTATACGTTCCTGGGCGGCGGTTGCGGAAGCGGTCTTTGTATTTTTCGGGGGAGGTGTCTATTTCATAGCAGACGGTTTCGCCGGCTTCGCCGATTTTGACGAGTTTGCCTTTACGATCGATTAATAAACTCTGGTTGGGGTGAGAGAAGACGAGTGGCATTCGATTTTCATAGGCGCGGGTTCGAAGCAGGACCGTGTTCCAGCCGTCGCGGTCTGTGTAGCTGCCGTAAGAGGGAAAAAAGAGAATTTGCGCGCCTTTGAGGGCCAGGATTCGAGCCGGTTCAGGGAGTTGGCGGTCGTAACAGATCAGGAAGGCTGCTTTTCCAAACGGCGTGTCAAACACTGGATATTCATCCCCCGCCGTATAGCAGGATGGATTGATCGTATAGCCCTGCGCGAAATGAGTTTTACTGTACCGGGCGATGATGTCCCCATCAGGATCAATCAGAATGACGGAATTGAAGAGCCGGTCTCCACGCCGTTCTAAAAAACCCAGCGCGAAAAAAACGTTCAGTTCATCCGACAAGGCGCGGGCTTTTTGGATATAGGGGCCGTTGAGCGGTTCTCCCAACTGTTTGAATTTCTCTACGATGGTCTCTTTCTCTTGTGGATCTTCGGTTTTATTGACCTGATTGATGACGTAACCTTCCAGCGCGCCTTCGGGCGTAACAACCACTTGGGCGTTTAATTCTTCCTTTGCTTTCCGGACGAGATGTTCGATACGGTTCCAATTGATCTCTTTTTCCCATTTTTCTGGAAAGACGGATACAGAAGCGACACGGATTTTCGTGATGGTTTGTGGCTGGTTCTTGTATTTATCTAAATGGATTTCCTGCGCGTGAGTAAGAAAACTTGCTGTAGTGTAATACATCAAGAAAAACAGGGTAAATCGTTTCACATTCATTCTCCTTATTCTTTGAAAACAAGAGATCTTCAATGTCGATATTGTTGCGTGTACGAGTGTGTTGGCCTCCTGATTCAATCGATATACAATCAAGGTAAAAAATGAGGATCGGAGTTCGGGTCCTTCCGCTATTATAATTTCAGAATAGAATCACCGAGATAGTCATGGACCCAGCGGTCATCAAACTATGAAAGTGTGGAATGCGCCCATTGGCTGCGGATGAATCCCAAGAGATACAACGTTCTCCAGACGAAACGCCGGCTCAAATAGAAGAGCCCAGCCCGGACGAAGCGTCTATCCAGGCAGAAGAACCTAAGCCAGACGAAATCCCGGCTCAATCAGAAGAATCCAGTCCGAACGAAGCGTCCAATTCGAAACAACCGGCGGGGACAACAAATACGCTGGCGGCGCGTCTGCCCGTCAATGTGCCGGGATTCACTGGTCCAATGGACTTGCTGGTGCATTTGATCGCCAAACATGAGATGGATATTTTCACGATATCCATCGCCTCCATTACGGATGAATTCCTGAACCAAGTGCGGGAATGGAAAGAAAAAGACCTTGATTTGGCGGGTGAATATCTGGTATTAGCCGCATTACTGGTTCGGTATAAAACCCGCGCCCTCTTACCAAGGGAAGAAATCGAAGAGGAAGAAGAAGAAATCTCCGACCGGCTGCTGGAAGAACGCCGGCAGGAATACGAACGGTTCCGCGCATTGGCGGATGAATTGCGCGCTCGTGAAGAAGAGAGCGCCGCCCTGTTCTCCCGTGTCGGCCCTTCCCCGGAAGGGGCGCGGAACGTAGTGGAGTACACAGAGGTCAGCGTATACGATCTCGCGAGCACATTTCAGAGAATTCTGGAGGAAATCGGAACCGCCGAAGGGCGTGTTATTACGGGTGAATCGTATTCCGTGGATGAAAAAATGCTTGAGATCGCTGCGTTGATCATCCATAACGAACGAATTTCGTTGTATTCTTATTTGACTACATTGAAAGCCAAACTCGAAGTGATTGTCGTTTTCCTTGCCTTGCTGGAGATGATTCGCCTGCATGAAGTCAAGGCGTATCAAGATCAGAACCACGGAGAGATTTTCCTAGAGAAAGGGGAGAATCTCAAGACATCCTCCGAAGAGAATACAGCGGACGAAGAAGAATCCGCTGATGAAGAACTGGAATAATATATATTTATTTGGAATAAAAAATCGCGTGGGGTTTGAAATCGTGGGTCCTACATTCTGCGTTGAACAATACAATGAGTGAGATACAAGACCGAGAACAATTGATTGGCGCCATCGAAGCGTTGATATTCGTCGCGGGTGATCCGCTCCCGTTGAAACGGTTGCAAGATGTGCTGGATATGCCGAAAGACGAGATTTGCTCCGCCATCGATGATTTGTCCGCGCGGTACCTGGAAACCGGCGCAGGAATTCAAGTGATGGAAGTGGCCGGTGGCTATCAGCTGCGTACACGGCCCACACACAGCGTTTTCATCAATCGTTTTCTTGAACGGAAACGGAAAAGCGTACTGAGTGGCCCAGCGATGGAAACGGTCGCGATTGTCGCCTACAAACAGCCCTTGACCCGCGCCGAGATTGAAGCGATCCGAGGAGTGGGGGTGGATGGCGTATTAAAATCCCTGCTGGATAAACGCTTGATCAAAGTCGTTGGAGCCAAGGAAGTACCTGGACGGCCCAATTTATATGGCACAACGAAAAAGTTCCTGGAATATTTTGGAATAAATTCACTCGATGATCTCCCCCCCGTCGAGCAACTTTCCGATACGTTTTCCAGCGTCTCCGCGATGGAAGGGGAAGAAACGTCCAGCGAAACCGGACAGGCGCCTGCGGAATCTGGAGATTCTCAAAAGAGTCAGGTGGATGAATCTGAAAATGAAGACGCATCTCCCGCTGATCCGGATCCGGTAGAAACGCAAGTTGAAAATGACTCAACCCAAGAGGAAACAACCTCCCCAGACAGCGACCGTCCGGCTTAATCAATTGATTGCCCGGCATGGGCTTTGTTCACGCCGAAAGGCGGATGAATGGATCGAGGCGGGCCGCGTATCGGTCGATGGGGTGACATGCCGTCAACTGGGGACGCGGATTGATCCAGCCTCCCAGCGGGTTGCCGTCGATGGAACCGTTTTACGCGCCGCGCCGGAAGCCCTTTACCTCGCCCTGAATAAGCCTCGAGGATATGTGACCACGCGGGATGATCCACAAGGGCGTCCGATAGTAATGGATCTACTGCCTTCGGAATTCAAACAAGCCGGTCTCTTTCCGGCCGGGCGGTTGGATATGGATTCGGAAGGATTACTGCTGTTAACCAATGATGGGGATTGGTCGCGGATTTTACTGCACCCAAGCCACCAGGTATGGAAGGAATATCTTGTGCAAGTTGACCGCCCATTATCACAAAAAGCAGAGGATCTTCTTACAAACGGCGTCCTAATCGATGGGAAACGCACATTACCGGCTCAATTGTCGAAACCAGCGCCGGAAAAGGATGAGGGGAGATCGTTTCGATTGAAAATCCGGGAAGGACGGAATCGGCAGATCCGGCGGATGTGTAAAGAGGTGGGGCTTTCGGTTGTCTCGTTAATCCGCTTGAAAATCGGTCCGGTATCACTCGGTGATCTTCCGGCCGGCCAATGGAGAGTACTCAGTCAGGAAGAAGTGGATAAAGTTATCCGGTTATCTACTGACCTTGTTTGATACGATTTTTTGGATTTGAATGAGACGGCGGCCGGTGTGGCGGATTCCCCTACACTGTTTTTGAATGATGGGCTATGTTTTCTAAAAGTCTAAGCGTGCGCATTTGATTCTTAATAAGGCTAATCTGCAAATTCACATTTAGATTGCATTCATCCATAGGAGGAATTTGCTTCCGTCTTAGGTAGATAGTGAGCTATACTCCGTTAAAAAAACTCTGGCTAACAAGTCAGTATTAAGTCCACCCTCAAATTTGAGTGGATTCCGGCTTTTTGCCGTTTATGCTCTTGAAAGAGATACAATTATGAAATACACACCGATTGATACGCAGAGAATCAATCTCGGATATCAGTTGGAGGAATAATAGTGCCAAAAACTACAACGAAAAAAACTACAACGGAAAAGAAAGCTACAGCGAAAAAGAAAACGGTGTCAGCAAAGCCGAAATCAAAGCCGTCTTCCTTAGTGATCGTCGAATCACCCGCCAAAGCGAAGACGATTAATAAATTTCTCGGATCCGATTATCATGTGACGGCTTCGATGGGACATGTGCGCGATCTCCCCCAGAAAGATTTGGGTGTTGATCTCGAAAACCGGTTCCAACCGACATATGTGACGGGCGAAGATCAAGAAAAAACCGTCAAAAAACTCCAAAAACTGGCGACGGATAGTGAAAGCGTCTATCTGGCGCCGGACCCGGACCGCGAAGGAGAAGCCATTTCCTGGCATCTGGCTGAATTGCTGCAAGAAAAAGTGGACGCCGCGAACATTCACCGAGTTACGTTTAATGAAATCACCAAGCAAGCGGTGCAGGCGGCGATACAAAACGCCGGGCATATCGATATGGATCTGGTTAACGCCCAACAGGCTCGTCGGATCTTGGACCGGTTGGTGGGATATAAAATCAGTCCACTGCTAACCCGCTCAGTAACCCGTAATAATAAACCACTTTCAGCAGGGCGGGTACAATCCGTGGCGCTAAGGCTCGTTTGCGAGCGGGAAGAAGAAATCCGGGCGTTCAAACCGGTTGAATACTGGACAATTCATGGCGTCTTTCAAAACGCTGACGAACAACAGATCAAGGCGGAGCTGTACAGCGTCGATTCAAAAATCATCAGTCATCAGGGCGAAGAAGAAACCGGCGATGAGAATGGGGAAAAAGAAGAAAAAAACACACTTCACATTCAAACCGTCGAACAATCCAACGCCCTTCTCGAATCGCTGAAACAGGCGGACTATCATCTCGACAAGATCGAAAGCCGTAAACGCACCCGCCGTCCCCCCGCGCCTTATATCACCAGCACATTACAACAGGACGCTTCCCGGCTCCTCGGCTTTACCGGTGACCGAACCATGCGGGCGGCGCAGGGACTCTATGAGGGGATCGACATCGGTGATGAAACGGTGGGTTTAATTACCTACATGCGAACCGATTCCGTACGCATCGCCAACGAAGCGGTTCAGATGGGGCGGGAGTATATCGCCTCCGCTATGGGGGAAGACTACCTTCCAGAATCTCCCAACGTCTATAAAACCAGCAAAAAGGCGCAGGACGCGCACGAAGCGATCCGTCCAACGTATATTAATGAAGTCCATTCCCCTGATAAAGTAAAAAAGTATTTGAAAGGCGATCAGGCGAAATTATACGATCTTATCTGGAAACGCTTCCTGGCCTGTCAGATGAAACCAGCGGAGTATCTCTCCACGGTCATTTTTATCCAGGATGATTCATATGTCTTTAAAGCGACCGGTTCGATCCTGACCTTTGACGGCTATACCCGTGTTTATCGTGAGGCCAACGACCAAAAAGATCAGCTGCTGCCCCAGTTGAAAGAAGGCGAATCGCTCAAGGCTGTCGAGATCGATCCCGAACAGCACTTCACACGGCCTCCAGCCCGGTTTAATGACGCCTCTTTGATACGTGAATTGGAAAAAGACGGCATCGGGCGGCCCAGCACCTACGCGTCAATCGTTAAAACGCTGGTCGACCGGCAGTATATGGAGCGGAAAGAGAAACGCTTCTACTCCACACCGTTGGGGGAAGTCGTGAATAAGGTGCTCGTGGCGACATTTCCCGATATTGTTGAAGTCGGTTTCACCGCCGGTGTTGAGAATAAACTGGATGAGGTGGAAGACGGGAAAGCGGATTGGGTCCAGTTGTTGAGCGATTTCTATACCCCCTTCTCGAAGGACTTGGAGAACGCGGTTAAAGGCTTTGGAGAAGCGTTGCGCAATCTCCAGCAGCCGACGGATGAAGCCTGCCCCAAATGTGGAAAGCCTCTCGTCAAGAAATGGGGGCGGACCAATTGGTTCATCGCCTGCACGGGCTATCCAGACTGTGATTACACCGCCTCATTGAGTGAGACGGAAATTATCGAGACAGATGAGGTTTGCGATAAATGCGGAGAGAAAATGGTCATCCGTCCAGGGCGTTATGGCAGTTTTATGGCCTGTTCGGCTTACCCAAAGTGTAAAAACACCAAACCGCTGCCGACAGGGATTAAATGCCCATTGCCAGGCTGTGATGGAGACGTTGTCGAACGGCGATCGAAACGGGGCCGTGTGTTCTTTGGGTGCGGGAAGTATCCAGATTGCAATTTTGTCTCGTGGGATCGGCCTATTCCCGAAAAATGCCCTCAATGCGGGAATCCGTTTTTAGTCTTCAAAGACTACAAACGCAAAGGGCCGACGATTAAATGCACGGTCAAGGAATGCGGGTATTCCCGTGAGGCCCAGCCTGGTGAAATCCCCGGCGCCAATACGAGCGAAGAAAAGGACAACGCTGATTCCAAAGCAGAAGGCGGCTCCTAATGGACCTCTGGGTATTGAGCATATATTTACTGTTCTTTTTGGCGATGGGGGCAGGTTTAGCCGGTTGCTGGAGAGAGCCGCTGCCCCTTGCGCAGAAACTCTTCTGGACGATTGTGATCCTTGTTTTTCCCATCGCGGGTTCACTGTTCTTTTTTCTCATGCGTGAGGATGGAAAGCTATTGCTCTCATGACGGATAAATTTTTACGTCCCAATGTTACGGGAGATATGTTGATTCCCAACGAGCGGGGAGAGATCCTCTTGATCCGGCGCAAGAACGATCCATTTCAAGGAGCGTATGCGATTCCCGGCGGATTTCTCGAAGTGAATGAGGAAACAGTTGAACAATGCGCTCTACGTGAAGCCGAAGAAGAAACCGGCCTGCGCGTAGAGATCGACCGGTTGATCGGCCTGTATTCCGATCCGAAACGTGATCCGCGCTGGCATTCCGTCACCGCCGCTTATCTCGCTTGTGTCATCTCTGTCAATCAAGCCGGGATGGCCCAAGCCCAGGATGACGCGGAGGCGGTTCTCTGGATCAACCCTCATAGTGAAGCCTATCAAAAACTTGAGATCGCGTTCGATCACCGGAAAATTATCGCGGACGCGATTCCAATGATCCACACACAGTAATTCCCACATTTCCAACGTTTTACTTTTCATAAATACATATTTTTTTTATTCCAGGGAATTTATTACGTCATTTTTTCGTATATTGTTGAACATATGGGAATCATCCAAGAGAAAGGAGTGGAGAATGCCGAATCCTAGGATTGCGATTGTGGATGATGAAGAAGAGTTGCGGGAGAATCTACGCGATCTTCTTGAATTCAAGGGCTATGAGGTTGTTATATTTTCGACGGCTGAAGAACTGTTGAAAAGAATCGATGCGGAATCTGTTGATCTTCTTTTGCTGGACAACCAATTGCCCGGTCTAAATGGCCTCGAAGTGTTTCCTATTTTGCGGGAAAAGAAACCGGATATGCCAGTCGCTTTAGTGACGGCTTCCTCCCAGCGTGACACACTCGATCTGGCGCGCGGCATGGGGATCAACCGCATTATATTAAAACCATATTCTCAAGCGGATGTCCTGAAAACGATTGAGGAGTTACTGCGTGAAAAATAGGAAAACCGCGAGGTGTCAATCGGAGTTTTCTTTTTTAATCGCTTTTAGATTCAAGTTGTAATCGCGGATTTTTCGATACATTGTCGCCTGACTCACCCGCAGTTTCGCCGCGGCTAAACCGACGTTACCCTGGGTGATCTCCAAGGCTCGTTCGATCGCTTGCCGCTCCAATGCGTCCAAAGGAACGATTTCCAACGTATTGCCGGTATGATTCTCTACATTCTGTGACCTTACAGTATGTGTGGGAGGGCTGGAAGGTGATTCAATCCCATTAAAGACAGTGTCCGGCAGCATGGATCGCTCCAAAACCGTACCCTCATTCAAGACAACAGCTTGGTAGATGGTATTCTCCAACTCCCGCACATTGCCGGACCAACGGGCGCGCATCATCGCGTCCATGGTATCATCTGGTATCGTGCGAAAGGCTTTGCCGTTTTCATCGGAATATTTCCGCAGAAAAAATTCGGCCAACGAAGGGATATCCTCCGATCGTTTCCGCAACGGAGGCATGGCAATATTGACCACGTTCAACCGGTAGTATAGATCCTCGCGGAGCTGGTGATTGCGGATGGCTTCGGCGGGGTCGCGGTTAGTGGCAGTAATGATGCGAGTATCGACTTTGATGGATTCCCGCCCGCCGATCCGTTGAAAGGTCAGTTCCTGCAAAAAACGGAGCAGTTTCGCTTGGAGATTGCTGTCCATCTCGCTGATTTCATCAAGGAACAAAGTGGAATTATGGGCGCGTTCACAGCGTCCAATATATTGGTCGTTCGCGCCTGTAAACGCATTTTTTTCATGTCCGAACAACTCGCTTTCAAGGAGGTCTTTTGGAATGGCGGCGCAATTCACGTCGATCATTTCCTCGGCGCGGCGGGGAGATAATTGATGGATGGCGCGAGCGGCGAGTTCCTTGCCCGTTCCACTTTCGCCCGTAATGAGAACGGAAGCGCGGGAGGGAGCGACGGTTTCGATGATGTTATAAATCACCTGCATTTCGGGGCTGCCGCCGATCAAATCGCAAAACTGATGCCGCCGGAAGAGTTCCAGCGAATGGACACGGCGCTTGAGTTGGTCATGCTCGACGGCGTTTTTTACGATGACATCCAGACGGTTAAAATCGATCGGCTTGGAAATAAAATCGAAGGCGCCTTCCCGCATGGCCTTGACGGCTTGTTCGATACTCCCATGCGCGGTGATGATAATCACAGGCAGTTCCGGCTCCCATTCGTGAATCTCTTTGATTAGAGCGATCCCGTTTCCATCCGGCAAACCGATATCGAGCAGGATTGTATTCAAAGAACGCTCCCGCAGCGCCCGCCGGAGTCCCGCCGCATTCTCCTCCGCATGTATTTGATAACCGAATCCTGTCAACCGGCTTTCGATTAATCCCCGGATGGATTCATCATCATCGACAATTAAGATCTGTGGATTCATTTTCATATAAACCATCATGATTTGAGATCACAACCTGCAGATGATAATGAGTTGTGAGAGAAATCACAAATACGCAAGTCATCGAAACTCATTTCCATATATTCTCAATTCAATTCATTACAACCAGTTTAAGAGAGAGATATTCAAACCATACATAAGGATAAAGTGTATGGTGAATGCGGGAGAATTGGTAGCCTAGTATAGGGATTTGCTCGGATTGTGGTTGTAGACTGATGTCGTCAAATCAGCGCAGGTCACTGTATATATCCAAGCGCTTTCAACCGCTCGATATCGTCTTGCGACAGGGCTTGGTCCGGAGGAGAGGAAATAGAATGATAATGTTGTCGAAAATAATCACTCTGTAATCTCTCCTGTTGTAAAAGGAATTCTTTCAACTCAGCGATCATTTTTTGCGTTCGTTGAGGATCCCGTTCAGCAAGGTTATTCTGTTCGCCTGGATCCTTCGCGAGATTAAAGAGTTGATACTGGATTTCTTCATCTGTCGGACTTGGATTGTAAATCAATTTGCAATCACCTTGTATGAGACTATGAAAAAATGATTCATAGCAAATCCGTGATGAAAAAACGCTTCTTGAATTTCGCGCGTTTTTTAATGGCAAGAGAGCCTTGCCTTGCAGAGCCATTGGATCGTATTCCACACAGCAGTGCGATAAAATCGTTGGCATGACATCGACGAGTTGCGCGGGTGTTTCAATTCGCTGGGGTTGCAGGGCGCCGGGATGGATCATAAGCAAGGGAACGTGAATTTCCTCATTGTACACACTATGCCCATGATGTACATTTCCATGTTCGGAGAACGCTTCGCCGTGATCGGATGTGACAATGAACAATGTGTCTTTCTCCAATCCTAATTTGATCAGTTTCTCGTAAAGTTTTTTAATCTGTGAATCGTTGAAATAGATTTCGGCGTCGTAGGATTCCATAGGACCGTTTCGATTGTTGAGATGGGATGGACGGATGGGAGCCGAATAGGGATTGTGGGGATCCATGGAATGAATGTAGATAAAAAAACGATTCTCCGCATGGGTTTCCAACCAGGGCAGAATACGTTTATTCAGGTCATCCGAGTGGAGTTGATCATTTTTCTTCACCCGGTTGGTGATCTCGAACGCGCTCGGATTGAACGTGTAATCGAATCCCTGATCCAAATTGGATAATGCGCTGCCCAAGGGATTCGCGGTGAAATTGGCGGTAACGCAGCCATCCCGCCGCATCACATCTTGCAGCGTTTCCACACTGTCCGGCAAGATATCCGTGTAGGATTTCACGCCAACGCGGTGTGTATGCGGGTAGAGTGAGGCCAAAAGTGTGGGGATGGAAGGTTTGGTCCACGGAGATTGAGAAAAACAGCGTTCGAATAAAACGCCTTTCGAAGCCAGTTGATCCAGAAAGGGAGAGGTTCCACTTTGATAACCATAACAGCCGAGATGATCCGCCCGCAGCGTGTCCACTAAATAGAGAATCACATTGGGGCCCGTGTGGGCGTTCCGCTGATTGACGATTGTAGGATTCGCCCAAAATACGATCGCTTCATCGGACTCACTCTCCGCCCGCAGGGTAATGACTTGATTCCCTGAAAAGCGCTTTAAATCGATCCGGAAATCACACCATGTATGGAGAGGCTGGATAGACTTGTAAAACAGCCGTTCCGCCTGCGGATTGTCACCGATTTCAATCGTATACTGGACCGGCGCCGAATTGAAATGATAAACGCCAAAGGTCAATTCGGCGTTCGCTGGAATATTTGTTGTGAATTGGATCGGCGCGGGAGTGTGGGTATAGAGAACATCCCGGATTTCTCCACCCACAACATACCGGTCTTTGCCACACGGTTTATTCGAATAAGCGTCCTTTTTTGAGATGACGCGAATCGAATCAATCGGGAACTCCATCGGCTGATCCGAAGGAAACTGGAGGAAGATATAATGGATTGGTTTCTGGAATTTTATACTTTCAATCGATTGATTCTCTGCGATATTCTCTCCTTTGATGAGGAATAGTCCGGACGTGTGACTATTGGCGGCTAAATAGCGCGCTTGCTTCCGTCTCTCCTCGGGGGAGAGTATCTCCTTTTCGTTCCATAATAATCCCATCGGGACCGGGGGAAGCGATTCGTCAATCCGGATCTCAATCCGGTCGATTTCCCGGATATTTTGAAACGCCATTTTCGGGCTGCGGTAAAGAGCGCCATCTTCATCGGCCAGAGAGACCCACTCGTTTTGAATTTCCTTCCGCGTCCACTGATACGATGTCTGTTTCGTTTCCTTCCTTATCGAATCGGTTTCAGGAATGGAATAATGAAGGTTGTCAGGGAAATCAATAAAGCGAATGACTTGATATTCTCCCGTTGTTGTCCGCCTGGAGCAATGACACATGAATATCGTGGAGAAGATGAGTAGTATGAATATAAGAGAAAAAATCTTGTTTTTGGTCATTGGACAGATTTGAGAATGTTGTATCCAATTGAATTCATTGAAGAAAACAAAACCGAAGGATGGATTATTATCGCACAGACATAAGATTTTTCTAGGGTTGTCTTTCTTGATACCGGCGCCGGTAGATCAGCGCAAGACCTTTCATGAGTAGGGTGGGATCGTGATGGTCAAAGAGATTTTCTTCCGCAATGGCGGAGCTGATTCCTCCAGTTCCAATGACGAGAGTGTTCTCACCCAATTGAGTTTTCAGGCGTTTGACCATCCCTTCAATTAAGCTGACGGTTCCATAATAAATACCAGACTGCATGTGGCCCAGTGTATTTTTCGCGATGATATCCTTGGGTTTTTTCCATATAGCGGGAGGGAGAAGAGCGGTTTTTTTGTGTCAGGGCTTCCAGTGAGATTTTGACGCCGGGCGCGATCGCGCCTCCCAGGTACTCTCCATCCGGTGAGATGGCTTCAAACGTCGTCGCTGTGCCCAGGCTGACCACAATAGCCGGACAGCCGTAAAGGTGGGCCGCCGCGTAACAATTCACGACCCGGTCCACACCCACCGTTTCCGGCCGGTCTACGCGCAGGGGCATTAATTCCGTCTTGAAATCCTCGACCATAATCGGGGTGATTCCCAACTGGTTTTCAACCAGGGTATTCATCAGATCCCCCAGAGCGGGCACGACAGAAGCGGCGACTACGTATTCGAAAGGGGATTGAGAGCGCCATTTTTCAGCGGTGTTGCAGAGGCGCTCCAAATATTCCGCAGAAGAGGGGAGAAAGTCACTTTTTATAAGAGCGCCCGATTCGAATAAGGCGATATTCGTGCGGGAATTACCTATATCGATCGCTACGAGCGAAGGAGAAGGATTCAAGATTAACGTTCCGCCGCATTTGCGCGATTACCGTTGTGATAGCGTTCTCGGGTGTTTCTTTCACGGGAGAGAGTGGAATTGACAGATTCACCATGCAGGAAACCGATACGCGAAGGAGGCCAGTAGCGGAAAATGGCTTTGCCCATCACGTTTTCAATCGGCACGCCTCCCCAATCGCGGCTGTCGGAGCTATTACGGCTATTGTCGCCGAAGACGAATAATTCTCCGTCCGGCACGATAAATGTATCCCGCCCATAAAAGTCGGTGTAGTAGTTTTCAAGGAAGAATGGAGGATCGGTCATTAGCTGACCGTTACGAAAGATATTGCCGTTGCGGATTTCAATCCTATCATTGGGGAATCCGACAACCCGTTTGATGTAATACGGTTTGTCAGGTGAATAAATCTCATCGATTCCTTTTGTTTTAAATACGATAATATCCCCGGCTTGGATATTGGAAAAATTATAGCTGAATTTGTTAACGAATATGCGGTCGCCCTCGATCAATGTATTCATCATTGAAGCGGAGGGAATTTTGTACGCCTCAAAGAGAAAGGCCTTGATTAATAGCGCGAGAATCAAGGCCGTATAGAGAGCCTCCAAATTTTCGTAGAGGCGGTAATGGCGGGACATATGATTGACCAGCGCCCGTCCCCATAAGTAGTATTTCAATTTTTCAGCAAGTAGAGTGTAAAATCGCCTCATTTTCTTTTGCAGTCCTCATTCAATCTAAAAAATACATCAGCGCTTCATTACTGATTAAAAGTGATTTCTGGGTGAGTCTCAAGTTCTCTCCATTCCATTCCAGAAGGCCGTTTTGAATCAACCGTCGGATGGCCTGTTCCCAGCGGTGAAACGGAGAATAACCAAACCGTTTTTCGAATACGTTTATATCAATTCCTTCCGTTTTTCGCAACCCGAAGATCATAACATCTGAAGCGGCTTCCTCTTTCGAGACCGTTGTATGCTCTTCCAGGATACCGGGTGGAAATGGGTTTTCCGTTTCCGGCGCTGTTTCCATCGCCTGCGCGTACTGGCTAGTGTCTCGTATCAGGCCGTAACAGAATCCCTGGTAATACCCGTGG
This sequence comes from bacterium, assembly GCA_963663405.2. Lineage (GTDB taxonomy): Bacteria > Hinthialibacterota > Hinthialibacteria > Hinthialibacterales > Hinthialibacteraceae. The sequence continues at coordinate 141,379 of CAXXSM010000132.1, read as the reverse complement.
GCGGAGACTCCAAAGGCCAAATATTCATTCCGGTCCCAGTAGAGGCAATTATGTCTGCATCGCCGGTTTGGACGCGCCCAGTTCGATATTTCGTATTGCCGCAAACCGTGGTCCGCCATCACCGCCAAACAAATAGTATACATCGTTTCACAGATTTCATCCAGCGCCGAAATGATTCGATCTTTATCCCGCATTCGATCGAGTGGCGTTCCTTCTTCAATTGATAGACTATAAGCGGAAAGATGATCGATCTCACACGCCAACGCTCGTTCCAACGTCTGCTCCCACAGGCGCGGGGTTTGATGGGGAAACGCGAAGATCAGATCGAGTGAAACGTTATCGATCCCCGCTCGCCTAGCGTATTCAAGACTTCGCGGGATCTGCGCCGCTGTATGGATACGGCCCAGGAAGCGCAATTCCTCATCGTGAAACGACTGTGCGCCGAGGCTGACTCGATTCACTCCCCACGCCTTCATTCTCTTGAACAAATCAAATGATGCGCTTTCCGGATTGGCTTCAAGCGTGATTTCCGCTTGGGGATAAATTCGAAAGGAGGTATGGATTTCCTTCAGCAAACGTTCCAGACGTTTGGCGCCGAAGAGGCTGGGGGTACCGCCGCCGAAGAAGATCGATGTTACCTCACGTTCAGACGCGGCGGGCGCCGTAAGGCGGAGTTGTTTACATAACGCCTCTAGATAACGGTCCATTTCAGCTTCTGATTGAGGAGGGGCGGAGACAAACGAGCAGTAGACGCACTTCAATTGACAGAAAGGCAGGTGAATGTACAAACCTAACTTTGTTGGATCGATCCAGGGGATGAGATCGAGTTTGGAAAGGAATTTTTGTTCGGCCGCTGGCATGGGAAGGAAAAAAATACCCTATCGCACGCTGATTTTAAACATAAAAAGACTCGCTTGAATTGTAGCAAGTTGAACGAATATAACAAGTTACTCTTCCTTTCATTCTCCCTGTTAAAATTGGTACACCCGTTGCTCTATTACTTTTTGTAAAAAAATGAGACGGTGCCGGCGATGGATACCGGAGACGACAAGGAGGTTTTCCCCGGTATACAATCATCAGGGCATAATTCGATGAACTAAGGTTTAGAATGAGTGAAGAGAGACGTGTGCGAAAAAGAGAGGAATATCTTCTCGGCGCGCGAAGCCCCCTGCTGTTATGGCGGCTGCAGGCGCTGAAAGCGGGAGAAGTGCCGCCACTCCTACCCGACAAGATTCCACACGAGTTGCTCCAGCGGCCAACCGTACGCTTGGAGAAAGAATACCGGATCGAACCACTGGTCGAACACGCCCGCCGCGTCAAAGCAAAGGAACGGCGGATCGGTCCAAAATTGTTAGGGCTTCTACTCGCGCTGCTATTGCTTCTAACTGCGATAGGACTCTTCACCTTCTTCGCAGGCGGCCCCCAATTCCGAATCGGATTAATCGACGTTCTTATTCCACGGACGTAGCTGGGATTTAGTTTTCGGGGGAGTGAAATTTCTTCAAATTGAATTGAACAAATAGATTTATATTTATACGGCTAGATATTGTTAAATGTTGTGTCTTGCTTAATTACTATTTCGTGTAAGCAGGTCTAAGTCCTTTTATCATAGGGTAATGTTTTCGATTCAGGGTTTTCAGTTTTGCATTCTCTACTTGCGCAGTCGCAGCGATTAAAGCATCTGCAATTCCGATACCATGTGACTTTCCATATTCACGTTTGTAAAATCCTCCAATTTTAGCAATCTTTGCGCTTACAGACACAATAGGAAAAAGGGAAATGAAATTATCCAGAGCCGCTTCTTCCGCCTCTCCTTTCACTCCCGCGTATAACTCCGCTATGACAATAGTAGACAACATGATTCGAGTCGAATGAGCCTTGATAAAAGCTACTGCTTTTTCATAGCCTCGCAAATAATCAATTAGAATATCTGTGTCGAGAAGGATTAACTCAACCACAATTTAATATCTATCCCATTCAGTTCGAACGGCTTCAAAGTCAGGTAGATCATCGCGATCCTTCCATAATCCAGCGGTTTCGCGTAATACCTTTTCCCGGCGGCTGTAACTCGATCGGTCGATGAAGCGATCGATCGCTTCGCGTATCAATTCGCTTTGTTTCTTGCCTGCAACCTTGGCAATCGCGGCAAGTTCTACCCGCTGGCGGTTGGTTAAATAAATTTGAGTTCGTATCATGCGGACCTCATTTGGTGTATACATTGGTATTATACATCAATCTTGATTCTATCTATATAGCATAGATTCATTTGTACTTATCACGTAAATCTTTATGTACCGCCTTCCAATCATGAAGTTGTAACTTCCCTTCTTGATATTCTTGATAGCGTTTGTCGAGTTCTTTCTTTTGCCATTCCCGCAAAGGAATATCGGAATTACTCTCGGCAATATCATCCCAGATGTCTTCTACTAGGTGCAATTTCTCAGACAGTTCCAATCGGCTGATTTCTTCTTTGATTCTTTTAGTATTCATTTTTATCTACCAGTGCGGCTCAAAAGATAAATGAAATTTGAGCGCCGTGTTTTTATTCACCATGCGTTCGCGTACATCAATCTCTTCTCGAATCTTTAACCGCTCTCAAAATATCCTGCGTAGTGGCTTTGGTTTTGATGCCTGGAACATCGAAAGGAGATCCTTCTTTTTTCTTTTTCGCTTTCAAAGAAAAAATAGCGCCGTCTCTCCGGCGGATTTCGATTTCTTCCTTTTGTTCGTGGGTCAATTTTAAAAGATACTGATCAATCGCATCAAGAGTTATTGCATGAAAATATCTTTCCCCACATTTCACGCAGACTTCCGCCTCAACGTCTTCGATGATGTATAACTTGTTATTAAACCAATGTTGACGCTTAACGATTTTCTTCTCTGTTTTACCGCCACAGAATTCGCATAACATAGGTTTTAACTTCAATTAAATTTTCTGTGAGTTTGCCATTTTTCTTTACTCATTATAACCCAATCATAGATTACCAGACTGCTTCCCTGCCTCAAACTTCGGTTATATTTTACACATATGGTTCTAAGATCATCTATATCTCATAATTATCATCTCAATGCCCTAAGACAAATCTCCCTTCGTTGTACTATTTTCTATAGGAGTATCCTTATCCATGAAATCTATCTTCTGGAGAGTTCCGGAATGAAATCTATTTCGATCGCTTTAACTTTTGTTTTAACCGTATTATGTGGTTCTTTTGGGGCTGAGGGGGAGGGGGATTCCCTCAAGCCTGAAGGGCATGTGTTTACGAATCAGCGGCTGTTTTCGGGGATGCCGCTTGGGGGGATTGGGACGGGGAAAATTGAACTGTTTACCGATGGGTCGTTTGGGAATTTCACGATCAACAACAATTATCACCAGCCGGTCGAGAATCCCCAAGGCTGTTTCGCCGCTATCGCTGTTTCGGATGATCCGGGGATTGTGGCTAAAAAACTTATTTTAAAGAATACTGATCCGCGCGGAGTGGAGAATGTTGTTTTTCATGGAGTGTTTCCCATCGCGGAGGTGGATTTCTCTGATTCCGTTTTGCCCGTGAAGGTCCAATTGCGGGCGTTCAGCCCATTTATTCTATCGAATGATAACGATTCGTGTGTCCCTTCAACGGTGTTTGTTTACACGGTTCGGAATGAATCGAAGAAGGCGCTGGATGTTTCGCTGGCGATGTCGTGGAAGAATCTGATCGGGCTAGGCGGCGTTCCAGGGCGGATTTTTGACGCATCGGGCGAATGTTCGCAACGCGCTCTTGAACGGGGGCGGCTATCCGGGATTCACTTTCAATACAAATCCGATATGAAGGACGGTCAAGAACGCAACGCGATGGGCGATTACAGCCTGTTTTACGTTCAGGAGAAAAAAGAGAAGACGAGTGTTTTAACAGAATGGAACAATGAGGCGCCGGAATTGTTCTGGGATTCTTTTGGTGAGAATGGCGCGTTTCCTCAATCCAAATCGGAAGAGAAACGCCCCCCTATAGCGGATGGTTCGCGTCCCTGCGCCGCTGTAACCGCCATGCAGACGATAAAACCGGGGGAGGAACGACAGTTTGTTTTCGTTTTCAGCTGGTGTATGCCCCATTTGATCGATGAACAAGGAACTGATCATGGCGTTTACTATGTCAATCGCTGGAAAGATTCCCTGGCGGTGTCCGATTGGATTGGCAAGCGGTGGCAGGAATTGCTACGCCAAATCGAGGAGGAGCGGCGCCCGATTCTAGAATCTTCGCTTCCGGAATGGATGTCCGAGCGATTGATGAATACGCTGGCCTCGATTCCATCGTCAAGTGTGCGCTTGAAAGACGGAAGGTTCTTCACACTGACGGGGGACGCACGGTATCCGGGAAACCTGACTTCACCGGAAGAGTATCTCGCATCGATTGGATTTTGGCTGCGCTGGTATCCAGATTGGTTGAAGGAGCAGATCCATCAATTCGCTGATTGTCAGCTAGCGACGGGAGAAGTTCCCAACACGGTGGGGAATCTCTATACAACAATCGGGACGGGGGATATTCCCGGCGGATTTCCAGGACGGCCCGATTCAACGGGCGCGTTCATTCTTTTAACCTATAAATACTACCTCACCAGCGGGGATGAAGAATTTCTAAAGGCGCTGTATCCTCACATCAACGCGGCGCTCAATTGGTTAATTGGGGAAGACAAGAACGGCGATTCGATCCCGGACGGCCCATCATTTTGGCAGGATGAAATAAGAGAAGGCGCCTCGGTTTATTCCGCGTCCCTCTGGGCGGCGGCGTTGGAAGCCGGAGAGGAATGGAGTTCATGGTTCAATAATTACGATCTTCAAACCCAATGCCACCGGACACGCGAACGGGCGCTTAACAACACGGCGAGTCAACTTTGGAATGGACGGTTTTTTAATCGCTACTTTGACTCCAACCGGCCCAGCGCCCCGGATTCAGGCGTGTTGCTGCCGGAAGCGTTTCCTGGAGAATGGTTCGCCGCCGGGGAAGGGTGGCGGCCCCTATTTGATCGCAGCCAGGTTCACCAATCCCTTGTTTCTTTGCTGGGAATGTTTTCTCACGGATCGCCGGATGTCTATCGAGCGATCACATTTCCTCCTTTTTTTGAATCATTCGGCGTATCAACGCTGGCGTTATACGGATACACAAACGCCGCCTGGGAATGCGAACGACGCTTAGACGCGCGCGGCGCTGATCTTTTCGAGAGTCCTTGGAAGAACGCGTTGCAAACAGGGGACGGCGCGAGAGCCAGCGCAGCGGCGCTCTCTTCATGGACCTTTCTCGATAGTGTCGCGGGCGCCCAACTGGAAATGCGGAGGCGCTGTATCATTGTAGGATTTCAACCCCTCGGTGAGTTGGATCGCTTTTCGTTTCCATTCACGACGCCTTTGTATTCGGGAACGATCGAATGGACTCGATCCAGATTAACGGGGCAGGTGGAATACAACCTTCATTTCGACCAGGCGCCCTCCAGTAAAAAATCAAATCTTCTGCAAGCCGCCTGTCTGCTGCCCAACACAGTTGACAGCAATCACACTTTGCTGCGGGTTATGCACAACGGTTCGTATGTTCCGGGAACGGATTTCTCGCGTGTAAATCAACGGACGTATGGATTCAATAATCCGCTTTCTCTGCGGCGAGGCGATACGCTGACCTTGGTTTTGGCGCAAAAAAACTGTGGAAAAATATTGGTCGACACTGACCGGAACGAAATCACAAACCTGGGCGCGAAATGCTCGATTGAACAAGCCGCGAAAACCGTACCCGGTTTTTCATTCACTGCGGTAAATTTACTGCGGAGCCATCAGATGATTCACCTCGAATTGACCGGCTCCCGGCGCGAGGAAGACTTGATCTATCTGAATGGAGAGCGGCTGGCGGTGGCGGCGGATGGCTTGGAATCGTTTCCGATTTTGCTTCAAACCAGTCCATTGAAACATGAGGAGTACGAGTGGCTCCGTTTCCTGCGGAACGCGTGCGCGGATACGGCGCGGCGATTAGTCGACAATCCGGATCGTACCCGTCTGTTGGACCGGCTTTGGACCTTGCAGGGAGCGGTGGATCGGGCGCTCGAAGTGGATACGCTTCTCCGGGGGATTCGCGTCACGATCTGCCCGGCGGAAGATCACGACGCCCGTGAATCCACTCTTCCCACCGTGGAACCGGAAGCGGCGGTTTCCGCGTTTGAACGGGTGAAGAAAGAAATGCGCGAATGGCGGAAAATACTAGATTCTGGAGATGGCGATCCCGTTCTATTATCGGAATTGGCGGGGTATTTCGCGCCTCTGCAATTACGCGTTGTCACAGGAGATACCGGCGTAGGAGTTGATCCATTTTCCGTCACCGCGCAGGTGATGAATCCGTTTCTTGTTTCCGCTGATTTCCGGCTGCGGTTGAATGCGCCGGCCGGTTGGAGAGCCGTTTCTTCCGATCGCGTTTCGTTTGAATCAACCGAGAAACCGAAAGATGAATACCGTCTTCGTTATACCGTTACGCCCACGCAGTCCTTGTGGGAAAACCGATACGAATTAGCCGTTGTATTGACGGGAACGTGGGAAGGTCTTCCCTTCCGGCGGGAACAGATTTTTTCCGTAGGTCATTCGTTCTTGAAACAATGGTTGATCGTAGGTCCATTCGTAAATCGGGAGGGAGAAGGATTCGACCGTATCTATCCTCCGGAGATGGATATCGACACGAAAGCCGAGTACGAGGGGAAAACTCGATCTCTGACTTGGACTCCCTATCAATCTCCGACTGGCTATATCGATTTTAACACACTTTTGTCTCCGAACGACAACGCGGTCGCCTTCGCGTATCTAGGGATTTATTCCCCCAAAGAACGGCCCGCTCGTATAGAATTCGGGGCGGATGAAGGAATCATCATCTACCATAATTATAAGAAACTCTATGCCAAACAACGCATGGGCTCCGCGATTCCCAGCGCCGCGCAGGCCGTAACGAATCTGAACCAGGGCTGGAATCATTTTTTGATCAAAGTGACGGAAAGTACGGGCGCATGGGGATTCTATTTTGAAATCACAGACCTTTACGGACGGGTGATTCCCGATCTTCAATATTCCTTGGAAAAAGCATTATAATTTTTTAGGGGATTAGGTTGAAGGCTGAAGACTGAAGGTTAAATTAGTGTGTTTTTTTAATTATACCTTAATCATGGCGATCACAACGCGTAAAAAAATGGATTGCAGAGGCGATTACGAACGAGTAAGTCACGAAATCATTTTAATATAAATATTGAGAAAGGGCTTCACATTTTTAGGGAGTCCGCTATTCTCCATAAGCGTGTTTTTTTTATAGATAGAAACCACCTTGAGTGAGACTATAATGAATAAAGGACGAGGAGTTCTTATGGTTGCATCCGATCAAGCCGTTGAAAACGCAATTGAAGAATACATGAAGAATATGAATCGTATCAATGAAATCACGGAACAAGCGCTGGCTGAAAAAGAGACCGCGACGCCCGAACGCGCAGCGGAACTGGACGAGCGTTTGGATGATATTGCGGCGATTCGAAACCGGTTGATCACAAAAGTGAAAAAGAGTGGAATCAGCCGGGAAATTTTAGATGACACCGAACGGATGTTAAGTATCTTCTAATTTCTCTTCTCTCGAATCCGTTACCTTTTAATCAGCGTTGCATTAATGCTCTTTTCCTTGCCCATATTTGGGGAAGGATGGATTGATGCGTCTTGTTTTAGAATTTTTGCGCAACGGATTCCGATTTTATATCTCCTTTCATACCCAAACCGCTTACAAAATATTTTTACAGAATTTTTCCTATTAAATTTGCTTTCAAAAGGAAAATGCCGTGTATAATTACAAAAGAGAGCGTAACAACCCCCTCCGCGTAGTCAGGTTTGTCAGCCATTCCTTTAGCCGCAGGGAATTGTTACGCTCGTTTTTTTATGCGTTCTGATCAACGAATACAGCGCGCATCATAAAAGATGATCCGGAATCCATCGAGTTTGAACTAAAGGGGGATCTATACCCACTTCCGAAATCGGAATTCTTGTTTTCCTCGATTAATTCTTGCAACCGTTCCGAATCAATCTCTCCATCCTCACTCACGATACCTTCCGCATCCTCTCCGAAGATGCTGGCCAATTTGGCTTGCATTTCTTCGGGATCCAGTTGGCCGCCATTGGGGGGTGGACCGCCCGGCGGTGGTCCGGACATTCCCGGCATCCCACCAGGAGGCATGCCCTGACCAACTTGTCCCATTTGGCTTTGTATTATTTCGTCTAACTTCTCGAAATCGACACTGCCGTCTTCACCAAACGCTTCGTTTACAGCATCCCCAAACTGAGCTTGCAGTTTCTCTTGTAACTCATCTGTATCAATGGCGCCAGATTCAACCGCCTTCTCTAATTCGGCGCGCTTTTGTTCCATGATGCTTTCAAAATCCTGTTGTTGCGTTCCTCGAGCGCCTGTTGGTTGGTATGCTGTTTGGCTATACTGCACACTTCCGACATTCATTATCTCACCTCCTCTCTTTTAGAAAATATGGATCGTAAAGCAAGAAACGAAACAGCAAGAAATGTTCCATTGGAAACTAAAAAAATCGAAATCGTTGCGGTTCCTATTCAATCGTACGTGTTGTTACTGTTTCTAGAGGAAATGAAGAGAAAGAGAAAAATGTCAAAATCAATGAATCCCATAAAAGATTAGAAAGGCGTAATGACAAGAATGGTTTATTAAAAAATACTATTTATTTTGTTCGTTTCTCCTCATGGGAAAAAAGTTCTGTCTACAGGAAAAAAGTTCCTCCAATTTATTATCCCCACGCTTCCGCCGATTGATACTAAGAATTTATGAATAGTATTAATTCATTGTAGAAATATCTTCATCACTCAGTAGACGTCAAGATTAAGTCTTGTAACCAGCGTTTGCTCATCTTGCATCATCTTCCTCTATCCCCTTTTCGAACAAACGATCCGCTGTATTCTGCAGGATATTTTAAAAAGAGCGCTTATGGATAAGTATTGAATTACCTGTTTAATCTGAATATAGAAAATTTGATCACTGAATTCCACTAGTTAAAAATACTCCACGATGACCAAGTAATGGAAAAGGAATATCTTGAGGATATCATCGCCGAACGTGAGATGGCGTCGAAAGAAGCGGAATAAATCGTGTAATGTGGTGGTTTTAATATAATTGAAAAGACTAAATCGGAAGTATTCCGGTTTTTGCCACGCGGTTGTGTTGGAAGGAGTGTCCAACACAACCGCGCTTTCGATTGTCAGGACGGCGTTTTCAATTCTGTCTATAACGCCGCTGAAGGGAGGTTACATTTATTTATTGCCCCGATTTTTCAGGGCGCCCAGCATGATAGCGGCGTCTTCTTTGGTGAGTTCGCCTTTTTCAACCAGCGCATTGAGTTTCGACCAGACATTTTGGAAATAAGCGTCTGATTTCTCTTTCATTCTTAGTTTGACCTTCTGTTTTTCCGAGATCTCTTTTTTGACGGCATCCATTTTTTGTTTGGCTTCGACCATTGTTAGATTGCCCGCGTCAACTTCTTTTTGGAGACCCGCCCAGGTTTGTTCGAGATACGCGGCGATTTTTTCCTCCTCGCTCGATTGCTGAGCCTTGGCCTGCGCCTCTTTTAAAACATCTTGTTTGATGACTTCAAACTTCTTGGCGGCTTCTTCTTTGGTCAGTTTACCGGCTTCGACGCCTTCCTGGAGTTTCGCCCAGACTTCTTTGAGATGGGCGTCGATCTTGGCTTTTTCGCTTTGCTCCGCTTTGGCCTTTTCGAACGTATGTTTCTTGATCTCTTCAAACTTCGCGGCGGCCTCTTCCTTGGTCAGTTTGCCTTCTTCGACTCCTTGCTGGAGCTTCTTCCAGGTCTCTTTTAGATAAAAATCGATCCCCTCTTTCCATTCTTTAGAGCCTATATCAATCTTTTTACTATTCTTGTTTTTTTGTTTTATTTCTTGAAATTTCTTGTCGGCTTCTTCTTGGGTCAATTCACCCGCTTCAACCGCTTTTTGGAGTTTCTTCTGTACTTGCTCCAGATAGAGTTCCATTCCAGCTTTTTCGCCCATCTTGGAAACCTTTGCGGCCTTTTCTTTCTTTGCGATTTTATCCCCTCCCCAGACGGGATGACCGAAAGCGAAGACAGCAGTAATTAAAACGGCGCCGGCGATGATGCCCGCGATGGTTGTTGGGTTTGATTTTTTCATGATTTTTCTCCTCGTATTGATTAGTTGCGTGACACGCTCCTCCAGCAGCCAGCGGCTGGGGAGCAATCCGATTGACGCGGTGGAAAACCGCACGGATGGAATGACTTCCGCCAGATCGACCAGCGTCCGCCCATAGATGGCGCAATCCGTGGAATTGAGCACGTAGTTGTCACACACCTCTTCCCGCGCTCTCGCAATGGCCCGATTGAGCAAATACAACAACGGATGAGGCCACAAAACGGCGTTCAGGCATTTTTGAGCCAAGGCAAACCAAGGATCCCGCCGGATGATATGGGCGGTCTCATGCAGCAGAATCTGCCGCAATTGATCTTCGCTGAGCCGGTCAACGATTTTTTTTGGAATCACAATCTTCGGTTGAAGGTATCCCAGCACTCCTGGAGCGCCGATCGTGGATGAGAGAACGACCGGGGGAGTCCATTGGATACCCAATTCTTGCGCGATTGAACGGCAGATCGATTCGATCCTGCCAGTCTGGTACGGAATCGCGCGATGATATGCGCGCTGGAGTTTTACCACGCAGGAAAGAAGACGAATCAACAGGATCACTCCACCACACAACCAGACGAGAAAGAATCCCGCGATCGTCGCGCGCATGAGCTCCGGAATGTAAAAGGTGGACGCATATTCATCAAACAAGGTATCCGGATCACCGGAATACGCCGCCTCCATCTCTACATCCAGCTCATTCGCACTCTCTTTTGATGAAGTTTCACCCACATCCGAAAGAAAATATGGTGAGGTGATCCAGCTCAATCCTGACTGTTGCACACACAATGATGCGAAAGGCAGAAGCGCGATAGCTAACCAAGTGGCCAGCAGCAATTGGTACCGGCTCGCGGCATTCCATTGAAGCATTCTTGATACGCCTAAACCAATGCCAATCAACGCGGCGCTCTGCGCCAAGAAAGTCAAAACATGATGCGTGAACCAATGTCCCGGGTACAGGTTCAACAACACATTCATGATTTCCCCTTCCGTTTCGATACGTCCCGATCCTTTTCGGACGCGTCAATCAACGCTCGAATTCGATCCGCCTCTTCCTTCGTGAGTCCACGATAATCCAACAGCGCGGACATTAATTCTTCCGCGGAGCCGCCAAAAGCGGAATCGACCAGTTCTTTGACTTTTTGCCCCATGGAAGTCTTTTTGGGCACAACCGCCGAATACAGAAACGCGCGCCCGATGGTTCGATACTTAAGCCATCCTTTCTCCAGCATTCGAGTCATGAGCGTTTGAACGGTATTCCGGGCTATTGCGCGATGCTTGGCCAATGAGTCGCGAACTTCATTGACCGACACTTCCCCACGTTTCCATACAATTTCCATAATTTCCTGTTGCGCCTCGGATAACGGCGCCAGAGAATCATCATTCATTGCTTTTACTCCTTGCAAGCCGACTTAAGTAGGTATAGTAACCACAAACTGTAGGCGTGTCAAGAAAATTTGGAAAAAAGTGGTTTTTTTATTGGTTGGATTGGGATGGAGATGCTTTTTTTTACAAGTAGTGTATGTTCTTTATTAACGAAGTAGAGGTTCATTCACGGGCGGGACACCCGCGTTCCATAGAGGATTTATATCAAATACTTCGCGATTTCAAGGGCGCTTTTTTTGCCGCGTTCCCCGATTTCCAGTGGGGGACCGGCGCAGGATGGGCAGCCGTTCCGGCAATGGCAGTCACGGATCAATTCTCCCGCCGCTTTGAACAGCCGCTGGTCAATATCGTAGATCCGCCGGGCGATCCCGATACCGCCGGGATACACATCATATAAATAAATTGTGGGAAGGCCTGAAAAGGGCGCGCGTACCATTGGAGCGGAGCGGATATCTTTTGGATCGCAGAGAACAAATACGGGAACAACGTTACACAGCGCCGTCGCCAGCGCCCGAATCCCTCCCCCCAGATCGGCGCCCTCTTCAATCAGTTTCATGGAAAGCGCCTCTGAGAACTCCACCCAATAGGATTCCGTCTGTTTATCCAATTGGGGGAGATGGATCGCGCCAAATCCTACATTCTCATGAGTTTCAAACCGGATTTTTTTGTATTTAGGAACGAGTGTGCTTACTGCGACATCCCCAAAATTACGAACGGCATGAGTGGCTCCATCACACGTCTCTGCATCAATCTGTTCACTAAACTCCTGTGAAAGCACTTTGATATCACTCTCTTCGATCGAATCGGTGTAATAATCAACTTCCACCTCCCGCGCCAACGCCCGGCGCCCATCCCAATCGAGTTGGTCAATCACGAATTGCTTACTTTGATGCAGGTAGATGGCTTGTTCGTGAATCAGCATGGGCGCGCTGTGCAGATCAACTTCTCCGATCACGCGGTTCTCATCAGACGTATTCAGGATGACAAAGTTTTCCGAGGACGCCGACCGTAGAGAGATCTCCTCCGCCGGATACGCTTCGTTCGACCAAAACCACTTATCCCCGGAATGACGCAGAACCCGTTCTTCTTCTAAATAGCGGAGCACTCCACCCAACTCTAACGCGCCGAAGTTCTCCTGATCTTCAATGGGGAGTTCAAACGCTCCACATTTTAGATGGCTGACCATAATAGCCAGGTTATCGGGATTGATCAAACCGCTTTCCGGCGTGGAACCAAAGAAATAGCGGGGGTGTTGAATGATAAATTGATCCAAGGGAGCGGAACTGGCCACCAGCACAACAACGGATGTTTCCTGGGAACGTCCGGCTCGTCCACCCTGTTGCCAAGTGGATGCGATCGTGCCCGGATACCCCGCCAAAACAGCCACTTTCAACCGCCCGATGTCGATCCCGAGTTCCAATGCGTTTGTACTCACTATACCGAGATAACGGCCGGTCCGTGTGCCTTCTTCGATATCGCGGCGTTCGCTGGGGAGATATCCGCCACGATAGCCCCGGATCCGGTCCGGATCTTTCTTGGCGCGCTCCATCTTTCGCTTAAGATAAGTCGTGAGGATTTCAACCCGCAGGCGGCTGCGGCCAAAAACGATCGTCTGGACATCCTTTAATAAAAACGAACCGGCGATGCGGCTGGCTTCGTTAATGACGGATTTTCGTATCCCCAATTCCTGATTCACGACAGGTGGATTGTATAAAATAAAATGCTTCTCACCGCGTGGCGCCCCGTTTTGATCGATTAAAGAAAACCGCCTTCCGAATAATTTCTCCGACAGTTCTCTTGGATTGGCGATGGTCGCCGAGCAGCAGATAAATTGGGGATTCGAGTCATAAAATCGGCAAATTCTTTTCAACCGGCGCATCAAATTCGAAAGATGACTGCCGAATACACCACGATAATGATGCACCTCATCTACAACAACATAGCGAAGGTTCTCAAACAGGCGAATCCATAATGTATGATGGGGCAAAATACCTGTATGCAGCATATCAGGATTGGTAACAACGATATGGCCGGAGTTCCGAATCGCCCTGCGGGCGTTCTGTGGGGTGTCGCCGTCAAATGTGTGTACTTTGATATCCCGTCCCAAACCTGATGACAGTTCACGCAGTTCAAGCAGCTGATCCTGTGAGAGAGCTTTCGTCGGGAAGAGATACAAAGCCCGCGCTTCCGGATTCTCCGTGACAAGGTGATTTAATACCGGCAGGTTATAACATAAAGTTTTTCCGGACGCGGTAGGAGTGACAACGATGATGTTTTCTCTCTGCAACGCTCGCTCAATCGCTTCCGATTGATGGGAATAGAGTTGTTGAATACCCCGTTTCTCGAGCAAGCGCTTGTAAATCCGCGTTAAATCCTTCCGGCCAATCGCCATACACCGCCGGTTCCGGCGGGATGGTATGCCAGAACGTAATGTTGTTTCGAAACCGCGCATCAGACCGGAAAGAATCCAAGACTGCTTCGACACTGTTCATTTCAATCCAATTTCACTGATGATAACTTAAATACAATACAAACGTTAATTTAGGAAAGAGCGTGTGTCAAGATGGCGCCGCGATCGCATTGATTCAATGCATAGTGGATGAAGAACGATTTACTAGAGAATTTCTACACAATCCCATTGAATATAGAATAAATTTACAGTTTCTGCAAGCAATCTTCAATGGAATCGATCAGAAAATCAATTTCTTCAATGGTTGTGATCAATGGAGGGACTAAGACCAACGTATTGCCCAGCGGCCGCAGCCAGATCCCATACTCCCGCAGCGCGAAACAGACATCGGCCCCTACAGTTTGATCCATTGGATATTGTTCGCCTTTCGACCTGCTGCGGATTAAATCGATTCCAGCCGTCAGACCGCATTGATGAATATCGCCCACACAATCGCATTGATCAAACAGGTTATCGAGCCGTTTCTCAAGATGAGCGATGACTGGTTTCATGCGTTCCAATGTATTATCTGATGCAAAGAGATCCAAAAGCAATGGCCACCCCCTGCCGCGCGCGCAGCCCAGTTGATTGCCTGTGTAGCTATGACCATGGAAGAATGTGCGGTATTCAGAATGGACGCCGAGAAAACCATTAAAAATTCTTTGTGTGGCAAGAGTCGCGGCTAATGGAAGGTACCCGCCCGTGATTCCTTTCGCTAACGCCATTAAATCCGGGGAAACACCTTCCCTCTCACAAGCAAACATGGTTCCCGTCCGGCCGAATCCAGTGAAGACTTCGTCCACGATCAAGAAGATCTCATACCGGTCACACAATTCCCGCAGCCCTTTCAAGAAACCGGGGGCCTGGGTACGCAATCCCGCCGCGCCTTGGATCAGCGGTTCAACCAACACTGCGGCGATTTCTTCTCCATGTTCTTTCATCACCTGTTCGCAGGCGTCCAAGGAACGGTCCGCGATCGCGCCGGGTTGTTTCTTGCGATGTATATTTGGAGTAAACCGGATAGGGAACACTATGATGGCTGAACAAAAGGGGGCCGAAAATACCGTGAAAAAGATCCATACCGCCCACGCTGACACTGCCGACTGTGTCGCCGTGGTAGGCTTCCTGGAAACTGATGTAGGTGATCCGTTTTTCACGGGGTGGTTTGGATTGACGCCAATATTGAAACGCGATTTTTAAAGCGGCCTCGACTGCCGTTGAACCGTTGTCAGAGTAAAAGACTTTTTCCAATCCTACGGGAGCGCAATCGATTAATCTCTTGGCGAATTCGATGGAAGGAACATTTGCTGATCCCAGCAGGGTTGAATGCGCGATCCGGTCCGCTTGGTTCTTGATCGCCTTGGTTATTTCCGGTCGCAGGTGTCCATGCAGATTAACCCACAGTGAGAGTTGCCATCGAAATACCGCTTCCCCTTTATATCATAGAGATACGCGCCTTCAGCGCGGGCGATAATCAGCGGTTCCTGTTTGACGTAATCCTGCATCTGTGTGAATGGATGCCAGACGTATTGATGATCCCACTTCCGCAGCCGTTGGATATCTTCTATTGAGTATGGAGGATTTTCTCGATCGCTTCCCATTGAATTGTGTCCTTCGTTTGTTCCCAGAGAACACTTGTATCTGCGTTTTCGATTATATCTTTTGTATATATGGCACATTGCCAAGAATTTTAACATTACCGATCCACTCCATTGTCGTGATGTTATTTTCCCGCAGATCGGTTTCGGCGCCCTGGGATGGATTCGTCACAATAACACCCGCCGGTTCCAGTCCATGGACGCGGATCGATTCAATCGTCAAGAGCGTATGGTTTAATGTGCCCAGCCGGTTGGCGGAAACGATAACGACAGGAAGATCAAGATCTTTCGCGAAATCCGCCACACTGTAATCGTACCGGATAGGAACCAGCCATCCACCGATTCCCTCTACGATTACATACTCGTATTTATGACCGAGTTCCTCAACCGCGGTGATCGTCTTGTGGATTGAAATCGGCCGGCTTTCCAATTCCGCCGCGTAATGGGGGGACGCGGGGCGCTTCAAACAGAGGGGATTAAGTTTGGACACCGGTTCATCCACATGCGTCAATCGCTGATAGATGAGCGCGTCTTCCGAAACGATTTTATCATCGATCAGAACGCCACCCGCGCCGATTGGCTTGACCGGACAGACGTTTACTTTCCGGCTTCGCAGACCGATCGTTAACAGTGAGGTGATGAATGTCTTCCCAATTTCCGTATCGGTTCCGGTTATGAAGAGTCCTTTGATTCGTGGCGTATTCATTAGATATAAAATTGTACTCTGCGGTTGGGGGAACTTAAGGTGAGAAGAAAAAAAATTTATACGGGGAATGAAAAAAGAGAGGGGGCGATTCAACAGAGCGCCCCCTCACGATTATTCATTATTATAGTAAGACGTATACAAATACTTACGCCTTTTTCCCTTCAGTTTTCAACCGAGTCCCCCTATTAAGCCTGTTCTTCGTTTGGCATGGGAAGAGCTTCGGGTTCCATACCGGCTTTGGCCAGGATGATATACAGCACGAAGCCGACGATGAAGGAATAGACGCCGAGGGGAACGACTGAAGCTAATCCAAGATTTGGAAGATACCAATCAAGGTTCGGAAGAATTCCCACAATGAAACCGATCGCGACTGAAATATAGCCAGCCAAGTTGATCCCTTTACGCGGGTCCCGGGCCATTTGCCACCACAAAGAATGTAATCCGCCGCCATCGCGCCACAAACAGGACCGAAGCAAGCGCCGATCACTGTGAAGAAGAAAGCAAGTTTCCCGCGACGCCAGTAATCGCCAAGATGATACCAATTGTCGCGCCGCCCATTGTCCATGCCATACGCGAAATACTTGGAATCATGGTCGAAAAACTGTTACCGATGATGAACGAACAGAAACACGCCGGTGACATGGAAGCGATCGCGAAGAGGAGGAACATGAATTGGCCGCCAGCGAGTGTCCCGATAGCCTGGGAGAATGTCCACGCGCCCTCTTCCGCGTTGGCGAGTTCCGGGTTGGAGCCCATAATTCCGGCGATCGCGAGCATCGGAAGTAAACCACAAATGAAAATCGATACAGCGACACCTACAAGACCCCCCATGAAGACATCATTTTTATTTCGACTGTTTGTGCCAAAATCAGCGCCCGCAGCGCCCGCCGTGGCGAAGAATCCAATTACCACTTGAACCATCATAAGCGCGCCGAAACAGAATTTGGATCCACGGATGTGATGGTTTTGACATCGAAGGAAGAAAGACCGCCCGATCCCGCGATCACAGCGTACAATAGCATAAGGAAAGGAACGATGGGAAGATAGGTGGATATTTTCGCCACATAATCAATCCCTTTCACTCCTACGTATGCGAATAAATATCCCCAGATAATTCCTGTGATCGTAAAGACGATACTAAATCCCCCGACAGCCGGATCTGGCGCGTTAGCGGGCCCCATAATGAAATTGAGGACGAATTTCGTCGCGAAATACGTGCCCACGCTATACCAGCCGACTTGCAGAGCGCCCATGAAGAGCCCCGGCAGGAAATACCCGCCCTTATCGCCAAAGGTCGATGTGCCAACGATGTAGAGCGGATACCCGGTTTTCATTCCCACATGGCGGGCGCCCATGTAAAAAAGAAAGAACGCGATCAACGCCCCTGCGATTAATCCTATAACCGCCGCCCCAATTCCACCAACGGAGAGCGTCCCACTCGCCATCTGATCATAAAACGCGATCCATAGAAAAATCCCCGCGTACGAAGGGCGCCGTGTTTAAAAACCACGCCGCGCGGTTCTCCTGCGGGTTGGGTTTGCGCCTTCACCAAATAATCGGGATATGCATAGTTACCTGCCATAATCTTTGTCCTCCTGGATAGTATGATTGATTCTACAATAAATTCATTCTTATTACGGCCACTTTCAAAAAGCGCATGGAGCAAGCCTAGAAGATCCCCTTTGTGAGATAAATTCAATAATCCCGGCTTTTAGACTTTTTGAAGCGAGGAAATTATAGGTTATTGCCAGGCGTGTTTCAACGGGAGCGAAGAAGAACGGACGCTGAATTCAAAGAATCAAAGTATTCCCTGAAACATTTTTTAAATAGCGTACGAATAAATGATTAATGAGAAGATTGGAAGAACAACAAATAAAGCGATTCAATTATCCCCGGTGAGAAATTTCTCCAGGGCTGTGAAGGTCATTGGTGGCGTCGTAGGGGATTCCCCGCAACCGGTCGCCAAGTTCCTCGACTGTGGCCGTCGGGACCCATCCCCAACAGCGCCCAATGGTTTTCCCTAAGAGGCGTCAAACCATAGGTTTCAGCGTTTTCCGGCCAGAGCGCTTGGAAATTGTTATCGTTACCTTCTATAGAGGGTTCATTATCTCCGTAAAAATATGTGCCATCCAGAGCGATCACAAGTCGGTCGCTGGTGTTGGTTGATACTTCCAAAAAAGGGATCGTTTGGAATTGACGTAATATACGAAACAGGGCTGGTCAGATTAGCGAAGATGCAGGCGTTGATTACGCACGGCGTCGTCCACATTATCAGGCGAACACAATCCCCATGTTCTGCACACGTTCGATCAGAGAGCCTTCATCCCAAAAATCGACCAACATCACACCTTGATCAAGGCGAAAGGATTCGATCGCGGTTCCCAGGTTTTTCATATCCGCCTGGGAGCGGGCGACTTTAGCCGCGGATTTGGGCGTTCATGAAGTTCGGAACGGCGATCGCCGCGAGAATCCCAATGATAGCGACGACGATCAACAGTTCGATCAAGGTGAAAGCGTTTTCTGTTTACCATTTTTGAACCTCATTATTGGGATATTTCAGTGAGGATATCTTATCATGAATTGATTTTACTAGTCTAGGATATAAATGTTAGAAAACCATTGAAAAAGTAGGGAATTGGGAGAATTACTATAAAACTGTGATGGTGGGATTATATACGGAGTGATTCTTTTAAGCCGTTTTCCTATTGTCAATTGGGGATAGCAAGAATATGTTCTTTTGAAGGTTGTGATTGAATCGTCACAGTGACTTCTAACTTTTGATCGAGTGAATGCAGTATACGGATAAGACGATCCAGTGTAAAACGGCCGAAATCAGCATTCCGAATACGAGAAAAATCTGCAGCGGCATAACCAGTTTCCTTTTCGGCTTTTCGGGTTGTGAGTTTTTTTTCATCCAGTATTCCGATAATCCGGGCCGCGATGATGCTTTTGGCTTGTCTGATGTCCGCGTCTGGATAGTTAAAATCGCGCCAGACATTTCCACTTCCACGTATTAGTTCCATATCATCATTCATTTTAAAATTTCCTTTAATCGTTTGAGCCGGTCTTGTATAACATCGATTTCGTTTTTTGGTGTTTTTATTCCTTCTGTTGATTTTTTCTGAAACGCATGGATCACCCAAAGATCTTCACCAATTTGTACCGCATAAACTACACGGAAGGCATCCGTTTGATAACGGAGAGCAATTTCGAAAACTCCTGAACCGATACCTTTCATAGGTTTGGCGATATCGGATTTTTTACCTTCGGCAGCCAAATCAAGCGCTCTAAAAAAATATTCACGAGCATTTTTCGGGAACTTATCGAATACCTTACGCGCTCCCTTAAGCCATGAAATTGGTCTTGTATTTATGTTCATAATAGAATGATGTCATATTTGACAACAAATGTCAAGCAAATACTTTGAATTATGATAAAGTGCTAAATTACTGATAGATTGGATACGGTAGGAGCAATAGGCCTATTTTCAAATAAAAAAGGAAGAACTCATATCAATGATTTGACGTAGTTAAGAGCATAAATATCCCTTTTTCTGTTTCATCAAATTTTCCTCAGCGCCACCCGGCTTTTCAACACGGCGAGATCTTCTGGTTTTGTATTTTTGTACCGTTTACAAAGAGGGATGGTTATGGCTTCTTCAATCGTGCTTGGGTAGCATTCTTTCTCCCATGTAAGAATCTGAAATCCAGCGGTTTCGAATAGATTTTTATACTCAAACCAGCGGAGGCGGTTTTGATGAAACGGACCTTTAGACCACCGGTTCCATGTGGTTTCTTCAAAGCGCAAAAAACACATTGGGCTGATTGAAGGACATGTATGTTGTAAATGGTCGGAATGGTCGATGCAATGGATCATCCATCCCCCAGGCTTTAGAATTTTCGCGCATCGGCGCAGGATATCCGGCAACTCGATTTCGGGGATGTGTTCTAATACATTATGCGAAACGATCGCATCTATAGGTTCCGATTCGAGCGGTCCTATCCGGTATTCTAAATGAAGCGCCTGTAACGTATCCTGAAAACTTAGCGTTTCATCTAACATAAGACGATCCAGTGAAAGTCCCAGGTCTGCAAGACTCTCTTTCGAGGCTTCGGCTTTAAGGCGGACTTGTTCCAGGGCTTTCATCAACATCACGCGGTCCATCGTCTGGTTGATATCACTCATGATGACGCGGTTCGCGCCGGCCATACGTAAAATCAATGGAATAAGAGGTTTCCAACCCGAACCGATCTCCAAAACCGATTGACCCTCTAGGGAGAGACCATGCGCCCGCGCCATTTCAATTTGCTGGAGAGCGGAGAGAATGGTCTCTTCATTGATTGATGAAAGATGTTTGGCGCGCAGGTAGCGTTTCCAGAGCCAGATTGTCCAAGGAAGAGACGCGGCCGTTCTCTGCAGGGCCAAACGCCCCCACCAGGGGATTGATACAGCCATTAATTTTTTACCCTATTGATAAAGTTAAATTTCCGCTAATGTATTGTGAACTTCGAGAGGGAAATCACAAGCCCAGAACAAAGCCGGAAAGTCAATCGATTTTCGTGATGGACACAAACGTCTTCCATATCATATTCAATCCTAACGCTGCGCGGGGCAAGACGATAAAGCGGCTTCATGCGGCGATCGAATATCTCCAAAAGGCAGGTCATTCCGTTGAGATTCACGAGACGGAATATCCAGGACATGCGTCACGCTTGGCGGAACAGATGATTGAAACCGGTTTGAGACGGATTACCTGCGCCGGGGGAGACGGAACCGCGTTGGAAACAATCAATGGAGTGATGCGCAGCGGACACGCGGATAAAACACAAGTTGGAATGCTTCCACTGGGCACCGGAAACGCGTTTCTGCGTGATTTTAATATACTGACTGTGAAAGACGCCTGTGAGCGGATTCTAGCAGGTTCAACACGGGCTGTGGATGTGGGAAAACTACATTATATGAACGATGGCGCCCCTGCGACAATCTTTTTTTTAAATATAGTTGGATTCGGGACACTCGCGGAAGCGGCGCGGTTGCGTCATTCCCGATTCCGGTTTCTTGGTCAATACGGATATCACGCGGGATTTTTATCCCTGCTTCCGGGTTGAAGCAATATACCGTTCAATTAGGAATTGACGATGGTAACCCGGTCACAATCCATTCCCCTCTGCTTGTAGTTTGCAACTCACAGTACACAGGCCGGGAAATGCGCATCTCGCCACAATCTGTTGTGGATGACGGATACTTCGAATTATTGTACGCGGAAGAGATCTCCGCAATGGAATTGCTGAAATTATTTATCACTCTGCCATCCCAAGCCCATTTAAAACATCCCGAAAATCCGGCATCAAAAAGTCAAGCGCGTTAACATAGACCTTCAAGATATTCCTCATGTAGTAATAGATGGTGAGATCCTGGGAAAACCACCATATGAAATTGAATTAATTCCAGGCGCATTAAATTTTTTCTTGTAAACAATTTTTGAGGTATTATTTAGGGGATTAGGTTGAAGGCTGAAGACTGAAGGAAAAACTTTTTTAGGGGATTAGGTTTGAAGGCTGAAGGTAAAGCTTTTTAGGGGTTTAGGTCGAAGGCTGAAGACCTGAAGGTAAAGCACAAGATTAGTTTTTTTAATATCTGTTATGCGCGATCATACTAAACTTAGAGCCTTTGAATTGGCGGACGAATTAGCAATGCTGGTTTATCGTGTGACGGCTGGATTTCCGAAAGAAGAATTGTATGGATTGACTTCTCAAATGAGAAGGGCAGCTGTCTCGATTCCTTCAAACATTGTAGAAGGTTGCGCCCGTGACAGCCAAACAGATTACCTTCGTTTTCTCTATATTGCCTTTGGATCGTTAAGGGAACTTCATTATCAGTTTGACTTATCAAACCGTTTAGGATTTATTAACAACCACGACTTATCTTTAATAGAACCAAAAATTCAAGAAGCAGAAAAAGTGTTGAATGGATTAATCCGATCTCTACGAGTTGAAAGATAGTAATTTAGAGAATTCGCTTGAAGGTAGAAGAATTTAGTATACTCATGATTAAAGAAATAGGCGGAAGTATGTAGGATATTCCGCTAACTGATAAACGTAGAGGCGCCCTCAAAACAGAGCGAAGCGAAGCTGATATCTGCCAGAATCTGGATTGACAACAAAGATATTCAAGACCTTATCCTGCCCATCCTTTCATCCTGGGCATCCAGATTCTGACAATCAGTTGGTTAAAATTAAAAACAGTAAGTCTTTACACCATTTAGAATAAACATGAAATAGCGAAGCAGAAAAAAATCCGAAGGCCAAAGGCCGAAGGAAAAAACCTTCAGTCTTCAACCTTCAACCTAAGCTACCTAATAACACGTGAACGTTGAAAGCAAAAAAACATACGATTGGCTTGAGCACGCGATTTTAATGACGTGCAAGAAAGTCTTCCCAACAGAACCAGCCTTGCGGGGTGGGATCTGTCTCGCCGCGTTTGAACCGGATTTCACCGCATCAAGAATACGATTTCACCCTCATCTCACCGGATACGGAACTTCAGCTGATCCTGCGGTTGCATTATGGCATGTTCTCGATTTGGAAAGGAACAGAGGAATTGAAAACCTCGAAAGAGTACGCGGCGACGCGTCATGCGTACCAAAACGGCTGTCCAGTTCCTTTCCCTTACAGTTTCAGCCCTTCTCAACAGCCATTCGGCCATCCCTACATGATCTCTGGACGCGGGTGACGGACAGCGATGGTGGGAATATGAGAAGACAGCCTGTCGTCGATTCAAGAAGTGACGGTCGATTCTCTGGCGGATTGTTTGGCGCAGCTGCACCAATCCATTCCCGCCCGGCATCCCTTGATTCCCAAAATTGAACCGGAGATGATAGTAAAGAAAATCTGGTCGAGAGTGATGCCACTCGGTTCGGATGAATTGAAAACCTGTTTCCAGGGATGTTACAGGCAATTGAAAAACCAAAAACCCATTGCTCCTGTCCTTTTTACATGGAAGTTTTGAATTGGATAATCTATTATTGTCTAATGGAAAAGTACGGACGGTGTTAAACTGGGAACATGCGGCAATCGGCGATCCCCGGCTGGACGCCGCGCAAACTTCGTTATCTCTGCAGTGGAAACAAGACCGATCTCTCGCGAATCGGTTTATCGCACGGTACGTCCGATTAACGGACACTTCTATCGAGGACCTGAATTTCTGGGAAGGATTGGCCGCGCTCCGGTTTTACGCGCTGAGCAAATGGCTCCGGACACTGAACGGCCAGAGTTTCGAAGCGGTCGCGGGGAAACAAACATTCTTATTCGACCGTGAAAGCAAATATCAAGAAAAGGCGTTGAAACAGTTTGCTTAGGCGTTACACAAGTTATCACAACATTGACATATACGATAGTTAAACCAGATCGAAAGAAATATTTTGTTTTTAAAATATTGAAAGAGAGGGTTTGCAAATGAATAATGTGTTCCGTCTTTTCACAATTCTTTTCGTCTTGGCAATGAGTACAGCGGGTTTTCTCACAAGATCAGTTTGTCGACTGCCGGAAATTCGACGCTTCCATTTCCATATACGATTGATGGGAATGCGGAAGATTGGCCGATTCCTGATTTTACAACACCCGCTATTTTAAGCGCGAATGGAACGCTTACTACGGGAGATCACTTTGTTCTGGATACCGATACCACCTATTGGAACGGCGAGAATTCGTGGGATGGGGGGCCGGAGGATTTAAGCGCCACGACCTACATCGCATGGGACGATGACGCTTTCTACGTTCTTAACATCGCCCGCGACAGCGAAATCGGATTCGAACACGCCAGCGCGAATACCGTCGACGCGGATGGCTTTTTTACGGGCAATTCCACAGGCTGGACCAGCGATGGAATTGAGTTCTGGCTGGATAACGATAACGACCGGTTACCGGATGTGCTTGGCGACACTCCCAACGACTTGCAATTTGATGTTTTGATTGATGACGCTTTGCAGCGGCGTGACTTTCCCGATCTCCCTGAAGAAGATTATGGTTTGACAATGAATACATTCAGCTACCAATATAAAGAAATCTTTGGAACGAGCGCGGAATACAACGATGGAGGGGATCTCGAATACGAACTGCTCTCGACGGTGGAAACCGCGACCCAGCTCGATTCGGACAATATGGGCTACACGATGGAAATCCGGATTCCATTCGGCACGTTCAATGAATTCGTATCCACGCATCCCATTGGAATCAACATCAGTTGGGCGGATTGGGACAAGGGAGTCTTCAGCAATCATTCCTGGAACGGCGTTCTCGCGAACCAACCCCCATTTTTCGAAGAATTACGCTTTACGGACGATCTCCCACTGGGAGGAGAAATTTCCCCGGTGAAATGTTGGGATCTATTTTAATTCAGGTATCCTGTTTTCTCGATAACACAATTCTTCATCTTTTTAACAATTCGTTCGAGAACTAAAATCTTCATATGCATCCATTCCCCGGACACAATCTCTCATCTATAGAATAAGCATACACTAACTCGATCCCAAAAATAACTTAATCTTTTTTTAAAAAACTGATAGTATACTGGTTATTCCTCAGCCGCTTGTGGGGAATAATCCTTTGGGAGGTTATCGATCATGAGAGAGCTGGGGAGAGCGTTTACATTGATCGAATTATTGATCGTTGTGGCGATTATTGGTATTTTAGCGGCCATCGCTGTACCGAATTTTCTGAATGCGCAGGTCCGGGCGAAGATCGCGAATGCGGAATCGGATATGCAGGCGCTGAGCACCGCGTTGGAGATGTACCGGTTGGACAATAATCATTACCCGTATTGGGTGAATTCGGATGGGAGCAATATCAATCCACTGCCCCGCCGGTTCTATCCACTCACTACGCCAATCGCCTATATTTCCGCTGTGCCACAGGATCCATTCATCTATGGCCCTCCCGGCGCGCGTATCGACGAAAGCCAAAACGAATCGTACACCACATACGACTACGTGGAATCGTGGGGGACGATCCGATTCAATGGCGCCACTTTATTGCCCCCTTCGCGGCGGTGCGCGGAATGGCGTGTCTCCAGCGCGGGACCGGATGGGACGAACACGTATGGGAACGTATATTCGTACGCAGGATCGAATGGTCTCCGAAGTTTTGGAGATATTGTGCGTTTAGGCCCCCGGATGTCATTCCCATGCGATGAATCGCTCGTTGGAAAATAATTTAACTCTATTACGGACGCCGGCGCCCGTGTTCCACTAAATCTTGAAAGGAAATTGTAATGCGAGAGAGAAGTTTCACTCTCATTGAGTTGCTAATTGTTGTTGCGATTATTGGGATTTTGGCGGCGATCGCCGTGCCGAATTTTTTGAACGCCCAGGTCCGGGCGAAGGTGGCCAAAGCCGTCGCCAATCAAAAAGCCGTCGCGACGGCGCTGGAGATGTACCGGACGGATAACAATAGTTACATTCCCATGTACGCCTATGGGGGAACGTTTAATGATTATATTCCATACCGGGGGCTTACAACTCCTGTCGCGTATCTAACATCACTGGACGCGGTTGACAATCCATTCGCCAGCATTAATCATAAAAACACGTCAGATAACACATACGACCAAAAGTTAGAATACACACCACGCAAACACGGCCTTGGCAGTGAGGTGCCAGCCCTGATCGGCGTGCAGGCTGATATGTATTTATTGGAAGGCGTAGGTCCATCTCAAATTGACGGAATTCCCGGCAGTCCAAATTATCCCGGCAAGCCGTCTCATTTCGCGCCTTATGACTTAAGCAATGGATTGAGAAGCTTAGGCGCGATTTTCATTACGGGTGGCGTATACGCCCCGGATTGGATCAAAGCCAATCAAGCCTTCTAACATTGGAACGCCATTATCTGCGTATTCTACCGCCCCATTCGATCCATCAAAAGACAAGATTTACGAGAAGAAGATAACATTGTATACTCCTATATAATAAGATAAATTTATATGTGTGCGTAATAAAGAGTGGTGAAAAATTAATTCACAAAAGACATAATCTAAATCCATTTTTGGCCTCAAAATATCATTTCTTGCGTTACAATGGAATAAACGGTGGGAACGGCATAGGCGCTGGTTACGTTAGAATCCCGGATTCATGAAGCACGGGATGAAGATCTTATGGAGTTAGGGATAATCCGATTCACGGATTCCGGGCGGAGATTAACACATGTCCAACCTGATTTACTCTATAAATAAAGACATCTTAAGAATATGTCTGTGTATCCTGTTGTTATTCACGGTTGGCGGGAAAGCAGAGGCTCAAACTCCACTGCATTGGCGGCTCTTCACTTCACGGGACGGTCTTGCGGAAACGTGGGTCAGCGCCCTAACCATCGGCCCCTCCGGGAAGATTTATAT
This sequence comes from bacterium, assembly GCA_963663405.2. Lineage (GTDB taxonomy): Bacteria > Hinthialibacterota > Hinthialibacteria > Hinthialibacterales > Hinthialibacteraceae. The sequence goes on along the minus strand of CAXXSM010000132.1, from coordinate 114,653 downwards.
CAGTCACGGTGAAGTGGACGAGATGACCGTTTACGATGGATATTCATTTCGCAACCTTCCGAGTCCCGGACCTCATATTCTAGTATATGAAAACAAGGCGCAAGAATTATGGTCCATTTATCCCGGCTCTCCGGGTGGATTTCTGAAATTTTTTGACGGTCAATGGCAAAAAATCGAAGTCAGTGAGATTGGATGGCAGCGAAAATCCAGTTTTGAACTTTGCCCGATCTCATTTATGACTCCCTTGCGCGATCGAGTTATTTTTCTTCTGCCGGACCGCCTGATGAGGTTTTCCGCCACAATCCGGCAGACCGAAATTCTGAAACATGTCGAAGAGACAGCGCTGGGCCGGTTTATCGAAATGTCAACCGCCCGCGACGGCGGCGTATGGATCACAGCCGAAAAAGGCTTAGCCAAATTCCTTGACACAGAGGAGAGAGACTCTTCAATCCCGGCATGGCATGAATTTCCATTCCCGGAAAACGCTGGACTTCGATCGCTGACAAAATGCTTTGAAGGCGAGAAGGGCGAGGTGTTCGGAACCGCCGTATCCATGGAGACAAACCGGAATGTGTTAGTCCATTTAAACGATCGGATATGGAGCGTCGTACCGGAATCGTCCGGCAAAGAAATCTTTGCGGGTTGGAGGGGCGATGATGGGAAACTGTGGAGGCTCACGGGCGCGAATCACCCCTCCACGAGCGAAGTATCGTACACGCAAAACAATCGCACGGAGGTTGCGAGAAGAAATAAGATCACCTCTAGCTGGATCAATCAAACAGCCGTCGAGCCAAACGGAATTTTTTGGATTGCCGGACTCGCGGGTTTAGCCCGGTACGCGCCTCCGTTGTGGAGACCTCCCCGCGAAGCGGATACTCTAGACGAATCGGTTTTTGGAATCCTTGAATATCCCAACAATTATTTATGGTACACCAAGCAAAATCAACTGTGTTTACTGCATGATGGAGAGAGTAAGTCCTACCCTCTCCCCGCGGGGCATGAAATAGCCAATAACAAGGCGGAGTCTTTTTATTCTTTATCCAACCATACTCTTGTCCTTTGTATCGGCTCCTATAATCAGATTCTTTTATTCGACATTTCCAATGAAGAATTCACGTTACTCTCTCATCCGGAGTCCTTGGAAATTGAAAACATTTATCGAAGAGACGAAACCAGCCTTTGGGTTCTATTGAGAAATACAGACGGATCCCGCCGTTTGGATATCTACGACGGACAGCGGTTTCGTAAGTATATTGACCATATCGATGTTTCCCGAACTGGGGAATTTACGTCGGTGGTTCGAGAGACAACGAATGGAGATCTTTGGCTCAGCGGCACAGAAGGATTGGGAGTCATTAGAGAGGGGAACCTTAACATTATTGATTCCAAAGACGGCTATCATGGCAAAGGAGCCAATACCAGTGTTGAATTGAATAATAATCGCCTATGGTTTGGCGGGAGAGATGAAATATACGAGTACGGCGCCGGGAAGTGGAAAATGATTCGCTCCTCTATGTTAGAGACGGTCCGATTCATGTTCCAAAGCCGCGATGGCAGCGTCTGGGTAGGATCGGGGAGCGGAGTGCACCGCTATGCGGAAGGCACATGGGTATCCTACACATATGAGGATGGTCTTCCGGACGCAAGAATCTATCAAGTGATTGAAGACAGCCGCGGCCGGATCTGGGCCAGTACCGCGCAAGGCCTGTTTCTCTATCACCCGGAAACAGATCCCGATCCGCCGAATACATTGATTTCTCAGGAGGGCAACCGGAAAGAGATCTCTCACAAGGGATCGATTGATTTTGTGTTCTCCGGGATTGACAAGTGGAGATACACCAGCGCGGAAAGGCTGTTGTTTTCCTATCGTATCGATGAAAATCCATGGTCCCCTTTCAGTCCTGATACCGTAATATCCGCAACAGGATTAACTCCGGGAATTCACCATTTCGCCGTCCGGGCGATGGACAGGAATTGGAACGTCGATCCTTCACCCGCCTCCTGCGAGTTCACTGTTTTAACGCCTTGGTATAAACAACCCAGTTTTCTGTTGGCCACGGCGCTGGGATCCGTCCTTCTTCTGTTATCGTTCGGCTACGCGATCTCCCGCTATATATGGCTCGACAAACTAGTGGCGCGGCGTACAAGCGAACTGGCGGCGACCAACAGATCGTTGGAGCAGGAGATCACCGTGCGCAAGCAGACGGAGGAGAGGATTAGATTTCTTTCGTCCGTGGTGGAACAGTCCTCCGAGGGCATCGCTATCACCAATATAAACGGCGACATCCTGTTCGCGAATCCTGCTTGGGCGCATATGCACGGCTACGAATCAGAAGAAACATTAGTTAATAAAAACCTCAAAATATTCCACAATGAGAAACAGCTAGAGGAAGATGTGATCCCTTTCAACAAGAAAGTCATGGAGGAGGGATTCCACATGGGTGAATTAGGTCACATACGCAGAGATGGCGCCCCCTTCCCCACGCTGATGACCACCACACTCCTCAAAGACGCGCACGGAACTCCAATCGCCATAGCTGGTCTAGCAAAAGACATCACCGACCGCAAGAATCTTGAAGAAAAGCTCCGTCAAGCGCAGAAGATGGAGGCCATTGGGCAATTGGCGGGGGGGGTGGCGCATGATTTTAATAATATATTGTTGGTGATCCGAGGCTTTTGTGATTTTGTTTTGAAAGGGATCCGACGCGATCAGCATCTTCGTGAGGATGTGGAAGAGATTCAGAAAGCCAGTGAACGGGCCGTGTCATTAACACGCCAGCTTCTTGCGTTCAGCCGCAAGCAAGTTCTCGAGCCAAAAATCCTCAACCTCAATGATTTACTTGTGAATGTGGATAAAATGCTGCAACGCCTGATTGGAGAGAACATCGAATTGGTTACGCTCCTTCATCCAACGCTGGATTTAGTCAACGTGGATCCCGGTCAAATCGAACAGATTGTTATGAATCTGGCGGTGAATGCCCGCGACGCCATGCCCAATGGGGGCAAACTAACGATTGAAACGGCCAATGTGGTCTTAGATGAATCCTATATAGAAAAGCATGTCAGCGCCCAACCGGGGCCCCATGTCATGCTGGCGGTCAGTGACACCGGCTGCGGCATGGACAAAAAAACCTTGGAAAGAATCTTCGATCCTTTTTTTACGACCAAGGAACGGGGGAAAGGAACCGGGCTGGGCCTCTCGACTGTGTATGGCATCGTGAAACAGAGCGGCGGAAACATCTGGGTCTACAGCGAACCAGGGAATGGCACAACGTTTAAGATCTACCTTCCCCGTATCGAGGAACGAAAGGAACCGGCGCCAAGGGAGCCCAAACTGTTGAAATCGTTCGCCGGGGAGGAAACGATCCTGCTGGTGGAAGATGACGCAAATGTAAGAAAACTGGTCCACCGGATATTGGAGGCGCAGGGGTACACCATTCTAGAAGCGAAGAACGGCAGTGAAGCGATCCATCTCTGCGAACGGCGCAAAGGTGTTATTCATCTCCTATTGACCGATGTCGTGATGCCGGGGATAAGCGGGCCGGTTTTGGCCAAACAATTGGAATCTACATTTCCGGAGATGAAAGTGCTTTACATGTCGGGATATACAGATAACGCGATCGTTCACCACGGCGTATTGGAGGAAGGGCTGGCCTTTCTTCAAAAACCAATGGCGCCGGAGGCGTTAACGCGAAAGGTGAGAGATGTATTGGATCAATAACGGTTTATCTGACATCCTGAAAAATCCGGTTCCAACACACAGACTCGGCGCAAGAGTGGAAAGTAGTGATTCATAAGAGGTGATGATGAGTTTAATCAGCGCGCTATCATTGAAAGATCTCGTTTGTCTACAGGACAAAATCGCCGCGCAGGTTAGTCAATTTCCCAGTTTGGAAGAGGCCGCACAATGCTATATGACTATTCTCTATGAGGAATTGTATGATTCTATCGTTCTAGCCCGTCTATTCATTATGATCCCGTTTGGAAATCTCCCTAAAGAGAACCAGGAATTTGCAATGAATCTTGCCCGGTCGGCCGCCATCAACGAACGGATAGAGGATCAGACAATGGTCTTGTCTCTTCTAGCAAGCCGGGGCGCCAAACCGGAATGGAACGATCGTCGTCATTCTAAAGACCATAAGGGAATTCCTATGATATCTTCGGATTATATCGACCGAATCCCTATGATGTCTCGTCTGTTAAAACAACTTGGCGCGGGAATCGATTGGATCGACAATAATGACACAGAACTCGTTGCGAAAAGTTTTGAGAATATAAGTGGAGTATTTTATGTCCGGGACGCCCAGTCTGAAGTGGATCAGCAAGGCCGGAAAATCATTGCCGCCCAGGATTTTGTAACAACACATTCTATTAAGACAGTTTTTGGGATCGGTGGTTGTTATTTAGGGACTTCTTTGTTTTTTTCCACGATCATTTTTGTTCGTGAATACCTGGATCGATCGATTGTGGAACGCTTCATGCTCCAGGCGAACAAGTTCAAAACCGCGACATTTCAAATCGCGCATGAAGGAAAGATCTTCACATGAAAGGAATCCGGATTAACGAAATGTTTCCCGCCGACAGCATTCCTTTAGGAGTGTGATATGAAGAGCGAACGAGTGAATGAATTCATTAGCGCAGTCAAGAAAGCCGTGGAAGGTGATTACTCGATCCGGCTCCCTCTCTCCGGAGAAGACGATCCACTGGACCAGTTGGTGGAGGGCATCAACCAGCTTGTGGTCAATCTGCAACAAATGGAAGACGAACAAAAAAAAACGGAAAGCCATCTGAAAGAAACCACAGATAATCTCTACTGGCAATCCGAAGAGTTAAAAGCCAGAAATGAGGAGTTTCTCGCCTATAACACCTATTTATTAAATCAACAAAAAGAATTAAGAAGACTGTCCCAACAAGCGGAGGCCGCCCGAAAAAAAACAAAGCGGTCCGAAGAAGAACTCCGAAAAAAAAATGAGTTTTTAAATACTATATTGGAATCTCTTTCGCATCCCTTTTATGTCATCAACACCAAGGATTTCACCGTTGCGTTATGCAATTCCGCCGCTCAAACCACGGATTCCTTGAAGGGATCCACCTGCTACGCTCTGACACACGACCGGAAAACGCCTTGCGATTCTCACGAACATCCCTGTCCCCTGCAACAAGTCGTACAAACCAAACAACCGGCAGTCGTCGAGCATATCCACCACGACAACAGTGGAAAGGTGATTCATCTCGAAGTGCATTCCTTCCCGATTTTGGATGAGAAAGGGGATGTAGACCAGATCATCGAATACACACTGGATATTACCAAGCGAAAAACCGTTGAGAAGGCGTTGCGGGAACGGGAAGAGATCGAACTTCAATATCAACATAAACTAAAGACGCTGACGGAAGTGAATAATGAACTATCCACCATCGCTTCGTTCGATGAGTTGTGTCGCCGCGCGGTGGAACTTGGGCAAAGCCGGTTGGGCTTTGAACGGTTGGGAATCTGGTTTGTGGATACGATAGAACCCAATACGATGCAGGGCACATTCGGGATCGACGAAACCGGCCAAATTCGCGATGAACGCGATCAACGATTGTTGGTTTCGGAATATGAAGAGATCCAAGAACTCCGCACGCAAAAAGAACGGTATCTTTTGCAAAATGATCATCCGCTTTTTAACCAAGAACACATCGTCGTGGGTCGCGGATCGGCCGTCTCCACAGGAATTTGGGATGGCGATTCATTTATGGGATATATAACGATCGACAATCTTCTACGCGGACAGCCTATATATGAGCGGGATTGTGAGTTGCTCTGCCTGTACGCCGCCACGCTGGGGCGGCTTTGTTCCCAAAAACGGGCGGAAGAGGCGCTGCGGGCGGAACGTGACCGGGCCCAGATGTATCTGGACATCGCCGGAGTCATTCTACTGGCTTTGGATACGGAATGCAATGTAACTCTGATCAATAAGAAAGGCTGCCAAATCCTAGGCTATTGTGAAGATGAGATTCTTGGCAAGAATTGGATTGACAATTTCTTGCCATACCAAAGTCGAGAAACGCTCCGAACAGTTATTGAAAATACACTTTCCGGCGCATTGAATTTATATGAAATTTTTGAAAATCCAATTGTTACGAAAAGCGGTGAGGAAAGAATTATATATTGGCATAACAGCCTTCTCAAGGATTATTCCGGCGCTATTACGGGTTTATTCAGTTCGGGAGAAGATATCACAGAACGCAAACAGGCGGAGGAAAGCCTGCTTGAGAGCGAAGAACGGATACGAACGATCAGTCTATATGCCCAGGATGCGATTCTGATGATGGATTCCGAAGGCCGGATCTCCTTCTGGAACAACGCGGCGGAGACAATTTTTGGATGGACCAAAGAAGAGGCGATCGGCAAGGATATGCACAAGCTTCTTGCCCCCAAGAAATATCACGTTGCTTTTGAAAACGGATTTAAGCAGTTTCAGCAAACCGGGGAAGGCGGCGCGATCGGCCAATTCCTTGAATTGTCGGCCATGCGAAGAGACGGAACGGAATTTCCTATTGAGATTTCACTGGCTGCGATGAATCTGAAAGGGAAATGGAACGCTATAGGAATCATCCGTGATATTACTGAACGTAAACAGGTGGAAGAACAACTGAATACGTACGCTCAGGAGTTGGAAAGAACAAATCGCAGCCTCGAAAAAGCCCGGTTAGAGGCCGAAAAGGCAAACATCGCCAAGAGCGAGTTCCTGGCCAATATGAGCCATGAAATCCGCACACCCATGAATGGAATTGTCGGTATGACGGATCTTCTTCTCGGCGCCTCGCTCAGCGCACAACAACGAGACTATGCCGAAACAATCGCGAATTCGGCTTCTGCGCTTCTGACAATATTGAACGATATTCTCGATTTTTCAAAAATCGAAGCGGGAAAACTCGAAATCGAATCCATTCCATTCAATCTGCGAACTATCGTCGAACAAGTGGGGCAATTGATCGGAGTGAAAGCGCCGGAAAAAAATATTGATCTGATGATTCGTTATATGCCCGACGTTCCTAGTCATTTCATTGGGGATCCTGTACGGATACGGCAGGTTCTGATGAATCTGGTCGGAAACGCTGTGAAATTTACTGAGAAGGGTTATGTATTGATCGACGTTGATTGCAAACATCTCGTCAATGACAAAGCCATCGTTCGCATCCGAGTGGAAGACACCGGCGCCGGTATAGCGAGGGATAAACAACAAACAATCTTTAAACAGTTTTCCCAAGCGGATACATCGATTACACGCCGGTATGGAGGAACCGGTCTGGGACTGGCAATCAGTAGACAACTTGTGAAGATCATGGGGGGAAAGCTCGAAGTTGAGAGCACATTAGGGATAGGTTCCATTTTTCAGTTCAAAATCAAATTGCGCTTACATCAACAAGATGAAGAGAAAATCATTTCCAAAGTTCCTCTCGCAGGACTCCGCGCCATTGTAGTGGATGACAACGCTATTAACAGAAGAATCATTATTGAATACTTATCGAAATGGGATGTGCCTTGCGATCCAGCCGTATCCGGCAAGGAAGCGCTAGCAATGATGCGAAACGCTCATAAAATGGGCTATCCCTATCATATTGCTTTGTTGGACCACCACATGGCTGAAATGGATGGCGTCCAACTCGCCAAAACAATCAAACAAGACAGCTGTATCAACGATATCATCCTCCTTTTACTCTCCTCTGCGATAATTCGGCGAGATTCACGTTTTATGAAAGAGACTGGTTTTTCCTCTTGTCTGCGAAAACCGGTCCGTTCCTCCGATCTTCTTGATTCGCTGATGCAATGCTGGTTTATCGATCAACAACACACTCAAGAGAAGTCCACTTCTTCTCCTATATTAAAAGAAGAAAGAGAACCGGAACAAACGACAGGGGAGAAACCACAACAAATCGCGGCGCGGATTCTATTAGTGGAAGATAATCAAGTCAACCAGGAAGTAGCGAAAGCGATATTGGAAAACCTTGGCTGCCAAGTCGAAATCGTCGACAACGGTAAAAAAGCAGTGAAGGCGGTCCGGCGGTTCAAGTATGATCTTGTATTTATGGATTGTTCCATGCCTGTCATGGATGGATTTGAAGCGGTGAAGAAAATCCGGAATTTGGAAACGGACGCCCGGGATACTCTGATTGTGGCCATGACCGCCTATGCGATGGAAGGGGATCGGCAAAAGTGTTTGAATGCGGGTATGAATGATTATCTATCCAAACCAATCAGAAAGGATACGGTGAAAGCAATCCTTTTAAAATACTGCGCATCTGAAAATTCTGTCCCCCCGATTGATCCGGCGCCTCAAGAAGAACCGTCACGAGTCGAAGGAAGAGACGTCTACGAAAAAAAAGAATCCGACACATTCAATCCCCGAAATCTCATCAAAGAACTGGATGGAGAATTGGAACTCGTCCAGGAAATTATCCAGATTTTTCTTGACGATACACCGGAGATTATGCAACAGTTAAAAGAATCAGTGGAAGCGGAGGATTTGAATCAGATAGAGAAAAACAGTCACAAACTCGGTGGAATGGCCATCAATATCGGCGCGAGCCAGCTTCGGGAACTCGCGTATCAGATGGAACGGATGGCGGAAGAAGACCATCTTGAACGCTGCGCCGCCCTATTACCCGCTTTACTAAAAGCGTTTGCGCAGCTGAAGGACACCTTGAGAAAGACCGACTGGGAAAACCTGTTTTAGAAGAAAAAACTCTGGACGGCGCAAACCGCTACTCGTTTCAAATAGCAAGACCCCTCGAACCGAGGGGTCTTAGGCTGCGTTAAAAGATAGGTTTACTTATTCGCCGTCATCACCGATCGCTTCAACCGGGCATTCTTCTATCATTTGCTTTATTAAATTCTCTTCGTCTTCATTTTCCGGCTGCTTATAGACGATATCGTGATCGCCATCATCGCTTTCCTTGAACATATCGGGCGCCTGTTCGACACAAAGCGCGCATACGATGCAGTTCTTGTCGACGTAATATTTACCCGCTACGTTATCTTCCCATCGTTCACTCAGATCAGCCATTTCTTTCTCCTTCTTGTTACTCCTTTTTAGGTTCTGCCAAAAAAATATATCATGTAAATTATAACCATACTATGAGAAATGGAAGCCTGGAAGCTCCCTGGGAAAGAAAAATGCGTCTTACGTCTTATTTCCCCATACGGAATTAGCGGTTGAAAAAGATCCTTACATCACGGGGGATTCTTTAGGTAACAAGAGAGCGGCGTTTTGGCTGTAGGCTCAGACGGGTGGAATCGATGGAAAAGCGGGGAGCGCGTCTTCTCCGAGAGTTTTCGGCGATGGAGTTGTCCGTGCCCGGCGCCGTGGAGGCCGAAGCGATTTCGGGATTTGATGAAGCGTCTTTTCCTTTATTGAACGCCTGACCCGCTGAATGATAGATCCCCACGGGCGTATCGACGATAATGGATTTCGGCGTATCCCATACAAGTTTCTTGAACGGATAGGCGACACGGGCCAATCCTTGGGGCGCTTCTTCCCCTTTTGGCCGGAATATACCAAACGTCAAACCACTGGCCAGATTCGTGAAGATTGAACCAGCGGCTTGGAAAAATCCCTTCCGTTTGGATGGTTGTGGATGAGTCCGTTCCCCGGTATTGAACTGTGTTTTGCGCGCGTCCGTATGCGGAGTCTCTCCGACCGGCGCGGTGGAGGAAGCGGCCAGCGCTTGTTGATAGACCGCCGGCATGGACATTTCAGGAACGATGGATTGTTCGGAGGAAACCGCGTTCCCAGCCGTGTTCTGCGGCGCCGCCATAGTTCCAAAAGCCGGTTGGTTCGTCAGTGGCGCCTGATCAGGCGTGTATTGAGATATCATCGAACCGGCTCTTGATAGGCGTCCGGTGTTTTGCGGGAAAGAGGCGGGAGAAAAAGAAGCTTTCATTGACATTTTCTGATTTGGAGGCAGAGATTGAGATATTCCCTTTTCTCCCGCAGTCGTAATTGTTGTGTTTATATCCGCGGATGGAGCGTTCCGCCATGTTTGTCCTTGTTTCAAATTGTTGATGACCTCATTCTCCAGCGCTTTCCCCTGGGGATGTTGAACAGGCATATTTGAAATTAAACTGGAACTGGTTTCCAGTACTTCCGGATCAATTGATTGAACAGGGCCTTGCAGTCCAGTGAATGTAACGCCGTTTACGGACGCTGTGGGTGTGGACGGCGTAGTGGCTGCGGCGCTGTTGGATGGGACAGTCATAAACGACGGTGTCCGCATGGTTTTCAAATTGGCGGCGGAAAGCTGCTGACGGCTGAGAACGCTTTCAAAAGAAAGATCGGAGGGGCCTTCCGGATTGTAGGAATCCGGCAGTATTGGCGGCTGAACTAAAACCGCAGGCTGAACATTTTGCCTAATCGGAATAAATCGATCGGCCATTTTTTCCTCTCCTTCGGTAACTATGGGGCGCTGATTGGGATTAAATTGCAAATAGTGTGCCAAGTAAAAGAAAATAGAATGTATTATTTCTTTGCAGGGGATTCTTCGCCGGTGGTTTGTTGAGTTTGGAGAACCTTGATGAGGCCAGTGAGATTGGTGAGATTGGCTTGGGCGGCGGCTTTATTCTCTTTTTGGATGGCCTCATAGACCTCCTTGCGGTGGATAGAGACGCTTTTCGGCGCGGTGACGCCGATTTTAACCTGTTCGCCCTTGATATCCACAACAGTGATGACGACGTCATCACCGATTATAATGCTTTCATCCTTCTTGCGGCTTAAGACAAGCATCCATGCGCCCCCCATCTTATATCCAACGCATTCCCGCCGCATCCAACCGGCTGATCCGGGGAAGGAGGGTTTATACACACATGGTTCATTCGCATTCCAGCCACTTTCATTTATTCATCCGCGTCTGCGGTTTCGTTTTTTTTATTCACGTCCCGTCCCCCTGGCGCCGCTAGATAGGGAGGGATTTCTTTCAACAAGAAATGTCTTGTGTTATAGCGTTCGTCGATCAAAACCAGTTGTTTCGCCAATTTCATTTCACTGTTGATGACAAGGGGCCCGCGCAAGTTGGCCGTCAGGTTCTTGGGATCGGAGGGAATCGTGATGATTGTCAATATTTCCGCTTTGGTGATATCCTCGAGTTGTATCACAGTGAGTTCGTGGGCTTTAACATTAATTTCATAGCCGGGAAAAAACAGAAACGGAGAGACCACGACAAAAGCGAGATTGGGATCTTCAAGGGATTGCAGCCAGAGGAATGGCTCCTGCTTGGGATCTTTCAACAAGACGTACTCATGCAGGTGATTGAATCCAAGGAGCCCTTCGGGAAACTTGATGATTTCCGTTTCCTTAATCTCAATGGCGCCGAAACGGGAAGCCGTAAATTGACGAACCGCCGTTTGTTGAGGAGATTGAGCCGCATCCATAAACTTATTCGATCGTACTTTCGTTATTTTCTTCCGTTAGTTTAAGAAAAACCGATTCCAAGCGCAAGCCGGAGGAGGCTTCTTTCGCCTGCCGCTGCAATTCTTCAATGGTCCCAAGCGCGATCAGTTGACTTTTGTGGATGATCCCGATGCGGTCACATAATTCTTCCGCCACGTCCAGAGTGTGGGTGGAAAGAAAAATGGTCATCCCTTCCTTGCTTTTCTGTTTCAGCAGGTCTTTAACGAGCCGGCTGCTGCGCGGATCCAAGCCCACCATGGGTTCATCCACCACCAATACTTTGGGATCATGAACCAAGGCGCCGGTCATCACCACTTTTTGGCGCATGCCATGAGAATAGGATTCAATTAAATAATGCGCGGCGTCCAACAAACCAAATAAGGAGAAATACTGTTGGATATGTTCGTCCACTTTCTTTTCAGGCACACCATAAAGGCCACCGACGAAATGGATGTATTCATAGCCCGTCAGTTTATCATAAAGGTAGGGACTGTCAGGGATATATCCAGTGATGGCTTTGGCCTTTTCCGCGTCCCGTTCGATATCATATTCTTCGTGGTCTCCCCCGGATAGTATTACATTTCCAGACGTCGCCCGCAGCAGTCCGACAATGATTTTAATCGTCGTTGTTTTTCCAGCCCCGTTGGGTCCTAGAAATCCAAAGAACTCGCCTCTTTCGATCTCCAAAGACAGATCGTGAACGGCGCGTACTTTTCCATAATATTTTGTCAGATTTTCTATTCGGATCATAATCGCAATTCAGACTCTTTATCCTCATCTCAAATGGGAATCGCCAATTACACTTTTATTATTGTACATCTGATCCTATCAAAATGTACATATCGATACCGCGAATCCGCTCGATTATATACTGGATCACGGTGGAGAATACTCGTTCTTTAATTCATTCATGCGTTTTTGTTCTCAAAGACATTTGATATTTCTATTAACGATTTTAATTTACATAATGTTTTTATCTATCTATATTTTTACATTAAAATGTTATATATTATCCATTGTAACTTGTATTGAGCCGGGTATGGAGGATGTGGAATTGAGTTTAAGCGCATTGACAAACATATCGTTTGACCAACTGTTTGGCGCCGATCAAAACTCCATTTCACTGGAGCGGGTGGAAGCGTTCCTGCAGAAGGCGGTGACAATCGCATCGGGAAAAGCCCAGTCGAATCCAAACGAACTTGTGCGGATCGCGCATAACGGCGCGATTTGTTGGATGACGCAAAAACAAGCGACGGAGTACATGAAAGGGGAACACGATCTCAGGCAGGATATCGAACGGGCGTTGCGGGGGGAGTTGAAATATCTCCGGCAGGAATTGGAAATCCTGTTGGCGTTGGCGCACTACACTTTAGGGCAGTACAAAAAAGAAAACACCATCAGTCCCCAGGATGCCCAACGAATTGAACCCACTTTGATACGGCGGCAAAGTGAGATCAAGGCTGGCATCACTGATACAAGGGAAAGCGAGTTGTTGCTAAACGAAAAACGGAGCCGTGTCCCCATGTTGTCGGAATACGAAGAATTAATGGGGGAATTTTTAAATGAAAAAGCCGCCGGGAATATGGCGCGGGCCGGCGCGCTCGCTAGAGAATTGGCGAAAAACAAAAAACGATATATCTTGCTATCCCGCGCGCTCGAACCGGATGTCCGGACGATTTATTACCACCGGCTTGGTTTACAGAAAACGAAAAAGCGGATACTCAGCACGCAGAATGAAATCTGTTCCTCCCGGCGGGATTCCTTGGCATTGGAAATTTCTTCGATCGAGAACAATCTAAAAGAAATCAAAGAGAAACTCATAGAAGCGGAAAAAGAAGGAAAGGATTTAGCGAAAGAGGAAATCTATCGGATGCAGATCTACGATCTGAAAACGAAGAAAGAGGAGATCGATAAAAAGAGCACGGAATTGGGCGCGTTAGATCAGGAAACACAAATACTGGAGCGGCAGGAGCGGGAAGTGCAATCCGTCATTTCGACGATTTCGGAAACCGTCTTGCAAGAAGTTGACATGAAAGACGATATCAAAGAATCCGTCAAAAAAAGTCAACGGCCCAAGATCCAAGAATCCACACCCAACGTTCCGGAAAAAGAGAGTCGTTCGCAGGGAATGCACTTTGGCAAACATCGCCGGTGATTGCGGATTTGTGGGAGTCAATGGGATGGGTAAAGCAGATGGAATTAGGATTGCGCTCATTTTCCACGAGACATAATTTCACCGGTCCAGAAGAAGTTTTCATCATAGAGTGTTTCGTTTTTCCGATCCACCAACCGATTCATTGGGAGTAACAAAAATAATGGCGGGCCAGGAAGAGTATACGATTTCTTTTCAGAATATCTTCGTTCCCCAATCCGAGAAATTATCAATTGAACAATTTGGAGATTTCCTAGAGTCGGTTGTGGCAAAGACATTCAAGGGCGCAGAATATTCTCCCCACGAGCTGACACCCGTCGTGGAAGACGGCGCAATCCACTGGTTGGACGTTTTGCAGGCTGAAGCGGTTCTGCACCGGAAGGTCAACACTCAAAAGGAAACCATCAAAAGCAGCGTTCGCAGTTCGCTTAAAAATCATCCAAAAATTCTGGGCAAGGAACTGAAAGTACTTGTAGTGTTGGCGTTCAGCACATTGAAACGCTATAAAAGCAAGTATCAAATTCCCGAAGGAGAAATCAACCGCGCCAAAGCGCAGTTAGACCGCGTTTCTCATCAAGTCAGCAATCTTCTCAAAGAACTTCGAATTCGAGAAGAACGGATTCAAGAAACACGTGATAAAACGCCTTTCATCCAAGAATTCGAGCAGAAAATGGCCGAGCTGTTGAATCTGCAAAAAGAAGGGCGAACCGATGAAGCGACCCAGTTAGCAATCGAACTCACCCGGTCGAAAAAACGTTATCTTGTCTTAAGCCGCGGCCTCTCAACGGATATCGCCGCAGGCAATCGGCTCCGGTTGAAATTGGAAAACCAGAAGAGAATCGTTTTGAATTGGCGCCTTCATTTGATCGCGCAACGGGAAAGTATTTTACGGGAAGAACAAAGGAACCTTCGGAAAGCAGCGGAAAATTTGAAGCAGATTCTCACACAGAAAGACGAGATCAACAAGGAGGAATACCAAAAAAAACTGATTGCCTGCGCACAACAAATGGAAAAGAATCAGAAGGAATTAAACGCAGTTCAAATGGAACAGGCCATAGTAAGGCAAAAAGAAAAAGAAACAGAAATGGTTTTAACCCAGATCCAAGAGATCATTGGAGAAACCGTCAAAGAAGAAACGATTAAACCTTTAAAATCTTCCTCCACTCCAGCTCAAGACGAATCCGCGCCCATTAAAGAAAAGACGAAACACCAACGCATGGCGACTATTGAACGCCGCAATCTATAATTGAGGAGATTAATTGACGTATCTGCGGAAAATCAGTTAAAGAATTCGCGGTATCGGATAAAAGGTATGAGGGTTATTTATGGATATTATGCCGGGCAAGAATAAATTCCGCCGCGACGCTGAAACTGTTTGCCGTAAAATCGGCTTCGCCATCTCCACCGCCTTTGCCGTAATAGTCCACGTAAATCGTCTTCATTCCCAACGCTTTAGCGGGGTGGATGTCGGTCTCGATTTGATCGCCGAGATACCAGCATTTGTCCGCCGTTGTATTCGCGCGTTCAAAGGCGATTTTGAAGATCTCCGGATCGGGTTTTGAACGGCCCACCTGACACGATGCGATCGTGATTTCAAACAGATCGATGACCTCCAGCCGCCGCAGGACGGAATCAAGCGTCTCATCCCAATTCGAAATCACCCCCAGTTTCAAGCCTGCGCCGCGTAAACGATTCAGCGAAGAAAGCGCATCGTCCAGAAGGCGCAGGCGCTTTCCCTCCAGCCATTCTTCCCCCAATACTTTGATGGATTTTTCAATATCCCCCGGAAATGAAAGGGTTTTGAAAATACTCCGGTAAAGGGTTTTAAAATACTGATCAAATAGCGCATTGGTGTTCAGGTCTCTAGGCGGCGTCTCCTTCATAAACTCAGAGACGGTTTGTTTTATGGTTTCGATTTCAATATGGCTGTTTTCGGCGATCCAACGGTCTTGAAGCGCCTGGTAGAAGGTTGGATAGCCATAGATGAACGTATCCCCCGCGTCCATAAAAATCCAAGGACGTGGCGGGGATTGTCTATTGGTTTTCTCTGTCATAATCGATCCAAGAATAATGTTAACTGCACGATTAATTCAATATTTACTTTTTATTTTTCATAACTTCTCTGATCGACATAGGATCAACGGGAGTGATGGGAATTTGCTCCGATTGGTTCTTGTTCGAGTATCTTGATTCATAGAAAGTAAACAGATCATAACGTCCAGAATTCCATGAAGATTTACATGTGTCGCTTTTTAGAAATTCCAACGTACCGAGTAATTGAGGATGAGGATTATCAGAGTTATATACAGATTCACAGGATTCAAAATATTTAGGATCCCCGGTGAGAATGGATAGCCTCCAAAATAACTTCATACACATCCTTGAAGCTGTAACCGGTATATGTAATAAATTGATTTGAGATTCATCTAAATCCTCTTTCGGCGAATCTGCCAAAGAGGATAAATTGAACTTATTGATCCAATATGTGGGGACAACCGGATTCCCATCTTTAAAAATAATAGATAGAGTATCTAAAACTTTGGACTTATACTTGGAGTCATCAAAAGATTTAGGGCCAAGAAGCGATTTAATAATATTCAATGCAGATACCTTAGCATTCAAAACAGGATAACTCGTCACACGTTCTTCTCTTTGGAGAAAATCACACATTTCAAAAAATAACTGATTGTATTCATTCTTTTTATGAAGATAGTAATTCCCAGCATTTAAGAATAATGCATCGTTCCAATATTCAGAATACTCTAGATCATTAAGAATAGCGTATGAAAATTTATTGATATTTATTCCTTTCTTTTCCATCATTATCACGCGATCGGGCCACTGCCACAGCTCAGGAGTCATGGTTTCGACATAGATCCGAAGATTTTCTTGGATATCGAATTCCCCATCTTGAGCGGAAGCAATGCTTAATGAAAAGATAACAAAAATACTCAAAAACATAATAAGAGACATATTATTCATGATATGCTCCATTCTTTAAAGCATCAACAATATTACATCAACAAAGAAAGGTGAGTACGATCACTGAGAATGATATCATTAAAACGTATCGGATTTGTAATTGTAATTGCCGTCATCCCCATTCGCCCTTCAAAAATACTTGAATTACAATGGCTTAAACATCATTCATCTGTGACTGGTTCTAGGGATGCAAAAGGTTCTTCGATGGTTTTGATAATATTGCTTAGGCGTTCTTGTGGGATGGATTCGATGGAGATAATCTCATAGCGGCCTGTGTGAAGGGGGAGTTCGACTTCCACTTTGTCACCGGGTGTTTTTCCCATGAAGGCTTGGGCGAAGGGGGCTTGGTAGGAAAGAACTCCCTTTTCGGGATCGGATTCCCAAGGGCCCAGCATGATATAATCTTCGTGGGATTCGGCGCCAAGTGGTGAGACATGGAAGTGAGTTCCAAATCCTACGATGCTGGCGTCTACATCGTCCATTTCGACTACTCTCGCGATTTGCAGCGCTTCCTGTAATTCTCCCGTTTGGGCGGCGAGGAGTTTTTGTTTGTCTTTCGCGGCGTGATATTCCGCGTTTTCCTTCAAGTCACCATGCTGACGGGCGATTTCGATTTCTTGGACCACTTCCGGCAGATCATGTTCAATGAGACGTCTAAGGAGCGTTTTCTTCACCGTGAGTGACGCCTTCAAGCAGAGCAAACCTTCCGGAATGATGTCTTCTTCTTCTACGTGCGTTTCGAACAGATCCGGATACCGCGCCCGAACAATGGTGGTAAGATCCGATGACGTGCGGGAATCAATGCCTTCATTGGTCTGCGCGCGGCGATAGATCGATTGGGCGACCGCGTCCGGCGCGTCAATGATGTTCTCTTTGAAGAGCGAATAATGATTGCGGCGGATAATCTCGCGAGCGTCTCCCGCGACTTTACGGAGCCAGAGCGCTTCATCTTTCTCACGCCGTTTGGCCTGGTTCGTCAGGTTATCCACCAAAAGGAGAAGGCGGTCGATCAACGTGTAATTCTCTATTTTTCCTTCCAGCCAGGTAAATTTACCCGCGAACGATCTCGCAGCCATCCATATGAAGGTAAATGGATACTGGCGGAAATCATTCAGGACGGTATCAACAACTCCCGCGATTTTCTCATTGGCGTCCGCGCTGACGAGTTCCTTGATCAGTTCATCCCGGATAAGAACGTTTGGTTCCAAGAGTAAATCACAGAACGTGCCGATCCAGTGATCCGGATAGACTTGCTGGAAGTGTTTGATGAATCGAAGCTGGTGGGGTTTGAAGCGGAGACGTTGGAGAATACGGATCGCCCGTTTCATATCCTTGACCGATTCATCCAGGATTTCTGTTTTAACAGATTGAATCCCCTCCACAATGTCTTTCAAGTCTTCATTAGTGAACCAGAGTTCCACTCGTTCGGACTGGCTGCGGCGGCGGGGGATGATGGCGTGGATCTTATTGGAAAAGTGTTTGATTACCGAGGCTTGAATGTCATCTTTCTTTGTGCTGCGAAGATATTCGTAGATCCGATCTACCTTGGCGTGAGGAACTTTGGTTTCATCGAATTTTTTGAGGAGTTCCTCTTCCGTGCTGGCAGCCTGTTGACGGATCGTATAGCGTTTTCCCGATCCCCCTTCGATCGCGATATAAGGATCCTTGCGCAGTTCTGAATTGGCCGCGGACCACCAGGAGGTCCATTTTCTCATCGGGATCACATTGGGAACCAGTTGTTCCTTGATTTCCTTGGCAGAGAGGGAATTGGAAAAACTCCGCAGGAGGATTTTGATCAGTTCAACAGGATTCTCATTTGTCAAATTTTGCAATTTGTCCAAATCGATCACACTCAAGACCCGGAAGTCATCCTTGGCTAAACGATCGACGACATTCACCGCCAGTTTCAGGTCCATGAGATTGTTCCGCTTGCGCTGGAAATTGATCAGGACCTTTTTATCGGTCATATCGAGGTCTTTCACCCGGCCAATGCCCCAATCCGGATGACGAACAAACGAATCGGGCAGGAAATCCATCAGGAGTTCCGTTTCCTCCAGCGCCTCACCCAAAGGACGGTCTCTCTGAATCCCGGTGTGGGCGAGAACGAGATCGCAATGAGAAGAATCGGCGTAGATTTTCCGGAGAGCGTTGACAATCAATTCCCGCAAGGTGTTATCCTTGGGGGTATATTCAAGAATCTGTTTGAGCAGTTGATATTGACCTTCCCAATCACCGCGTTCTTCACAACTTGGAAGTAGCATTTGAAGCAAAACCGCCGCCCGTTGTTTCTGCTTGATGCCCGCAAGGCGTCCGGCGATGTCTAAATAGAAGTGGAGATCATTGGGGGCGAGTTCGGAAAGTTCAAGCCAGAGCGCTTCCAGCGATTCGTATTGCCGGTCGGCGGCGGCGGCTTCGAGAGCGATCTGCAAGTGGCGGACGGCTTCTTCGTTCTCCCCTTTTTCCCGATAGTAATGACCGAGTTTTTGGGCGGTTTCAACCACCCGGTCGTTCAGCTCCAACAACCGTAGAAGCGAACCTTCATATTCATCATCTTTTTGATCTTTGTGTTCCAACGCTTGGGTAATGGCGCGAAGAACGAACGCGGAGGAGGAGTCGTTTTGCAAATGTTCGCGGCCGAGAGAGAGAATCTCATCCCACTGTTCTTTTGACCGCAACTCGTTTATTTCATTGAGAGTAACCATTCGGACAGTCCTATCGTAATAAGAGAATGCGTATGGGAATCGTTCAGAATTGGTCCCATTCCGCTGCTTCTTTTATTACTGTTCTATGTGATTCGTTAAAAGGAATGAGAGCCGATTCATAGATTTTTACTGGATCGCGCAGAACTTATTATAATAGCAGAAATGGTTCAAAATACCAGATTCAAAGAAAAGAAGTCACAATCGGGCTCAAAAAACACCGTGGCGGCCAGGTTCACATAAGGCGATCTTTGGAGAGACTATTCACATTACACTTCGTTCAAGGTCCTATTACAGAATGATCAATCCTATTTCCGTTTTTTCCCATTTCGTTCTGCAATATCATCATCTTATGATATAATGGTGAAGGAATTTGATTTGTCATATAAACCATCATGATTTGAGATCACAACGTGCAAATGAAAATGAGTTGCGGGAGCGAATTCAAACGAGAAAGCTTTTGGAACTCATTCATATAAAAGAAACGGTGATCCCCCAGCGAAAAACGGATCACCGAAGGACAGAAAATGAAACAGAACACCCAATATCGCATAGCAGTCACTGTTGTATTCACAATAGCGTCTTTTTGCTCAAGTGACACATGGGCGGATAAAATCAGGCCGCTCAATCTACAACAAATCACGAAAAGCGCGCATGTGATTTTCATGGGGGAATGTACTGCGGTGAAATCCGGGATCGATCCGGAATCTGGATTAATGGCGACGTGGTATACGTTTCAGATTCATGATGTGTATAAAGGCGCCATCGGGGACGAATACGTTCTAAAACAATACGGCGGCACAGATGGAGTCAAGACGGTCCATGTTCCCACCTCGCAATATAAAGTGGGTGAAACATTGATTTTATTTTTGTATGGAAAAAGCCGGCTCGGTTTTAACAGCGCGGTGGGTATTAACCAAGGGAAATTCCAAATTCAAGAAAACACCGAAACAAACACCAAGTATGTCACCAATGGCATGCCCGCTCTGACACTTTTTGAAGGGATGTCCACTACGATCGCGACGCTGGACTCAAATGGAGTCCAAGCCAAGGGAATATCCCGTTTGCGGTCGAACAAAATGGACATGGGCGAGTTCTTATCCATTGTAAAAAGTTTGGTTGAAACTGAGCAACAAGAGAAAACACAACAAAAACAATAATACGTTATCGTGAATAATACTATACAAAATCCTCAAAATACCCTCATCGAAGATCCATGTACAACCCAAAACGAATGGACGGCCGGCCGGATTTCCACTGTGATTTTCCTTGTAGCGCTTGGCGCCGTTCTCGTTTACAACGCGTACATTCCAGACGATATCTATTTCAGTGATCTTGATTATGAGGTTATTCAAAGCGACCGGTACGAACCAAAGGACGATACCTCCGTCAATGGAAGAACGCTGCAAATTCATACGACCTACTATCCAAAGGGGCTTAGTGTGAACGCGAATTCGGAGATTTTTCTCCGGATTATCCCCGACGGCTATACGCATTTCACGGCCGAGATTGGCATTGACGCTGAAGTGGAAGAGAAAAACGCAGCGTCCGCGATTTTCTCCGTGCTATCTGATGGCGCGTTGTTGTATGAAAGCCCGGTGCTTCGTTCTGGTATGGCGCCCCGGCTCGTTCATGTGCCTGTCGAAGGACGCCGCACATTGGTTTTGAAAGTATCGGACGCGGGAGACGGCAGTGAATACGACCGCGCGAATTGGGCGATGGCTCGATTCCAAGTCCGGTAACCAAAGTAGACTCTCAAGATTTTCCTTTTCAAAGTGGCGAATAATAAAATCATTCAAAACTATGCGGCCAATCGTTCTCGCGCACGGATTCCTCGGCTACCGGAAATTCCTGGTTTGGGAGATGTTTCCCGGCGTGGTTGACGCATTAGCGAAAGAAGGAATCCGCGCGATTCAACCTCTCGTTCATCCCATCGTATCGATTGAAGAACGAGCGGAGCGGCTCCTCCAAGCAATCGAACAGGAATTTGGGCATAACGAGCCTGTACATTTAATCGGACACAGCATGGGAGGATTGGATTGCCGGTACATCGCCTCTCCCAATGGATTGGCGCAGGGAGAACGGATCATTTCGGTCACGACACTCTCTACCCCTCACCGGGGAGCGATATTGGCGGATCGGATTCCCCTCCCAATCCGAACGGCGTTCTCGAATGGGGCGGGTATCCTCATGCAGATGATATCCTCAGAAGAACAGAAAACGTTTCTTGGAAACATCGCGGAACATCGCTGGGATGGGATGGATCAACTGAAAACAAAATATCTGCGGGAGGAATTCAATCCCCGGATCGTAGACGATCCCCATGTCCGCTATATTTCTTATGCGGGGAAAATCGATTTTAACGCTCCGACTCTTCTCATTCGGCTTCGCAAGGTGTTCGATCGATTTGTTCGCAACAGCGATGAAGATTATGATGGAATGGTGACGGTAAAATCAGCCAAATGGGGAGAATTCAAAGGGATCCTGCCTGCCGATCATAGTGAATTATGCGGATTACGCATCATCCCCTGGGTCCAGCCTCAGTTTGACCATCTCTCCTTTTTCCTTTCGCTTGCGAAGGAACTAAAAGAGTTGGAGGGGAGTGAATAATCCTTTCTTTCATCATTCCCTGTGTGATACAATTAGAATAAGAAAAACGAATAAAGGACTCAAACCATGACTGAAATTACCATCCGTTTCCACACTGATCAAAAGGAGATCGATCCCGCTTTCTTCGATAATCTGAATGCGATGGCTCGGGAATATGGTCTCTTTGCCGAAGAAAAATCAGACAACACTAATAGCGCTCAAATTGTACGTGAAGGCCGTGAATGGTTGGATGAGAGAGATATGAAGCGCGCGGCGCTATCAAAAGGGCCAAGGCAGGATTTTACCCATCTGGATCGGAGAAAAGGTTAGCTTGTGGATATTATAATCGACGCCAGTGTAGCAGGAAAATGGTTTTTTGATGAACCACTAAAAGAAGCGGCGGACTATCTTTTACAACCCTATTATCGATTCGTTGCGCCGGATCTCCTTGTATCTGAGTTTATTAATATCGTCCACAAAAATACCAGGATTAAGAAAATCACACACTCGTACGGCTGCGAATCGTTAAAACGTTTTCACGAATTGACGATCCATTACATTCCAACCCTCGATTTAATGGAAAACGCTTACCGGATTTCCTGCGAACTTGACCATCCCGCCTATGACTGCGTTTATCTAGCGATTACTGAGAAATATGGTGGCGTCATGGTAACGGCGGACAAGCAGTTCTACAATAAAGTAAAAAGCAGTTCTTACTCAAACCAGATATGTTGGATCGAAGATCCACCAAAAGAAACTGTATAAGCAATATTCTGAGTATCTACTCAAACACTTACTTTGTTCTTTTCCGCATTTTACCCATTCCCCATTTCCCAAAGGCTTGAAGTCAATTGCGAAATCAATTACATTTTATATTCATCAAATACTAATTTTATTAGGATTTATATTTAAGGAGAGAAATTATCATGGCGAAACCTTGTTTTCATCCTAGCGTAGAGGGAGCTCAGCACGGCGATAAGGGTCTTGAAGGGTTTCTGGATTTTGCGAAACAGTCAGGGGCAGCTGGCGCTCAACCGTCGAATTTTATGTTGGATGGAAAAAGCGCTTCTGAAATCAAGGCCGCTTTCGATTCCCGTGGATTAAAATTGGATGGGATTTCCATGCACTGTCCATTCTGGGTTCACACCACAGCGTGGACACAGAGTCCAACCATTCGTCCCTTCATCCCCGGCGATGTCGCGAAGAAATCCCCCAATGAAATCGAACAGTGGGCGGAAGATTACCTAATGAGCAAATTCGATCTCGCGGTCGAATTGGGTGTGAAGATCATACCGATGTTCTGGGGCACGGCGTTCGGCTGGGAAGTGGCGACCGGTTATCCCTGGGGATTCTTCGCAGGAGGTGATTACGATCTCATCGCTGAAGGCAAAGAACGCTTCGTTACGAGAACCGCGAAACTGCGGGAGAAAGCGAACCAGCTCGGTCTGATATTCGCGCATGAGATTCATCCCGGCACCGGCGCTATGTGCGCCGACGATTTCAACATGCTGGTGGATATTTGTGATAACGATCCCTGCCTCGGCGTGAATGTAGACCCATCCCATTGCTGGGAAGGTGAAGATTGGGAAACCCGTTTCCTCAAAGTCGGAGACCGGTGCTATGGCTGTCACGTAAAAAACCACGTCATCCGGCCCCGTTTCCCCCTGCGCGCCATCGAAGGCGATTGGCAAAAACGCGCAATGCAATTTACCGACCTGCCCAGCGGTGATATCAATCTGGTCCGGTTCGCTGAATTGATGTGCTTTGTCGGGTATCCAGAAAAATACCTTTCCAAAATGGGTAGCGATACAGCCCCACTCGTTGTCGAAGCGGAAAGCGCGCATTGGCACTTAGACGCCGCCAGTTCGGATGGAATCAAATATGTCCGCGACGTACTTTGCTTCAATATTGCGGAAGGCTCCTTCGAAGATGGTATGGGAGCGGATTAAATTACCGAATCCGACTTTCGATTAAAACATGAATTGGATCAGCGATGGGGGCACGTGAGCGTGCCCCCTTTTATCATTGCAATTATGGGAAAACAGAATGGATCAAAAACAATCATCCAACAAGGCGGTTGGTACTGGTCTGCCTCCACGGAAAGCCATTCCCTCCTTTTGGAACCGGATGGAGGACAACAACGTGTTTTTGCATTTGGGAGAAAATCCCTACGCTCCAACGAACGCCGTGCGGAAGGCGATCGAAGACGCTGCGCGACACGCCAACCGCTATCCCGACACAAATTGCGGCATGTTGCGCGAGGTGATTGCGGAATATGTAGGTTACAGCGTCAAGCCTGAGAACGTGATTGTTGGCAACGGATCCGATGAATTGATCGATCTCGCCGTGGTTTCGTTCATCCGGCAGGGGCAATGCGCGGCTGTATTCAATCCCACTTTTTTTGTTTATTCTTTCGCCGCGAAACGGCATGGGCGCCCAACGCTCTCCCTTTCCCAAACGAAGGATTTTGAAATCCCCGATATTTCTACAATCCACGAAGACGAATGGCAAAATACCGCCCTCATGTTCATCGCCAATCCAAATAATCCAACCGGGACGCTTACAGCAAGGGAGCGGTTGTTGGAATGGATCGGGAAAGCGCCTGGGATCGTGGTCATCGATGAGTGTTATTTTGAATATTCCGGCGCTACTCTAGTCGATAGTATCTTCGAGTATGACAATTTGATCGTGTTCCGCAGCTTATCAAAAAGTTTCGGTTTATCCGGTTTGCGGTTGGGATACGCAGTCGCGAATGAACAGTTGATTGATACAATGGCCCGCTATGCGTTGACGTTTCCCGTAAACGTGATCGCGCAGGCGGCGGGTATCGCGGCGATCGGCGATCTTCCCGCGTATCAAGAACGGATTGATGAATTGAAACGCTCACGGGACGCGATGCGTGGAGAATTAATCCAACTTGGATTTGAAATTCCAGAATCTCACACCAATTTCATCCTCGCCTTTCCACCGGTTTCAATGCAAAAGATCAATCTTTCTCAAACACTCGCGGAACAGGGGATTCTCGTTTCCGACCAATCATCCGCGCCAGGAATTGAACGACCGGCGATTCGCATCGCTGTAGGAACGCCGGAGGAGAACCAGCGTTTAATCGCCTGCCTAAAAGAAACCGCACACCGCACAAGTGTGAACGCCTAACGGTACAAAATAGTGGCCACTCCGGACACAATCCCCCCAGCAAGAGATATATCCGCGATTATGCGGAAGGTCCATTCGAGTGACACTACACCGGAACTCCTATTCCGTAAGGCGCTTTGGAGGGAAGGACTTCGTTATAAAATCTGTCCTGTGGATCTGCCAGGAAAACCCGATCTTGCGCTGCCTTCCAAGCGGCTCGCGATCTTCGTGGATGGAGATTACTGGCATGGTAACCAATGGCGGTTGAGGCGGTTGCCAGCGCTGGAAGTACAGTTCCGGGAGACAAAATCCAAAGCGTATTGGCTGCGGAAGATCCGCCGCAACATGGCGAGGGATTGTTCAGTGACCGCCGCGCTTTTGTCAGATGGCTGGACTGTTCTGCGATTCTGGGAAAGCCAGATCAAAACAGATCTGCAGGGATGCGTCAAATTGACGTTGGATACGATTCAGCGGGGAGCGGATTTCAATCCCTGGTCTCTTGCAGCGGCAAAGAGTTCGGCGGACTTTTTCGCAGGGATCGGTTTGATGCGGATGGGATTGGAAAAAGAGGGATGGACGGTTCCCTTTGAAAGCGATATCGATGAGAAGAAATATGCGATGCATACCCATCATTTCGGCGCCTCGTACGGGAATTATGTACTTGAGGACGTACATAATCTTTCTCCCGATAAAGTCCCATCCGTGAGTCTCGCGACGGCGTCGTTTCCGTGCAACGATCTCTCGCTGGCGGGTTCACGAAAGGGATTGAGAGGAAAGCAATCGTCCGCGTTTTGGGGTTTTGTCCGTATACTTGAAGCGATGGAGACACGGCGCCCTCCACTGGTTTTGTTGGAAAATGTGGCCGGATTTCTTACATCTCATGAAGGAAAAGATTTGACGGACGCGTTGCTCTCTTTGAATCGGCTCAATTATAAAATAGATGTATTTATTCTCGACGCCGTTCACTTCGTCCCTCAAAGCCGGAAACGCCTTTTCGTAATTGGAACACAAACAGACGGGACACCATCCAAAACAGTTTCCAAAGAAGCGGAGGAAAGCGCGCTTCGGCCCAAAGCCCTGATTCATTTTATCTATCATCATCCAGAGATTGATTGGAATATCCGCAATCTCCCTTCCCCGCCACAGCGCACACTCGTACTGCAGGATATTCTTGAAGATTTGTCTGATGACGCGGAGGCTTGGTGGGGTCCGGAACGCGCGGAATATCTTTTAAATCAGATGAGCCCACACCACAGGGAAACCGCAGAGCGTATGATTCGTGGAAAAGACTGGACCTATGGGACCATCTTCCGCCGAATCCGCAATCAACAATCGATGGCCGAATTACGGACGGACGGTATCGCGGGTTGTCTGCGGACACCACGCGGGGGCAGCGGAAGACAGATCCTCTTCAAAGCGGGAAAAGGAAATTATTACGCCCGATTGCTGACACCACGTGAATGCGCCCGGCTGATGGGAGCGGATAAATATAAAATCGGCGCGCCAGTAAACCAGGCGTTGTTCGGCCTTGGTGACGCCGTCTGCGTTCCTGTGATTGAATGGATCGCGAAGTACTATCTCAATCCTGTGGTCAATGAACGACTTCGGGGGCGGGGGCTTTGTTTGAATCCATAAACACGAATCATTATTCATTCACAACAAAAAGAAATTACTCTGCTCTTCTCAGGTAATCGGCAAAACTTTTTCTACAAAAAATTTACATAAGTAAATATTTACTCTTGACAATATTTACAGAACGCGATATTCTTGCCTCCAACAGTGTTGGAGAATCGTTATTGAGGAAAGAAACATTATGGCTAAAGAACAGGTGAATATATCCGAAGCGGAGATGGAGATTCTGCAGGTGTTATGGGAGCATGGTCCCATTACTGCGCGGCAGGTGTTGGAGAAGACACCGAAGGGCCGGAATCCGGCGTATTCAACAATTATTACACTGCTCCAACGGATGGAGGCGAAGGGCGTGGTCCGGCACACCCGAAGTGATAAGGGAAAAGCCTTTGTGTTTCATGCGGAGATCAAACCGGAGCAAGTGCGCAAGAACGCGGTGCGGTCGCTGCTGAAGCGATACTTTCAGGATGATCCTCTTACCGTATTTTCCACCCTTGTGCGAACGCAAAAATTGAACGCGGAAGAGATTCAAAAACTGCGGGCGATGTTGGACGAACTTGAATCCTAAAAAGGATGGGAGAAATCCGATGGCGAATAGTTTCGAATGGTTAACAAACATATCCGGAATTTGGTTTCAATGGAATCAAACGGTTTTTCTACAAGGCTTGGCCACCCTGGCGATCCTGCTTTTGGCGATCCGGTGGATGCGGACATGGCCGGCGCGGTGGCGGTATTTGTGCTGGGCGATTGTGTTGGTGAAATTCGTGATTCCCTGGCCGTTGGGGATAGAACTTCCATTGCTGCCTTCAAACACCAGCGCAATCACGGAAATGAAGGGCGCGTACGCTCCAATAATAACCGATGCGGATTTAATGGAACCGGTTGTTGGATTTGAAGAGAATACCCCCATTTCTTTAGGGGAAACGGCTACGGTTACCGCTTTTGAAAAGGGAGAGGATTCGTCAGGTTTTACGTTCGGCTGGTTTGAAGCGTTGTTTCTCCTCTGGGGGATGGGATTGATCGCGTTTGGCGCGCGGACCGCGTGGCAGGTTCGGAATGTGTATTCGATAAAACGCGCTCCCACACAAGACGATAAACTGATCCACGCCACGCAAGAAATTAGTAAGGAATTAGGACTTTCCCGCTCCATTCCAGTTTTAGTGACAGAAGAATCACACAGCCCAATGGTAGTAGGCTTTTTCCGTCCGGTTATATTGCTTTCCCACGAGACCGCCGCGTTGGATTTGCCCCGCTTACGAATGCTGCTCTGTCATGAACTGGCGCATATCCGCCGCCGGGATCATCAATTGAATTGGTTGTGGGTAGTAATTACGATCCTGGCGTGGTGGAATCCGATTGTCTGGTACCTCCATACGCGAGTAAATGAAGAGAGTGAACGCAGCTGTGACGATCTCGTCCTGCAGCGCTATCCAGGAGACAAACGGGAATACAGCCGCCTGCTGTTGGATGTAGCGGAAATGACCGTGAATCAGCAATATTCCTACGCGGCGGTGGCGTTTACCGAGTCAAAAAACGGCCTGGGCCGCCGATTAAAACGGATACTCTCCAAATCAGGTCTGATTTCGCCATTAAGCGCCCGCGCCTACATCGCATTGGGTTTGATTGTATCGCTGATGCTGCCGGTTTGGAGTGTGATCTCGCAAACAAACGCGGAGGAAACGTATGCGGCAGTCCAAGAGGACGCAACGCCTTATCAAGTCACAACAGACAGCGGGAAGACACAACAGAACTTGAATGCTCTAGGCTATGCGAAAACCGTGGCATCCACAGCAGCAGGATCAATTAAACAATTGGAAGTACAGCGCAGTATTGAGAACGCATTACAGCAGAAATTGGAGAAAGCGCTGGGGCGGCTCATTGGCCCTGATAATTATAATGTCACTGTCAACGCAAAGTTGGATTGGAAAAAATCACCGATAAAGAATATTACTATTGATAAAGTGAATAAGGCGCCTATCTCCACGAAAGAATATTCTGAGACAAGCGCACAGAAAGGCGTTACGGGGGCTCCTGGAGTATCCAGTACCGTCCAAGATGAGGGAATCGGATCGGAATCGAATGTCAACAACACTGAAATCACAGAAGAAGTAACGAATTACGTTCATCCTTGGTTTGAAACAATCGCAGAAGATAGCGGAGCAAAAATCAAAGAGATCGCAATCGCGGTTCTTTTAAATTACAAGGAAAGCGAAGAGGGGGAAAGAATTCCTTTCAGCGCAGATGAATTAAACATATTAAAATCCATGCTCCGGGTTACAATCGGTCTTCCAGCAAAGGAAACACAGGGCGATCCACATCAATTTGTCCTGCAATGCGTTCTTTTCGAGCAACCGAAAAAACAACAACCCAGCCGTGTTCAAGTGATAAAAACTCCGAAAAAGAATACAACTCTTGATAAGAAGATCGATGGGCCGGTTGAAGCGCAGGACATTGAGTTGTCACTCATGTTGAATCTACTCAAGGATCAATGTGGATTGCAGTACGTTCTCGATGAAGGCGTTTCGAAAAAAGTGACGTTCAGCCTA
Organism: bacterium; assembly: GCA_963663405.2. GTDB lineage: Bacteria > Hinthialibacterota > Hinthialibacteria > Hinthialibacterales > Hinthialibacteraceae. The sequence continues at coordinate 85,492 of CAXXSM010000132.1, read as the reverse complement.
GACAATCCAACCGCGCGGGATGTGTTGGATATGGTATTGCCCTCGTATGGACTTTCGTATGAGGAAATCAAACCGGGTGTCGTTCGGATACGTGAAGTAAAACAGCCCAAAACAATCGGTATGAGTGAGGTATCCAATACCACAGATCTTTCTTCATCAGTTGAAGAAAAAACACCTGAGAATTACATCCTCGATGGAAAGGGGAATGTATCCAAAACTAAAGTCTTTCCTTATTTAACAACGCCGGGAAATTTTTTCTTCGAGTCGAAAGGAACGATCCATCCTGCGAGCGGAGTACAATCCACTACGGACTATATTAAGCATTTTAAAGATGCAATAGATGCAGCGTATACACCCAAGTCTGAAGATATTGTGATCACGGAGACTATTGGCCAGGAATGGTCTATGCGTGTTCTCAAAAATTCTGTCTATGGCGTTGGAATTATTGCAGATTGGGATACAGAGAGAGATCTAGGAATTCTCGTTGTTTCTCCCATACCCGGTACTCCCGCTGAAAAAGAAGGCATTCAGAGCGGGGATATTATTATAGCTGTAAATGGTGAGAGTTTGGAGGATTGGGAAGGTGAATATCAAGATAAATTAGCCAAAGCAGTGAATAAAATCAGAGGCGAGAAGGATACCTCCGTCACTCTCACAATCTTACGAAAAAGCGACTCAGAACTAATCGATATCACATTGAAACGAGCGCCACAACCCATCATCCAACAGATAAGATCTGAGATGTTGAACGATGAGATTGGATATCTTAAGATTCGATCGTTTGATGAGAAAAGCGCGGAGAATATTCGGAAGGCTCTATTGAAACTGAGAGCGGATGGAATGAAGAAGTTGATTTTAGATTTCCAGTGCAATATGGGTGGTTTATTGGAAGAAGCGATTAAGACCGCCGATCTATTTTTACCCAAAGGGAAAGCGATCGCCTATATCGATTCCCCCCGGAAGGATTTTGTATCGAAGACGGACGGAGAACGTTGGCTGTTTAAAACGCCGATTGTGGTTTTAATCAATAATTTATCAGGAAACGCCGTGGGCATGTTGGCCAACGCGTTAAAGGAACATCGAAACGCGCTTCTGATCGGGACGAAGAGTCTATGTCAGAACGATCCCGATACCCGCCTTTTCACTCCAGCGGGGCATGACATCAATGAAAACGGTATTTCACCGGATATTGAAGCGGGCATATTTACCTCAGAAGAATTGAAAAAAATCCAAAACAAAAACTATTCCGGTTTATCTCGAAGAGAACGTCTTCTTGATATTTTTCCTCCATTAAGAAAAGCGTTTGAATATTTAGAGGGCAAGGAGATCACTGAATAGTTGTATTTTTTTTGAGAATCGCTTCCGTATATCATCCGCTTAACCGAATAATGATCCTGCCTTTTCCGCTTGCCGTATCGGCGGTCTTATAGTGGCGCGCCGTTACACAACGACTATCCTGAATCACTTCAAATCACCAGCAATAAAGTTCATCCAAAAGTAAATTTTTTCGAGGAATAGTATTTTTACTTGACATACCTTCCCGCAGGTATGTATAATATAGTATGAGGACTTCGTTAGAGAATAAAACAAGGACGAAGAACGATGGCGAGAAGAACCAAAGAAGAGGCGAAAGAAACGCGAGAGAAGATTTTGAAAGCCGCGTTGGATCTATTCAGTGAAAAGGGATATTTCAATACAACCTTTGTTGATATTGCAGAGCGGATCGATTTGACCAAAGGCGCCGTGTATTGGCATTTCAAAACCAAACCGGATTTGCTGACCGAATTGATTAACATCATGCTTGTGAAAGAAGACAAGTTAACTAAAAAAAAGGTTCCACAACTCGAGACTTTGGATGATTTACGTAACTACTTTGTGAGACGAGCTGAACTCGTTCTCGAAGACGAAGAATGCAATAAGTTCATGTTCTTTTTGACTCTTCAAATGGAATGGACCGTTGAAACACTCGCATTCATACGGGATAAAATCAAACAGTTTAAACACGGTCCCTTTAAAGACATCCGGCGCCTCCTGTCAAAAGTACAAAAAGAAGGGAAGTTAAGAAATGATGTAGATGTGGAAAACATTTCGGAAATCTTGATTGGTATGTATAAGGGACTTGTCGAACATCATCTCAGTGGCTTTGCGGAAACGAATCTGATCGAGTGCGTCGACGTGGGTTTCCGCGCTGTTATCGACAGCATTGCGCTGCCCAAATCCATGACAAAGGAGGCGCGAAATGAATAAAACAGGAATCAATATTCTGCTGATTGAAAATAATCCTCAAGGGATGTTTGTCATTCATGATTTTTTGTGTTCCGTATCAAAAAACTATAACCTGATCTGGCATCGATTCCTAAGCGACTCGATCAATAATCCAACCATCTTCTCGTTAGATTTGATTGTAATGAATTCATCGCTCCCTGACGGTTCTCGACTTTCTTCTTTGAGAAAAATCAAAAAAAAGTATCCCCATGTTCCCGTCATTGTCATTCATGAAATGGAGGACGATGAACTGCGTACTAAACTATTAGACGCGGGCGCCGTAGATTTTGTAGCGATTGATAAAGAAAACGATCTATACATTTTTTGTGAAAAATTATTCCACGCGATCGACCGTGAAACCAATCAAATGACTCGTTGTAATGATATCACCTTGTAGTTGTTTTAATCCTGATTGAGAAAGGACAGACCCATGATCGCGCCAAATGATAATACAACAAAAAAAAGAATATTAGCTTTAGGATTACAAGCCGGAGAAGCGGAACTTGTAAACCAAATTGCGGATAATCTAGGTGTAATAGCCGATATCGCACAGAACGATCTAGATCTGTGGGATCACGCCCAATCCTGTCATTACGACCTTTACATTCTGGGTCAGTCGGAAGAGATCCCCAATCCAACGTATCTGATTTGGCTGCTGAAAGGAGTAGCGGTTCGATGCAAGTTTATTCTGATTTATTCAACTCCGCCGGAAAACGTTGAGCATCGAGATGAGATCTATAAAATAAGTAACCGCCCAGTCGTTGGAAAACAGTTATTGGACGCCGTCTGGTCCGCTTTGAAAGAGACTCACATTGGTGAGAATCGCTTTGGTTCGATACTATCCAGATTGAATCCGAGAACTTGGTTCAAGAAATAAGCGTTCTCGTTTCCATATTCAAGGAAAACCATTCAAATCCCCTGCGCGGCGCGGGTATTACTTGCCAAGCGGGGGATATTTTTTTTAGAACGGAGTATAATACGATCCGGTTTATCTGTCCGTTGATTTTGAATTACGAAGTTTTTATATGAAAATGAGTCTCCGAGACTTGCTCGTTCGTAATTACTCTCGCGACTCATTTTCATTTGCAGGTTGTGATCTCAATCAAGATGGTTTATATGAAAGAGCGAATTGGACATATTCTATTTCACCGTCATCTGCTGTGGGAATTTCTACGGCGGGATCTGCAGGCGCGTTACATCGGATCGGCGATGGGTTTTTTCTGGTCCGTGATCAATCCATTGGTATTACTGATCGTCTATACATTCGTATTCGGTGTGATTCTGAAAGCCAAATACGAGCACCGGGGATTGATCCATGAAAACACGATTCGTATTTTCCCCGCAGCAGAGAATTCCTCACAACCCCCACTCCCCGAGAATATAGAAGAACTATTGAACACACGTTTTCCCGGATGGATCGAATTTAACCACGCGGACCTTTCAGAAGTCATAAAAACGCTGGAGAAAAAATGCGATCTGCATTTCGACCTGGAGCTGGGGAAGGAGGCTTCTCCCACAGTAACGCTGCGTTGGGAGAATCCAACCGCCAGGGAGATTCTCAATGCGGCGCTGGGAGCCAACGATCTCGATCGCGCAGTCCCCGAGAGTGGAATTTTCGCGTTTGCCTTCTATATTTTCACCGGCCTCCTGCCCTGGTACGCTTTTCAGGAATCGCTGGTGCGATCCACGACCTGCATTATTGATAACGCGCATTTGATCAAACAAGTGCGGTTCCCCGCCAAGGTTATTCCCACGTATCTGACACTGTCGAGTATCACCAATCAGCTGATCGGGACGGGAATTTTTCTCATCGTCCTACTCGGTTATTATGGGAGCCTGCAGCTGACGTTGGTTGCGTTGCCGCTGGTTTTAGTATTGGAGATGATCTTTTTCTTAGGCGCGGGTTTATTGTTCGCCACCTTAAACACATATCTGAGAGATATCGGACCGTTGGTTTCCATTGGAACGATGCTCATGATGTGGTCGACACCGATGTTGTATCCTATCGAAATGGTCCCCGATTCCTTTCTGCCGTTAATCTATTCCAACCCGATCACCTACATGATCGTAATCCATCACGATCTGGTCCTGCATGGAATTTGGCCGGGGATCGGTCGATGGATTGCGTTTGGCGCGATTTCGCTAGTAACGTTCATCCTTGGATATTGGACGTTCACACGCTGCCATCGTGAATTCGCCGATCTCATTTAGGCGCCTCAAAACCTTCAAGCGTTTCCAGGATCGCCCGCGCCAGGCTTTTGCCAAGACGAGTGTTTCGAGCCGCCATCCGCAGCATCACTGGCAGCAGGCGAGGGGCGCCAAGTAATGTCCGGATACCCGCCAAAGGGCTGGGGAATCCGTCTTGATTGACACAATGCGTCAATTCGAGGGGCAATAATTCCTCCACTGTATCGGACACAATCCGAATCCATGCGAACGCTTCCCCACGGGCCAAGGCGTGTTCAGCGACAGCGGCGGATTCCATATCGACGACGTCGGCGCTGGTCTTCTCATGATACTGATGTTTTTGGGTAGGCGTGGAGAGGATAATATCCGAACAGAGCAACGCGCGCCGGCTTTCTTGGAAGGAGTGAATGGCGGGACATTCTGGTTGAATTCGAGCGCCATTCGCTGTGAGGATCGTTGATCCTTGCAGGCAGTCTCCCACTTTTAAGTCTGGAATTAACGCGCCGGAATAGCCCACGGAGAGCCAACATGAAACTGAATCATACGGAGTTGAATCAAGAGTTCGTTTCATACGTTCACGCCCAACGCCGGATACAAGAATCTCAATAGAGAGTTTCTTATCGATGGAACGTATTCCATCCCGCAGCCAGCGGCGCAGGAAACGGACTTCATCAGGAAGAGCGGCGCAGATTACGATCCGATTCATGTGTGGATTCTCTCAAGTGTTAGTTCTTCAAGAAATTGTATCACGATGGATCAAAGAGAAGAGTGGGACGCGGGCGCCCAGGGCAAGGCTTTTTTCTGCCCTGGCTACGTCCCGGAAATTATGCAATAGTAGCAAAATATGGATTGAAAAGCTCAGACTATGCCCGCGCTCAGTATATGTATGTTGTAGATCATTAAATGAAATCCATTTATCTGAGCACAACGATAAAATTCCAAGCCGCCAATATCACCCTCTCTGCGCCTATACTTTGCGTGTCTCACTGACTTTCGATAAAAAAAAATCCGGCCAAAATGACCGGACCTTCTTTTTTATCTCGGATTGAAAAATATTCTAATACATCATCCAACTTGCTACAGCGGTTCCTTCGGCGAATATTAAAATACCACGAGGAGCGTTATGAAAACCACCCTCTCCCATATCATTCCAATTGGCCAGTCCAAGACCTTGTTTTTCAAGGCGGGCTCCATCTATGTAGCAGCACCAATTAAATAACCATTCATCCCCCACATTTACATACTTACCATCTTCATCAGGGACTAAGACTAAAGGCTCTAAGTCAACAGGGGTATCTAAAATATCCGTAATATCAGGGGAGCCTTCAAAACTCAATGATGTATAAGGGACCGCTAATTCCATAGCAGGAATGCCTACGATTTCTTCCCCTGCCACGGCGCCTTCAATTAAATGAGGAAGCGCAGCCAATTGGAACGGCAAGACACCGGCGTCTTCAGCGGCCGCAGGATCTGTGATTGGAAGCCAATCTCCTGGGAGATCGTGAGATGTAGCGAAAAACGGCGGTCCTTCAGCGCCTCGGACACCAAAATTGCTAGGAGCCCATTCTGTGCCGGATTCATCGATGTCGGCTAAGAGCGGGAAATAAGCGAAATGATAATTCGGAGGATCTGTACCGACTTCATTCAGTTCTCCCCATTCGACAAATGTAGGCCAGTTAGGCGTTACAAAGAATTCAACATTAAGACATTGCCCATTTCCCCAACCAGCATATCCCACATCATCCGCCACCAGAGCGTCGACTAAATCTTCTGGCCACACCAAACCATTTGGATTGATATACAACATAGGCATAATGATCAGAATATACACTTGATCGTCATCCCACAACGCTCGCCATTGATAACCTATATCCAGTACTTCGCCCCATAACGAAGCGTCATTATAACTATGCCTCGTTCCATAAAAATCACCGGACCACTCCGATCCAGCCCATTCCTCTTCCGTCCATTCTCCATCGATGACAGGTGGATCGCCAGGGACACGGTTGACATTATAGGTTCTTACCTCGGCCACATCTTGGCACAGCGAAGTCGATACTGCGACAATCATCATGAGACTTGCGAATAACAAAATCTTTTTCATCATTTCCTCCTTTTGCATTAATTTCAGAAATTTGAATATTCCAACAAAATACTCACATATCTAAGCATTGGAGTCAAGAAGAATAACCACTTTTTTTAATCGCAAGAGCATTCATTGTATTGTTATAATATTTCTTTCTTAAAACTCGCCTCCTGGTCCTCAATTCATTGTAATCTTTTTCTGAATTCCCACCAAAGAAGTGAACGGGTGATCTGTCCCATCCGAAGGGACCATTCCGATTCCGGAAGAAACAGATCTGGTTGACAGCCCCACCATCTTTTAGCCTCTGGTTCGAATCGATCCATCCAAAATCGGAGCCAGCCCCCTAATTCGGGATCGTAATCGCATATGAGAATACGGCGAACGCCGGCGCGTATGACCGCGTTCAATGCGCCTTTGTAATCCGGTATTTCATGCAGCACAGCGCAGAAGAGAGCGGTATTGTATCCGGAAGCCTCTTCTTTGACTGCCATTACGTCTTTACAAAGGAAATCCTTTGTTGGATAGCGCCTTTTTGCCTCCTGGATGGCGTCTGGATTGCTATCTATCCCAAGATAGGCGCCTTGGATGTAATTGGTATTCGGCCCGAACCCACACCCGATCTCAATGACAGAGTCACTGCCAATCAGCGCACTAATTTTAAATCTCGCGTCACAGACGATCCTTCGCTTCTCATTGAGATCATGAATCCATCGTCGTAGAAACATTGGTAACATGGGTATCTTTTTTCTTTTTAGTTTATGAGAACGCCGCTGGTCTAGGGTCGAGGTACGAGATCGAGATACGAAAGCCCTAGAACCAGCGTGTTAGCATATGTCACTCAAATTATCGGATGTCTTTAATTTCCTGGAATCCCGTAACTGTATGACCTTCTCTAAGCGGAAGCGATTGTATCGTTGCAGCAAAACAGGATAGCCGTTGAGCAGGATGTTAAAGACCATCAAGTAAAGTATTGCGTCATACCACCTTTGGACAAGCGCATAAAGCGCTAAAAGGCTAATCATCACAAACATAAATAAATGCAGCAGTTCGCCCCATTGAGTTTCGCGGTAATAACTGTCAATACGCGAGCGTTTACCGTCAAAGCGTATAGAGGCCAGATTGGCCAGAAATCCCTTAGCTACCAGCTTTTTGAAATAGTGTACCCCTGCGTATCTATATATCCGGCCATTTTTTTCTAATGGTTTGGCTTTGTAGTATTTCTGGGGCAAGTAAAAACGCCGTTCCTCACTTATAAGGAGGGAGACCACAGCGATCCAATCAAGGAGCATGAAATTGGCCAGCAGAGCAAATGAAACACTTCGAAAACCATAGGTCTTCAGCGCCCAGATGATGACACCTGTTACGATCAATGTGGCGGCGAATACTGTTCCTATGGCTTTGATGATATTCATAACTGCCTTTGATGATGATTGAGTCGAGATAACGTGAAAGTGAGGCTTCGGCGTGAAATGTGCTGATAGCCTTCACCTTATGGTTCTATGTCCATCAATTGTCACGTGTTGTCTCCTCGATCGAGCAAAAGCCTCGCCTGCCTTTCCTGGGATTTGGGGACTTGGACTCGGACAGCGCCGGCGCCGCCAGGCGCCGCAAGATGTGGAGCCGCCGTGCCGAAAAACTGGCCGTGCAGGAAGACGGTAATGCCTTCGCTCTCAAGATACATTTTCATCTGGTCGGCTTGAACGCTGCTGCCGGTAGCGATAGTTACAAAGTCATCTGGATTCATTATTTTTATCCTCTTACATAGAACAAGTTATTCAAAGTTTAATGGAACTTATGACACATTTTCTCGTATGTAAAGACATATTTAATTATATCTACTGGTTTTCTATCTGATTTATTTCATTATTTTCCTTTATGAATGAAATGACGTCGATTTGAGGATGGATTGGGGAAATGCTGGAACGATATGATACGAATGTGGTTTTGAATAAGGCAAAGGCAGAAAAAAAACCTTGCCTTTGCCACCCACCGAATAAATTTTTTATTGATTATTTTGTATTTAGATTTTTCCTTTCTGTTTTAACTAGCTCGAGGTAGCAATCTGATTTCGTAGCGTCTGGTGAATCACAACAATTTTTATTCTCAAAAAACAGTACACATGATACACCATCGCTGTCTTTAGAACTGTTAAAAAAAATACCATTGATATTGTCATTATCTTTATCTACAAAAATATGCCTAAAATATTCAGTAAAAATCTGTGTTGGTACATATTCTATATGTTCCTTTCCATCTTTGATTATTGGTTTGCTTACATCTATAACAAAAGAATGTAAGAAAATTATACCTGAACGAATATTTCGTTTTTCGGGATCGAATATACTAGGTATATCTGGAAGGTTCGTTAAATCGAGAATTTTTAAGTTCTTCGTCGTTTTAAAAGTTGCTATTGTAGCAACTTTGGGCTCTTTGTGTCCCTTTTCGAACGTTTCAGCAATTGCTGTTTTTATGGAAAATGCTCCATAAAACATAGGTATTCCTGCAGGACTCATTCTGTTTGAGAATTTTGCATACACTAACTTTGGAGTTCCGAGGTCTTTTGCTGTGTTGAATATCTCACTCGGATTATGAATTCTTACCCGAAATATTTTTTTCCCTTTATTGATATTTTTTATTAAATTTGCTTCGGAAATAATATTTTCTAGTTTCTCAAGCATTGCATAAGTGGGAATATCATCAGGATCTTCATATGTATTTGATTCATCTCTTGCTTGAAAGAATACATATCTGGTTGAATGTTTCACTTTTTTGGAAAATCGTTCCCACCCAAATATAAGTGCATCATCAAGTGGAAGTTGATAAAAGTTTTTTCTACACCACTGCATCTCTGCGATTGCATTTGTAATATCTTCAAGTATTTCTTCGTTTTCTGTTGGAACGATCCATTGATCTCTTATTAAATCATAAGAATCTATCACATATCCTTGCCATCCGCCTTCCCTTGATTCCCATGGAACACCTTCATCTCCTGGATCACTCCATCCTGAATAAATTCCATCCATTATAAAAGAAAGGACATCATCTATTGGAGCTGATATTTTTTTATTAGATGATAAACCACAATAGTCACAATGTTTTTTTACTGCATTTTCAACTATGAATTCTTTGATGGCATAATCATCAAAGCAGTTTTCACACACATATTTTTCACCTATATCAAAATAACCTCTAATTAACTGTTCCTTCCATTGACCCATGTTGTTTCATTCCTATTATATTGATGTACAATAAAATATTTACTAGAACTTATGACACATTCCCTGGAAAGTCAAGAAAAAAAATAAATATATCGATTGTTTTTTTATATATTGTTTCTTCAAAATACGCTGCACGACGGTTATTTGTTGTCTATGAAAAATTAAGCCATTCATATAATATCCAATCTTGACGCTCACGAATCGACCATTCATGATTTAAAAAATGGTTAGATGTTTTAACTTTTATCTGAGACCATATAAGCCCCCCTCACCTCAAAAACGCCAATACGATAGGGAGATGCTCCCAGCGGGTTGTATAGCGGGGGGAGCGGTATTCTTGGCGCATTTTCCAGCGGGGTTTGATTCCTGCGGCGGCGTATTTTAACGCGCCGGGGCCCATGCGGGTGTTGATGTGGTCTAGGACACGCATGAGACGTTGGTCGCGGGGGCGGTTTTCTTCATCGAAGAAATTGGCCTGGTAGCACTCGCCGGGCACGATCTCGGCGAACATGACGCCTGTTTTCTTGTACTTGTATCCCGGCCGGTAGATCGCTTCGACGCCCCGTGTGGCATAGCGGATCAATTCGCCCGTGCAGGACGTCGCGACGGGGAGATCGATCCAGATGGAGTTGTAATACTGGGGATCGTTCTTGAACGGATTGGTCATCAGGAAGACGGTGATCGTTTTCGTCAACGAGCGCTGGCCGCGCAGTTTTTCCGCCGCGCGGGTGGTGAACGTGGCGGCCGCCTGTTTGAGATCGGTGAGCGATTCGACAGGGTTCCCGAACGAGCGGGAACAGGTGATCCCTTTCTTGGGAGCCGGGCAGAGATCCAACGCTAAACAGGGGATGGCCCGCAGTTCATGAATCAAGCGTAATCCCACGATTCCCATCTGTTTCTGAATCCATGCGTCATCGGCGTTGCGCAGCTGCCAGGCGTTGAAAATTCCGTGACGCTGAAGGCGGGCGGTGTGGCGATGGCCGATCCCCCATACGTCTTTTACATCCACCAGCGAGAGCGTCCGTTCCGGCTCCGGCATCCCACGCAGATCGAGCACGCCGTTCAGATGGGGGTATTTTTTGGCGAGGCGGTTGGCGATCTTGGCGAGGGTTTTGGTCTCCGCGATCCCCACAGATACGGGGATGCCGGTCCAGCGCCGCACGGTCGAGCGAATCCGCCGGGCGTACTCGGTCAACGAAGGCTCCTTCACGCCGGCCAGGTCCAGGAAGGCTTCATCGATGGAATAAATCTCCAGGCGGGGGGTGAAATGAGAGAGCGCCGCCATCACCCGCGCGGACATATCCGCATAAAGCGCATAATTGGAGGAGTAGTAACTCATCCCCGCCTTGCGAACGAATGGGAGGACCTTAAAAAATGGATCGCCCACCTTCAATCCCAGCGCTTTCGCTTCGTTCGAGCGGGCGATGACGCAGCCATCGTTATTGGAGAGCACAATAACCGGCTTGTTCTCCAATTTGAGGTTGAACACACGCTCGCAGGAGACGTAGAAATTGTTGCAATCCACCAGCGCGACGGCTGGACTTTTGCGCGGTTTACAAAGCGTGGATGACATAGGTGACCACCCCCCAAATCAGGCATTCGGACTCGCTGTTGATTTCGATGGGCGGATACTTGTCGTTTTCCGGTTCCAGCGTCAGTTTTCCCCCGCGCCAACGCAGGCGTTTGACCGTCATCTCTCCATCGATGACGGCGACGGCCACCTGGCCGCGCACAGGATCGATCGAGCGGTCGACGATGAGAATATCCCCGTCGTGGATACCCGCGCCGGTCATGGAATCGCCGGAGACCCGCACGAAAAACGTAGCCGCCTGGTTGGCGATCAGGTATTCATTGAGATCGAGCGCCTTCTCGATGTAGTCGTCCGCCGGGGAGGGGAACCCCGCCGGGACAAACGATTCCGCCAGCGGCGCGGAGAATTTTCTTCCCGCGCCGGGCGTGTAAATCTTGCGGATACACACAGGAACCTCCCATGCGGCCGTGTCTCTCAAGTCAAGCGCCAACGCGCCAAATAAATGAACATATGTACAGTATATGGAATCCGGATGAAATAGCAAGAGGGATTGTGAGAAAAGATGAAATTCGAGAGGAGAGGACAGGAGGTGAACTTCACAAAGGCGCCTGCTGGATGGGCTTTTGCGGATCTGGGTGACTTGTGACTTCTCTTTTTTCAAATTCGGACGTATGATGGAAAGAGCGAGATTGAATGGAAAGGGATTCGCGGAGAGAGATGAAGGCATTAGGACTGATCGAAACACAAGGATTGATCGGCGCGATTGAAGCCTCGGACGCGGCGGTGAAAACCGCCGAAGCGGTGTTGACGCAAATTGAATATACCGAACCGGGGCTCTGCACGGTCAAGTTGCGGGGGGAAGTGGCGGATATTCAAGCGGCGGTCGAAGCGGGCGCTTCCGCGGCCCGGCGCGTGGGTGAAGTCATTTCCGCGCACGTGATTCCACGCCCGGAGGACAGCGTGGAACTGTTGATCGAGCATGAGCCGGAAACAACCCCGACCGGTCCCGATATCCTGACATCGGTTCCCCCTTCAGCCGCGAAACTGAAAACGGCTAAAAAATCAAGGAAAAAAACTGACTAAAAACCAGCCCTGCCAAAAATGAGATAAAACATCCCTATTTTAATTGATTCGGATTAACGATAGGTATAGATTTTCTTTTATTTCCATCCTATAATTTTTTATTTGATAGAATAATGTCTTTAATTTTATAAGGGAGATTAGACGTAAATGAAAAGAAACGCGTTTACTTTGATTGAATTACTCATTGTTGTCGCCATTATTGGCATCCTCGCTGCGATCGCGGTGCCGAATTTTTTGAACGCCCAAATGCGGGCCAAGGTTGCGCGGGTCGTCTCGGATATGAAAGCCGTCGCCATGGCGGAAGAGCAATATCACTTGGACCGGGGACAGTATACCTACGATGGTGATTGTGGAGTGGGACAGGCGGAACATTTATCCTACCTTCCTTTGACGACACCGGTCTCCTACATCGCATCAATTCCAGAAGACGCGTTTGCCGGGATCAATCCTGAATTTGAGAACCGCCAGACGATCAAAACCGGCTTAAAACCCGTATATGAATATACGTCCGCGGTTTCATTCGGCCCAAAGGGAACGCCATCGTGCATCAACACCACGGCGACGTTTAATATGCTCAATCAATACAATATCGCCTACATCATGACATCTCTCGGTCCGAATGGTTTGCAGGATTATCCGTGGGGAACCACCGGCGCGCAGGGATTGAAAGATCGAAACGCCGGCTTTATTTATATGCCATCCAATGGCTTGACGTCTAGTGGGAATATTTTTGTATTGAACAGCCAGATTCTTGGCGGGCAGTAATCGATTGTTTTGAACTGTTCTTCTTAAATGAAGGGATAAATTGCTATACGATTCATTTTTGTTGACATCGCTCGTGTCGACAGCTGAAATGATGGATTCAATTTACCTATTTTAAGGTGATTTTGAAGAATATATTATTTTTTTGGGGAGGTTGCATCGAATGAAGAAGAAAGGATTTACACTCATCGAATTGTTGATCGTCGTCGCCATTATCGGGATTTTGGCGGCGATCGCCGTACCGAATTTTCTGAATGCCCAAATGCGGGCCAAGATCGCGAAATGCGAAGCGGAGATGCGGGCGTTTGAGAACGCATATTCCATGTATAACCTTGACAACGGTGGTCCGCCACCGCATTGCGGTCATTCAGCCAACCAGAATAAATATTTGACCACTCCCATCTCGTATGTCGGTTCCATTCCAAAAGATCCCTTCCAACAAGCCAATACGGTGGGATTGGGAACGATAGAATGGAGTTTTGGTGAGTATCACGCAGACTGGTTCCCTGCCGTAGCTCCCGAACGTCTGATTCAAGATCCTTCGCTTTATTCGCAGGCGAAGCAAGGCCGGTTGCGATATAATGAAGGCGATTGTCATGCGGGTAACGTGTATTACATCTGGAGTTTCGGCCCCGATGGAATCCACGCCCCAAGTTCGTTGTTTGATATCTATGAGCCCACCAATGGGCTGAAGAGTTATGGAGATATCGTTCGCGTCGGTACTGCGTAAGTTGAATTTTCAAACAAATGCAACTCGTAAAAGGAGTGGATTTATTTCACTCCTTTTTTTATACCGAAACGGCAATCCATCGAAATATAAAATTGGCTTATCCGGTAAGTAAGCAAGTAATCGCCAACGGAGATCGAAATCGGGATTATGAAGGTCACGCGAAGTTTGTTTAAGTTTTTGGTATCCCCGTTTAACGAGTTAGCCTCTAGACGGCAATCCAAGCGCCTCCTTCAGATGGAAAAGCGTCATCGCCGCCATGGTTAGCAGCACGAGCAATTTCACTGTTTTCGTGGCATTACAAAAGCGATGTTTTTCGATCCCATACCCGGACTTCAACAATTTGAAGAAGTCTTCAATCTTCCAGCGGAATTCATACAGGCGCCCGATTTAGCGCAACAGTTCCCAGGTAGCAACCGGCAAGCTGGTAAAAAGCGCCCAAAGAAGAGGTTCCACTCCGAGGGGAAGATCGGTCTCCCGTATAACGACTAGGTGGAGTTGGATCGGATGCGGGATTTGGAAATAGCGGTGGTTGCGTTTGGGGCACATACACCTGCCGTTGGGCCTGGTTCCGGATGATGACCACATAGATTCGCGGCCCATGCCGTTGGCCTTGATGGCACGAACAAGTGGAATGGGAACAAGTGATAAACCGCTCAAGGTAAGAGCCTTTCAAGGCTGGGTATTCATTATGATTCTGTATCTTCTGTCAGAAAGAAACGATCTTTGACAGTAATGTATTCACTCAGATGAACCCAAAATATCTCTTGACTTGTATCATTTTGTAATCTCTTGTTCTGATATCAGTCTTTTATAGACGATTCGGGAAAGCGGTGATATTGTACGTTCAAGAAAACGGCGCGATGTGGTTCCGCCTTACATATTTGGATCGATGTTTGTAAAGTATATGTATACCGGAGCAATTTTTCTTTTCTAAATCGTGCCGCGTAGTTTTATTTTATGCGGAACGAAGAATGGGTGAGATCGGCCGGAACATTACCTTTCCACAAAAACAAACCATGCGGATTGCGATGAAAACAATTACTCCAATTTTCCCAAGACACAGAATTTTCTTTTTCACGGCTTTTTTCTTTGCTTTTTTGACTTGTTTCAGTCTCTATGCGGACATCATTCACCTGAAGACCGGCAAGAAAATTGAAGGGATTCTGCGCGAATCTACGAATGGAAACGTTGTGATCGAAACGGCGGGCGGCGTTTTTTCGTTCCCGGAAGACGCTATTGAGCGTGTGGAAAAGGGAACTCCGTTTATGAACCTTCTGGCGCGCGCTCATGTGGAGGATGTGCGGGAAAATTACATCGCCGCTGTGCGCTACTATGCCGAAGCGCTTAAACTTGCGAATACGTCCGCGGAAAAGAATTCCGTTATAATCCAGCAGAAATCGGTCATTCAAAAATATATCGCCGCCTTGGATCAACACGATCCGCTGGTCCAAGGATTGGATGACATTCAACAAATCGAAGAAGTGAAACGATTGATATCCGACGCGGATATTTTATCCCGCTTGCAAGGCGCGAAACTGAAACTGGAGAAAACGGTCGTTCAAAAACATATCGAAGAAGGGCAGCGCCAGCGGAACCGGAACGATTATGAAAAGGCGATCGAGCATTACGAAGTGATCCTCACCCATTATCCAAATCACTTGCTTGCTAGAGATCTGCCGGAAAAAGTGACCAACCTGTATATCGAATGGGGAGAACTCGTCCTCCTGCGAAGCCGGGATAGACAATCGCCGGAAGCGAAGCAGCTTTTTATTAAAGCCATCGAACTTTCTCCCAACAATTCCCGCGCGATGTATCACCTCGGTTTGATCGAATTGTATGAAAAAAATTACAGCGACGCCGTGCTTTATTTGAAAGATATCGATGAAACCGTTTTAACGGCCAACGAGAAGAAACGCTTGCGAATCGCGCTGGCGCAGGCGCAATCCGCGCTGATTCCTTCCGTCAAAGAACAACCCAAGACACGATATATCCCCGCTCCGGCGCCGACGCCGGTTCCCTCGACAACCGATAAAGTCACCAATTGGTTTCGTGGCGCATGGGGCGGAACCCAGCGATTTTTCAGCAATCTATTTTCAGGAAAGGTCGATACGAGTTCGTTTGATATCATCTGGGTATGGATTATTCTCGGAGTCGTATTGGCTGTTCTTCTGCTCTGGTATCTGCCTTTGAAGATCGTCGTGCGTGATTTACCGAATCGGCAGGTCGTTTACAGCGATTGGAAAAAAATCGTCAGTTACTCCGGAATCTTCGGGCTGATTTTTTATTACATCGGACGGTGGAGAACACAGGAATCCAAACTGGTCTGTTCGTCCTGCGGACGGTCAATCGATGATCCCGCTTTTTTTGAGAATTTAAATTTTGAGGAATGCCCGTTTTGTAAAGCGCCTGTGAAGACGCCCTATACACTGCCCGGTCTCATCGAATCCCGGTCTGAGTCTATGGCTAAGTCGAAGGAATTTGCGGGGGCGTATCTTGATGAGAGCCATCAACATCAACTTATCGACCTGCTCAATTACATCCTAATTCAAGGGATTCGAATCCGCGCGAATGAAATTGAGATCACGGCGCAGGAAAACAGCGCTTCCATTCAATACCAAATCGACGGTGTCCAAACGGAATCAATCACATTTCATCAAGGCATGTTGAAACCTCTCATCAACGCCGTGAAACAGTTATGTAAAATGAATCCTACCGAAGCCGAATTCACCCAAGATGGTTTTTTCAGCCGCCTCTTGTTAGGAGAACAAATCAACGTACGAGCGTCTATTCTTCCCGGTGATAAAAGGGAATCGTTAGCAATGCGGCTGATCGATGAGAAAATGGCGTCGATCACTTTGGACCGTTTGGGTATACGCGAAGAATTGCTGGATCCGCTGCAAACACTGCTGCGAGCGCCGAATGGACTGATCTTGACCGCGGGGCCGCGGGGGAGCGGGAGAACTACGCTGCAATACGCGTGCTTGAATTTCCTGAATAACGGCACGCGGAAAATCGCTACCATCGAAGCGCCGATTGAATATGAATTAAAGAATATCAACCAGAATTCATTCCGCGCGTCCGGCGGACTGCCGTATGCGAGCGTCGTCAATTCCGTCATGCAGCATGAGCCGGACATTGTAATGGCTGGGGAACTGAAGGATTTGGATACCGCGTCGCTGATTTTTGACGCCTCCGCGTCTCATTATACGTTCCTCGCCGGACTCGACGCCGCCGATGCGATTGGGGCGATTCACCGGCTGTACGACACTGGATTCAACCGGGAAACGATCGGCGCGGCGCTATTGGGAATCGTTTCTTCGCGGCTCGTGCGAAAACTCTGTCCTCACTGTAAAAAACAGAGTTCCCCGACATCCAATGAACTGCAACAATTGGGTGAGGAAGCCCTTCTGTTAGAAGGACAGCCGATCTTCCGGCCACGGGGGTGCAAGGAATGTTTCAACACCGGTTACCTGGGCCGCACTGGATTTTATGAATTGCTGATTATCAAAGAGAATATCCGGGATTTGATTGTCGAAGGCGCCGGGCTTTCGACAATTCACAAAGCCATCCAGAATTCGGATCAGAAAACACTGCGCGAAGAAGGAATTATGAAAGCGCTTTCCGGCGCGACGTCTGTGGAAGAAGTGATCCGCGTTACATACGATGTTTATACCACAGAATCCCACTAATCCTCAACAATCACCTGAACACCATCCGGTGAGTTTGGATAGCGGATTAGCATGGTTTTTGTTGTTTCATCCCACTCTGGCTCCATAGGCGTTTCGGCGCTTGATTGAATCGTCAATTTTTCCGGCTTCGATTTGAGGAGAATTCGCGCGATGCCCTGCGTGTTTGCAGGGCCTTTGAGCGTGAAGGTATATGTGGCTCCTTCTTTTTTCCTATCACTCACGCGGGACGCCGCCGCGAGGATGCAGGGCGATTCTTTTGTGAAGCGCGATAGCGAAAGCAGAAACGCCCGTTCGCCCGGTTCGATCACTTTTTTGTCCAATACTAGCAGGTCTGGATTGTATAGATCGATGACCGGGCCAGGGATTGTGTAGGGCGTATCTGATACGCTTTCTTCCAATACTGCCGCGATATCGTATGGCCCACGTTGGAGGTGGAGAACGTTCTGTTTCTTCCACTCGTTTTCATATCCTATTTCACATAGACAGGTTTTGATTAATGCCCGCAGTTCATCGCCTCCGCCTTTGGCCGTGGCGATCTCTTTGGGATTTTTGCGCAGGATGGAAAGGATTCCCTTCCCTTCTTTTATCGTCAGCGTTTTTGATTTTGGTTCTGCGCCCAGTTGTTCGAATAGATGTTCTGATGGGGCTTTGTAGTGGTTCTTTCCTTGATTCCACCATTCACGGATCGTTTGATAAGGATCGTTGTCGCGTCCCACGTAAACCAGCGCGCCGCCGTTCTTCACCCAATCCGCCAGGACTTTGTGATACTCCGGCTTCATTGGTTTCATGTGGGCGTAACTCATCAGCAGAACCCGAATATCCCGCAACGTTTCGGGGTGAAGAAGGTTCTCCATTTGAACGAGCTGAACAGGAACGCCGTGTTTGAGAAGCGGGAGCGCCAAGCCGTAGAAATTGGAGTGACGCCGGTCTGTATATTCTTCGCCGAATGTGGGGAAGCGCTGGAACATCATGGTGTCGGAGAGAAGAACGCCGACGCCTTGGGTACCGGGGATTTGATTGTTTGAGGATCGCATTTCGTTCAACGCATTGATGAGCGTTAGGATTTCCGTGGCGTATTTTGTGGGGATGGGCTCGCGTTTATCGGAACCTTCCACCCTATATTTTCCAAGAAAGATCCGGCTGGGCCAGGGCATTACCTCATAATGGGATACGGAGGGATACATCAGCTGCGCGGTGAACGTCGCTTCGTAATTGTTTTTGTAGTCCTCCCAGGTGTGATTCGGGTTATCTTCGATGGGATCGGTGAGGAAGTAGACGCGGCGTCCGGCGGGTTTTGTCATGGCCACCATGGAGCCGTATTCAAGGAAAGCGTTTTCGAATGTGCGTTCTTTTTCGATTCCTTCGTAGATCACGGGCGTGCGCGCTGTGCCGGTCCAGACTTGGCCGATGTACCCATCCATGCCGGCCAGGTCCGCGAGGCTCGATTCCGGACTCACGATCTCCCAGGCGGAGTAATTAATCAGCGTGTGGGTGGGAACGTAACACCGGACGCGCCGCCCCTTTTTCTCGCTGTATTCTTTGGCGAAGAGAAAGACCTGTTCCAAGGCGCGGAAATAGAGGTGATATTTTAACTTGGCGGAGCGGTAGGCCGCTTCGGGGGATTCGTGCTGCGCCTGCCAGGATTCGTCATAATACTCTTTCCATTCCCGTTTGAAGCCTTCACTGTATCCGCCCCGGTTCCAGAATTCCGGTTCTTCCAAGTGGATGCGGTGACGCCCTCATCGATGGCGGTTTTGACCAGGCTCTTGAGATATTCAACATAGCTGGGCGATGGAACCATGTAGGGAACGCCGCCGCCGTGCATGATCATATCCCCCTGCCGGTCGACCTGCCCTTCATCCCAATGTTTGGAACCATCGAACCGGCCGTCGAGATAATCCTGATACCCGCCCCACGCCACGCCGGTCATCAAATGCACGCCATACCCCCGCGACCGCCAACTTTCCAACCGCTCCGGAAACGACGCGTTGACTCCATACACAATCGCCACATCCGACCGTAAATCCAACGCAGGAATCCACCCACGACCGGTTTGGAAGCAGGTGTTTTCCGATTCGTTCGCTTGGATGGGGGGATGAGACAAATGATGAGACCGGTTGTTAATAGAAGTAATTTATTCATTGTTCCTCTGCTTTTTTGGAATGAATCTAAAATGAAAAATCCCCAATGAGATGGGGATACATCTTGGCGCCATATTCAAAAAATGGAAAGGTGGTTCGCTTTGCGGGTATTTTTTTTTGGGGGGGGATTATCGAAAATACATGGGGATTTCTAATACTTATTCATAACATCACCGATTAATAAATCTATGTGAGAAATGTTCATCTTTTGGCGACTCAAATGCGCCATCTTCAAATTCGACATTATTCACTTGGCCTTCAATGAGTTTAAGTTGATATTGATCGTACAACCCATCTTTCCCTATTCTCTGAATATGTATTGTCTTTGGTACCAACATTCCACTAATTTCTGTGAAATCATCACAAATTACGCGCCGATCAACGAAATCACCATAGACAACATCACATTGTTTCCAATACGCATGGTGGTCATCAAGCAGTGTAAACTCATAATATTGATCTGGTCTCATATATTGATCGGAGAAAACTCGTATCTTTTTTTGTTCCGGATCGATCTTCAATATTTGGAAAGATTTTGTTATGAAATGATCCAAATTCGATCCATAGAACGATAAAAAATCCGGCGTCATCCACATTTTTGTAAAACCAGGACCGGATCGAATCGTGGGATCCCCTGGATCTAGGTGAACAAAATAACCTGTAGAACCATCATAAACATAATAATGATTGTCAGGAGTTTCCCCCAACCAGTGAATATCTTTTCGTTGTTTTTCTCCGCATCTTCTATAGACATAGGTGCCGTTAGTGCTCTTTCCTTCCTTGGATGACGATGGGGGAATGTAATGAACACCTTCATAGGTGATCTTCGCCGACTTGAATGGAGACAAATGGTTTGTGACAAACGCAATAAATTCGGATTCAGTTATACCATCTTTAAGAATCGTTTCATTCGAGTGAATAGCACATGGAATTCCAGCGAGGAAAAGGAAACATATAGAGAAATGTGTGATATATATCGTTTTTCTTTTGAACATAATAGATACGCCTCTTGAACTTGTGTCTATCTATGGATAAATAAAAAATTCGCTTAAACAATTATTCACTCAATAAGATTCTCTTATCCTTAAACATGATGTATTAGCTCTTTTCAATATCAATATCACCCTTTCATTTTTTGTGTCGCTAACAAAAAAACTATAAATAACGCCGTTAAATAGGAATATATATCAATACGATATCTTGTTCGAGTATTTTTTTTGATATTTTTATAGAAATTTTCAACTATTTATTAATAAATAGAACGAATAACATCGTAATAAATCAGTTAAAATCAGCTAGTTATGGCTTAAAAGATGATCCGATCACTGAGCAATAAATTTTTTGCGTTAAATGTTTACCTTAAGTCTCTTCGAAGACGGATTCTTCTATCAAACAACTCATGAGTTGATATATTGATGTTTTTTTTACCTTTTTTCTTTATTATTTAATTAGAATATGCCGAACTCATATCATCGGGCAATAGATTTACTTAATAGACATGAGTTTATATCCCAAAGTTTAGTGAGACAAAAAAAATATTCGACAATCTGTTAAGGCGCAGTGACGCAAATATGGTCATAAACTAAATGCAATCAAGCGGTTAACGCGCAATCATTTCGCCATAGAAAATACTTATACAAACTATAAATTTAATAAATCATAGGGAGCATTTGATATTCAGATCGGAAAGTAATTGGCTCAATCAATGCAGCCAGCAAAACATTTTGAGGAATTTTTGCTCAATTTGTGGAAAGAAGAACTGCGGCTACCCGTTCTTTCGAACCATGCTTTCGATTTTTGTGGGGAGGCCGAAGAGGCGGATGAAGCCTTCGGCGTCTTTCTGGTCGTAGACTTTGTCTTCTTCGAAGGTGGCGTAATCTACGCTGTAGAGAGATTGCGCGGATTTGCGGCCCGCTACTGTGCAGTTGCCTTTGTATAATTTCATGCGGACGGTTCCGGTGACGTATTGTTCCGATTCTTGGAAGAAGGCGTCCAACGAACGGCGGAGCGGGGAGAACCACTGCCCGTTGTATACCAATTCGGCGTACCGTTCGGCGGCGAGATTGCGGTAATGGAGCGTGTCGCGGTCGCAGACGAGAGAGAGCAGTTCGCGGTGGGCGTTGAACAAGACGGTCCCGCCAGGGGTTTCATACACGCCGCGTGATTTCATGCCCACCAGGCGGTTCTCGACCAGATCCACCCGGCCCACGCCGTGTTCACCCGCGAGTTTGTTTAGCCGGACGACCAGATCGACTGGAGGCAGTTTCTCTCCATCGAGCGCGGTGGGGATACCTTTTTCGAATTCGATCTCGACGTAGACCGGCTCATCCGGCGCGTCTTCCGGATTTTTGGTCAGGATGAACATATCTTTTGGAGGCTCGTTCCACGGATTTTCGAGAATACCACCCTCGAAGGATAAATGCCACATGTTGCGGTCCATCGAGTAGGGTTTCTCGACTGTGACGGGGACGGGGATATTGTGCTTTTTCGCGTACGCGACCGCGTCTTCGCGCGAACGGATATCCCATTCCCGCCAAGGGGCGATCACCTTTAAATTCGGGCCGAGAGATTGATAGGTCAACTCAAACCGGACTTGATCGTTGCCCTTGCCTGTCGCGCCGTGCGAGACCGCGTCCGCGTTCTCTTTTTCGGCGATGGCCACCTGCGCTTTGGCGATCAATGGCCGGGCGATGGAGGTGCCCAACAGATAGCGGCGTTCGTAAATGGCGCCGGCCTGAAGCATGGGGAAACAGAAATCGCGCAGGAACTCTTCGCGCAAATCTTCAACATAGATTTTCGACGCGCCGGAATCGATCGCCTTCTTCCGGACCGGTTCCAATTCTTCGCCTTGCCCGATATCGGCGGCGAACGCGATGACTTCACAATCATAATTTTCGATCAACCAGGGGATAATCACCGATGTGTCCAATCCCCCCGAATACGCGAGAACGACTTTTTTTACAGAACTCATTTCTATCTACCTTCCAAATGAATATTTATTTTGCAGGTAATCCTAATTCCATTAACAATTCCATTGATTTTTCTATGCGCTCTGGAGTACATTTACTCCCTTTTTTTCTGTTCAATAAATCAAGAGACTTTTCATGATCGTAATTTCTTTCCCGGAAGGAATCATACGTGGCCGCCAATTCCAAAATGACTTGATCTTTAATTTTACTCATGATATCAATATATTTTTGAAACGGCTTGATATCATCTTCATCTAAAGCAGCGCCCTTTTTCGCTTTAATTATAAAATATGGAAGACCATCTGCCGTTTGCCGTTCTTCTTCTTCAACTAGATCGAGACTTTCCAAAAGGTTGATTTCAGCTTTGAGCCCTTCACTATAAGGACCGTAAAAATGAGTGTATACGAGTAATCCGTTGGAAAATCAAGGCGTTGAAGGAGTTTGATTGTTTTCTGCAATCGGATTCTTCCCGCAATTTGCTGATCCGGATGCGCGGCGATCGCTCCAGCCAACCAACGGAATTTTTCTATCAATTTATCAACCATTCATCGGTCCTTTCGCAGAGTTATCTGTGCAATCTTATCGATTTCATTACGGTATTCATCAGGGAAATAATATCGAAATAAAGTGTACTTATCTTTTAATTGAGCGATTAAAGACGATTGCTTGCTTATCTCTACACGCTCACCAGTCGTCATTTCAACATATATTTCGCTTGTTGGTTTTTCTTCATCGGGATCATAAAGTTTATAAGGAATATCTTTTGGTGAATCATTAATGAATGTATAGGGCATTTTAGAGCCTTTTCCCGATAAAAACTGAGCTACTTGCATTGTAAAATGGCCAACATCATCCTTATCCGCATCCGTCGCATCCACGCATTTATATAATCTCCGATTCAATAATCCTTGACTGATTTCCTTTAAAATAGAATCGTCCGCTTCACCGCATACTTTTAGAAACTCAAGAATCGTATTGTCGTCAAGTAAAAGGTAATCATGGAGCTGCATTTTTTGTATCCGAAAAAGCGTTAAAAACCGAAAGAGGCGCTTTAGGTACAACACGCATTTTTCTATTGGCGTTTTCTTCAGAGATAGAAGATCTCGATAGCGCATAAACGCTAATCGTAACATGATTTCAGCGGCTCGTGTCGCTTTATGAAAATAAACGGTTTGGTACATGTGAAAACGGGCGAAAATATACGCCTCCGCCGCCGTAAATGCTTTTTTGCTTAAATAAAACCGCCCTTTCTCTTCATCAATAAAAAGATGCTGGATCAGCCAATTGAGATCGAATTGCCCATAGTTCGTTCCCGTCGCATAACTGTCCCGGAGTAAATAATCAAAACGGTCCGCATCGAGCTGACTCGATACGATGCCTGTGAGATAAGGTGAAGGACTATCGCTTTCCTCGCTTTCCGTTTCAAAGAAATCAGATATTTTTCCTGGCAGTTGTTCATCCACTTCACGGAGGACTTTATTCACCTCTGTGGATTCGTTTTTAATAATTTCTACTGTTCTTTGTTCGTGATTTTCCTCCTGATATTTTCTCGAATGTATGAGAGAAAGGACCGTGACCAATGTCATGAAGTAACGCGGCGGTTAATACAACGATTTGATTGATTTCATCTATTGTTGATCCAGGAATACGTTCGATCCGTTTCAAAAACTTTCGCGCCGTATTCATGACACCGATTGAATGAGCGAAACGGCTGTGATTCGCTCCAGGAAAGACTAAATCACTCATTCCAAGTTGCCGGATTCGGCGAAGCCGCTGAAATTCCTTTGTGTCGATTAGTTTCAACAATAAATGATCAACTGGTATATCTTCAAAAGAGATCAGATCGTGGATCGGATCGCGAATGATTTTCGGCCATTTATTTGTCATTGAAGATCTCTTTAGAGAATGATGAAGATTACATTTATCGTAACATATAAAACTCTTCACATATAGAGGAAAATACGGCTTCAATCATCCTCTGTTATTCTTTCCTTCTTTGAGAGCGTCCACAATCGAATAAACATAGATTATACCGCATAGGATTGAAAGTGTAATCAACGGGTACTTCATTTTCCAGAGCGTTTCGAAGGTGAATATGGATTGGTTTGGGAGTTCTCCGTTGAAAGCCATGAAATGATTGATATACGCGAGGGTGATGGGGACTAAGACCGCCATTGACGCGATTAAGAATACGATCGCCAGGAACACGCCTTTCAGCCATTGACGGTTGTAGATTTGTCCGGCGCCGGGAATAAGGAACGCGGAATACTGCGCCGCTTTCCAGGCGCGCTTTGTGTCTTTCCTATTCATTATTTCTCTGATTTTGTAATTTTGTCTGAATCTGGATATCCAGGATGAACAGGATTTTCAGGATTTCTATTGATTGCTTTATCCCGTTTATCTTTAACATCCGGTTCAAGTCAAGTGGTTAAGGATTTTTGTAACATCCGTTATTGATGAGAGTATAATGATAACTACGTACTTACCGGATACGCCGAATGTTTTGAGATTATTATTGCGGGCGGGACGCTCGCTCTCCATTGAATCCTCGCTCACCCGTTTTGGCTCCATTCGTTAATTATACAATTCACAGCTGGGAGAGGACGACGTGGCGCTTCGTTGGTGATGCATGAACCATTCATACAATTCGGGATTGTTATAGGTTTGTGTCCAGGAATCGTGACCGACTCCGGGATAGACGGTGAACGTCACATCGCCGCCCAGTTCCAACACCGCGTTGATGATCTCTTCATCGTTTTCTATTGGAACGGTTGTATCCGCGTCGCCATGAAACGCCCAGATTGGAGTGTTCACGAGCGCGTTTGGATCCGCCGCAGAAAGATCGGAGGTTGTATTATACGAGCCATGAAACGTTCCCCAAGCGTCTCCACCGCCACAGATGGGCGCCAGCGCCGCGAAGCGTTCGGGGATCGCGCTGCCCAGGCTCCAAGTTCCAAATCCTCCCATGCTTATTCCTGTCAGATAGACGCGGCTGGTATCGATGGAGTATTCAGCGATAATCTCATCCAGAATAGGGATTAATTGTTCATTGCGCCACCATTCATTCGATGGACATTGGGGTGATACCAATACAAAATTGAATTCGCCGCCAAAGACTTCCTCCATTGACGCGGCGTTTTCAACGAGTTTAGGAGGGCCGTGAACTTTTACGAGTTCCAAATCACTCCCCCGCTCACCCGCCCCATGCAGGAACATCATGAGCGGCCATTGTCTTTCCTCTTCGCCATATGTTGCGGGGAGATAGATCTGATAGTTGTAATGGGTATCGGAAATTACGGGGGCTTGTTTGCCGGGTCCGGGGACCAGTTGAGGGATGAGGGTGTGTCCTGTAATCTCAATCCCGTCAACATTACCTGAAAATACCGCGTCTCCCGTTGAATCGGCGCCGGCGCTTACATAGTAGCGAATTGCTTTCGAGCCTGAAAGCGAAGCCAGTTCCCATACGATAACGCCATCTTGCAGCGTTCCACTGGACATAATCCTTCCGACAGTCCATCCCTCCGGCGGTGTCTCGGTGACAGTAACCGCTTCCGCCTCCCCCGTTACGCGAATTTGCACCAGATATTGCTGCCCCGGCGTATATCCATCCGCTGGAAATTCCCGTTCCCCCTGCGGCTGCGCAAAGACGCTGGGCGCCAAACTGAAAGAAAAAACAACCATGATGATTCTGAATGTTCTCATTGGTTTCTCCATCCATTCTTCTTTTCTATCGATTGCTTATAGAATCATGATGAATCTGTAAAGCCGAAGATTCAATTATATACAGCATAAGACTGAAATATAAAGTGATTCCTCTAAAAGATTAACTAACGCTTCATTTATAAATATGTAATCGTCTTAGGTGTCAACTCTTCCAAAACGAAATACCCGGTGGAGAGAAGCGTATTATTTAAATAAAACATATTCTTAAGAACTCAAATAATGTAAACCATATAAGGAGGAATGAAATGGATGAGACGATGAAATGCGGCCGGTGTGGGCATGAGATGGAGGAAGGATATTTATTGGATATTAATTTTGTGCGTTTAGAACGGATATCTTGGGTACAAGGTACGCCCGAAGAGGGATTTTTGGGCGTTAAAATAGGGATGCGCGACCAGTATTATGTAACCGCTTATCGATGTAAAGAATGCGGATCTTTAGAGTTTTTCGCGCCATCCAATCAACCGTATAGACACAAAAGTCTATAAAAATCAAATTGTTACAAAAGATTTTCAATAGAAAATATCAGTATAAAAAAAAATCAAAAAAAAAGTCTAGACAACCGGTTAAAAAATGGTATTATAAATAATGTAAGAATAAGGCACGGTTTCTCAAAAACCAAAAAGATTTGTGCGAAAGCCGCTCATGGTTATGAGCGGCTTTCACATTTTACTCTCCTCCCCCCTTCGCTTCTCCCTTTGGATTCCATATGATAGGGTATGGAGTATAAAGAAGGTTAAACTAGACAGCCCGTTCGTTTCGGACACGGGCTGATTTCATGATTGAGGCGCCCGGTTCCAGTAACGGATGCGGATTCCAAAAAGGATGAGCGGAACGGGCTCCCCAGAATAAGGAGTTGTGGAACGAATGAAACGCTTGCTCGTCACAGGAGGCGCTGGTTTCATTGGATCGAATTTTATCCAATATATGCTTAGGACGGATGAATCGATCCAGATTGTCAATTTGGATAAATTGACCTACGCCGGGAATCTCGACAATCTAAAATCCGTCGAGCGCGACAGCCGCTATTGCTTTTTTCAAGGGGATATCGCCGATCGTCAACTGGTCATGGACTTGGTGGCGCAGAAACAATTCGACGCGATCGTCAATTTCGCCGCCGAGACACATGTGGATCGATCCATCAGCCGTCCCGACGATTTTCTCCGGACCGATATTCATGGAACCTTCGTCCTTCTGGAGGCCGCCCGGCAGTTCAATATAAGCCGCTATCTCCAGATCAGCACAGATGAAGTCTATGGCCCCGTACTAGAAGGCGCCGTGCCTGAAGCGAGCCCCTTATATCCCTCTTCCCCATACTCGGCCAGCAAAGGGGGGGCGGATCTGTTGTCTCACGCCTACCATGTGACCTATGGCGTGCACACGCTCGTTACCCGGTCCGCCAATAATTATGGGCCGTTTCAATATCCAGAAAAACTGATCCCGCTATTTATCACGAACGCGATGGAGGATGAGCCGCTTCCTTTATATGGGGATGGGAATCAAATGCGGGAGTGGCTGTTTGTTGAAGACCAATGCCGCGCGATCGAACTGGTTCTGCGGGAAGGCAAAGCCGGGGAGATCTATAACGTCGGCGGCGCCTCTGGAGAACGAAACCGCGTCATCGCCGATCTGATCTTGGAACATCTCAAAAAACCGGCGGATCTGATTACTCACGTAGAAGACCGCCCCGGCCATGATTTCCGGTACTCCTTGGATTCGTCTAAAATCAAAGAACTGGGCTGGGCTCCCGCCGTCCAATTGGAGGAAGGGCTGGCGCGAACCGTCGCCTGGTATAAGAAGAATAAGAAATGGTGGAAAAAGATCAAAGGCGATGAGTTCAAAGCCTATTACAAAAAACAATACGGTGAGCGGCTGGCTCAAGGAAAAGAACCATCATGAAAGGTGTCATAACCGCCGGGGGATTGGGAACGCGCCTGCTTCCCATGACTCGTGTGACAAACAAGCATCTGCTTCCCGTCTACGACCGTCCCATGATTTTCTATCCGATTGAAACGCTGGTTCAAGCTGGGATTGAAGATATTATGATCATCACTGGAGGCAATCACGCCGGTGATTTCCTTCCTTTACTTGGCAACGGCTCGGAATTCGGTCTGAAACGGCTGCACTACACCTATCAATCCCGCGAGGGCGGCATCGCGGAAGCGCTTTCGCTAACCCGTGATTTCGCCGCCGGGGGCAAGGTGGCGGTCATGCTGGGTGACAACATTATTGAACGGAATATCATCCAATATGTGGACGCGTTCCGGCGCCAGGAAAAAGGCGCGAAGATTCTTTTAAAAGAAGTCGATCACCCTGAACAGTACGGTGTGCCGTCATTCGAAGACAGCCGGATTGTTACGATTACAGAAAAACCCAAAGAACCGGCTTCGCAGTACGCCGTGGTGGGGATCTATATGTACGATGAACGCGTATATGACATCATTGATACCCTGACCCCTTCAGGCCGGAACGAGTTTGAAATTACGGACGTCAACAAAGCCTACTTGGAAGCGGGGGAACTGACGTATGATATCCTGGAGGGATGGTGGGCGGATTGCGGCGAAACCCGCGCCTCGCTCCATGAAGCGGGCAGCCTGATCGCGCGCACCGGCGCGAATAATCTCGATTGAAAGATCGGTTAATGCGATGAGAAAACCAGAAACCATCAATCCACTAATGCCCTATACAAAAACCACTCTCCCCTGTGGATTTACGTTGCTTCATAAGGAAGTGCGGGCCGCCCCGATCATTGGGATCGATATCTGGGTGAAGACCGGCGCTGTCAACGACCCCGATCCCCACTATGGCCTTTCTCATTTTTTCGAGCATATGTTTTTTAAGGGTACGGAAAGACACGGCGTGGGAGTGATGGACCGGATTATTACCTCGCTGGGAGGGTATAACAATGCGGCGACTTCACTTGACTATACCCATTATTACGTTGTGCTTCCCAGCGCGGGATGGAAGAAGGCGTTGGACGTTCTAATCGACTCACTCATGAATCCTCTCTTCGATCCAGAGGAGATTGAGGCGGGAACGGGCGGTGATCAATGAAGAGATCAAACGGCACGAAGATAATCCCTGGTCAAAAATATATGATGAATTCACTCGCGCCGCCTTTTCCCGCTGCCGATACCAACGCGATGTGCTGGGCACGCACGAATCTCTAGAGACCATTCAACGGGACACATTTGTTGATTACCATCAAAAACGGTATCATCCGGAAAATATCACACTCTGTCTGATCGGCGATCTCTCTTACCAGGAAGCGGAAGATGAACTGAATCATCTTCTAGACCAGACGCCTTTTCCTTCCGCGCCATTTGAAGAAGAGGCGTTGGACTGGCCCCTTATTGAGGAGCCGGCATCCGTGACGATGAAACGGGACGTGAATCAATCCTACTTAATTCTTGGATACGCGCTGCCGGATCTATTTGAGACGCCTCACGAATATGCGCTGGATCTTTTGTCAATGGTGTTTGGAGAGGGGAAATCGTCGCGGCTTCACCGCCGTTTGAATGATGAATTGGGGATTGTTTCTTCCATCAGCTGCAGTTATTGGAATCTGGCCAACGCGGGATTGTTTCTAATCGAAGCGGTGACGGAACCGGAAAAAGTCCAGCAGGTGGAGGATGAGATCACCGGAGAACTGCAAAAACTGCGCAGTCAGATTTTACCAGGCGAATTGACCAAAGTGAAAAGCATGTCGAGAGCCGATTTCGCTTTTTCCAATGAAAAAGTGATTTCTATCGCCCATACCTTCGGCTTTGGACACACGATGACTACGATTGAAAACGCGGTGCATTATCAGGAGCGGATCGAAACTGTTACGCTGGATCAATTGGAGCATTCATTTGACACCTTCCTAACGCCCAACCGGCTGTGTAAGGGATTGTTGCTGCCCAATACATGAAATATTGAGCGCTAACATAATCCGAGCTTTTCGATCCATATTTTACTTTCAACGAGCTTGTTTATAATAATGAGAAATGTAGATTACGATTACACAAAGTATATATCAATCAGCTGGGTAGCAAGGGGAAGGCTTTTTTCTCCCCTTACATGATTTCAGGGATGTAGCCAGGGCAGATGAAAAACCTTGCCCTGGCCACCCACAAATAAAAACAGTGGGAAATTGATTATTACACCGATCGTATGTGATTTGGAATAAGGCAAAGGCAGAAAAAAGCCTTGCCCTGGGCGCCCACGCCACCCTCTCGTCAATTTTCATTAAAACCATCATGATTGAGAACACAACGTGTAAATGAAAGTGGAACCATGAAACTGTGCGAATTGATCCGTCGAATTGAGCAAGCCGTTCCTCTCGAATGGGCGCTGCCGGATGATCCTGTGGGTCTGCAGATTGGTGATCCAGACCAGGACGTGAAACGAGTGGCCGTGAGTCTGGAGGTAACTTCAAAGATCCTCCAAAAAGTAGTTCGTCAAAAAGTGGATCTGCTGCTCGTTCATCATCCCTTGCTCTTCCGTCCTTTGAAAAAAATTGTGGAGACGGACGCGGTTCAACGTCTCGCCAGGGAATTGATCCGGCGGGATATCGCTCTGTACGCGGCCCATACCAATATAGATCTTCACCCGCAAGGAATCGCGGCTCTATGGGCGAAGAAATTGGGGTGTGTGAACGCTCATTGCATTGCGGCGAAACCCCAGGCGGGCCGGTTGAAGATTGTTACTTTCGTTCCCGCTGATTACACAGACCGTGTGAGAGAAGCGCTGGCGCAGGCGGGCGCCGGGGTGATTGGCGAGTATGATCTTTGTTCGTTCACACTGCAGGGGACTGGCACATTCCGCGGTTCCGAACGCGCCAATCCTTTCGTTGGACGCGCTGGACAACTGGAGCGAGAGGAAGAAGACCGGTTGGAGATGGTTCTGCCCATCAAACGGCGGCAGGCGGTGATCCATGCGCTCTATACGGTTCACCCGTATGAGGAACCCGCATACGATCTTTATCCCTTGCAGGACGCGCGCGGTTTAGAACAGGCGCTATGGGTGGTTGAATTTGAAAAAAAACTGTCCTGGCCGCAGTTTGAAACGCGCGTGAAGAAAAGCCTTCCTATCCCGACAACACTGTCGGGAACACGGCCTGATACACGCCGGAAGATCCAAACAATCGCGCTTTCCACAGGCAGTGGAAATTCGTTGATCTCCTGCGCCGCATCGATGGGAGTGGACGCGTATCTAACCGGAGAGGTGGGATACCATCTGCTCTGGGAGGCGGAGGAATTGGGGCTTAACGTTCTTACAGTGGGTCATGGAGCGAGTGAGTCTATCTTCCCCGAAGCGATCGTTCCCCTTGTGGAGAAGTCTGTAGAAGGTGTGACTTGGGTGAAAATGTGAATGTTGTTCAGTGGGATGAATGAGGGACGCCAACTGCATCGCTTCTTTTCAATTGACGTTTATGACGAGTTCCGGCGGCCAATGATGAGAAGGGTGAAATCATCGAGGCGATTTTCTCCTTCCCGGAAGGCTTCCGTGTCTTTTTCAATTTCTTGGATCAAATCGGAGGGAGAACGATCTCCGTTTCTTTCAAATGTTTTCTCCAACCGTTTCGTTCCATAAAATTCTCTCTTTGAGTTGATAATATCCGTAACACCATCTGTAAATAAGAGAATCTTATCACCGGGGAGGATAGAGACTTTTCTTTCATCGTATCGCTTCATATCGAATGTCCGGAGGGGGAAACCACTGGCTGTTTCGAGTGAAGAAATCCGCCGATCGGAAATAGAGTAATACAACATCGGATTGTGTCCAGCGGAAGAGTAGACCATCTCCATATTCTGAAGATTTAATATGGAATAGAACATGGTCACATAATAGTCTTCCGTGATGTATTGCTTCAATTTCTTGTTGAATTCATGCAAGGCGCCGCTTGGACTGGTATGATGGGGGGCGAATTCTTTAACGGTCATCTGCGTGATCGCCATAACGACGGCGGCCGAGATTCCATGACCGGCGATATCCGCCATGACAATTCCCCAATGTTCCTCATCCAGTTGGATCACATCGTAATAATCCCCCCCGGCCTGCATGGAAGGTTCGTAAAACGCGGCGAGTTCCAGTTCGGGATGCGCGGGGAATTCCTGGGGAAGAAAGGAGCGTTGGATATCTCCAATGATTCTCATTTCCCGGTCAATGAGGCGGTTGGCGTGGGCCACGCGGTCATGCGCTTCTTTTAGATCCTGTTGAAGATCCCGCATCCGGAGCAGGCCTTGCACGCGGGCGATCATTTCATCACTGGCGGGTGGTTTGATGAGATAATCATCGGCGCCGCTCTTAAATCCAATGACTTTGTCTTCCGAGCGATTCTTGGAAGTGATCAGCATTATGGGAACAAATAATTCTCTTTCGGCAATAATTTCTTTGATTTGGCGGCAAAGATCGTATCCATTTCCATCCGGCAGCATCACATCCAGTAAAACCAAGTCTGGGACGTTCTTCTGAATATTCTGAAGAGCGCCGGAGCAGGTTGACTCAATCTGAATAGTATATCCAGCGCTTTCAAGAACTTTCTGCGCTAATAATTGATCGGCGCGCGAATCATCAACAACCAAGATGGAATAACGTTTAGCGTTCATACGGCCGCTCTCACTGCCTCCTCAGTTCATGGTTATCTGTATTATATGCAGTGTAAAAGATCTAACTCAATCTTAATGGAAATAGCATTTTTCTTAATTAAAAAGAATCAGAAACACGGTTTCAAAGGTCCTATAACCAGATCATGCGCCGTTCCATAAAAATAAAACTCAGAATATCATATGTAGTGAAAGTTTCTCAACACTCATATCTATATGAGGTTGTATTTTTTACTTTCGACTTTTCCTATTTCATCATTATAATGCAATTTATATCTTTTTAATCACATTTTTTTATTTAATTTAAAATGTTATAGAATTAACCAGGAAAGGAAATACGGATTTCCCGCTTTTCATCCTGGTCAATTGTGCGGCAGAATTCTACGAATCCTTTATATCGATCGGGTAGGATCGTTTGCCCAGGGATCAGGAATGATCTTTGGACAACGACATCTGTTCCTTCCCAAGCGTAATAGAGTGAATAGTATCCATATTCAGTCAGAAGTAGTGTATTGGGTGGCAGGATAATTGTGGCTCCTTCTTTTATATACGACGACAGATCGAACCGGAGTCGAAGTGGTTCATTGACCGGACTGGATAAGAATTGAATTGGAAATTCGCGGGTTGGTTCATTGACCAGCGCGGAGGCGTTGGATGGGATCAAGACAGCGGGAATTCTTAGCTGGTTGGGCCCATCCGTCTTCGCCATATCCGGTAGAACACCGGAAAAGACAATGCGCGGTGGTTTAGAAAGGTCATCTACATCTTCCAGCGATTTCTGTTCGATCCGGATGCCACGCAGATCATTGACGATCTGCCTGTCAATCAACTGCTTCTCGACCTCTGGATTGGTTAATATTTCCCGGATTTGCTGGTCATATTGATTGCTATAGGAATACGATCCATCAATGGACGCCGATTGATCGTCCCGCATGACAAGACGGGCCTCTTTGGTGATTAGTCCCCGTTCCCATAAACGAGGTTCCAATGGTTCAAAATAGGGAACTGGGCCATCAAATACGAGCGCGACCATTTTGCGCATACGGGGATTAATATCGTTCATTGGGGCGAACCGGCTTTCAAATTTCAGGATGATCCGATTGGGGATTCCTTCTTGGACCGGCGCAATCAATAACGATTCGGCTGGGTAATTCGGGAAGGGCAATGGGCGGAAACCGTCGTATTCGTTGTTCTCCAAAGCGGCGGCGAGATGCGATTCAACACCACCTTTCCGCAGCAGCTGATGCGCGAGACGCATGCGTTGATATTCCCCTCCCGCCTGCAGGGCGATCGTATCCGCCGTCGTCGCGCCGCCTCCGCCGTCTTCAATCGATTCGCGAACCCAATCGTAGATGGATCGAACGAGATCGAGTTTTGACGCCACGCCTTGTTTCAATTCCGCAATCAAATCATCAATCGCCTGCGTTTCTTCTTCATATTCTGTTATGGACATGCGCGTCCGTTCGACAAAAGGCAACCAATCCGGACAAGTAGTCCATTGAATGGATGGGACGCGTTCCGACAGGGGAGGCGCAAAGGCTTCGGGTTTGAGTCCATCCTGCATCCATTGTTCCCATGTGTAGACGGTCCGGTTTTTATCACGAGTGATCTTCGGCGCGAAATCGTTGGGATTGCTGTCCAGATGGAAGGCGATTGAATCGGGCCGGATGAGGGTCAATTTCGAGAGAACCATAGGATCGTTATCCGTACCGAAAAAATATCCTCCCGCATAATAGTTGATTCCTGGACTGGAATTGCCCGTCCGCTCCAAGTACGCGAATTCAACAATCGATCCTTCTTTGACGCCGTACATGGAGAGTGACTGCTGTCCGTTATGACGTTGCACGTTGGAAACCGCCCATTCCGTTCCATCCGGTTCAATGGTACGGGCTTTGATCAATTCCACATGTCCACCCGCGGGGATATCAATCTCCGCCCATTGCCGGATTCCTTCCTGGTTAAGGATTTTAATCGCTTGATGGATGTATTGGTCATATGTGCCGTCTTCGTGTAAATCCAACACCATGATATCCAGCAGGAAGATGGAAGAGGCGCGTGAATTATTCCACTTATCCGCTTTCTCAATCTCAATATCTTCTAATTGAGAATCGT
Organism: bacterium; assembly: GCA_963663405.2. Taxonomy (GTDB): domain Bacteria; phylum Hinthialibacterota; class Hinthialibacteria; order Hinthialibacterales; family Hinthialibacteraceae. The sequence goes on along the minus strand of CAXXSM010000132.1, from coordinate 50,406 downwards.
ACTTCTGGTAGGGAAAATCGTTCTCTCCCGCGATGTCCCGCAAGGCGCGAAATGGAGTCATCCATCGCGGCGTTGTTTCGTACAAAGCGCGGTAGGCTTCCATCGCGGTTTCCTGGTCCGATTGGGCCAGCGCCAGCGAGGCGAGCCGTTCAATTGGCTGCGGTTGACCGGGGAACCGGTCTTTTAAATCGGTGTAAAGGGCTTTCGCGTCCTCTAACTGTCCCCGCCTTTCCAGCGCGTTCCCTAGAACATAGACATACCGAGGGGCGTAAGGATGCAGCGCCACTGCTTTTTTCAGCCACGCCACCGCATCGGGCGCGCCGGGTGTACCGGCGTCGAGACGGCTGGCGCGATCGAGGAAGGGGAGATAGGCGGGAAAGTAATTCAACGCCTGGGAGATGATTTGCGCGGCTTTGATCGTATTGTTGTTGCTTTCGTAATAGTCAAACAAACGCCGGTAGACTTCTTTGGAAGGAATCCATCCAGTCAACAGAGTTTCGAATTGGCGTGTGGCGTCTGTCCGGAATCCCTTATGTTCGGAGAGGAGCGCCTGGGCGTATTGTAGAAGGCCCGTATAGCCTTTCGTGAACAGTTCCGGATTTTCTTCTTCCTGTGTTTTCAAGATTTCGCGGGCGCTGTCGATCTGTCTTCGTTCGAGGTAATACGTCACCAAACCGACCAGCGCTTTTTTACAGTGTGGATCCAATTCCAACGCCCGGTTGAAGGCGGTTTCTCCTTCTTGTTGAAAACGCGAACGTGAACCGGGCCGATTGGACGCGTGGAGTAGGGATAAGTCACCATAAATCGCTTGGAGGAACGCAAACGATGGGGTTTTCTTTATGGTGTTTAGTAAATGGGACTTCGCTGTGTCAAACTCGTTCCGGTTCGCGTACCAACAGGTTAAAAAGATTTCATTGATAATGTCTTGGTTCGCGTATTCCGCCTCTGGTAGAACAAACGGATAGGTTGACACCATTTTCTCAGCGGACTCCACTAGAGGGGATAGCGTCTCGAAAGGCTGGTGATAGAGATCGGCGAATTCACTCGGATCGAAGGGAACGCTTGTTATGTTCAGGTTTGAATCCGCTGTATTTTGCAATTTGATCTTAAACCAACCAGTATCATCCTGTTGGCATTTCACTGTGAGAAGGATTTTGCCTTTTCGGACAGGGACGCGAACAGAGAGAGTTTTCGCGGTTTGGAGTTTCATGTGGGTTCGTTCCAACACCGGCTTTCCATCCCACCAGATACGATAATCCGCCGAGGAATGAACGGTTAGAACCGCTTCCCCTTCACTCTGGCTTTCGATCACGTTCAAGGCGTAGGAGACACCCGTCTGGGGATAGATTAAACCATCCATTTCAATAATCCCCGTGGGGCTGACAGGTGTGACGGGGTGAAGCTCCACTTCTTTTCCAAAACCGGAATAGGTTCGCCGGACACCGGTTTCCGGACCGAAGGGTCGGAAGAAATCCGCGGCGCCATACTGTCCGAACGGGCCCACGATGTACCATTGACTCGTCAACACACCGGCTTCCTTGGCATAGGCGCCGCATGAGGGATCGAGCATCATGGCCAGCATGTCCGAGAGGTGGTAGGCGAGACGTTGACGGATAGGCGCTGGGAGTTCTTTTTCCATCGCCTGTTTCAACGCGTCGATCCGTTTCGCCGGTTCCCACCCCTGCAGATCGGAGGATCCCCAGATGCCAAAGTAACATGGGGTATAGGGACTGTCCGGATAGGAGACGGTCAAGCGGGAGAGAATCCGGGCGAGTTCGGGAGTGTCTCCCTGGGCCCAGGCGAGCAGGGCCAATCCCTGCAGGGCGCGTTCCTCATCAATTGGGAGAGTCTCCTGAAACGCCGTTCGCGCCTCCTCATAATGATTTTCGAACAACGCGTCCCACCCCTTATCCAGATCCGCGAACGCCAAAGAGCCCATCGCCGTGAATACAAAAACGCTATAGAAAAAAATTGATTTTGAGAGACGTATAGTCATGGTTTTATGTCCTTCATTATTACTGGTTAATTTGCGCATCATTACGAAACGATACATTCTACGAATGAAAGATATAATCAAGAAATTCTCTGGCTTTATTTTTTGTTTGAAAATTCCCATTAATAGAATCTCCATTTGTGTATTTCACTAGGATTTCAAACTTGCGAAATTGCCCATCATGATTTTTCTCGTACGTTTCCAGAAAATGAAGGGCTTCATGTATTGTAGGAAATTGACGTTCATCTCCATAAAGAGGAACGATCATGATAGAGTCAATCCGGCGGTCGAGGGTTTGCTCCAATTTAAAAAAGAAATTCTCAATATTTTCTTTATTTTGATTGACCAGAAATTGTTTTATTTTCGTCCTTCCAGCGCATGATAATTGTATAATCTCATTGACACATTCAGTAAATTCACTATCCAATGTGCTCTCATTGAATTCGGCGTTGATCCCTATATGAGAGAATGCGCTGGTGATCGTTTTGTATGGAAAATATAAAACCTCGAATCCTACAGAGCGAAGTTGTTCTAAAGAAGGTTGCGTAAACTCCCCCGCAAGAATCACTCCCAAGAAAGGCCGATCAGATTGATACGTTTCAGCGATTGGTAATACTGCGCCTTGAATTTCCTGAGCCTTATTTTTTGAGTGTTTGGTATAACGTCTCCAAGCAACTTCAATAAAGGCGATTGGACGGCCTATCTTATCGGAGGTTCCTCCTTGCTCGATGACAAAATCGAGATCGTGTGAATTACCATATTGATCTTTCCAGCACACTTTCCTTCCATTACGCGCTTTCCCTCGATACCCTTGTCGATCTAAATATAGACCACGTTGTTGGCAAAAATCCCTTAAAAAAGGAAATGTAATTTCTTCCATTAGATTTCCTATAATTTGGCCAAACTTATGCGGCGATGATTCTGCCATCGATCATCCACTCACCCACAGATTTCCCTCTTTCAAAGGAATTCTATGTTTTCTATTTTTCCATTTAATGTTTCGATCGCGGATTTTTTCAAATTTATAATGTTTGAATCCAACCGACAGAGCTAATTTCCCTAACCATTCATCTACAGGTATATACACACCATAAGGAGCGGAATCCCCAATAACAAAACAGAGTTTTGAATTATCCTTGCAAAGACGTCTTAAGGAAATCCAGGTATGCGCCAGATCAATGAAATACGCGGCGATCATTGTATGATACGTTTTTTTCCCACCTTTTTCATGCCGAATTGTTTCAAGAGTTTTACACACTTCAGACAATTCATCACGAATCGGTTCAATGGCAGGATCATCCAGCAAGTCATCTAAACACAATCGGTCCTTTGCCGAATGTTGAGAACAAGAACGGATAAGATACTTTCGTACGGCCTCATGTATATCTCCCCAAGACGTGATATCGCGCCAAAAAGTCATTTCCAACCGGGTTGCGTCCGCATAATCGTAATTATTCGGATAAGGAGGGGAAGTGATCACAATATCAATGGATTGATTATCAACAGTCGAAATGAATCGGGCATCATCATTGATTATTAACGCGGTTTTTTGAAATCCGTTATCCATTGCATACTGCATATCATGAACCATGAGATAGGCTTTGTTCATCAATGCGGAAAATGGTTCTAGGACCCGGCTTTTACTTTTGTTGGGTAAAATATATTGCCATTGCGCCGTTCCTACTCCACTACAATCTCTCAAAATGCTTGTGAGCGCTAACCATACTAAATCGGCTATAGTCTCTCCAGGAGAAAATGAATCTTGGAAAGACAAACGTAACGCTTCAAGGCGTTGAAATGTGTCTCGTGTAAAACACTTGTAAAGAAGAGGAACATCACTTGGAGAGATATCCTTTTCAATCTTCTGCGCCTTTTCGATCAAGTCTGAAATTGCGGTTAGAAATTTATGTTGGTTAGCGTTCCAAGATAATTTTATTTTTGCGATTCGGAGCACAAAGGGATGAGTTTCGAGCCCAAATCCCTTCAATCCAAGTTTTTCAACGACAAGTAGAGATGTGCCGGATCCAGCAAATGGATCAAAAAATACGGTTTCATTTTGCAACATCTCACTTGTCAACATTTTCTCAACCCACTCCGCCGAGAATCCTGCGGAATATCGAAACCACCGGTGAATGGGAAGCTTCATATTATCCGTAAATGCGCCTGTTCGAGCACGGCGCTTGTTCTCTTGAACTGGTGGAAGATCAAGATCAAACAAAAAATATTGGTTATTTATAATTGTGCTCATTTTGTTTTACTTCTGAGTTTGTTTATCTATTCATGATTCCGGACTGGCGTAGATTTTTTCATCTTGGTAGTGGTCGACGAGTCGGCAGAATTCGCGGAATTCCTGGTATTGATCTTTGGGAACGCGGACCGGTTCGAACAGGATAGCTTCATTAATTGTGACGTGGCCGTCTTTCCATTCGGATTTGCGCGTATAGTGTCCAAATGGACTGGTGAGATCCCGGTCGGGCGGCGTTTTGACTTGAGTATAGGTTGCGGGGAGTGTCAGTGTGGTGATATTTTTTTGCATTTCGGGGAAATTCAGAATCATGTCATATTCCCGTTCCGAGAGCTGCGCGTATGTCAGGGAGAGTTCTTCTTTGAACAACGTAGAGGGAATCACGAGCCGTTCCGCTTCTTTCACGCCGAATTGAGGAATACGAAACCGGTTGGAAAGCGTGACAGGGATGGAATAATCTTCCATATCCGAAATATCGAATTGATGGACCTCCGCGCCGGGATAGTGACTGACTAGAGTCTGCTCAATGAGTTCTTTGGCTTTAGCCGGATTTTCGAGAGTGCGGCGGATATTGGGATTATATAAACCGATGTAGTCCGTCGTCCGGTAGCCCGTTGCGGCGCCCGATTCATTCAGCGTAAATTCCGACGTGGTGATGAGACCATTGTCTTTCGCTTCTGTATGGGGGATGCGTCTAAATTCATATTCCCCACCCGGTTTGACAATCAAGCTGTTCGCTCCCGCATCCATCGAGGGCAGTTCTTTCGCGCTGAAGAAGGTGGCTGTGCCATCGATCCAACGTCCATCACTACCCACGCCTGGAACGAAATAGATGGCGTGATTGAATATACCCAGCATAGGAAGTTCGTAATCGATCTCACCCCGATTCCGTGTGCGAAGAACCACAATATTGGCGTCTACACCGGCCTCGTTCAACATAGAAACAGCCAGCGACGCTTTGTCTTTGCAATCGCCGTAGCGGGCGTTGCAGATTTCATCCACTTTGCGGGGTTTGTATCCGTAAATACCGAACTCGAGGCCGAGATAGCGGATTTCAGTATTAATAAAAGCGTTGACCGCCTGCACGATGTCCCACTCGCTTAAGGGATGTTCCACACTGTATCCCTGTTTGAGTCGATACTCGGTTAAAACACGTTTGAGTTGCTGTTTAACGACGGTTCCCGGTTGGATCTGCTCGCGGATCAGGTTCCAATACCATTTTGTCATATCCGACCAGGTCTTGAAGGTGGAAACTTTCAAGTAGGGCAGTGTTTCCGAAGGAGGAGGCATTTGCGGTTCGCGGGGAAGCCGTGGCAGGTGGCTGAAGGTCCACGAGTAGACGCGCTCATTCCCCGTTTCATGGATTGTGGGTTCTTGAGGGATCGAGACATGGTCCATGGACACGGATTCGGGATAATTAGCTTCGATGAACTTCCAGTAAAAATCGCGGGATTTAGGTGTGATCAAGACATATTCGGAGAGGACGGATGGTTCGAAATATTGGTCGCCCGCGTAAAACTGGTCGCCAAAATAGTCCGCGTAAATATTCTCTTTTTTCTGTTTTTTCTCATACGCCAATTCTACGACCGATCCTTTTTCGAGGGCGGGGAAACGTATGATTGCGACATTATAGTCTTCATATACCCGTTCAGAGCCGCCGCCACCGGAAGACGCGTTGCGGTGTTCTGGCGCGGGAGCGTCAAAGTAGGAGCCATCGGGTTTCCATACCCGCGCGCGGAGGATGCGCACTTCTTCCGAATCGCCTTCGTAATAGACACCATCCACTTGCTTGAAACGGACGCCGGTATCCGTCAGCACTTTGCAGACCGTCTGGACAGTTTCGCTCGAATTGCCGTTTTTGTGCGCTTTCACGATTCTCTGATCGAGCAGCGTCACATAGTTGGCTTTCGAAAGATCGAGTGTTTCGGGAATTTCAATTTCCCGCCAATCTTTTAAATACGGCGCCGCGTAGTTCTCTTCTTTCGGCTGTAAAAACTCCAAGTAATCCTGGCACCAGGGATGGGACGGCTGGACAGTCAACGCGGCTTGAATTGACGCGACCGCCTCCGCATCGTTTCCTAAACCGTGATATGCGATTGCGGCGTTGCGGCGCGCTTCGAACTCGCTTGGATTCATGGCGAGAATTTTATTTAAATACTGCAGGGCGGTTTGATAATCGCCTTTTCCTAAATGGTTCAGCGCGGACTGGTATAAGCCGGCGTTTGAAAATGGATCGATCCGCCGCTCGTGTTCGAGTAACGATGGCAGTTCTTCATCCAGACCGTGTCGGAGGTCTAACTCGATTAAATGATAGACTAGTGATGATTGATAAGGCTCCTCTTTCAACGCTTCGCGAAGCCATTTCATTTTCTCCTGGTCCGTCATGAACGATTGTTGGCTTTCATGAAGGAACTTTTTTTCGTCCATGCTCAGATCATCCAACCGCGCATGGAGGATCTGGATCGCCGCCTCACTCAATCCTTCATCTTTCAGCATCTGGGCTTCCTGCATCCGGACGGAGACAGGCGTCTCGTTGTTCTTCTCCCATTCACGAATTAATTCAAATCCTTTAGTGGCGTAGGGAGAATGTTGATAGTAGGTTAACAGATGAACGAAACTGGCGAGATCGTTAGGATCTTTCTCAAGAGCCTTGGCAAACGCGAGGCGCCGGCGGTTATCGTCTTTTTCCGACTCCCCAAGCAAACGCAGAAGAAATGGATTATCAGGAAGCATGCGGTTGAGTTGTGACAGCATCGTGTTCGCGCTGTGGTCGTTATCATCCGCAACCTCCATACGCTGGAGCAAGAGCGTATAAAAGAGATGCAGGACCGGTTTCGAGCCGGGCGCTTCTCCCAGCGCCCGCAGTTGACGGAGGGGGATGGGTTCGAAATCGGGATTGGATGTTTCGGTTTGATCCGGCTTTGGCGTGTGGGCGGTCAGATCGGGAAGGGATTCAATGGCGCGGGGATCGACGATTTCGATTGTCCCTTCTTTATCTGGCAGGATACGGGTAAAAAGACCGTATTTTCCTCCTTCATCGGCCGAGATTTTGATTAAGAGTGTGTTGTTTCCTTCTTGCAGGCGGGCATCTAGAATCACTTGATCGGGAACCGGTTCATGATAGCGATCCACATCGGCGATCCAATCGCCATTCAACCACACTTTCAACGCGCCGGCGTGACCGAGTTGGATTCTGCACCGCTGTGATTCCTTTGATTGGATCGACGCCGCTAAATAGGTTGTGGATTCGAGACTCGGAGTTACAAGGGCGTGTAACTCGATGTAGCCGTTATAGGGATCGATCGGGACTGGACGCCACGTGACGGTCTGGCGCCGCCCCTTGTATTTCGCTTGAAGATCGAGTTTTTTTTCGGGTTCGAATATTTTTTTGTGACCGCTTTTTTCGGCGTTGTCAAAGGGGCCGCAATACCAGAAACGGGTGATAAATCCAAGTTGAGAGAACGCCTTTTCCGCCTCTTCCCACCGGCTCAGGCGCTGGAGACACCGCGCGCGGACAAAGAGAATGGCGTCGTGGATATGTTCGGCGGGGTTATTGTCCTTTAGGATTGTATCCAGGCGTTCAAGCGCCGTTTCAAAATCCGGACGATCGGATAAGGCATCCGCCGCTTCGTAGAGGTAGAACGCCGCTTCGGACTTCGACAGTCCCGCTTCCAAGGCGTCGAGCAGATGGACAAATCGATCGGATTCAGAAACACGGCTGGACGCGAGAAGACCGATTCCAGCGTGGGCCAACGCGTCGGATTCATCCTCTGCGGCAGCTTCTTTAAACGCGGCCAGCGCGTTGTCGATATTCCCTGTTTTAAAAAACGCGTTCCAGATCTCTTCACCTAGGTCTTTGGCGCATGCGTTCGAGTATCCCATGAAACAGATTGCGAACGCAAACCAGGCTACGATCCAGGTGGCGCGGGCGTATAGGAAAGGTTTCGTCTTAATCATTTTCGTTTCCATATCGATATGAGTCTTGTGGAAAAATACTACACAATGAGAATGGTTTTGTTTATACGTTTGTAAGCATACATGAGTCACGCTTCGAAAGCGAGGGTTAATAGAAGAACTGAATTTGGAAAGAAGAATTCAATGATCTTTTCAGAAAATTGGAGCAAGCGAAGGTATACTATTAAACAAGTTTTTGTTTCAGCAGGATACAAAGGAGCGAAAACCTTAATGCTGATGAAAAAACGAATAAACGCTTTAATCAAGAATTCATTCTTGTGTTTCGTCCTAGTCCTTCATAGCCTCATGGGTGTGGCAGAGGAAAAATCCCCCTCCGCCAACTGGCCGATGTTCCGGGGCGGGCAGCGCCAATTGGGCGTATGCGCCGGTTCGCTTCCTACAGAATTGGATCTCCTTTGGCAATACAAAACCGGCGGCCCGATTATTTCTTCGGCTGTCATTGCGGATGGAACGGTATTTATTGGTTCTGGAGATGGATTTGTTTACGCGCTCGATTTGGGAAGTGGCGCCCGAGTCTGGGCGTTTAAAACCGAAGGCTCGATTGAAGCGCCGCCGATGGTGTTAAATGATTCGGTGTATATCGGTTCAACGGATGGATTTCTCTATTCCCTTAGCGCAAGCGGCGGCGCGCAACGTTGGAAATTCGAAACCTCCGATCAAATTCTCGGTTCAGCCAATTGGGCTGTATTAGAAGGGGAAAAGGAGCCACTGATCGTTTTCGGCAGCTACGATGGATATTTATACGCGCTGGATTCGCCAACAGGAAAGGAACGATGGCGGTATGAATCCGAAAATTACATCAATGGTTCCCCTGCCATATCCAACAACCAGGCGGTCTTTGGCGGTTGTGACGCGATGATCCACTGTGTATCTCTGGAGGATGGGAAACAAATTTCCGTTTTCGACGTTGGCGCGTATATCGCCGCGTCGATCGCGTTTGAAGGAAAACGGGCGTACATCGGTCATTATGCGAACCAGTTTCTCTGTGTAGATATACCTAACCAAGAAATCGTATGGGAATACAAGGATCGTGAGTTTCCCTATTTCTCCTCCCCTGCTGTGGGGAATGACTACGTTGTTTTCGGTGCGAGAGACAGCCGTGTCCATTGCGTCAACAAAAAAACAGGGAAACGAATCTGGGTATTCCGGACCAAGGGGGAAGTGGATTCATCCCCCGTCTTATGCGGCGATGATGTCCTGGTTGGATCGAGCGATGGCCGATTGTATCGCCTCGGATTGGCGGATGGAGCGTTACGGTGGGAATACGAAATCGGCGCGGGGATTCCCGGCTCGCCCGCGATCGCGGATGAAAAACTCATCATCGGCGCGGAGGATGGGATTGTGTACGCTTTCGGCGCCAAGAGGAAATGAATACGATCGGCAATAAGAGCGCTAAATCGTTATCTATTTTAAAAAGAATCGTTTAACAGGTTGCTTATGAGAATTTTAATCATCATCCCCGGCACGGCCAATTTTTATTGTGGCGGATGCATTCGTGATACGGCGCTGGCGCGCGCTTTGCGGAAAGTTGGACATGATGTTGTTCTCCAGCCACTGTACCTTCCCTTGTGCACAGACGAGCCTGATATTGAAAACGACGCGCCTATCTTTTTTGGTGGTATTAATGTATATCTCCAACAAAAAGTACGATTGTTTCGAAATACGCCTCGCTGGATCGACAAGCTTTTCGATTCGCGTTGGCTGTTGAATCTAGCCGCGAAAAAAGCAGGGATGACCGACGCGTCTGAACTCGGTGATATGACCGTCTCGATGCTCGCGGGAGAAGAGGGGAGACAGGTCAAGGAATTACACCGATTTATCGCCTGGATGCGGCATCAGGAAAAGCCGGATGTCGTTTTGCTATCCAATGGATTACTATCAGGAATGGCCAAGGCGATATCCCAAGATTTAGGCATCCCCGTGGTTTGTTCGCTGCAGGGTGAAGACGGTTTTTTGGACGATCTTCCAGAACCATTCAGCAAGGACGCTTGGCGCCTGATGGTTGAGAATGCGCGATATATAGACATGTTTCTTCCCGTCAGCCATTACTACGCCGGTGTGATGAAAGAACGAATGAACCTGCGCCCGGAGCAATGCGTTCCTGTGCAGAACGGAATATCCCTAGATGGATATGGGGATTTGAATCCCATTCCTGAAACGCCGGTATTAGGTTTCCTGGCGCATCTATTCGCCGCCAAAGGATTGGATCATCTTGTCGATGCGTTTATCCGGTTGAAAAAACAATCGGAATTTAACTCGTTACGATTAAAAATCGCCGGCACAATGACCAACGCCGATGAGCCTTTTGTTGAAGCGATGAAAAAACAGTTGGACGAAGCGGGTGTACTGGAAAGCGTTTCGTTTCATCCAAATATCACCCGCAAAGAAAAAATTGAATTGTTAAAATCCCTATCCGTACTCTCGGTTCCGGCCGCGCACGAGGAAGCGTTCGGATTGTACGTCATCGAAGCGATGGCGGCGGGTGTTCCCGTGGTCCAACCCCGCAGTGGCGGCTTTCCTGAAATCATTGAACGGACAGGCGGTGGAATTTTATACGAACCCGATGACTTGGACGCGTATGATTCCGCTTTGACGGAATTATTACTTCAGCCGGAAAAAGCGAGAGAGATGGGCGTTCGCGGGAGAGAATCTGTTTTTCAATATTTCACGATCGAACGGATGACGCAAGAAATTCTTCCTATACTGGAGCGCGTCCGGGAATCAAAATCCACGCAATAAATATAGAACATTGGGTGAGAGTTATGAATCAAACATCCCCGCTTATACGAATTGAATCCGTATCAAAAGAATATGAGGGCGCCGCCGGTGGGCCGGGTCTTTCCGTTCTACGGGACATTCAGTTAGAAATCGGCGCTGGAGAGACGATCGCAATCATCGGACCGTCCGGATCGGGAAAAAGCACGCTGCTGAATCTGATCGGTGGATTGGATTCGCCGACATCAGGCAATGTGTTTATTGATAACGAAGATCTTTCTGAATTGGATGAATCCCAACTCGCCCGAATCCGGAACGAAAAAATCGGCTTCGTTTTTCAAGATCATCATCTGTTGCCTCAGTGCTCCATTTTAGAAAATGTTCTCTTACCCACATTGGCGTATCACGCTTCGGCGGGCGATGACGCCGTTCAACGCGCCAACGCGCTGCTGGACCGTGTCGGATTGTCTGACCGGTTGAACCACCGCCCCGCGCAACTCTCTGGAGGTGAGCGGCAGCGCGTGGCGTATGTGCGTTCGTTGATCAATCAACCACTCGTCTTACTCGCCGATGAACCCACCGGCGCGCTGGACCGGGAAAACGCCGAACGGCTCATGAAACTATTGGTCGAAATCAACAAGGAACGTGGATTGACATCCATCGTCGTTACCCATGCGCTCGAATGGATTCACAACATGGACCGCGCGCTTGAATTGAAAGACGGAATTCTCTGCCGTCTCGAGGGAAGAAATTGAACCGATTTCGCCTGATTATAAACAGCCTGCTGTATTATTGGAGAGCGCACTTGGGGGCGGCGCTGGGAACCTTGTTCGCGGTGATGGCCTTGACGGGCGCTTTGATTGTAGGGGATTGCGTCGACCATACACTGCGCGCCGTGGCTCTCAATCGGTTGGGGACAACCGAATACGCGTTGATTCATCCCTCCCGGTTTTTCCGCGCGTCATTGGCGGACGCGCTTGGAGATGAACTATCTACAACCGCGGCGCCGGTGATTCATACACGGGCCATTGCAAGGAAAGGGGATGGAACGCGCAGCGCGAACAGCGTCTCTCTCTATGGTGTGGATTCCCGGTTTTGGTCTCTTGGATGGGAACCGTTTGATGGATTCCCCGCTGGAGAAGAATCCGTTATCATCAATCGTCCGCTCGCGGAACGTCTTTCTGTTCGCGAAGGCGATTCCATTGTCATACGCATTGAAAATCCGTCTGTTATCTCCCGCGAAATTCCTTTAACCACAGTCGATGACTCGTCTCTCGCATTCCGTCTGCCCATCGCCAAGATCGTGGAAGACCGGCAAATGGGCCGCTTCGATCTGAACGCCAATCAAGTCGCGCCGTACAACGCCTTTCTCCCACTATCCTTCCTGCAGGAAAAAACCGGAAAGACCGGGCAGATCAATTCGATCCTGCTCAAAGGCCGGGAAGACTCGACATTAACAGCGGAACAGATCACTGAAGCGATGCGGCGAAATTGGAACTTGGACGACGCGCAATTTACATTACAATCGATTTCCCATCCAGGATGGTATGAACTTCGGACGGAACGGATTTTTTTCGACTCCCGTATTTTGCATGGACTCGTTCAAGATACGCTTCAAAACTCGAACTCGAATTCTCATATGGGAATCCTGACCTATTTTGTCAACGAGATTCGCGCCGGAGATCATGTGGCGCCGTATTCGATGGTGGCGGCGATTCAAGAAAACAGCGTCCAACCGGCGCTCTATCCAGAAACGCTCAATCTAGACACCAATGGAATCATCATCAATGAATGGCTGGCCGAAGATTTAAACGCGCGCAAAGGCGATACTTTAACATTAACGTATAACGTTCTCGGGCCGATGCGGAAATTGATCGAACGGAAACGTACGTTCACCGTACATGCGGTCATCCCCATGTCGAATCCATTGTGCGATCCCTCTTTGATGCCCGATTTTCCAGGAATCGCCAAAACCGAACACTGCCGCGAATGGGATCCGGGATTCCTGATCGACCTGGAAAAAATCCGCGGTAAGGATGAAGCGTATTGGGATCTATATAAAGGGACTCCCAAAGCATTTGTTTCGCTTCAAGCGGGGCAGGCGATGTGGAGCAATCTCTATGGCGATTTGACTGCGATACGCTTTCATAATGAGTCCGATACTGAATCGCAAATCAAGAATCGAATCACCAGCGTATTGAATCCCGCCGATTTTGGGCTGTTATTTCAACCCGTGCGGGAGATCGCCCTGCGGGCCGTCGATCGTGCGTTGAATTTCGGTGTCTTGTTCATTAGTTTGAGTTTCTTTTTAATCGTCTCCGCGTTGATTTTAACGGCGTTGCTCTATATTTTCGGCGTTGAACGGCGCGCGCGTCAGACCGGCGTATTGTTCGCTGTAGGTTTTCCCGAAAAAAGAATTCGCCACTTGTATTGGAGCGAGGGCTTGGGCGTGGCGATCGTGGGAAGCGCGCTGGGAGTGATCGCAGCGTTGGTCTATTCGCGTTTCATGATCTGGGCGCTTTCAACGGTTTGGAGCGGCGCCGTCGCCGGGATGCGGTTTGAGATGGTTTTTTCGCCTATGACGTTGATCGGCAGTTTTCTGGCCGGCGCCGTCATCAGCGCATGCGCGATTTGGTTCGCGGTCTGGCGGCAGTCAAAACCATCGATTCAATCCTTGTTGGCCACGCATGGCAGCGAATACATTCCCGTAATCAAATCCACAAGCCGGGGATTGTGGCTGGCGGCCGTGGCGGGAGTCTCCGCTCTGGCGTTGTTTCTGTTTATTTCACCGGATGACGCGACCGCCGCCGCCGGGCAGTTTTTTGGGATCGGCGCGTTGCTTCTCATCGCTGGGATTAGCGTGTGCCAAACCTATCTCTCCCACATCATGAAAGAAGGAACCAACCGCAATCTCACTTTAACTGAAATCGGGAAGAGAAACATCGGCCGCCGCCGGGGCCGCAGCCTCGCTGTGATTGGGATCTTTTCCATCGGCGTATTCCTGACGATCGCGGTTGGAGCGAACCGGCGCGACGCGCTTCTTGGCGCGGATTCGCGAACGTCGGGGACGGGAGGATTCGCCTATTATGGAGAAACGGCGCTTCCTCTGCTCTACGATCTGAATACGGAAGAAGGGTGTAACGAGTTTGGATTATCCCGCAGCGATCTGCCGAATCTCACCGTGTATCCCCTGCGCCTCCGGGAGGGGGATGAGGCCAATTGTCTGAACCTAAACCAAGCGCAGAATCCCCGGCTGATTGGCGTGAACGCGGACCGGTTTTCTTCCCTCGGCGCGTTTCAATTCGTACAGACCGCTGATGGAAAAATAGACCCGGAGACCGCATGGAAATTGTTAGATCAACGGTTGGACGACGGTTCGATCCCTGCGATAGTCGATCAATCCACCGCCATGTGGGCGCTGGGGAAATCGATCGGAGACACGCTGACCTATACGGACGAAAACGGAAATTCGTTCCAGGTCACCCTTGCCGGACTGTTGTCGAATTCGATTTTTCAAGGAAGTGTATTAATTTCCGAAGAACATTTTATGAAGCGTTTTCCCTCATCCGGCGGCTATCGAATTTTACTTTTGGATATCCCCCAAGCGGATCGGACCGCCTGCCGGGACACTCTTCTTCAGGCGCTTCAGGATTTGGGACTCGAGTTGACGCCTGCCGGTGAGCGGCTCGCGACGTTTTCCCAGATGGAAAACACATACTTGTCGATCTTTCAGATTCTGGGTGGATTGGGGTTGATTCTAGGATGCGCCGGGATCGGCGTTGTTGTGATGCGGAACATTCTCGAACGGCGTTCGGAATTCGCGCTGATGCGGGCGGTGGGATTTTCCAACGCGGCCATCCGCCGGATGGTGGTGACCGAACACTTGTATCTTTTATTCTTCGGCCTGGATTGCGGCGTGATATCCGGATTGACCGCATCCTTGCCCGCGTTGCATTTTCATACTGCCACATACCCTTATCTCTCGCTTTCGCTGACTCTTCTGTCCATTCTCATAAGCGGCGTTGTGGGGATTTATCTCGCTACAGCCAGCGCATTGCGGGAAAAACTCATCCAAGCGCTCCGCAGTGAATAATTCATGATTCCCGGATTGTGTTTCCACGTTAATATTTTGATCATTTGAAATATAATATTTTCTGAATATTTTACTGAAATAATAGAATAGGATTCTAACTCAGGCCGTTTGAGAAACGATAGGATGGAACCTATGAAATCGAATTCCTTTACCCAACGGATTGTTGAACTGTTTCTTCGTTCGAATCTGTCTGTACTGTTTATCCTGATTTCGCTTCTGCTTGGAATCATCGCTCTCATGGTGACTCCCCGTGAGGAGGAGCCGCAAATTGTCGTTCCTATGGCCGACGTTTATATCTCCGCGCCGGGATTGTCCGCCGAACAGGTGGAACGGCAGATCTCCACACGGCTGGAAAAACTGCTCTTTCAAATTGATGGGGTGGAATACGTCTATTCAATGTCCAGTCCGGGTCAGGCGATCGTGACAGTGCGGTTTTACGTAGGGGAGAACCGAGAGGATTCCCTTGTCAAAATCTACAATAAAATTCACTCCAATATGGATTACGTCACCCCCGGTATTCAATCGTGGGTAGTGAAACCGGTGGAGATCGATGATGTGCCTATCGTGATCGCGACATTATGGAGCGATCGCCCCGATGAAGTCTCCGATTACACGCTGCGCCGCATCGCGGAGGAGATCGAAATCTCTCTGCAATCCGTCGACAATACGAACAAGACCGAAGTCGTGGGCGGCCGCCCGCGTCATGTGCGGGTGGATATTCGGCCGGACGCCTTGGCGGCGCGGCAGACGACACCGCTCGAAGTGGCGTGGGCGTTGGGAGTGTCGAACACGCAAATCCCCGCCGGTGAGATGAACCGCTTGGATCAATCTTTTCTCGTGGACGCGGGCGTATTTCTCGAAGGCGCCGCCGCGCTGCCTTCGTTAGTCGTCAATGTGGTCGATGGCGTGCCGGTATATCTTCGTGATGTGGCGGATATTCATGACGGCCCGGCGGAGCCGGATTCCTACACCTGGATCGGTTTTGGACCGGCGTGTGAAAATGCGCCGGAAACCGCGTTCCAGTCCTATTTTCCAGCGGTCCATATCTCCGTGGCGAAAAAGAAAGGCACGAACGCCGTCTTTGTCGCCCGCGCGATTCACGACAAATTAGAGGAACTCAAAAAAACACACCTGCCCGAACACGTTCATCTCAGCGTCATTCGCGATTATGGCGAAACCGCGAACGATAAAGTGAACGAATTGGTCGAAAATCTGCTGGTGGCGATCGCGATCGTGATCGGATTGATCGCCTTCACGCTAGGCTGGCGGGAAGGTTTGATTGTCGCGTTCGCCGTGCCGATCACGTTTTCGTTGACTCTCATCGTCAATTATTTCTTGGGTTACACGATCAACCGGGTCACGCTCTTCGCGCTCACACTCGCGCTGGGGCTGGTTGTGGATGATCCGATCGTGGATGTGGAAAATATCTACCGCCATTTCCAAATGCGGAAAGAGAAACCCCTTCGAGCGATTTTGACGGCGGTCAATGAAGTACGCCCGCCGATTATTCTGGCGACCTTAGCAGTGATTATCTCCTTTGTGCCGCTGTTCTTCATCACAGGAATGATGGGACCGTATATGCGGCCGATGGCTTTGAACGTGCCTCTCGCCATGCTGATGTCTCTGGTCGTCGCGTTTACGATCACGCCTTGGATGAGCTACCATGTCTTAAAATCCGTCGCAGGACGTAAGGATGAAAAAGAATGGGTTCTGGAAGAATCGGGGATGTATAAAATCTATTCCCGCGCGTTGGCTCCATTTTTGGATTCCCGCTCCATCGCCTGGCTCGGATTGGGGATTGTGTGCCTCTTGTTCCTCTTCTCTATTTACTTAGCCGCGGCGAGATTCGTTCCACTTAAAATGCTTCCCTTTGATAACAAGAACGAAGTGCAGATCGTCGTGGACATGCCGGAGGGAACGACGTTGGAACGAACCGACGCGGCGTTGCGCGCCTTGGCTGATGCGCTGCGGGAGGCGCCCGAAGTGAAAGAGGTGGCGCTCTTCAGCGGACTGGCCTCCCCGATGGATTTCAATGGCATGGTTCGCCATTACTATTTACGGAAAGGTAACAACGTTGGTGATATTCGAGTCAATTTATTGCCGAAAGACGATCGTGTTCAGCAATCGCATGAGATTCTTTTACGGCTCCGAAAACAATTGGAAGAAACCGCCGCACTGTGGGACGCCAATATCAAACTCTTGGAAATGCCCCCAGGCCCGCCGGTGATTTCGACTCTCGCCGTCGAAGTCTACGGTGAACCGGGAGTTCCATATTCCCAAATGCAGGAGGCGGCCCGCGCAGTCTCCGAACGCCTCAAGCGGGAACCGTTAGTCGTGGATATCGATACAACGATCGAAGCGGATCATCCCAAACAGATATATAAATTAGACAAGGAAAAAGCCGCCCTATCAGGCGTCTCGACGGACGATGTGGCGAAAACATTGCGGTTTCTGCTCGCCGGTGAAACCGCGTCCTACGCGCAGATCCCCAGCGAAGTGAATCCCTTGCCGATCATCTTGCGGCTGCCCCGCGAACTGCGTTCGTCAAAAGCGTCGCTCAATTCGATCTACGTCAAAGGACGGCCCGGCATCGCCCAGACGCGCGAACGAGGAGGATTGCGGACCGCGCCGGTTCCATTGGTTCAGCTGGGTGAAATCGGCGCGTTCGAAGAGACGGTCAACGATCAAATGATCTATCACAAAAATCTCCAGCGGGTCGTCTACGTTTTCGCTGAAATGGCGGGACGGGCGCCGGCGGAAGCGATTATCGATCTGCAGTTCGATCTGGCCGATGAACCGGGTAGTTCGCAAGCATCCTCAGTCCGCCCGCTCTCCTCCCGCACGTACTTCACCAATGGTGGGGGGGATGAATGGTCTGTCCCCAAAGGAACACAGTTGGTTTGGAACGGGGAGGGGGAATGGCAGATCACGTTGGATGTGCTGCGGGATCTCGGTCTCGCGTTTCTGGCCGCTTGTTTAGGGATTTATGTTTTGCTGATCTACCAGACCGGTTCGTATTTCATGCCGATGATTCTAATGATTTCCATTCCGCTGACGATGATAGGTATAATGCCGGGTTTCTGGATTTTGAATCATTTGGGGACGATGAGTGTGAACGGATATCCTACGCCTGTTTTTTTTACTGCGACGGCTATGATCGGGATGATCGCCCTGTCAGGGATCGCCGTCCGCAATGCGATTCTCTTGATTGAATTCGCTCATGAAGCGCTGCGTAGAGGCGAAACGCTGCGGGACGCGCTGCTCGCTTCGGGCGCTGTCCGGTTCCGGCCGATTTTCCTGACGGCGGGGACGGCGTTGCTGGCGGCTTGGCCGATTACACTGGATCCGATATTTTCCGGTTTGGCCTGGGCGTTAATATTCGGGCTTTTTGTATCGACAGCGTTCACGCTTGTTGTTATTCCTTTAACATATAACCTCGTTTACCAAAATAGGCCTGGACATGGATTACAAATTGAAACCGATTTGGAGGACGATGAAAAATGAAACTCTCTCGAATCATTCCCATCATAAAAATTACCGTTGGACTCGGAATTGTCCTGATCATTGTCATGTGGATGTCGGGCAGTTTCCGTGAAAAAGTCAGCCCCGATGCGGAGGTGGAATCGCAGATAAACCAGAAATGGGATGGCCCCACCGCCGTTGTGGAATCGGCGGAGCAGCCGCTTTTCGAGCATGTCGTAGGATCGATCCAAGCGGCGAGACGAATCACCGTCTCTTCAAAGATTATGGCCCAGGTTTTGAAAATTACTATCAATGCGGGCGATCAGGTAAAAAAAGACGATCTTATCATCGAACTTGATTCCCGCGATCTGCGGGCGCGAACCGATCAAGCGAAGCAGAATCGGGATGCGGCAAAGGCCACCTACGACCGTGTCCTGAAAGATTTTGAACGAGCTGAAAAACTATCCAAAACAGGGAATATCACCCAAAGCCAATTCGACAATGCCCGTTCCGAACGCGATATCGCCCTCGCCGCCTTGGAAAGCGCCAAACGCGCGTTGGATGAGAACCAAATCGCGCTGACCTATTCCCAGATCCGTTCCCCTGCGGCGGGACGCGTCGTCGAACGGTTTGTCGAAGTGGGCGATATGGTCTCTCCCGGGCAGAATCTTCTCGATTTGTACGATCCTCAACGGCTGCGGCTGGAAGCGCCCGTCCGGGAATCTCTCGCGTCGTCACTCGCCGGGAAAACATTTGAGGTTACGATTGACGCGATCCAAACCACGCTCGAAGGGCAGGTGGATGAAATTGTTCCACAAGCGGAATTAGGCGCCCGCACGTTTCTCTTAAAAATCTCCCTGCCCAAACACGAGGGGCTGTATCCAGGCATGTTTGGACGCATGAAAATCCCCGTTTCTACAGAAAAGCAACTCTTTCTACCGGAGAAAGCCGTGGAACGAATCGGTCAGTTGCAATTTGTGAACGTAGTCGATCCGAATGGAACGATCCACCGCCGCGCGGTCACGCTGGGAAAAGCCGTGGATCGGGAACGGATTGAAATACTGACAGGAATTCGATCCGGCGAAACCGCCGCATTGTTGGAATCGATAAAATAGGATTGAAAAGAGAGGGACCTGACGGTAATATTGTTTAAGAATATTGACGCTTTTGAAGGATAACGTTCAATATATATCGCATAATTTTAAACATCCTTGCGTTTATTTTTATTGAATTCCATGAATCACTCAAAATATAGTATGACTGTGCAATATAAAGATTATTATCGGATACTCGGTGTAAGGCGGGACGCCAGCCGTGATGTGATTCAAAAAGCGTTTCGTCTTCTCGCTCTTAAGTATCATCCCGACCGCAATAAATTTTCCTTCGCGGAAGAGAAATTCAAAGAGATCAACGAAGCCTATGAAGTGCTGGGCGATCCGGAGAAACGAAAGCGCTATGACGCCCTGGGTAATGGATGGGAGCAAGGCGCGAGATTCAATTCCCCTCCAAATGGCAAGACGCGTCAATCGGATTTTTCGGAGAATGAAAAAACTCACACTTCATCAGAAACCTCCGATTCCGGTGGTGGTTTTAGCCGTTTTTTCCGGACGTTCTTTGGAAATGGCGAAAAAAAGTCCGATTCCTTCCATTCAAAATTCCAACAAAAACGACGATCGAACAATCATTTGAAGCGGGGGCCCGATATTGAAGCCGTTCTCGAACTTTCGCTTGAAGAAGCCTATCACGGAAACGCGAAGTGTGTTGAACTTTCTTGGAATGAACGGGACCGGAACGGGAACAGCTGGAGCGAGCACAAGCGTTTTGAATTGCGAATCCCTCCGGGAACAAAAAATGGCACCCGAATCCGCTTGACCGGCCAGGGTGGAAATGGGAAGAATGGCGGACTTGCGGGGGATCTCTATATGCGGGTGCGGATTTCACCACATCCCCAGTTTTTCCTCCGGGGATATGATCTCGAATCCCGCGTGCGCGTCACTCCCTATGAAGCGGCGTTGGGTTCTGTAATCGAAGTGCCGACGCTGAATGGCTCCACGAAAGTGCGTCTGCCAGAGGGCACAAATTCAGGGAAACGGCTCCGGCTGGATTACCGGGGATTGATGAAAAAAGATCACAGACGGGGACACCAATATATTCTGATCGAAATTGTTGTTCCTCATCGATTGACCAAGGAAGAAAAAGAAGCCTATCACCAACTCGCGAAAGTCTCGAAACAGCGAGTTCGCCTGTAATTCCTCCCATTTGTATTGGCATACTAATTGCATACATATATAGAAAACAGCCTTTAATAACGAATGTTTGCGCCAAAAATGCACAATCTCCGCCGGTTTGGCGCAGAATAAACCGGAGTGGACCGTTGCAATGTCAAACATTACTTGACGAACCGGTAAAAGAATTTCCGGAACGTAGCCAGGGCAGAAAAAGCCTTGCCCTGGGTACCCGCGCGAAGAACTTGGAGAGGGTGGCAAGGGCAAGTACAGGCGCTTGCGCCGGAGCCTTTATTTTCATCTGCCCTTGTGTAATTTTGTACGGTTTTATTGCCGTAGTAGTGGTAGGGCGCCTCACCCTACAGGATTCGTTTTATCGCTTCGTCAGGAAGGGAATCGCTTATGAACGTTAATAAATTTACACAGAAATCACAAGAAGCGCTCTCGGAAGCGCAATCTCTCGCGATTCGTTTTGGTCATCAGGAAATCGACGGGGAACATCTGCTGCTCGCGCTTCTTGAACAGCCGGAAGGATTAATTCCCCGTTTGTTATCCAAAATGGACGCGCCATCTCAATCTGTGAAGGAACAATTGATCCAGGAATTGGAGCGCCGCCCGCGAGTGAGTGGGCCGGGCACGGCGTCTGGTTCGATTTATGTGACAAACCGGCTGAATAAATCACTGGTTCAGGCGGAAGACGAAGCCAAACGCTTAAAAGATGAATACGTTAGTGTCGAACATTTAGTCCTAGCCCTGCTGCGTGATACATCCTCCTCCGCGTCGAAAATCTTGACCAGCGCGGGTGTGGATCGAGACCGCTTTCTCAAAACTCTCACCTCCGTGCGGGGCAATCAGCGGGTCACAAGCGCGACGCCGGAATCGTCCTACGCGGCGCTGGAGCGGTTCGGGCGCGATCTCGTGGCTGAATCCCGCCTGGGCAAACTCGATCCGGTTATCGGGCGGGATTCAGAAATCCGCCGCGTCATCCGGATTCTTTCACGGAAAACGAAAAACAATCCTGTCCTGATCGGTGAACCTGGAGTCGGGAAAACCGCCATTGTGGAAGGACTCGCGCACCGCATCGTCCGGGGTGACGTGCCGGATGGTTTGCAAAACAAACATGTCTTCGCTCTTGATATGGGCGCGCTCGTCGCCGGGGCTAAATACCGCGGTGAATTCGAAGAACGTCTAAAAGCAGTATTGGATGAGATCAAAAACAGTGACGGCCAAATCCTGCTGTTTATCGATGAACTCCACACCATCGCCGGCGCCGGTAAAGCGGAAGGCTCCATCGACGCGGGTAATATGCTCAAACCGATGCTGGCGCGGGGTGAATTACACTGTATCGGCGCCACGACGCTGGATGAATACCGTCAACATATCGAAAAAGACGCCGCTTTAGAGCGGCGGTTCCAGCCGGTTCTTGTTGAGCCGTCCACCGTGGAGGACACGATCTCGATCCTGCGTGGGCTGCGTGATCGATTCGAAGTCCATCACGGTGTAAAAATTCAAGACAACGCTATCGTCGCCGCATCCACGCTCTCGAACCGGTACATTTCAGATCGGTTTCTGCCGGATAAGGCCATCGATCTGATTGATGAAGCCTGCGCCATGATCCGCACCGAGATCGATTCCATGCCTTCGGAGCTGGACGCGTATACACGCCGTATCATGCAATTGGAAATTGAAGAACAGGCTTTGAGCAAAGAACGGGATAAAGCCAGCAAAGAACGCCTGAATAATCTACACAAAGAGCTGGCCGATCTCCGGAACAAAGCCGACAGCATGAAGGCTCAATGGGAGGCGGAAAAAGAGACCATCCAAAAAATCCGCCGGATTCGGGAAGAAATCGAATCGATCCGCCAGGAAATTGAACGCGCCGAACGGGAATACAACCTTAGCCAAGCCGCCGAACTGCGTCATGGACGGCTGCCCGGCCTCCAGAAGAAATTGAACGAAGAAGAAGAGGCATTGGCGCGTAAACAGGGGGAATCAAAATTTCTGCGCGAAGAGGTGACCCAGGATGAAATCGCCGAGATCATCTCCCGCTGGACGGGTATCCCAATTACCCGTTTGGTCGAGGGGGAACGTGAAAAACTTCTTCATCTGGATGAAGCCCTTAGCGCGCGTGTTATTGGCCAGGATGAGGCGGTTCAATCCGTCGCAGACGCCGTTATCCGCGCCCGGTCTGGGATCAAAGATCCTACGCGCCCCATCGGTTCGTTCATCTTCCTTGGTCCGACGGGCGTGGGGAAAACCGAACTCGCAAAAACTCTTGCGCGATCGTTGTTCGATTCCGAAGAGAACATGATCCGCATCGATATGTCAGAATATATGGAAAAACATACCGTCGCCCGGCTGCTCGGCGCGCCTCCAGGCTATGTCGGATATGAAGAAGGCGGGCAATTGACCGAAGCGGTCCGGCGAAAGCCATACTGTGTCATCCTGTTTGATGAATTCGAAAAAGCGCATCACGATGTCTTTAACGTGTTGCTGCAAATTCTTGATGACGGGCGCTTGACCGACGCGCAGGGCCGTGTGGTGAATTTCAAAAACACCGTCATCATCATGACTTCAAACATCGGTTCGCAACATCTTCTCGAAGGGGTAAGCGGATCGGGAGAAATCCAGGAAAGCGCGCGGGCGCGTGTAATGGATGAATTACGAATGCATTGCCGGCCGGAATTCTTGAACCGCGTTGATGATATCGTGCTCTTTAAGGCGCTTCGCCTGGAAGAAATCGAGCGGATCGTGGATCTTCTACTGGATGAATTGCGGATTCGCCTCAAGGATCGCCGGATTCGCCTTGAAGTTACACCTGAAGCGCGGAAGCATATCGCCGAAACCGGATACGATCCCATCTACGGCGCGCGTCCTCTCCGGCGTATGATTCAGCGGGAATTAGAAACGAAACTCGGCCGGTCGTTGATCGCAGGGGATATTCTTGACGGCGCGACAATCTTCACGGATGTAAAACATGGCGAGATTCTCATTACTCATGAAAATCCCACCCCTGAACCGGAAATCGCCGAACCAATTCCCGCATAGAGATAATCAATAGGCCGCAGGAAGTATGATTTTGATTCAAACCGATCCACTCTACGCTTCGAGACGTGGAGCGGATCGGCTTTTTCGGGTATGATTAACGGTTTATACGCGGAATCATAATCACTTCATATTGACCTCCGAAGATGGAACGGGAAATCCGAGATTTACCCTGGAAGTGGCTTCAATCCGTATTCATTACTTATTCTTAAAGAGGTACTTGCATGAACATCCCAACCATCTTGGTTGTCATGGCTGGAGGATCGGGCGAGCGGTATTGGCCGTTGAGCCGGATCCGGCGGCCCAAGCAGTTGCTGCGTCTGACACACGAAACCAAATCCATGCTCGAAGAAGCGCTCGAGCGGGTGAATCCCCTGATTCCATACGAGCATTCCTTCATCGCGGCCAATAGAATCCTGCGTGATACAATAATTAAATCTATCCCCCAGCTGCCGAAGGAGAATGTGCTTGGAGAACCATTCCGGCGGAATACTTCGGGCTGCCTCGCTTTCGCTGCCGCTCATGCTTTGGCGCGTTATGAAGAAAACAGTGATGATATTCTGATGGCGGTCCTCACGGCCGATCACCGGATCGGCCATGACGATCAGTTCCGCCAAACAATCGCCGCCGCCCTGCAATACGCGGGAAAACACGATTCCTTGGGAGTAATTGGAATAACGCCGACACGTCCAGAAACCGGATATGGCTATATCGAAATCGCCGAAGGGACTGAACCGCTGCCGGATGAAGATGGCGTCAAAGCCTATCCCGTCGCGCAGTTCCGCGAAAAACCGGAAAGAGAATTGGCGGAGCGATTTCTTTCCACGGGCCGGTTCTATTGGAACAGCGGTATGTTTTTCTGGCGGGTTTCCGTATTCATGGCCGAGTTGGAGCGGGTTATGCCGCAATTGGCGCAACATGTGCGGGATATGCGGGATATTCTGAAAACATCTTCAAATCCCGATCCAGAAATCGAGGCGATCTTCGAACAGATGGAGAATGTGTCGATCGACTACGCTCTGATGGAACACGCCAGCAGCGTTTTCATGGTTCGTGGCCGTTTCATCTGGGATGACGTCGGCTCCTGGGATTCCCTCGCCCGTGTCCGGCCTAAGGATGAAAACGGCAATGTCGCGCTGGGAGATCCGATCCTGGTCGACTGTCACGATGTGACTGTATACAACGAAGCGGGCGCGGAAAAAATGGCGGTTGGAGTGATCGGCATGGAAAACATCGTGGTCATCACTACTGATGATGGACTCCTGATCTGTCCGAAAAATCGGCTGCAGGAAGTGCGCAAGATCGTTGAATGCTTGAAAGAACGCGACGCAAATCAGATTTAATCCCCCTCCCCTTTCTTATTCCCATATTCTCGTTCAGTTGTTCCACATATAAAGAATCTTATTATGCTCAATTTGTTTATATTACACTGTCTATAATTGTAATGTAATATTACTTTTTTATCAATTTTTTTTAAATCCATTGAATGAAATGAGAATGAATATATAATTTAATGGTCATATTTATTTCATTTGATATTTATTTATTTGATTTAATTATATTTATAATAGATATACCGAATTGATAATCATAAATATGTACGGTTCCCCGTACTTATTCCATCACATCTTGAGACCTGAAGGAGACACCATGACGAACGGAATATTCAATAAAAAAAAGCATAATTCAGTTATCATGAATTTAACGTTAAATAAATTTATATTACTTTACTCATTGTTATTTCTGTTTTTGATTTATGGATTTGCGGATGCCGCGCCATCTCAATCAAAAGAAGAGGGAATATCTTATAAAAATTCTCTACAAGCCGGTCCTGCCATCCATCCTACTAAAAATCCAAAAATGGATGGCTATTTAAGCCGTCTTATCGATTTGAATAAACAAGGTTTATATGGAAAAACGCAAGTCAGTGAAGAGGAATCACTTGGTATACAAGTCATCATTGTCACGGATGAAGATCAAAATCCGGATGGTTTAACGCTGTTACTTGAAAAAGAGGGAGTCGAAACGCAGGGCTGGTATAAAAATTTATGTCAAGCGACCGTTCCTATTTCATCTCTTGAAGCGGTCAGTCAAATCTCAGGAGTGCTTTATATTCGAATACCAAATGATCCCATCTCATGTGACATTCCCACGATCAGTGAAGGAGTGGGGTTGACTGGCGCTTTCTGCTTTCATAACGCAGGATTCCGTGGGGCGGGTGTGAAAATCGCAGTCGTCGATGTTGGTTTTATCGGTTATTACGATATATTAGGCACAGATTTGCCCCAGTCTGTCATAACCCGTTCTTTTGTAAACGATGAAAATGGAAACGGCGCTTTTCCTGGTGGCAGCGATCATGGTAGAAAGTGCGCGGAGATCGTGTATGACATGGCGCCCGAAGCCGAGTTATATCTGGTGAGATTCAGAACCATCGTTGAATTGGGAAACGCTGTCGATTGGCTTATTGGGGAAGGAATTAATGTCATCTCCTTTTCGGTTGGTTGGGCGAACCTCGGTCCGTATGATGGAACGGGTCCTGTTTGTGATATTGTTGAAAACGCGTATAACAATGGAATTTTGTGGATGAACGCCGCCGGGAACCAAGCCAAGATGCATTACGAAGGCTATTTTAATCCACTTTTACAAACGAGCGCCAATCCATACAGTATGGAATCACTCTACATGCACGACTTCGAAAATCCGCATCCAGCTGATGGCGGAAATTCAGTAGATAATCTTGTCTATGTCGTAAAGGATAAAAAAATTCAACTCTATCTAAGTTGGAACGATTGGACGAGTTGTGACCTTGATCTGAAACTGCGTTTATTGAAATGGACCGCTGGAAGTTACATGGAAGTCGCTGAATCCGACAATACGCAAGACGGAACGGTGGGTCAAACGCCAACCGAATATCTCGAATATACAAATACAACTGGATCTGGATGGTATGTAATCCGGATTGAATCGAATGAAACCAGCATCCCCCCTGATTGTTATATTGAACTTTACAGTGAAAATCATAACTTCAATTATTCTATTTCTTCGGGAAGTATCATCATTCCATCTGACTCTCCTTATGCGCTATGTGTTGGCGCCATTGCCAAGTATTTTTGGTACGATGGGATTCTAGAATATTATAGTTCCCAAGGGCCAATCAATGGTCCAGGAGGGGAAGCGCCTTTACCAGGCGCTAATGTAAAACCGGATATCTGTGGTCCAACATCGGTTTCGATATCAGGTTCGAAGAGTTTCAGCGGCACATCGGCGGCGACGCCTCACATCGCGGGAGCGGCGGCGCTCTTACTCTCCCGATATCCCCAACTGACGATAGACGAATGCGCTTCTCTGTTAGAAAAATGGGCGATCGATCTTGGGGATCCAGGAAAAGATACTTTATTCGGCTCGGGACGGTTGGCGCTTCATTGTTATCTTGTAAACGATGATGAAGACTATGTTCTTCCGGGAGGCGGGGCCGCGCCGAATTGGCCGGGAATCCTTGGTTATTTTGACGCGCGTTTTTCGGATACGCTAACCGCAGGGGGGGATGAAATCTATCCGGGTTGGTGCGCGGATCTTGATACTAAAATTTATCTGGACTTCTGGTATCACGACGTGAAGTGTTATTCGTCCCTAACCGCTTCGGATGATTGCGCTCTTGTAGGGAATCCGGCGAATCTTCCCCTCGTTAACTTCTTATTATATTGCTATCGAAACAACGGCAATCCAATCTTTATTCAAGCAAGCAACAGTGATATTCAAGCGGTGATCTGGAAATTGCTCTTCAATGGTTTTCCTTGGGGCGCCGGTCACATCAAAGGAGGAGGCGTCACATGGGATCCCAATCTTGTGGATGAGATTTTCCAATATGTTGACGCGAACAACGGAACGATGCCTGATTATGAATCAAATAATGATCTGCCGATCGTCATCGTGATCGACTGCGGCGATCAGGTGAATCTGCTGGAAATCCCGTATTGGCTCTATCTCAATTTACTAGATCTGGGCATTGTGAATGACTGCCAATAATCAAGAGCGCCGTTAGAAATCGTCTCAAATCTACTCTATAGCGCATACTCTCCAATTGTCTAAATGTCACCGCCATGAGCCTGCTCGGAATGTTCTCGCACAAAACCGGACGTTGTTTCACCTGGATGGCGAAAACGGCAAGATCCTCTATCCCTCAAAGCCAACAAACACCTCAGCAGGGAGTCCCGCGCATCTTGGAAAGATCCTGAAGTCTGATCTGAAAAATAAAATACTGGACGACAAGGGCAAGTACAGGCGTTTTCGCTGGAGCATTGATTTTTTTCTGCCCTTGTGAAGACCCCATTAGTCAAAACAAATCCCAATGTTCAACATTCACCCCTTCAGGAAGAAAGGTCATAGTTCCCCACATATTCTCAATATTTTCTGTGCCCTGGGCGTTCACATTCCCACCCCAGAGAGTTGGAAACGCTTCCCAATAGACCTGGGTATCGCGTAAATCAATGTAATCCGTATTGTCTGGATCCCGTGTTTGGGGATCGTAGGTGTCAGGATCGTCCACATTGATGTTGAAGCCGATGGAATCTCCCTCACCGGGCTCGCCGATCATATAAAGAGCGAACTTGGCTTCTTGGGACCAATCATTGGTGTTTTCGTCCCAAATCGTGACCCATTCATAATCACCCTCCTCGATCAAGTCATCGGTGATATCCTTGTACACGGTATTGGCGGGTTCGGTTCCGAGTCCTAAGATGAATTGTCCACCCGTCAAGGGATCATTCCGGGTTTCGGAGCGAGATAGGTCTCCATCGAAAAAGTATTCCACCGCGTCGTTTTCCCAAACGGGATAATTGCTCCCGCGTTTTTTTTCACCATAATTTTCTGAGATGTATGCATCATCCTTCACGTCAACGCCAAAATAGATGAAATCCCCGTCGTATTTCACCCAGAAATGAAAACTGGAGTCTTCCGGCCCTGACCAGCTGTCGGCCCCATCGCCATAAAAACCACGATCGTCGAGAGAGACATAATCCACTGCGGCGTCCTCCCATTCCCCCGGCGACAGCACACCATCAATCGTTGGAATCGAAGCCGAGTACGGAACTTCAATAAGCCGGCGTTCTGATTCGTCGCGGTCTTGCGCCTGAACTGTAGGAAGAATAGCGGTTAAGATGATAACAAGTGTAACAGTCAACAAAATACGCCTCATGTTTTTTTCCCCCATATTTGTTGAATATAACGGATAATGAATCCGTTTTTTTAATCCACTTTCAATCCTAACATAAAAACATACAGTATGTAAACCGTTTTTTCGAAAAATAATTCTATGAGTTAGAAGCGCTTATCCTCTTCGAATATTGAATCATCCCATTCTGGCTATCAAGATTCGGACGAAGAAAGATTACAATAGTACAATTCAACTTCTGAAAAGTACTCATTTTTCATACATTTAAAAACCATAGGAGCCGATCATGATCCGCCTTCCCCTAACCATCTCCTTAATACTATCTTTCCCAATCTTTACATTCGCTGAAAATGTTTCACAACTTCCCAACACCAAGCCCCTTACGATGGAAGGAGATCTCGCCGCCCAAATGGTTGCGGGTATCGACTGCTATCTCATGCGCGAGACCGGCGCCGCCGCGCAGCGGAGAAGCCAATTCTGGAACCGGGATCTTTCTTCGCATGAGAATTACACCCAATCCATTGCGCCCAACCGGGAACGGCTTCAAAAAATCCTTGGTCTCGCCGACGATCGCGAACCGGTCACATTTTCGATTGTTTCTCCCATTTCATCGGAATTTTCTTCCAACAATGATAAGCAGGCGGCAGGCTTGATCGGAGCTGGCGCTAATTACAAGATTTACAATGTTCGTTGGAGTGTATTGAAAAACGTCGACGCTGAAGGGTTGTTGCTGCAACCGGATCAAACTCCCATCGCGGATCTCATCGCCCTTCCGGACTGCGATCAAACACCGGAAATGCTCTGCGGACTGACGGAAGGCATCCCCCTTGATGGACAGTTCGCCCGGCGTCTGGCGGAAAACGGCTGCCGCGTCCTCATTCCAACTTTGATCGACCGTCATTGCGATTATTCCGGAATTGAACAATACCGCATGACAAACCAACCTCACCGCGAATATCTCTACCGCGCCGCCTACGAAATGGGGCGTACGATGATCGGATATGAAATACAGAAAATTCTCGCCGCGATCGATTGGTTTACCCAAGACGAAAACGTCCGGCCCACCGGTGTTATAGGCTATGGTGAAGGGGGCCTGCTCGCGTTCTACTCCACCGCTGTCGATACCCGCATCGACGCGGCGGCGGTACTCGGTTATTTCCAGCCCCGCGAAGAACTTTGGCGCGAACCGATTTATCGGAATGTCTGGTCTCTGCTAAAAGAATTCGGCGCCGCCGAAACCGCCGCGATGATCGCCCCCCGTTCCCTCATCATTGAAGCCTGTAAACACCCAGAGATCGAAGGCCCACCCCAATTACCCAATCGAAGTGGAGCCGCGCCCGGTGTCATTACGACTCCTCCCTTCGCAACCGTCGAACGGGAAGCGCGCCGCGCGAATGAATTGATCGAAGGTTTAAAACCATCCATAACAATTCCCTTGATTAAAAACCTTGATGGTCCACCCGGCTGCGAAGAAATTCTCTCCACATTCCTGACCGCTTTAGATTCAGACGATCAATTCATCGATTCGAAATCAGTTCCCAAACGATTTCAAGAATTCGATCCCGAATCTCGGATGAAACGCCAATTCACCCAAATTCTCGAACACACTCAATCTCTCATGCGCGAAAGCGAATTCACCCGCGCCGAATTCTGGAACCAGGCGGACGCGTCGAGTCTGGAAGCATGGAAGCGATCGTCTCAATGGTACCGCGATTACTTCTGGGATGAGATCATCGGCCGCCTGCCGGAATCCAAAATCCCTATGAATCCCCGTTCCCGGTTGGTGTATGACGAACCCAAATACCGGGGCTATGAGATCGTACTCGATGTCTATCCCGATGTCTTTGCGTATGGAATTCTCCTACTGCCAAAAGATATCCAACCCGGCGAACGCCGTCCCGTTGTTGTCTGTCAGCATGGTTTGGAGGGCCGTCCCCAGGATGTCGCCGATCCAAGTATCAATAAATCCGCCTATGGTCAATTCGCGTGCCAATTGGCTGAACGCGGTTTCATCACTTTTGCGCCCCAGAATCCATACATCGGTCAGGATCGTTTCCGCGTTCTCCAGCGCAAAGCTCACCCTCTTGGATTATCGCTCTTCGCGTTCATCACACGGCAGCACGAACGGATCCTGCAATGGCTCTCTTCACTCCCCCCTGTTGATCCGGAACGCATCGCGTTTTATGGATTGAGCTACGGCGGCAAAACCGCCATGCGTGCGCCTGCGCTTCTGGATGGCTATTGCCTTTCAATCTGTTCGGCGGATTTCAACGAATGGATCTGGAAAAACGTCTCCACCCGTCATCGCTACAGTTACCTGATAACAGGTGAATACGACATGATGGAATTCAATATAGGAGAAACGTTTAATTATGCGGAATTGAGCTGGCTGATCTGCCCCCGGCCTTTCATGGTCGAACGCGGTCATCACGACGGCGTCGCGCCGGATGAATGGGTCGCTTATGAATTCGCCAAAGTAAAAAGACACTACGTCCAGCTGGGAATCGGAGACCGCGCGGAGATTGAATTCTTCGACGGCCCCCATATGATTCATGGCAAGGGAACATTTGATTTCCTCCACAGGCATTTAAATTGGCGTAAACCTAACCACTGAAATCCCATTTCTAATAAACCGGATATTTTGTCTTCAATACAAGTTATAAGTGTAATCCATCACCGCCGCTTACAATACTAGTTTTGTAAGCGGCATGTTAGTTGAACTATATAATTAAATATTGCAAATAAACATACATCTAAAAAAAAACAATAATCTCACAATGAATACGTTTAATAGGTTGTTTCTACACGTGGGATGAAACAAAAAAAAGATGGAGAGAGAATATGCCCAAAAAGATTCTGCTAACAGTAATACTTGCGCTCAGCGTCCTCCTCGCGATCGATCGAGGAGTCCAAACCGTCTGGGCGGGAGAAGAGAATTCTCCACGAGCCGATCGAGCGAGTGACGAAAACACGGATGGACCGGATCGTAACACGGGTTTGAAATTGAATAAACCTGAGGCGTTCAAGGGATATACCTTAATGAATCCCATGATGTCCTCGACAGTCTATTTAATCGATAATGATGGAAAGATTGTACATAAATGGGAATGCGATTCTTCCGGAATGTCGGCCTATTTACTCCCCAACGGTCATATGCTCAGAACGGTTTCCTCAATGGGCCCAGGTGGAGGAGGCAATCAGTCGTTCCACGGTGGCGGAGCGACCGGCCGTGTGCAGGAATACACTTGGGATGGGGAATTGGTGTGGGATTTCAAATACTCCAGCGATAACTATCTTCTTCATCACGGCATTGATCAGATGCCCAACGGCAATGTATTGATGATCGTATGGGAACGAAAAACCGCGGAAGAAGCCATCAAAGCGGGACGCTCTCCCGAAGTGCAGGGGAATGGCGATCTTTGGATTGATAAAATCATTGAAGTCAAAAAAACCGGTAAAACCACCGGGGAAATCGTTTGGGAATGGCATGTCTGGGATCATCTGATCCAAGAATACGATCCCAAAAAAGAGAATTATGGAAAGGTCGCGGAACATCCGGAACTGATTCACATCAATCCCATCGAATGGATGATCGACATCAGTGAAGAAGATATCGATCAATTGAAAGCGTTGGGTTATATCAGTGGATCGAGCGATTCAGATTCGGACGATCATCATGGCGGTCCTGGCGGCGGTAATATGTTTAATCCTATGCATGGTGATTTCAATCATACCAACGCTGTTTCGTATAATCCAGAACTGGATCAGATCGCGCTGAGCGTTCTTGGATTTAGTGAAATCTGGGTCATCGATCATAGCACAACAACGAAAGAAGCCGCTGGCCATACAGGTGGGAAACGTGGAAAAGGCGGCGACCTGCTTTACCGGTGGGGCAATCCTATGGCGTACGGCGCAGGAATTCTGGAAGACCAGCAACTCTTCTCGCAGCACGACGTCCAATGGATCAAGCCTGGATTGCCGGGCGCTGGTCATCTTCTGGTCTATAACAACGGCCGTGGCCGTTTTAAAGGCGATTATTCTTCGGTGGACGAAATTGTTCCCCCGCTCGATGAAGATGGAAATTACATCCGGGAACCGGGCGAACCCTTTGGGCCGGATTTACCCATATGGACATATTCAGCGCCTAATAAAAGCGACTTATATTCCCCGTTCCTTTCCAGCGTCCAACGTCTTGGCAATGGGAATACTTTGATCTGCAGTGGAAATAGTGGAGATGTGATCGAAGTGACCGCCGATGGAGAAAAGGTCTGGAATTACCTCGTGTCCAGCGGCGGTGGTTTTCCCTTTGGTCCTGGCGGGATGGGAAGACCTCCTATGGAAATGTTCGACAAGGATAACGATGGAAAAGTCTCACTCGAGGAAGCCAAAGAAATCCCCTTCTTTAACGAAGATTTTGTAAAAGAATTGGATAAAAACAAAGACGGATTTCTCACCGAAGACGAATTTCCAAAAGGCCCACCTCCTGGAATGAACTTCCCCGGTTTTCCCGGCGGAGGACCTGGAGGCTCTCCCATCGCCATGTTTGACAGAAATAAAGATAAAAAGTTATCACTGGACGAAACGAAAAATATGCCTTTTTTCAGCGGGGAATTCTTTAAACAGCAGGATAAAGACAACGATGGTTTTCTCACCGAAGATGAACTGCCGGATGGCCCTCCGCCGGGGATGTTTGGAATGTTCGGTCCAGGAGCCGGCCGGGGCCAGCGAGGTCCAGGAATGCGCGGCCGGGATTGGGATCGTCTAAGACGGGATCGAGGTGACCGGCCTCCCTTCGAATTAGATTCAAACAACGATGGACAGGTCACGTTGCAAGAAGCCACTGCAATGCCTTTCATCGATGAGGATAGTTTCAAAGAACTCGACAAAGACAACGATGGCGTTCTTAAAGGAGATGAAATCCCCGATGGACCTCCGCAAGGAATGAGAGGACCCGGCGGTCCTAGAGGATTTGGCGGCCGGGGAGGACGTAGAGGACCTGGTGGTGGTGGCCCCGGTGGACCAGGGGGTGGACCGGGTGGATTTGGTGGACCGGGCGGCGGTCCTGGTGGTGGCCCAGGAGGCGGTGGAATGTTCATGACACGCCGCTACGCTGTGGACTATGTTGGATTGGCCGGAAAAGAGTTAACGCCGGGAAACACAATCCAAGAAGATCAACAACGATAATCACTGGGCGGCAAAGTAACATCGGCGTTTGCGCTGCCTTTACTATTGCCTTAAAGCGCAGCCCATCACTGACGTACGCCAATCCAAAGAACCTTACTGTACACATATACCAATCATTTCCCCCCATTTTTATCCACAACTCCCCAATTTTACTGTCCGCCATATACGGATAGATTGCCGCAAGTGTACGTGGCGAACATCATGCATCGAATCCAAACATGAGGAAAAAAAATTCTCTTTTTTATGGGGAGACTATTTACAATGATTAATTTATAATATAAAGTACTTTATATATAGCAACCTAAAAACAAGCGTTTAACAGAGCAAAAGGAGAAAAGAGAATGAGATCATTCGTTTATGGATTGGCGCCGGTTTTAATTGTGGGTTGGTGTTTGACCGCTCACGCGGAAGATCTCTTTCCCTATCAAATCGGCCAAACCTGGGTATACGAAAACAATGGAGGCAGTGAGTGGCACAAACTGGATAAAGAGGGAATCCGCACACGCTCCGTGTTGAAGAAAGAGAAAGTGAATGACATTGAATGTTGGATCGTCAAAGATCATTATTCGCAAGACGGCGCGGCGGCGATGGAATATATCTCCGTGAATACCAACGCGCTCCATGAAGTGAGAGCCGATGGAGACAACGTGACAGTCAAGATCAATCCACCGGTTGAAAGCCCTCTCTCACTTCAGGAAAAAGAAGAGAAATCCGTCAAGGACATAACCACCTATCATTCAAAATTGAAACAGAAAAACGCTGTAAAAATCTATATCGAACGCACAACCAAGCGCTTGCCGGATGAGGATATCACAGTACCCGCTGGAACATTCCATAAATGCAAACGAATTTCAATCAAGAAAAGCGCGCGAGTAGGCAATCCAAAAAAAGGAGATTTATCGGTGAGTCAAACAGATCAATGGTATGACAGAAAGATTGGTTTGGTGAAAGAAGTCATTCAGTACGAAGCGTTGTTGGATCCAAATGGAAATACTCTCAAACCCGCCCGTGTAGTAATCAGCGAGCTGAAATCGTATCGATCTGGAAAATAGAAAATGGCATCTTTAAAAATATATACTTTCGGGTAACAAGACCAGCTCGCAGGATGAATAAAAAACAACTCAACCTATCCGTACGTCAATCCAAACTACCTTACCGGACTCATAGACCAATCATCCCCCCATTGAATCCATAACTCCTCAGTCTTATGGTCTCCAAAAAATTCAAAAAACCAAATCTTTGACTTGACAGTGAACAAATGGGCAATATAGTATGAATTGTACATACGTTCACTGTCTATGCCGCCGCTTTGATGGAGGTTCATCTAATGGCCGAACTGACACGCACCCAGCGCAAGATTCTCGACTTTATCGAACGATCCATTACCAACCGGGGCTATCCTCCTACGTTACGGGATATTTGCGAGAAGTTTAGTTTTTCCTCGACGAATGGCGCGCGTTACCACATTCAGCGATTGAAACAATTGGGATTTCTGGAAGTGAAACGCTATACCTCGCGGGGGGTGAGGCTCATTGGCGCCTCCAAAAAATCTGCAAGCGCCCAAAAACTCTACCCAATGCCCCTCTTAGGCCAGATCCCCGCCGGTCCATTTAACTTCGCCTCACCGGACATGCGGGAAGACGAGATCGGCGTCGACGCCAAGTACTTCGGCGATCGCGCGAAAAAACCGGATTTATTCGGGCTGCGCGTGACGGGTGACAGTATGATCAACGCGGGGATTCTCGATGGTGACGTAGTCGTTGTCCGGCCGCAGAATGACGCGAATGAAGGCGATATCGTCGTCGCCCGGATGGATGACGAAGCGACGGTTAAACGGTATTACCGGAAAAAAGACGAGATTATCTTACAAGCGGAAAATCCCGCCTATCCCCCGATTCGCATTCCTGATCGCGGTGGGATCGAGTTCGGCCAGGACGTCGGCATTCTCGGCGTTGTTGTCGGTCTCATACGTTCGATGTAGCCTACAGGCCGTTCTGATTCTCCTCATCCAATTCTTCCGCGCTAAGGTCCTTGGTGTCAATATCCAAAGGCGAATGAATGTGTTCTCTTGGAATCGCCAACACCCGGTAAAAACAGAATCCCGTCAAACTGAGTACGATCACATTCGAAACGATAAAGATAATCCATCCAAGTGGTTCCATTATTATGCCTTTCTTCTTACACAAACTTCGATTGCGTTCCCAATCCAGTATACATCGTATCCGTCAAATCCCGGTTAATCCAATTCATCCGGTCCCAGCGCTTGTTTATAGGCTTGATATGTCCGGCGCATGCGCGGCCACGCCTGTTTTTGCAGAAGAAGCAAGAATATAAAGAATCCGATCATGATTAAAATCGTGACCAGCCGGTAGGGTTTCGCTCGGATCTCTTCCGCGACGGCTTCTGTAATTTTGGTAAATTGTTCTTTGGATTCCTCTGAAAAAGCCGTGGTGGACGTCTCATCGATATATTTTTTCAACGACAGCAGATCAGCGCTGCCCGCCAGTTTTGTATCGGCGTTCTCCATCACAATCAACGTCAGTTCACTTTTCGTTTCGGCCAGCAAGTCTTCATCGATCTCCCCGGCGCCCTGATTTTCGTCGATCAGCTCATTCATTTTCGCCATCTCCGTTTGCGCGGCTTTGGAGTAGGATTGGGATGGCAGCTGGCTGATACGATCCTTCAGCGCGTTCCAATCCGTCACATCCGACAGATCGTTTTCCGTGCCATCCGCGAGAACGAGAGCGACGCCGGCCTTATTATCATTGAAGAAATCATTCCTTGATTCAATCGTATCATAGACCCACCAACCAATAATGGCGACTAAGAAGATAGGGGTGATATACGTAATGACAAATCCAAAAAACTTGGGAATTTTCATATCAGCCCCATACGACGCCTCCTTAATTCCATTCGCTACCTTCAATACGAAAATAAAGACAATCACCTCGAACAACGCCAATAACGGAATCCCGATATTGGAGGCGTAATTGTCGACGGTATCCATCACCGTTGTGCCCGGTGAGAGGATGACAGCGTTGGAGCCCATAAACGTGAGAAAGAAAAGAAGCGTGACGGAGGTCCGACGGTTCAATCCAAAGCCTTCTTCAAAGAAGGCGATCGCCGGTTGCAGCATCGACAGCGATGAGGTCACTCCCGCCAAGAAGAGAAGGAAATAGAAACAGGCGCTGAACCATTGCCCTGCGGGCATTAGATCGAAAATGTTCGGCATGACGACAAAACCCATGCTGAAGGTTCCCGCGTTTGCGACGGTTTCCATCTGCGAGGCGCCTAAAAAGATCATCGCGGCGGGAATGACAATCAAACCACCCAAACACACCTCACAGAATTCATTGGTCGCGCTGGCGGATAGGCCGGACAACACCACATCGTCTTTCTTTGTCAAATAACTGGCGTATGTGACAATGATTCCAAATCCAACCGAAAGCGAGAAGAAAATCTGCCCACAGGCGTTCAACCAGACCTTGGGATCTTGGAGCTGCTCCCAATGGGGATTCCACATATACCCCAATCCATTGATGAAACTCTGTTCGGGCAGATCCGGATTCGGCGCGCCCAGCGTCACAACCCGCAAGACCAGAATCATCGCCATCA
Source organism: bacterium (assembly GCA_963663405.2). GTDB lineage: Bacteria > Hinthialibacterota > Hinthialibacteria > Hinthialibacterales > Hinthialibacteraceae. The sequence continues at coordinate 12,684 of CAXXSM010000132.1, read as the reverse complement.
CAACCAATAATGGCATCGCCACACGGCAGAATTTCTCGATCCCACGGGACAGCCCCCGGTAGATCAAGTAGAAATTAAAGGCGAAGGTAATCATAAAGCACGTATACCCAAACGCGATCGTTGAAAAGAAGAGAGGCTCGCCTTTATAGCTGCCGATGAATTCCTGGTAAAACTGCGTGTAGATATCTTCCCCCGCTACATCCTTTAAATTCAACGCGCCGCTCAATGAAAACCAGGTATACGCAAGACACCAGGATTCGACATAGACGTAATACATATAAATCACGACGGGGACAAACAATCCCAGCGCGCCTAAATAGCGGATCTTTTTCCCCTTCGTCAATACGCCAAACAAACCGGGTGAAGAAGAAAGACCGGAAAGCCGCCCCCCCCGGCGGCCCATAATCCATTCCGCCCAGCAAACCGGAATCCCCAGCAGAAGAAACGCAAGAAAATAGGGGACCATGAAAGCCCCCCCGCCGTTCTGGATCGCGATTCCTGGAAACCGTAAAAAATTCCCCAATCCTACAGCGCTGCCCGCCACCGCAAGAATAACTCCAATTTTGGTTCCCCAATATTCTCGTTCAGGAAGATTATTTGAATTTGAAAGATCTGGCATGAAAAGAACCTCCTGTGAGGTGTATGGTGTTTTCGTTCTCGATTCCCAATTCCCTTCCCTCACATGGAAGGGAAACATATATCCGGCGTGATATACAAAAACAGTAGACGATTCGTCTTCAAAAGGATTAAAACCGAACACATTTCTAACACGATCTTCCCATTTATGCAAGCCGCAGGGGAATTGCTCCGGTCTTTACTGTATGGTAGAATGCATGGACTTTTCCCGGCGCTATCCCGATTCATAATCACGTTTCAATAGGTCTGACCGGGAGTTCCCAACTCACTGAACGGAGTAATTTCGTGATTCATCTCACCCGTATTTTCTATCTTTCACTCGGAATCAGTTTATGGCTGTCAAGTCATGTTTCCGCCGCGGATTCATCAGAATCGAATCCATTTGCCCCCGATCCTAACAAAATATCCACCTGTGAAGAACTCTCCGCGTCCATCCAGTCTCTCGCGCGCGAACATCCCGATTTTGTCCGTCTCTCCACTCTAGCGAAATCAACGCAAGGGAGAAATGTATGGTTGTTGGACATTGGTTTTGGAGACGAGAGCGTCCGGCTTCAGAATCCCGCCATGCTGGTTGTCGCCGGGATCGAAGGCGATGACCTGCCGGGAATGGAAGCCGCGATGGCCTTCGCCGAATCACTCTGCGAGCGAAATGAGTCTGAAGAAATCCGTCCGCTGCTGGAAACCACATCGATCTATATCATTCCCTGCCTGAATCCGGACAGCGCGAAACGGTATTATGAAACGCCCCAATTCGAAACCAGCGCTAATCTTAAACCGTTCGATAATGACAACGACGGTTTGATCGATGAAGACGGTCCGGACGATCTCAACCACGATGGGATCATCTCCTGGATACGGATCGAAGATCCGAAAGGCAAATACATCTCCCATCCCGATGATAACCGTATCCTTGTCGAAGCGGACCCAATTAAAGGTGAACAAGGGAAATGGCTCCTGATAACTGAAGGCAAAGACAACGATGGGGATGAAAAAATCAATGAAGACGGTATTGAAGGCGTCAATTTTAACAAGAACTTCCCGTTCGATTACCCCTGGTTCGATCCACAAGCGGGGATTCATCAAATGAGTGAAAATGAGACGCGGGCGCTCGCGGAATTCGTGGTCTCCCATCCCCATATCGGGATTGTGTTTACATTTGAAAGTCAAAGTAATCTGTTGAAAAAACCCGAATCCGGCGATCGTTCAAAAGACCGGGACGCCCAGACGAAAATCCGAACTGAAGACGCAAAATACTATGAACAATTGGGGAAGGACTATCGCGAAATCCTGGAGATCGGGAAAGAGATTCAAACCGATCCCACACCAGGATCGTTTTCCAACTGGATGTATTTCCACCGGGGCCGCCTCTCTCTCAGCGCCCCCGTTTGGAGTCCCGAAATCGCCCTCGCCTTAAAGAAAAAAGAGAAGGACGAAGAGAACGAGGACGAAAAAGATACCGAGGACGAATCGAAGAAGAACAAAGACACGGAAGAGAAAAAAGATGAGAAGAAAAAAGACGAAGATGATCGGGCGAAAACGGAGCGGGACTATTTGAAATGGCTGGAGGAACGCCCCGAAGGTTTACTCGATTCATTCCTACCCTGGCGGCAAGAGATCGAACATCCAGACTTTCCAGGCCAGAAAGTGGAAATCGGCGGTTTCTTCCCTTATGCAAAGAAAGTTCCGCCGTTAAATCTTCTACCGGATCTAAAAGCGAAAGAGACAGAATTTCTCATTCAACTGGCGGGAAAACATCCCAAAATCGTCATCGAAGATGTCAAAGTCAAACACCTCGGCGCCGGTGTGTATGATATCCGGGCGTATGTGAAAAACGATGGCTATTTACCCACCGTCCTCGCGCATGAAGAGCGGACGCGGGAGATCCTCCCCACCCGTCTCGAAATCGATCTTCCGAATGAGTCGATCCTCGCCGGACGCAAGCGGACGATCCTTGGTCCCTTAGAAGGCGGCGCTGCAACCGAAACGCATTACCTTATCAAAGCCAAACCGGGCGCCCAAGTCAAATTGGAAGTCATCTCCGCCCTTGCGGGACGGGCCGAATGCGTCATTGAATTAAACGAGGAAGGAGGACGGTCATGAGAGGGAACATATTGAAAACACTATTCACAGTCATTTTTGGATGCGGCCTCCTCGTTCCACAGGGGATAACGAAGGATACGGAAACGCAGTTCTATCGAGCCTTGGGCGCGCCCGCCGAACGGAAAGTCGATGTCTCATGGAACCGCTTTCACGATTGCGCAGGGATGGCGGATCTTCTTAAAAAACTCGCCACCGCGCATCCGGATTTAACGCGCCTTTACTCCATAGGACAGTCGTATGAAGAACGAGAAATCTGGTGTCTCGAAGTGACAAACCGGAATTGCGGCGATCCCGACCGCAAACCGGGCATGTATATCGACGGCAACATTCACGGCAACGAAGTCCAAGCGGGAGAAGTGGTCGCTTATACGGCATGGTATCTCTGTGAATCCTACGGAAAGAATGAACGAATCACGACTCTCTTAGATGAAAAAGTCTTTTACCTGATTCCCACCATCAATCCTGATGGGCGGGATTACTGGTTTCATGCCGCCAATACAGCCCATAGTTCCCGGTCCGGAAAAAAGCCGCTGGATAACGATCGCGACGGTCTCATTGATGAAGACGGATACGATGATCTAGACGGAGACGGCTCGATCACCATGATGCGGATCAAAGATCCCAATGGCCGTTGGAAACCGAATCCAGACTATCCGGAATACCTCATGATCCGCGTACCTTCCGATGAGCGGGGCGAATATACCCTCCTCGGCTCAGAAGGCGTCGACAACGATGGCGATGGAGAAATCAATGAAGACGGTCCCGGCGGATACGATTCCAACCGAAACTGGGGATACGACTGGCAGCCCAATTATATTCAATACGGGGCGAACGATTTCCCCTTCTCGCTGCCGAATTCCCGCGCGGTCGCTCAATTCGTCCTGGCGCATCCTAACATCGCCGCCGCTCAATCATACCACAACGCCGGCGGGATGATCCTTCGCGGGCCTGGCAGGAAAGGCGGTGAAGCCCATTATTCCGACGATCGCATATTGCAAAACATCGCTCAAAAAGGAGAGCGGATGATACCCTTCTACCGCTCTTTGTTACTTTGGGACGACCTCTACACGGTTTGGGGAGGGGAAATTGATTGGTTTTACGGAGGACGCGGCATTCTTACTTTTACGAATGAACTTTGGACAATGCAAAACATGTATCGATCGGAGGCCAGAGGGGAAACAGACCGCGCTGAATTTATACGCTACCTGCTTCAAGACCAAGGCGTGACCAAGTGGAAAGAATTTGATCACCCTACGTATGGAATGATTGAGATCGGCGGTGTCTCCAAAGAGATCATGCGCGTGCCTCCCTCCTTCCTGTTAGAAGAAGAATGCCACCGCAATATGGCTTTCACACTCTATCATGCGGAATCGATGCCGAACCTCGAATTTGGTGAAATTCTCATTGAAAAAATGAATGATGATTTATACAAAATCGGAGTCGAAGTGCGCAACAACGGGATGATTCCCACACGAACGGAGCAGGATTTAAAACACAATATTTCCACTCCCGACCTCCTGATTCTGAAAGGGGAAAATGTGAATGTCTTAAGCGCCGGATTCGTGATGGATAAGTATTTCAACCATGTCGATCCCATCAACACACGGCCTCACCGTTTACAGTTGGTTACAATCCGTGGCGAAGACTCGGTCCGCGTACAGTTTTTCGCAAAAGGAAATGGCCCCGCGTCTATACTCGTGGACTCGGTCAAGGGTGGATTGATAGAAAAGCAAATTGAACTGCGTTAATACGCTGTTGTATAAAGCTGTTGTAGTAAGCTGCTGCAGGAAAAGGAAACCATGCGATGATCTGGAATTTCGCATTACAAAAGAATCTCTTCTTCTATACTCAAGTAGCTTTTCTCCTCTGCCTTTTTACCACCGCGCCGATTGTAGAAAGCGCCGGCGCGGAGCGAAGCGGTGAATTTCTTGAAGGCTATGTCACCGCGTTGATCGAGACCTCGTATGATATGCCTTCCGTGGAGATCGAAGTCCGGCAGGGAACCGTCTATTTGCGAAACGTTCCAGAAGACAAGCAATTACGAACCAAGATAACGGAACGGCTGTTGCAAATCCAAGGAATCGAACAGGTGGAATGGGAAGAGGAAATAGTAAGCGCCCTGCCAAAAGAACCAACCAAGGAACAAAAGGTGATTAACCGGAACGCTGAAGATTACAGCGGCGCGTTCCCCGCAAACGATCTTTTCACCCCACTGATGGCCGATCCTCTCGAATCGAGATTCTCCGCCGCCTATCGATACGATCTGGAAGAAGAGCGCGGTATCGCGGCGGTCAGTTTCGGTGAGGTCTTTGGTTTCTACCGCTGGAATGATGTCTTTGCGGAAGGGCATCAAATCCAAATCGACTTGGAAGCGGCCGTCTTCGCCTATTTCGATCTGGACGTGAGAAGTTCGGATTTGATGAACGTCGATTTTCAAGTGGGGACACCCGTTATTTACCGTTACCATGATTTTTCCTCACGGCTTCGCTTCATGCATCGCAGTTCGCATTATGGAGACGATTACCTGGCCCGGAACCCCGGCATCCTATTTGATCCGAATCTTGGAGTTAGGCCGCTCGATGATAATTTGATCGATCTGACCCTCTCTTACGAACAACCCTGGTGGCGCGTCTATTGGGGGAGCGTCTATCTATTTGACACGAAACGCAACACCGAACCCTGGGAATTCATCTATGGCCTAGAATTCACCCCTTGGAAAAAATGGACCGTACACCCTATCGCCGGGATTCACCTGCGGCAGACGAAGGAATCCGAATGGCAAGTCTTTCAACGCTACGCCGCGGGCATCGAGATCTCCGATTGGCCGTTTCGTAACCGCACCCTCCGGTTGCTTCTCGAATATTACAATGGAAATAATTTACAATGGCCGTTCATACAGGAAGATGGGGACTATGTCGGCATAAGCGCGTATTTTGATTTTTAATACTAACAGAAATCCACACAACGATTCAAAGAGAAAAAACGGTGGCGCGTTCGGTGGGAACTCATTTCCGCCGCCGCCAACTATAATAAAACAGAAGGTATAGAAAGATGAAACACGTGAGCCAGTCCACGTTCAACCGTATCCGCGTTTCACTTATTCTCGCTGTTCTTTTAGGTATCGTCATGGAACAAATTGTTTTTGCGCAAGGCGCGAAGATTCATCGAAAAACCGCGTTATTAAGCGTTCAGCCCGCCGTGCTCACGGAAGGCCGCTCGTTTTCTGTCACCGCGCAGGTTTATGAACCCTTGTTAACAACCTTGCGCCTTTCCGTCACAACCCCGGAAGGAGACCTTCAGGTTCAGGAAATTCTCCAGATTTCGGAATCGTTCGTCACAAAAGGGATCCGCGTTCCCGGATCGCTCAAAGGAAGAATGCGCGTCATTCTCGAAGCGGACCGGCACGGCCGGTGGATTCCCGTGGCGGAGGAATCGATCGTTCTGTTACCGGATTTCTACGATCAGGTCCTTCATTACATCGGCCGGATCGAAGCGATGGAGAGAAACGCCGCGCCTAATTCAAAGGAACTCAGAAACATATGGGCGGGTTTAGCCTACGCGGAAGACCTCTTGGAACGAATGAAAACCGCGAACGGCAATCACGTCATGGAATTACTACGCCGGCTGACCGCCTTGCGAAAAGCGGCGCAGGCGATCGAGAATAAAAAAGATCCACTCACAGATACAAACGGCTATCAGCTGCGCGGCTACCGGTCGGAAGAGAACGGTGAGATGCAGCTCTATTCTGTCTATAAGCCAAAAGCGTACGATGCGGAAAAAGCCTGGCCATTGGTTCTGATGCTGCATGGCGCCTGGTCGAATCATCACTTGGCCCTGCGGCGTGTCTTGGGACACTCGAACCGGCGAGGTGAAAACGATCCCGACGCCAAACAATTCATGCCCCCACTGCCGGATGTGCCCTATCTGATCGTGGCGCCCAACGGCTATGAAACCATGTCGTATGAAGGTTTCGCCGAAAAGGATGTCTGGCGGGTGATGGATGAAATGAATCTTCTCTTCAACGTCGATCCGGACCGGGTTTATGTTACAGGCCTCTCCATGGGAGGCGCGGGCACATCAAAAATTGGATTCCGCCATCCAGACCGCTTTGCCGCAGCCGCGCCGGTGTGTGGATTTTTCTCGCCTGGATTATGGCGTTCGGAAGATGAGAAAATCCCCGATTTCCAGCGCCGTTTGGAATCCATGTCATCCACACATGATGTCGCGGAAAACCTTCTGCACGTACCCGTCAAAATCATGCACGGCGACGCGGATCCCGTCGTTCCCCCGAAAGGCTCCGTGGCGTTGCACGCCCGTTTGAAAGAACTGGGATACAACACCGAATTGGAGATGTATCCAGGCGTCGATCACGCCGCCTGGGTACCCGCGTATGAGAACGCGCGGATTTTTGATTGGTTCGCTCAATTTAAACGCGATCCCGCGCCTAAAAAAGTGATCTTTAAAACAGGCTCCCCCTATGGCGGCGGCGCGTATTGGATCGCCATTCAGGAACCCGAACGCATCCGTCAATTCGCCCAGGTCAATGCGGAGATTGATGAGAATACCGTCTCCATCAAAACAGAGAACACCGCGCGGCTCAGCGTATCTGTTCCTGAAAAATGGATACCGAACGGCGATCCGCTGCGAGTCGTTATTGATGGAGGCGCCGTTTTAGAAGGCTCCCAAACGGGGAAGGAACTGCATTTCATCCATCAAAATGGAAAATGGGAAAAAGGCGGCGGCGATTATACGCCCCCCTTACTGCCGGGAAACGCGGGGATTCATGAAGCCCGCCTGTCACGGCAGGTCTTTTCGTATGGAACCGCCGGTTCGGAAGAGGAAACCGCTGAGTGCAGACAATTGGCGATGATTCATTCTATGCCCGCGTCTATCGCGGACGAGCGATGGGCTCTGCTTCCGGAAGAGGATCTCGCGCCGTTACAAGATCAATACAATATTATCTTATATTCAACCATCCACGGATCGGCCTATTTGCAAAAGCATCTCAACCAACTTCCATTTCAAGTAAATGGAGAAGAAATCGAATTCGCCGGACGGATCATTAAACCCAATCAAGCGCTCTCGATAATCTACCCCAATCCCGAAAATCCTAAACGGTACATAGCGATTTACACCGCCGCAACACGCGAAGGTTTGAAAGCGCTGCGCGCCAACTCCTCGGCCAGCCGGGATCTGGAGGGGGGAAGCTCAGGGGATTTCATTGTTTTTTCCAACGATGGAAAACCCGCCTGGGGCGGATTATTCGATAAAGAATGGAAGGTTGATGTGGTTGGGGATTTTTAATCGTAGAGAGAATCCATTATTCATTCGTAATAGAATCTCCGTTCTCTCAATAGGGATGACCGGCTATTCCAAAAAATCGAAATCACACTACACTATCGAAGACGCCGCACGAGGCGCCGGAAGGAATGGAATCCCAACGGGAATCCGTTTACCGTTAACGACTAGGATCCAGTTCCAGATACATTATGAAAAAACTCATCCATTTCAATTCACTGTTTCTCTGGGCCGCTATTCTGCCGATCGCTCTCACGCTGCTCTCCTGCAGCGCGCATTCGCCCCGGACGTTGAGTGAGAATTACCAGACGATACATATCCCTACGGTCAAAAATGAGACGACGGAAACCGGATTGGGAGAAAAATTGACGCATGGCATGATCACCGCGTTCCAGCGAGATGGACGCCTGCGCGTGGTGGGGAAATCCGCCGCCGATATCGAATTAAGAACGCGGATCTCCAAAGTCGACGTCTTCCCCTTCGCCTACACGGATATCGACCGGGCGGTGGGATACAATATGAATATAGAAATCCTTGTCGACGCGCTCGATACCGCCAGCGGCGAACCGATCTTTAAAGACCGTCCATTCAGCAATACCGGCGTCTTCATCCTCAGCAATGAAATCAGCGATAGCCGTGGCCGCGACGTCGTCGCGTCTCTTTCGGAAGCGGTATTAAGCGCCCTGCTGGAAGATTGGTAATTCCGTTATTGAATGCGCGTTCTGGTTGGATGACGCGATCGATTGGTTTTAATGGCTCCCGAAAAACAACCTATTATCCTCTATCATGGTGGAGACACGCTTCAAATGGAACGTGTCATCCAGAAAATCCGCAAAGAACAATTCGGGGATGAAGAAATCGAGCGAAAGGATTTCGACGCCGGCGCGGGGGAAATACCCCAAGCAATAGAAGAACTGCTATCGCTCTCCCTTTTCTCCTCAAATAAAATTGTCGTCATTAAACGAATCAAAAAACCGGCCCGCGCAAAAAGCGCCCAATCCACCACGAATAGCCGGAAGAAAAAAACGGACCCATTCAGCTCACTCGCCGATTTTATCAATAAACCGAGAGGCTCCACTCCCTTAATCATGTTCTGTGAAGCCAAAAGCGATATCCCTAAACCCATCGAAACCGCGCTGGGGAAAAAGCGAATCGCCGAGCTAAAAAAAACCACTCCCGCCGAGATTCGTAAAGCGATTCTCCGCCGGTGTGAGCAACAAAACGTAACACTGAAAAACAACGCGTTTGAATACATCTTGGAATGCTGTGGAGATAACGCGGAAGCCGCCCAGCGTGAAACGCAGAAATTGCTTTTATGGGCGAAAGAAGGCCAGACGGTCACGATTGAAGACTGTCGTCTCTTAATCCAAAAAGAGATTGAAGAAGATATCTGGGCGGTCTCCAATTCCGTCGCCGCGAAAGATGCGGAAAAGGCGTTGCTCGCGTTGGGTCAATCGATTGAACTCGGTAAAGCGCCGCAGGAAATTGTCGGACAGCTTTCGAAACTCTTTCGCGATTTATTGCAATGCAAAGCCCTCACCACCGAAAAAGTTCCCCCCTCGGAATGGGAAAAGCGAACAGGAATGCGTGGATGGGGATTGGATCTCAAAATGAGAGAGAGTAAACGCTTCACAATCGAAGCCCTCCGGGACGGTGTCTCCCGCCTTCAGCAGGCCGATGAAGACATCAAAGGAAATAAACTGGATATCAATTTTGCGCTGGAACGGGCGATTATGGATTTATGCGGCGCCGCGGCCAAGGACTCCATGAGCTGACAATTCCATCAAATTGCACTATACTTGAGTATACGTCCGAATGTAACGCGGTGAACGGAATGGTAAGAGATTCGTGTATTTAGTATTCATTTATTTTCAGGCCCAACGATCCGTGATTTCCTTGTTCAATACTGGACGCCGCCCCACCGGGTGGAACAACGGTTCCTTTTTTTATCCCCTTTCCATTCTCTCGCAAGTCCTGCTATCCTTTCACGGTTGGATTTGAATAAACAGAAGGACCCAGCAAGGACGAAACGGCCCAGAGGAGATACCTGAATTACTGACTTTACAAAATTCGTGCAGGATGACTTTAATACAAAAATAGACATCTGTTTCGTCTGGTGGAAATCGTTTCCCTTCTGTAACTGATATGATATTGACTATCATGATTTGTAATTACAGCGAAATGGGAAAAAGTCAAACGAAACATAATTCAAAAATACCGGTGTTGATAGGGATTCTATATACATAATTTAATTTGTTTAGCCGAATTCTATTTGGCGCCGTGTACTATAGACAGTTTCCAGTGAAATGGAGTAAATGAATGAAACGTTTCCAAAATCGCTCATGGTGTATAATCTCTCTTCTCTTTATTTTGCCGCTTGTATTCTCCGCTCCAACCGCGTTTGGGCAGACCAAAGGATGGTGTGAAGAAAAAACCCTTCTCCGCGCCAATACCCTGGATAACCGGGTCGCTTATCCCGCCATAGCCGCGCAGGATGATAATGTGTATATCGTCTACCGTCAACAGACGATGAAACTGATCGTCTCCCGCGATCGAGGCGCCACATGGAGCGAACCGGTTGAATTGGGTCCGGAATACCGGGTTTGTCACTCCCCCGCTATTACGATCGTTGGATCAAGAGTGATTATCGTCTGGTCAGCCAAAATGGAGGTGCGGAACCTAACCGCCTACCAACTAGTCGCAGTCGAGAGCGACGATGAGGGGAAAACCTGGACTAAACCCCGTCACATCAATCCTACCGGTGATGACACATTCTATCCCCGGTTTCTCAACGTGAATAATAGAGCGATTCTATTTTGGATAGAGACGCCTTTGAAGGAAACGTTGGGGAAGATGGGCGCGAAAACCGGTGTGGATTATTCCCCGGAATCGATGGAACAGCTTTATACAACGAAGATCACAACCGGGACAGTGGCGGAACAAAGGCGGCAGGTCCGCACCTCGTTAAAATCGTCCACATACAATCCCAGCGCCGGATCGTTTTCCCATGCCATCTCGATTGCGGCGGCGGATCTATTCTCCCAACGGCTGCCATACATCTTGTCCATTTATGGTCCGATTCAAAACAATATTTATGTGACCGTCAATGAAAACGAACAAATCCGGTCGTTCCAAACCCAGGACATGGGTCAATCGTGGTCGCCGTATTTCCAGGATCGTGAATATTTCGATCCCAATATGGTGTACGACCTATTGATCGTCAATGGGGAACGGAACGCCATCGCCATCGATTATAAACCTTTCCAGCCGGTCTCCGTCAATTTCCGTAAAGGGACGTCAAACCAGTTGGTTGAACTTTCCCCCGCGCATTACGTTCGCTCGCTTCCCCGGCTTGCTTATGCCGATGGCGTATTCCACACTGTCTGGGAAGCCGGGCAGCAGGAAGAAAGCTGGCTCGCTTATATCCGGACCGACAATGTTCCACCCACATCGCAAGTGACGCAACCCGTCAATCCCGGCGTCGTGGAAAGCCGGATCACGTTTAGCTGGAAAGGCGCCGACAATATATCCGATACCAACCGCCTGCGATATTCCTTCGCAATCGGCGACAACTCATGGTCAAAACCACAGTCCGAGACAACCACAACGATCAAAACCCCCAAGGATGGAGAATATACATTCCGTCTCCGGGCGGAAGATGTGGCGGGAAATATCCAGGACCCATTCTCGGAATTTGAATTCCATACGTTTAAAGCCGCCCCCAATACAACCATCACTAAAGCGCCTGCGCCGGATGAAGAACTCAATACCCGTAATGTCACAGTTGTTTTTACGGGCGAAGACAATTCCGACCCGGCTTCAGAACTTACCTATTCCGCCCAAATTGATGACGGCGCCTGGAGCCCCTTTGTGAAGGGCCTGGATCACACATTCACCGATTTACCCAATGGACGGCATATCCTCCGTATCAAAATGCGCGATACACGAGGCAACGAAGATCCCACTCCTGATGAATGCCCGGTCCTTATCAAAGTCGGCTTGGAATTGATCATGGAAAGCGCTCCTGAACTGAACACAAATGCGAAGACCATCTCATTCTCGATGTCCTCCAAAGACGACAAAGGTCAACCGGTTGAACTGACCTGTTACTATTCATTGAATGGGGCGGCCGCTCAGCAATGTGAGGATATCAGCAACTTGGAATTCACGGATTTAGAGGAAGGCAAATACGATATCGTCATCTGGGGCCGCGACGCTTCCGGTGACGAAACTCCCCGATTCACCCATCGCTGGAAAGTCGATCGCACTCCCCCCGATACAAGCGCGTCTTTCACTAAGACCTATTCAGGGAAATTCGCCGTATTGAGTTTAGAAGCGAGCGATCCACCTTTGACAGATTCAACGCGAAACGAACCACCATCGAAATATGAATACCGTATCGCCGACGGCGATTGGATTTCGTTCAACCATAATTCGGGCTCCCAGTGGATCTGGGATAAAAACTTACCCTTTTACGCTTGGGGTTACATCGTAGAAGTTCGCGCGATCGACGCAGCGGGGAACATTGATCCTAGCCCCGCGTCCGTGGATCTCCGGATTTTTGTCCGTACGAATCCCTACATCTTCTATTCCGTTGTAGGCGTTCTCGTCATACTGATTTTAGTTCTGCTGCGATTCCTGTTCTTCAGC